>JBDSSQ010000043.1:0-80747 GCA_039928695.1 Pseudolysinimonas sp. | reverse complement strand
CTCGAGGTACTTGGCCGCCTTCGGCGTGAGCGGAATGCCCAGGGCACGAGAGAGGCGGGTCTTGCTGCGGGTGCGTGACTTGGTCGACACGTAATACCTTCCAGATGACATGGCAGCGGCTGTCGCTACTCACGGACGTACATCGCCACCACCCATGAGCCCGGACGCACGTCGCATCATCCGGAGGAGTGTGAAGGTGGGATGTGTCCGCCTCGAAGGCGAACCGATAAAGCTTAGCAGAGCCCAGGCTCAGCGCTGCCGGCCACCCTTCGGCACCGCGTCGGCGCCGCTCACCGGCCCGCACCGGGTGCCCGTCACGATGCAGGCGTTCACATCCGAGGTGAGCACCGGCTCGTTCCAGCCGTTCATGAAGTCGGCATGCTCGGTGGTGATGGGGCCTTGGGAATCCGGGCCGATCGACAGGGTCAGACCAGCAGCAGATGACGTCGGGTAGTTCGCGTGGAGGACGATCTGCGGGATTTGGACGGGATGCGAACTGGGGCACGACATCCCGGTCATCATGACGACGTTGGTCTGTTTCGCTCCGTTGAGGGTGTGGCCGTCCCAGCAGTTGGGAAAGGTGATCACGAGCCGCAGGAAGGTTCCGGACTGGCAGTCCTGCGGGCTGTCGGAGACGCGCAACTGAGCGATCCCGCTGCAGGTCCAGCCGATCGTCTGCTTGCCTTGCGGCGTCAACGCATTCTCGTTGCCGGCGATCATGGTGAGCCCGGCCGGCATGGTCTGCACGCCATGCTGTGCGCCGACGGGTGCCCGCCAGTAGATCAGGGTCGACTTCGGCGTGAGTGCTTGCCCGTTCTGATACAGCACGGGCGTCCAGTAGGCGGACGCGTCGGCGGCGGTGCTGCAGCTGGTCGAGCCGCCCACCAACTGGGTCGTTACCGACGACGCCGAGGTGGCGGTGTTGCCGAAGAAGTCGTGCTGCATCGACATGCCGGTCATGCCCGGCATCAGGATCGGGTCATTCGGAGCGGTCGTGTTGCGCAGGCAGGTGTCGGTGAAGATGCCAGGGCCCCCGGTGGGGAATCCGGCGGTGTTGACCGTCAGGCCCTGGGCTACTGGCGCGCTCGTGGCCGGGCTGTCGCTCATTCCGGGCATGGCGCCCATCGGGTTCGACGTCGACCCACCGTTGAGCGCGACCGCCGTGACGGCTGCTGACCCTCCAGCGATGACCAGGGCGCCGACGATGGCCGCTGCGATGAGCCGGGTGCGGCGGCCGCGCCCGTCGTCTGGCCGACCGTCGTCTGGGCGATCGTCGTCTGGGCGATCCTGGTCTTCGGCAATCGCGCGATGGTCGACCGCGGCGACCGGCTCGGCGGGAGCTTCGTGTGCGTCGTTCTTCTTCACCATGCCGCAAAGACAACGCCCCGAATGTTCGAGGAGTGTCAGCGCATGGTCACGCCTGTGTCATCCGCCGCAGCTACTCGCGGCTCAAGATCGCGCGGATCTTCTCGAGCCGGGCCGCGACATCCCGTTCGTTGCCGTAGCCGGTGGGTTCGTAGTATCGCGTGCCGACCAGCTCATCGGGCAGGTACTGCTGGGTCGCCACCCCGAAGTCGGCGTCGTGCGAGTACTGGTAGCCCTTGCCGTGTCCGAGGCGAGCCGCGCCCGGGTAGTGCGCGTCGCGCAACGGTTTCGGGACGCGCCCGATCTTGCCGGCGCGAACGTCGGCGATGGCGGCATCCAGTGCCAGGTATGCGGCATTCGACTTGGGCGCGGTCGCCAGGTAGACCACCGCCTCGGCCAGCAGGATGCGACCCTCGGGCATGCCGATCAGCTGCACCCCCTCTGCGGCCGCAACCGCGATGGGCAGCGCCTGCGGATCGGCCATCCCGATGTCTTCTGCTGCGCTGATCATGACCCGTCTGGCGATGAACCGCGGATCTTCCCCCGCCTCGATCATGCGTGCCAGGTAGTGCAACGCGGCGTCGACGTCTGACCCGCGGATCGACTTGATGAACGCGCTGATCACGTCGTAGTGCTCGTCGCCCTGGCGGTCGTAGCGCAGCAGCGCCCGGTCGACCGTCGCAGCCACGATGTCGGCGGTGATCACGGGAAGCCCGGCTGACTCTTCATCGATATCCAACTCATCGGCGCCCGCGGAAGCCGCTATGGCGGCAGCTTCGAGGGCTGTCAACGCACGCCGAGCGTCGCCCGAGGCGAGCCGCACGATCATGGCTCTGGCGTCATCCTCGAGCGTGACAGCGCCCTGCAGACCCCGTGGGTCAGCAATGGCACGATCCACCAGCATCCCGAGGTCGTCGTCGGTGAGGGTCTCGAGGGTCAGCAGCAGCGACCGCGAGAGCAGAGGCGCGATCACCGAGAACGAGGGGTTCTCGGTCGTCGCCGCGACCAGGATGACCCAGCCGTTCTCGACACCGGGAAGCAGCGCGTCTTGTTGCGCCTTCGTGAAGCGGTGGATCTCGTCGAGGAACAGCACGGTCGAGACCCCGTACAGATCGCTGTTGGAGCGCGCGGCCTCCATCACCTCGCGCACGTCTTTCACGCCGGCCGTCACAGCAGACAGCTCGACGAACCGCCGTCCGGAGCTGTGCGCGATGGCCTGCGCCAGAGTCGTCTTGCCGGTGCCTGGGGGCCCCCAGAGGATCACCGACACCGACCCGGATGCCCCGCTCGCATCATTCGCCAGATTGACCAGCGGTGACCCCGGCGTGAGCAAGTGCGATTGGCCCGCGACCTCGTCGAGCGAAGTTGGACGCATCCGCACCGCCAGCGGCGTCGACCCACTGCGTAGAGCGGATTGAGAGGCCATGCTGAACAGAGTATGCGGCGGGTCCGACTAATGTTCTCCTGGCAGTAGGCGAAGACGACAACGCAACGGGAGTACGGCCTTGGCATCGAAGAATCAGGATCGCGCGGCACGCGAAGCACGCGAGCGCCTGAAGGCCTACCAGGCCAGGCAGGCGGTCCACGAGCACGCCATCAAACGGCGATTCCGCGACAACCTGGTCTCGATCATCGGTGTCCTGGTGATTGCAGCTCTCTCGGCGGCGACGATGATCTTCTACTTCACCGCCGGCCCCGGCACGCCGAAGGCAAGCCCGTCGTCGTCGGCATCGCCATCGGCGGCCGCTGCCAAGAACGTCGGTGCGCCGGATCCCAGCCTCGCCGCTGCGCGCACTTGGACCGGCACCCTGACCCTGAACTCGGTGGCGATGGGCGTCTCGCTGGACGGCGCCGCGGCGCCGCAGGCGGTCTCGGGCATCATCCGAGACGTTCAGAACGGCTACTACCCCGGCAAGACCTGCCACCGGCTCGCCCAGAGCACCGGTTTCGGCATCATTCAATGCGGCTCGATCGACGGGAAGGGCGGACCCGACGGGGCGTACTCGTACGGCCCGGTCGAGAACGCACCGGTCGACAAGGTCTACAAGGCCGGAACGATCGCGATGGCACGCGCCGGCAATGACGCCTACAGCAATGGCCACCAGTTCTTCATCTGCTTCCAAGACACCACGCTTCCGACCGACAGCGCTGGCGGGTATTCGGTCGTGGGCACCGTGACCAGTGGGCTCGACCAGTTGCAGAGCCAGATCGTGTCGGGCGGCATCACGCCGGGTGCACAGGGCCCGACCGACGGCTCGCCCGTGATCCCGACGACCATCACCGGATTCACCCTGAAGTAGGCGCGGCTCAGCGAGCCGAGCGCCCGGCTCCGTTCGGGCGCGCGGGGGCGTGCAATAGGCTGGTGGCCGTTCGGCGAGAGGCCGTCGGACATGATCCCGAGGTTGGCAGAAGTGGCGACAGACGATCAGACCCCATGGGGTCGCGTCGACGACGACGGCACCGTGTACGTGCGTGAAGGCGACGGCGAGCGGGCGGTTGGCCAGTACCCCGATGCCACTCCCGCCGAGGCGGTCGCATACTTCGAGCGCAAGTACGTCGAACTCGCCGGCCAGGTCGGCCTGCTGGAGCAGCGGGTGCGCGGCGGGGCTCCGGCCCGCGATGTCGCCAAGGCGATCGCGAATCTGAAGACCGCGGTGACCGGCGCGAATGCGGTTGGCGATCTGGCATCCCTCTCAGAACGCCTGGAAAAGCTCCGCGGCAGCGTCGGCGAGCTCACCGAGAAGCAGGTCGCCCAGGCGAAGGCAGCCGTCGCTGACGCCATCGCCGAGCGCGAGAAGCTGGTTGCCGAAGTCGAGGCGCTTGCCGCCCAGGATCCCGCGAAGGCTCAGTGGAAGCAGGTCACCACCCAGCTCGACGCGCTGTTCGCGCGCTGGCAGGCCCACCAGCAAGACGGGCCACGCCTGCCCAAAACCGAGGGCGACGAGCTGTGGCGGCGCTTCCGGGCGGCGCGCACGGCGCTCGAAGGCCACCGCAAGGCGTTCTTCGCCGAACTCGACGGGACCCACCGCGAGGCGCGCACCCGCAAGCAAGATCTCGCCGAGAAGGCCGAGGCACTCGCGAGCAAGGGCACGGCCGCCATCCCGGACTATCGCAAACTGCTCGACGACTGGAAGGCCGCTGGGCGCGCGGGCAAGAAGGTCGATGACGCCCTCTGGGCTCGGTTCAAGGCGGCAGGCGACGTTCTTTATGCCGCCAAGGCCGAGGTCGATGCGAAAGAGAGCGCCGAGTTCAGCGGCAACCTCGACCAGAAGCTCGAGTTGCTGACCGAGGCCGAGAAGCTGCTAACCGAGAAAGATCGTGCCGTCGCGAAAGACAAACTGCTTTCGATTCAGCGCAAGTGGGATGCCATCGGCAAGGTGCCCCGCGAGTCGATGAAGTCGGTCGAAGACCGGCTGCGCAAGGTCGAGACAGCGGTTCGCAAGCTCGATGAGGAGCACTGGGATCGTTCCAATCCCGAGAAGCAGGCTCGCTCAGAGGGTCTGGCTTCGCAACTCACCGATGCCATCCAGAAGCTCGAAAAGGAGCTCGCCGCCGGCCAGGCCGCAGGCGATGCTCGCAAGATCAAGGATGCCGAAGAGGCACTCGCGGCTCGCAAGATCTGGCTCGAGGCACTGGGCTCCTGAAGCTCGGCGGCACTTCTCCACAGCCTTCGGCCTCCACCGAACACGTTGTCGCGCAATTCCGCGCACGCGATGCCGTCACCATGACGGGATGCCGCTTCCTGCCGTTCTGACCACACTCGACATTCCAGCGCCCGAACTGGGTGGTATGCGGCTCGACGGCGAGGTGTACAGACTGGCGGACGGCTGGTGCACCATCGACGTGCTCGAGACCCCGGCGCATCGGGCTCGCGCCGTGCGGGGATTGCGCTCCGAGCGGTTGATCGCCGAACTGGGAACCGCGGCCTGGGTGTGGGGCGTCACGCCGGTCCTCCCCCGCATGATCGAGTTCTGTGCCGATCTCGGGGCCCGCGCCCGCCTGCGAATCAGCCCTCTCGTGCGGGTTCGCGAGCTGGTGCTCGACCCGGGAGACCGCGTGGATCTGGGCGGGAGCTCGGGCGCGGGTTCAAGCGCGGGTTCAAGCGGCGCAGCCGTGACCTCGCGCCTGCGCACGGTCGTCGACCTCGCGCGCTTTCGCGAGACCATCGGTGACGAAGACGCGACCTCGATCGTCGAATTGGCTCGCGATGGCGGATTCGGGCTCGCTGAGTGCCGCGAGCTCATGGACAGGCGGCGCAACCTGCCCGAGAAGCGACGGGCACTCGTTCGGCTGAGCGGCCTGCTCTAGCGCGTGTCTCTAGCGCGTGTCTCCGGCGCGTGTCATCGACTTGTGTCTCCGGCGCGTGTCGCTAACGCGCTCCCACCAGTTCGCGGAACGTGGCGCTCTTCGACCGCAGCTGTCTCGGCTGCTGGGCTGGGTCGATTGTGGGAGGTGGGATCAGCCAGAACTCGCCGTGTTCGCGTCGGATCTCCCACCCGTGGTCGTGAGTGAGCAGGTGGTGGTGTTTGCAGAGCAGGATGCCTCTTTCGGCATCGGTTTCACCGTGATCCCGATGCCAGAAGTCGATGTGGTGTGCTTCCGTCCAGGAGGGTGGTCGGTCGCAGTCGATCCACATGCATCCGCCGTCACGCGCGGCCATTCCGGTGCGTTGGCGCCGGTTGAAGAGCCGCTGCTCACGACCGACGTTCATGTTTTCGCCCAGATCATCGAACATCACAGGCACGATCCCCACACCGCAGGCGATGCGCTGGACGGTGGCCATCGAGATGGGGTCGTGCTCGCCCTCGAGGCGGCCGTGACCGTGGCCAGCATTGAGCGCTTCGGCGGTGACGAGTACCCGAACTGCCGGCGGGTTGCCGCCCAGCAATCGGGAAGAGTCCGCGTCGACGCCCTGACGCAGCAACTGAACAAACCCGTCGGACGCATACTGTTCGGTCGTGCGGTCATCGGCGCGCACCGCATCTGCTGCAGCCGCGGTCTCGGGGTCGACGAATCGCGGACCGCCGCGCTTGGGCGAGGTGACGCGATCGAAGATGTCGCCGACGATTGCGCAGGACTCCGGGTCGAGGTCCCAGGTGAGTCGACCCATGCCGTCGGCGCGGCGCCAGAACCTCAACCCGCGCTGGTCGCGGCGTGCTCGTTCGCGGTCGGCGATGCCAGACTCGTCCAGCACATCACGCAACTCCCTCGCCCGTCGGTGGAGGCGATCCGCGTCAAGGCTCACAGCCTCATCGCAGAGCTGCTCCGCCGCGACCGTCAGCTCGTCAGACGTCACCCCAACGGAGGGCGAGCCCAGACCCAACCGAATCGCCTCGGCGGCAGCCACCGAGATGATGCCCGCCGCAACTGAGCGACCCACCGGCAACAGCCATGGCAGGTCGTCGACAACCCCGCC
The DNA here is from genome assembly GCA_039928695.1 of Pseudolysinimonas sp. GTDB lineage: Bacteria > Actinomycetota > Actinomycetes > Actinomycetales > Microbacteriaceae > Lysinimonas. The sequence continues at coordinate 73,966 of JBDSSQ010000043.1, read as the reverse complement.
CGTGACAGCATCCGGAACCGTCAGCTGCACCAGCAACCCTGCCGACACCGACGCCGCAGCCTCGCGCGCGGTAGCACCCGTCATCGACCGCATCAACTCGACCGCGGTGCGATGACCTGACCGCTGCGCCAACCCGTCGTGACCCAGCTCGGGTGCCGAACGTCGAGCCACCTCAACCGCCGCGATGGCCGCACGCCCGCTCGCCAACCGGGTGAGATCGGCCAGAACCCGCACCAGCTCGCTCAAACCCTCATCGCTCAACGCGCGATAGCTGTCCACGTCATTCGGCACGGCGGCCACCGCATCGACCGCGGCAGCCAGCCGCGAGAGGACATCGGGGGTGGACATGCACCCATTTTCCCGCATCGAACATCTGTTCGGTAGTACAAGATGTTTTGCCCCTCGCGCCTGTGGAGGAGAAGACGCCGGCGCCCGACCTACCCCGCGTTCACCCGATACACGTCGTAGACCGCGTCGATGCGCCGCACCGCATTCAGCAGCCGATCCAGGTGCACGGTATCGCCCATCTCGAACACGTACCGGCTGATCGCGAGCCGGTCGCTCGAGGTCGACACGGTCGCCGAGAGGATGTTGACGTGGTTCTCACTGAGCACCCGCGTGATGTCAGAAAGCAGCCCAGACCGGTCGAGCGCCTCGACTTGGATCTGCACCAGGAACAGGCTGGATGACGTCGGCGCCCACTCGACCTCAATGATCCGGTCGGGCTCGGTCAGCAGCGACTTCACGTTGTTGCAGTCGGAGCGATGCACCGAGACTCCCGTGCCACGAGTCACGAAGCCGACGATCTCATCGCCCGGCACCGGCGTGCAGCACTTGGCGAGCTTCACCAAGATGTCGGGCGCCCCGCGCACGAGCACCCCAGAGTCGCTCGGGCGCAGCTGGCGCGCTCGTCCCTTGGGAGTGAACGGCAGCTCGGCCTCGTCGGCATCGGCGTCGGTCTGCAGCAGGGCGAGAACCTTCTCGATCACCGACTGGGTCGAGACGTGGCCCTCGCCGACAGCCGCATACAGCGACTCGACGCCCTCGTAACGCATCTGCGCGGCGACGTCGCTGAGCACATCCTGGTTCATCAGCTTCTGCAGCGGCAGGTTCTGCTTGCGCATGGCGCGCGCGATGGCATCCTTGCCCTGCTCGACCGCGTCCTCGCGGCGTTCCTTGGTGAACCAGCCACGGATCTTGTTGCGGGCACGCGGGCTCTTGACGAAGTTCAGCCAGTCCTGGCTCGGTGCGGCATCCGGATTCTTCGAGGTGAAGACCTCGACCACATCGCCCGAGTTGAGGGCGCTTTCGAGCGGAACAAGTCGGCCGTTGACCTTCGCGCCCATCGTGCGGTGGCCAACCTCGGTGTGCACCGCGTACGCGAAGTCGACCGGTGTGCCACCTGCCGGAAGGCCGATCACCTTGCCTTGTGGGGTGAAGACATAGACCTCTTTAGCGCCGATCTCGAACCGCAGGTTGTCGAGGAACTCCCCCGGGTCGGCCGTCTCGGACTGCCAGTCGCTGATGTGGGCGAGCCACGCCATCTCGTTGTCAGAGTTGGAACTCTTGGCGTCGGTGGCGCGGCCCGTTGCCACCCGCTCCTTGTACTTCCAGTGCGCGGCGACGCCGAACTCCGCGCGTTGATGCATCTCGTGCGTGCGGATCTGGATCTCGACCGCGCGACCGTTTGGCCCCATCACCGTCGTGTGCAGCGACTGATAGAGATTGAACTTGGGGGTCGCGATGTAGTCCTTGAACCGGCCGGGAATCGGATTCCAGCGCGCGTGAATCGCGCCGAGCACCGCGTAACAGTCGCGAATATTGTTGACGAGCACCCGGATCCCGACCAGGTCGTAGATCTCATCGAACTCGCGGCCGCGCTGCACCATCTTCTGGTAGATCGAGTAGTACTGCTTGGGCCGGCCGACCACCTGGCCCTTGATCTTGTCCGAACGCAGGTCGTCGTTGATCGCCTCGATGACCTGCTGCACGAACTCCTCGCGCTGGGGGGTGCGCTGACGCACCAGGCTCTCGATCTCGACGTAGAGCTTGGGGTAGAGCACAGCGAAGCTCAGGTCTTCGAGCTCCCACTTGATGGTCTGGATGCCGAGGCGGTGAGCGAGCGGAGCGTAGATCTCCAGGGTCTCCCGCGCCTTGCGTTCGGCAGCCTCCGCCGGCACGAATCCCCAGGTGCGGGCGTTGTGCAGCCGGTCGGCGAGCTTGATGACGAGCACCCGGATGTCTTTCGACATCGCGACCACCATCTTGCGAACCGTCTCGGCCTGGGCGCTGTCGCCGTACTTCAGCTTGTCGAGTTTGGTGACGCCATCCACCAGCATCGCGATCTCGTCGCCGAAGTCGGCTCGCACCATGTCGAGCGTGTAGTCGGTGTCTTCCACGGTGTCGTGCAGCAGCGCGGCGGCGAGGGTCTTCGACCCGATTCCGAGGTCGGCAAGAATCTGCGCGACCGCGACCGGGTGCGTGATGTACGGCTCACCGCTCTTGCGCAGCTGTCCGGAGTGCGCCTTTTCGGCCGCGGCATAGGCGCGCTCGATCAGGGCCACATCGGCCTTGGGATGATGGGTGCGAACGGTCTTGATCAGCCGGTCGACCGCCCCGACCGGCTGGGCCCGAGAGAACAGCCGCGGCAGCAGAGAGCGGCGCACCGACGTGGACTGCTGCTGCGTCTCGGTCATCTGCTCACCTCCCGGGCGTGTCCCCCGATTCTACGGGCGCTGTGCACAGGTTGCCGGTCGGTCCGCTGTGCACGAAGACCGCGCATCAGAAGTGCCGAAGTTGAGCCAGGTAGTACACGGCGACGGTCGCCCCGATCACCAGCCCGATCGCCGCCGAGGCAAGCAATCTGCGCTGAAGCGGTCGAATCCACGGGACGAACACCAGGCTCACGAAGTACAGAACGGCGATGACGACGCAGCAGATCCAGGAGTCCGCCAGGTACTGGTAACTGGGTCCGAAGCCTCCGCCGGAGCATCCGCTGACCCCGCAGAGCATGAAGGCCCCTGCAACGAAGAAGACGGACGAGAGTGCGGTCGCCAACGGGATCGTCCACAGCAGGTGCAATGCGGCGCGCGACCGATGGGCAACGGACGGTGTGCTGGTCACGGTTCAGGCTTAGTCGGATGGCGGGCGAGTCGGCCAGTTCCCCATTCGGGGCTGCTCGCAAGTGGCTAGGCCGTCACGCTCTTCGAGCGCAGTTGGCGCACGCGCTTGTCGCGCTTCACAATGGCTGCCTCACCCTGCCGGAAGGTCGCGTACAGCGGCGACGCCACGAACGGGGTCGAGTATGTACCGATCAACGTTCCTGTCAATAGAGCGAGCGAGATGTCTCGCAGGGTGTCAGCCCCCAGGATGAACGAGCCGATGAACAGGATCGCCGCCACCGGCAAAGCCGCGACGACACCCGTGTTGATCGACCGCACCAGAGTCTGGTTGACGGCAAGGTTCACCGCCTCGCCGAAGGTACGCGTGGACTCGTCGCCGAGTTCCGCCGTGTTCTCGCGGATCTTGTCGAACACCACGACCGTGTCGTAAAGCGAGTAGCCGAGAATCGTCAAGAAGCCGATCACGGTGGCCGGAGTGACTTCGAATCCGGTCAGGGCATAGACGCCCGCCGTGATGATGAGGTCGTGGGCCAGCGAGATGATCGCGGCCATCGACATCTTCCAGGTGCGGAAGTAGATGGCCATGAACAACGCAGCCAGGATGACGAACACGATCAGGCCGATGATGGCCTGTTGGGTGATATCGCCGCCCCAGGTCGCGCCAATGTACGAACTCGTGACGTCTTTGGCCTTCACGCCGTAGGTATCTGCCAGCGCGGCCGTCACCTTGATGGTCTCGGCAGGCGTGAGCTGGTTGGTCTGCACCTGCACGCCGTCTTTGCCGACCGTGGTGATCTCGATTGTCGAGGCGGGGACCACCGAACGGACGGCCGCCGTGCCGATATTGGTGTTGAGCGAGTTCGCACCGCTGATCTGGAACTCGGAACCGCCGCGGAACTGGATGCCGAACTTGAAGCCGTCGCCGATGTTGCCACCGCCCTTGATCAGCGGAACGGCGAGAGCCGCGACAACCAGGAGGATCGCGATGGTGAACCAGATGGCGCGTTTGCCGATGAAGTCGACGGACCGCTTGCCGGTGTAGAGGTCGTTGCCGAACGTAGAGAAACTAGCCATCAGGACTTCTTCCCTCCGCTGCGGCTGGACTTGCTTTGCTTCTTGGGCTGCGTCCGGGTGGTGTTCGATTTTGGCTTCGTCGGCGTCGACTCGCTTGCTGTGGTCTCGACGATCGAGTCGTCGCGGGTATCGGCACGCGACGCCGACTTCGCGTCGGCCTTGGCTTCTACTTTCGCCGCCTTCACTCCGGCGCTCGAAGCCGCCGCGAGTTCGGCCGCCTTGCGTTCGGCGATGGTCTGGCGGCGCTCCGCCTCGCGGCTCGCCCCTGCACCGCGAGCGGCGGCCGAGATCCGGAACTCGGCACGGCCGCGGTAGATGGCGCCCAGGGCCGTCGGATCAAGGCCACTGAGCGGATGTCCGCTCGAGAAGAACCGAGTGGTCGCGATCAGTTGCAGGATCGGGTGGGTGAACAGCACGACGATGAGCACGTCGATGATCGTGGTGACGCCGAGGGTGAGCGCGAAGCCCTTCACGTTGCTGACCGCCACGATGAACAGGACAACCGCCGAGAGCAGGTTCACGGTCTTTGCAGCGTAGATGGTGCGCAGGGCGCGCTTCCAGCCGGCCTCCACGGCGCCGGGCAGAGCTCTGCCGTCGCGCAATTCATCTCGTATCCGTTCGAAGTACACGATGAACGAATCGGCGGTGAATCCGATGGCGACGATCAACCCCGCGACCCCGGCCAGCGACAGCCGGTAGCCGTTCTGCCACGACAGGAAATCAACGACCTCGTAGGTAAGGAGCGCCGCCACGATGAGCGAGGTGATCGTGACCAGGCCGAGCAGCCGGTACTGGAAGAGTGAGTAGATCACGACGAGCAACAGCCCGATACCACCTGCGATCAGGCCGTTCTGCAGCTGACTCTTGCCGAGGGTCGGCGCGATGGTGTCGCGGCTCTGCACCTTGAAGCCGATCGGCAGGGCGCCGAACTTGAGCTGATCGGCAAGGGTCGTCGCGGTGGTCTGGGTGAAATTGCCGGTGATCTGGGGCTTGCCGTCGGTGATCGCCGCGTTCGTCGTCGGGGCGGTGATCACCTTGCCGTCGAGGACAACGGCAAATCGGGTACGCGGTTCGGGCAGTGCCACCAGTCGCGTGGTCACCTTCGAGAACTCGGGGGTGCCCTTGCCGTTGAACACGATGTTGACGGCCCAGGTGCCGGTGTTGACGCCCTGGCTCGAGGTGATCGTTCCCGCGTTCGCGTCGGCGATCGTGCTTCCGGCCACCTCGATCGGCCCGAGGATGAAGATGACCGATCCATCGTCCTGGCAGGTGATGAGGGGCTTGTTCGCCGCCGCGAGGTTCGTGTCGACCGACTTCAGCGTGGAGCAATCGAAGTGGCTGTACTTGTCCAGCAGCGCCGGCGTCACCCACGCCTCGTCGCTGCCGTCCTTCGGGGTGGTCGCGGGGGTATTTGAAAGCGAAGCGCTCGGGCTCGGCGAGGCCGTCGCGGAGGTCGGCGTGCACGCGACAGACGGCTGAGTCGCGTCGCTCGCGCAGATTACCGGCCGGAAGTCGAGCTTTGCCGATGCCTGGATGCGGGCCAGGGTCGCCTCGTCGGGCGTGCCGGGAATCGAGACGACGATGTTCCTGGCGCCTTGCGTGCTGATCTCCGACTCGGCAACGCCCGCGGCATCCACGCGCTGCCGGATGATGGAGACCGCTTGAGTGAGCTCATCTGGCGTGACGTTCTGGCCTTTGGCCAGAGTCGGCGTGAGGGTAATCTCGGTGCCGCCCTGCAGGTCGAGCCCGAGCTGGGGCGCCCACTTCCAGCCCCAGAACATCGTCCCAGCGCCGAGCAACACGCCCAGGACAACCACGAGGGCAAGGAGCCAGGACAGCGATCTCACGGCCTTGCGGGCCGGAGTGCTCGATCTCGTTGCCACGTGGCGACTCTGCTTTCTGTGCTGGGGCTTTCAGTGCTGCGCCGCGAGGGGCGCTGCGGGCCCACCTTCGTGCGCGCGCACTCGAAACCGACCCGGAGAGCCCGGGTCAGCATCCAAGAGTAACCGCTACTCGCCGGCCTTCTTGCGCGGGGCGCGCTTGGGCTTCTCGGCGGTGCGCTCGCCGTACTGAGGCTCGCCGGCCGGGATCGCGTGCGACACGTTGATCGACGGCGCCGCCGGCTCTTCGATGACGTCTTCTTCGGCCTCGACCGGGTCGATCACGCGCGAGATGGTCTGGCGGTGCACGCGGAGCTTCGTGCCGGGCGTGGTCTCGATGACCGCTTCGTTCTTCTCGTCATCGATCGAGACCAGGGTGCCGTAGATGCCGTGCTGCGTCATCACCTCAGCTCCGGGAACGAACTTGTTCTGAAGCTCTTCGGCATCACGCTTTCGCTTGCGCGAGTTGCGGAACATGAAAATGCCCATGATCGCCAGAACGGCGACAAGGCCGATGGTCAAGGGGTCAATGCCGGCGGCGGGCTTGGCCGCAACGTGCACGAGGAACGGGGCGAAGAACATGGGGGACGAGGGCCTTCCGGATTCGGGGAGAATTCGCGACGAGCCTAGGGTTCGAGACTGTGCGGTTCCCCAGAATCATACGTCGTCGAACAAAGCTCCTGTGTCGGGGCGCTTGACGCCGAGGTGGTCCCAGGCGCGCCGGGTGGCGACGCGTCCGCGCGGGGTGCGGGTGAGCATCCCGATCCGGACCAAGAAGGGCTCGACAACCGACTCGATGGTTTCGGCTTCCTCGCCCACCGAGACGGCGAGCGTGTTGAGGCCGACCGGGCCGCCGTCGAATCGAGTCACGACCATCTGCAGCACGGCTCGATCGAGCCTGTCGAGGCCGATCGGGTCGACGTCATAGAGCTCGAGCGCCGCGTGCACGGCTTCCATGCCCGCTCCCCCGCCCCGCACGATCGCGTAGTCGCGCACCCGGCGCAGCAGCCGGTTCGCGATGCGCGGCGTCCCGCGGCTGCGGCTGGCGATCTCGAGCCGAGCGTCGGCCGGGATGTCGAGTTCGAGCAGCCGGGCGGCACGAGCGAGCACCTCTTCGAGCTCGGCATCGTCATAGAACTCGAGGTTCGCGGTGAATCCGAAGCGGTCGCGTAGTGGATTCGGCAGCAGTCCGGAGCGCGTCGTCGCGCCGACCAGCGTGAATGGCGCCAGGTCGAGCGGGATGCTGGTGGCCCCAGCTCCCTTGCCGACCATGATGTCGATCCGGAAGTCTTCCATCGCGAGATAGAGCATCTCTTCTGCGCTGCGCGCCATGCGGTGGATCTCATCGATGAACAGCACCTCGCCGGGGACGAGGCTCGACAGCAGGGCCGCCAAGTCGCCGGCGTGCTGGATCGCGGGGCCGCTCGACATCCGCAGCGGGCGATTGCTCTCGTGGGCCACGATCATCGCGAGCGTGGTCTTGCCCAGTCCGGGCGGGCCGGCCAGCAGGATGTGGTCGGGGGTTCGGGATTGGAGTGCCGCGGCATCCAGAAGCAACTGCAATTGGCCGCGGACCTTGGTCTGCCCGACGAACTCGGCGAGCGTGCGTGGCCGGAGAGCGCCCTCGAAGGCGATCTCGGCCTCGGATTCGGGCGTGGGGCGAATGACCAGGTCAGCCGGGTCGATGCCCACGTCGCTGCGCAACTCTTCGTCGCTCATGAGCCGGCTCCCGTGCGCTGCGGCCCGAGGCGGGCCAGCGAGAGCCGCAGCAGCGTCTGCACCGATCCGCGCTCGTCGTCGTTGGCCTCGCCCGCTGCCTCGTCGACGACCTGCGCGGCGACCCGCTCATTCCAGCCGAGGCCGATCAAGGCGCTCACGACGCTGCCGGCGATGGTGCCGGGTGCGCTGACCGTGGGCGCGGATGTCGTGCCGGTGGGCACGATCAGCTTGCCCGCCAGCGAAACGGCGATGAGTTTCGCCGTCTTCGGGCCGATCCCCGACACCTTGCGGAACGGGGCGTCGTCCTCGGCGGCGACGGCCTGCGCGACCTGCACCGGTGTGAGAGTCGCGAGCACGCCCAACGCCGACTTGGGCCCGACACCCGAGACGCCGCGCAGAAGGTCGAACACCGTGAGTTCTTCTGGCGTCGCAAAGCCAAACAGGCTGAGGTCGTCTTCGCGAACGATGAGCGCCGTGTGCAGCAGCGCCTCCTGCCCGATGCGCAGGGTAAGGCCGTGCTGCGTCGTCACCTGGATGCCGAGACCCACGCCGCCCACCTCGATGACGGCGACCGTGCCGGCGACGGTGAGCACGGTGCCGCGGACCGAGGAGATCATCGTCGGACTCCCGAGTGGCGCTCGGCGGCTTGCCAGGCACGTTGGGCAGGAGTCATTTCGATCACTTCCAGGCTGGGGTCGCGGCGACGCGATGTGTCGCTCCAAGCTCCACCGCCCGACCAAGCGTGGCAGATCGCCAAAGCGAGTGCATCTGCCGCATCCGCCGGCCTCGGAATCTCACTCAACCCGAGCACCCGCGCCACCATCGTGCCCACTTGCGCCTTGTCAGCGGCACCGTAACCGGTGATCGCCGCCTTGACTTCGCTCGGTGTGTGGAGTCCGACGATCAGCCCCGCTTCGGCACCCAGCGCCAAGGCAATGCCGCTGGCCTGGGCCGTGCCCATCACCGTGCGGAGATTGTGCTGCGCGAAGACCCGCTCGACCGCCATCACCGTCGGGCGGTGTTCGTCGAGGGCTGCGCGGATTCCACGCGAGACCGCGAGCAGCCGCTGCTCGAGCGCCATCGCGGGCGGAGTCTGCACCACGCCGACGTAGACCAACGTCGCCCGGCGGTTGGCCGCGACATCCACGATGCCGATGCCGCACCGGGTCAGGCCGGGGTCGACTCCGAGCACGCGCATGCGGGCAACGCTACCCGCCAGGGGGAACAGATGTTCGAACAAATGCGCGTGTCGCGTCGTTCGCAGCGAGGCCGTTTCCGCCGATCGATTTCAGGATCGCGTGTGACCAGAGTGAGAAAACGGGGTCTCGTGCCCGCGGAGGACTCCACTGCCTCACCGGCCCCACGATCTCCTGAAAACGGAGGAGGTGCTACTCGTCCTCGTCGAGGATCGCCTGCACGTCGGCCGGCACCTCGTAGTTGCTGAAGATGTTCTGCACGTCGTCGCTCTCTTCGAGCGCGTCGATGATGCGGATCACCTTTCGCGCCGTCTCGAGATCAACCTCGACGTGCAGGTTGGGCACGAACTCGGCCTCTGCTGAGTCGTAGTCGATGCCGGCATCCACGAGGGCGGTGCGCGCCTGCACCAGGTGGCTCGGATCGGTGATGACCTCGAACCCGCCGCCCTGGTCGATGACCTCTTCGGCGCCGGAGTCCAGGACGGCCTCGAGTACGTCGTCTTCACTCACGCCCGGGGTCTTGGTGATCGAGATGACGCCCTTGCGGTTGAAGTTGTACGCGACGCTGCCCGGATCGGCCATGGTGCCGCCGTTGCGCGTCATCAGGGTGCGCACCTCGGCGGCCGCGCGGTTCTTGTTGTCGGTGAGGCACTCGATCAGCAGGGCGACCCCGTTGGGGCCGTAGCCCTCGTACATGATCGTCTGGTAGTCGACCGACTCGCCGCTGAGCCCGGCTCCGCGCTTGATGGCACGGTCGATGTTGTCGTTGGGAACCGAGGTCTTCTTGGCCTTCTGCACCGCGTCGACCAGGGTCGGGTTGCCCGACATGTCGGCTCCGCCCATCTTGGCGGCGACCTCGATGTTCTTGATGAGCTTCGCGAACGACTTGGCACGGCGTCCGTCGATGACGGCCTTCTTGTGCTTGGTCGTCGCCCACTTGGAATGCCCGCTCACGGTGCTCCTTCTTTGTTGCGACAGATCCTGGTCAGTCTAACCGGGCACCCGACGGGCTCCACGGCCCGTTGCCGCGGCTAGGCTCGGCGCGTGGTCGCCCGTTGGTTCCGGATCTCGTTCGCCGAGAACGCATTGCGCCGCTTCGCCGCCGAGAGCTCCGTCACCCTCGAGACGCTGCATGCTCCGGATGCCGTGGCTCTCGCCCTGGCGTTCTACCGTGACCGGCGCGCTCAGCACGCCCGCATCACCGATGAGGGCGACGGCTTGCTGTGGCAGTGGGGACCGGATGCCGATGCCGAACGCTTCACCATTGACTTGACGCGGCAGCTCGTTCGCGAGGACGAGGACGCGATCACCCAGCTCTGCCTCACCCTGGCGTACCGGTGGACTCCGGCCCGGCGATCGCTCGGGCGCGGCCACGCGTGGTGCTTCTCCCCCGCATCGGCGAACGAGTTCGGCCGCCAGATCCGCGGCTCTGCGGCGTACCGAGCGGTCGCAACGGCCTCGCCGGTGAGCGTGACAGTGCGCACCGAACTGCTCTAGAGGCGCACTCCCGCCTCACGCAGTTCGAGCGCAGCCAATGCCCGAACGACGCTGACCTCGCCGCGGCGCCACGCCTCGACCGGACGCTCGGCGAGGCGGTGAAGCTCTTTCGCGTCGCCATCGACGAGCGCGCGCAATGCCAGCAACTGCACTCCGTCTGCCAGCTGCGCCACCCGGTACGCCTGCGTGGCTCGGCGCGCGAATCGCAGACGCGGGCGCAACCAGAAGAACAGCACGACCAAGATCGGTACCGCCGCCGACGCGATCGAAATCACCAGAGCGGTGGTGTCGACGAGGTTCTGCTGCGCCTGTCCGGCTTGAGCGAGCAGGCCGCCAGCGCCACTGGCCGCATCGAACGGCGCCCGGATGCCGCCCCCGATCAGCGGGACGCCCCCGAGCGTGTCTCCGGCATCCGACATCGTCTTCTGAAAGCCGGTGCCCGCATCTTCGAGGCTCTTGCCGACCTGGCCGAGCACCTCGATGGCGGCATGAATCAGCACAGCGCCCCACACGATCGCGGCGATCAGCCCGAGACCGATCAGGTCGGCGAAGATCTGAGCGGTGCGTCGGCCGGGGAAATCTGAGTAGAGCTTCATGGGCTCAGGCTAGTCAGCGGCGCGGGTCGACCGGCCGAGAGAAGGCCCAGCCGCCCTGCCGCTCCGCAAGTTGCGTGGGAAGCTGCGGCACCCCCAGGAAACGCGAGATCCGACGCAACTTCCAGAGTCCACGAGACACGCACTGGAACTCGGGCGCTTGCATCTCGGGTCGGATCTCGGGGCACTAGCGCGGTCGCCCGGCTTCCGACCCAGATTGCGGAATGCACAGTCCGTCAGGCGGCAGCAGCGCGCACTGTGTCGAGAAACCGCGCGTGAAAGCGGTAATCGTCGGTCATCTCGGGGTGGAACGACGTTCCGAGCAGATTGCCCTGCTCCACAGCGACGACGCGGCCGTCGTCCAGCGTCGCCATGGCGTGGGCACGTGGCCCCACGGTCTCGACGACGGGAGCGCGGATGAACACCGCGTGCACGGGCGGGTCGCCCAGTTCGGGGATCGAGAGGTCGGTTTCGAACGAGTCGAGCTGGTTGCCGAAGGCGTTGCGGCGCACCGTGATATCCAGACCGCCGAAGCTCTGCTGTCCGTTGATCGCGTCGAGCACGGTGTCGGCCAGCATGATGAGGCCCGCGCAGGTGCCGTAGACCGGCATCCCGTTGGCGATGCGCGCCTTGATCGGCTCGGCGAGGCCGAAGGTGCGCGAGAGCTTGTCCATCACGCTCGACTCGCCGCCCGGGATCACCAGGCCGACAACGCCGTCGAGTTCACTTTCGCGACGTACGGGCACCGCATCCGCGCCCAACTCGCGCAGCACCTTCAGGTGCTCGCGGAAGTCGCCCTGCAGGGCCAGGACGCCGACCTCAGGCCGGGCGCTACCAGCCACGATCGGCGAGGCGGTGCGGCGCCGGGATGTCGGCGACGTTGATGCCGACCATCGCCTCACCGAGCCCGCGCGACGCCGCGGCCACGACATCCGGGTCATCGAAGAAGGTGGTGGCCTTGACGATCGCTGCGGCACGGGCAGCGGGGTTGCCTGCCTTGAAGATGCCCGAACCGACGAACACGCCGTCTGCGCCGAGCTGCATCATCAGCGCGGCGTCGGCCGGGGTGGCCACGCCACCGGCAGTGAAAAGCACGACCGGCAGCTTGCCTGTCGCAGCGATCTCGGCGACCAACTCGTAGGGCGCCTGCAACTCTTTGGCAGCCACGTAGAGCTCGTCTTTCGACTTTGCCTTCAGCGCGTTGATCTCGCCCAGGATGGTGCGGATGTGCTTGGTGGCCTCCGAGACGTCGCCGGTTCCGGCTTCACCCTTCGAGCGGATCATCGCGGCACCCTCGGTGATGCGTCGCAGCGCCTCGCCCAAGTTGGTGGCACCGCAAACGAACGGAACGGTGAACGGCCACTTATCAATGTGGTTCACGTAGTCGGCGGGCGACAGGACCTCCGACTCGTCGATGTAGTCCACGCCGAGCGACTGCAGCACCTGGGCCTCGACGAAGTGGCCGATGCGCGCCTTCGCCATCACGGGGATGTTCACCTCCGCGATGATCGAGTCGATCAGGTCGGGATCGCTCATGCGCGCGACGCCCCCCTGCGCCCGAATATCGGCCGGAACGCGCTCCAGTGCCATCACCGCGACCGCGCCCGCGTCTTCGGCGATGCGCGCCTGCTCGGCGGTGACGACATCCATGATGACGCCGCCCTTGAGCATCTCGGCGAGCCCGCGCTTGACGCGACTCGTGCCCAGGTCTCCTGTGGTGCTGCTCTTAGCCATGCTGTCGATTCTACTTTCAGGTGTTCGGTTGAGGCTGGGGCCAGTTGGAGATGCGTGGCTCAGGCGGGCCAAGCCGCCGCGACCTCGTCACGCACCTCGCCCAGCAGACGCGGCAACGCCTTGGTCTGCGCGATGATCGGGAAGAAGTTCGCGTCGGTCGCCCACCGCGGCACCACGTGCTGGTGAAGGTGCGCCGAGATTCCGGCGCCCGCGATCGCGCCCTGATTCATGCCGATGTTGAAGCCGTCGGCATGGGAGGTCGCGGTCAGCACGCGCATGGCCGTCTGGGTGAGGGTACCGATCTCGGCGACCTCTTCGGCCGTGACCTCGTCATACGTCGCAATATGGCGGTAGGGCACGACGAGCAGGTGGCCGCTGTTGTACGGGAACAGGTTCAGGATGGCGTAGGCGAGCTCGCCGCGCTTGACGATCAATGCCTGCTGGTCACTTAGCGTGGGGGCGGTGCAGAACACGCACTCGTCGCCCGGGCCCGCGGCACCCTTTTCGATGTAGGCAATGCGGTGCGGAGTCCACAATCGGGCGAATCCGTCTGGCACGGCCGCGAAGTTGCGGCTCGACTCCACCTCGTCCGCCGGATACCGGGTGCCGTCGTAATCCGGCGGTACCTCCATCAGACCTGCGCCTTGGTGGCGATGGCGTCGTTCACGCGACGCACAGCCTCTTCGATGGCGAGCCCGTTCTCTTGCGTGCCATCACGGAAGCGGAAGCTGACGGTTCCGGCTGCACGATCCTGCTCGCCCGCGATGAGCATGAAGGGGACCTTCTGCTGCGTGTGCGTGCGGATCTTCTTCTGCATCCGCTCATCGCTGACGTCCAGTTCGGCGCGAACACCCTCGCTCTTCAGACGTGCGATGACCTCGCCCAGGTAGTCGGCGTACTCCTCGGCAACGGGGACGCCGACCACCTGCACAGGCGACAGCCAGACCGGGAAGGCCCCGGCATAGTGCTCCAAGAGAATGCCGAAGAAGCGCTCCATCGATCCGAGAAGCGCTCGGTGGATCATCACCGGCCGCTGCTTCGTTCCGTCTGGCGCCGTGAACTCGAGTTCGAAGCGCTCGGGGAGGTTGGCGTCGACCTGGACCGTCGAGAGTTGCCAGGTGCGCCCGATGGCATCGCGCGCCTGCACCGAGATCTTCGGGCCGTAGAAGGCGGCGCCGCCCGGGTCATCGACAAGATCGAGCCCCGACGCCTCGCCGACGCGACGAAGTGCGGCCGTGGTCTCTTCCCACATCGATTCGTCGCCGAGCCACTTGCTCTTGACATCGTCACGGGTCGACAACTCGAGATAAAAGTCGCTGAGCCCGAAGTCGCGCAACATGCTCAAGACCAGTTCGAGCGTCTTTCTGACCTCTTCTTCGAGCTGATCCGGCCGCACGAAGAGGTGCGCGTCGTCCATGGTCAGCCCGCGCACGCGGGTGAGTCCGTGGAGGGCACCCGAGAGTTCGTTGCGATAGACGGCCCCGAACTCGCTGAGTCGCATGGGCAACTCGCGATAGCTGCGAGGTCGCTCCTTGTAAATCAGGATGTGAAAGGGACAGTTCATCGGCTTCAGGTAGTAGTCCTGACCGCCTTTGACCACCGTGCCGTCTGCATCAATCTCGGCGTCGAGAACCATGGGCGGAAACATGCCCTCGGCATAGTTAACAAGGTGACCGGACTGCACGAAGAGGTCCTTCTTCGTGATGTGGGGCGTGTACACGTACGAATAGCCCGCCTCGCGGTTGCGCCGCAGTGCGTGCTGCTCGATCTCTTGCCGCACAGCACCGCCCTTCGGATGCCAGACCGACAGGCCCGAGCCGATCTCATCCGGAAACGAGAACAGGTCGAGCTCTTTGCCGAGCTTGCGGTGATCGCGCTTGGCAGCCTCTTCGAGCCGTGCGGTGAACGCGCGCAGTTCGTCCTTGGTCGGCCAAGCAGTGCCGTAGATGCGCTGCAGCTGCGGGTTCTTCTCAGAGCCGCGCCAGTATGCCGCGGCGATCCGCATGAGTTCGAAAACGCCCAGCGCACCCGTGTTGGGCACGTGCGGACCGCGACACAGGTCGCGCCAGACGGTGACCCCGTCGCGATCCACGTTGTCGTAGATGGTCAGCTCTGCGCCACCGACCTCGACCGACTCTCCGTCGTCGCCGGTGCCTTCCCCATGCCCGACGTGGCCCTTCAGTCCGATCAGCTCGAGCTTGTACGGCTCGCCCGCAAGTTCGGCGTGTGCCTCGGCTTCTGAGACGACTCGGCGCTGAAAGCGTTGACCCGACCGGATGATTCGGTCCATCTCTTTGCCGATGGCCTTCAGGTCATCGGGGGTGAACGGAGTTGCCACGTCGAAGTCGTAGTAGAACCCGTCGGTGATCGGAGGCCCGATGCCCAGCTTGGCTTCGGGATTGATCCGCTGCACGGCCTGCGCCATCACGTGCGCCGTGGAGTGACGAAGGATGTTGAGCCCATCGGGCGAGTCGATCGTCACTGCCTCAACGGTGTCGGTCTTCGTGACCGTCGTCGCCTTGTCCGTGAGCTCTCCGTTGACGCGCAGCGCGACGACGGAGCGGTCGGGAAACAGCTCGAATCCGGTCTGGTCACTCACCCGTCAACTGTACCGGCGCGCTCGAAGGGCCGCCGTCCGCGGCCAGAGTGGTCGAAGCCGCCTAGTGCCCGAAGACGTTGAAGGCGTGCACGAGTGTCTGCATCCACTGCACCACGATCGTGCTGGTGAAGGCGGTGCCCCACGCGATGGCGATCTGCAGAACGGCCACAAGATCCATCAGCACCACGGTGATCACTTCTCGTCGGGTGGGAATGAGAGCGATCGCCATCAGGGCCATCAAGATGAACGTGTTGCCGGCTGACCCCGCGGGAATCAGGCCGATCACGAAGGATCCCAGGATCGCGAAGAACACCAGGGTCGAGACCAGGATCGAGCCCGGTCGACGCACGATGAGCGCCACCAGCCACGCACTGAGCACCGGCGCGATCAAGAACCAGCCGCTCGGGTGCTCGAACAGGTGCGGCAGGGTCGCGAATCGCTCCGCGGTTCCGGCGATGACGCCGCGCCCCGTGCTGCCCAATGGCCTGCCGAGGAAGATCAGGTTCAGGATCGCAATGGCGCCGATGGCCGCGACCGTCGGGAACACGATCACCAAGACGTTGGCGCCCCGCGCCCCCGGCTGATGCCGACGGCCAAGCCGCAGGAAGGGCGCAGCAGCCGCCGCGGTGAGCACGTAGAGGAGCCCGCTCAAGTCGGACAGCGCCGCGATCATCAGGAACAACCCGGCGCGGAATCCGGACTGGGTGTTGCCCCATGCCACGAATCGCACGATGTCGGCGATGCCGAGACCGAAGAAGGCCAAACCGACGAAGGCTGCAAAGTTTTGGGTGGCGTTGTAGGCGAAGAGCGGATTCGCCGCCAGAGCGACCATCAAGATCGTCGTCGTGCCCACCGGGAAGTTGCGCTGCACCATGATCTCGAGAATCTTCTGCAGGAAGATCCCCGCAACGAGCGCGCCGGCAACGGCGAGGCCGGTCGCTCCGCCGGGGATCACCGCGGCCAGGAGAGTCGTCAGTGGCGGAAAGATCTCGCCGATCCAGGTGACGTCTGCCCGGTTCCAATCGATGTGCGCGACGTGCGCGAGCAACTGCTCATTCGGCGTGATCAGGCGCGCCGTCACGGAACTCTGCGATGCCGCCCACGCGACGACCAGGTATGGTACGGCGAACACCAGCCGCAGAAGCCAGCGGAAGAGCGGATCCCGCGGAAAGGGATCGAGCCGCGTGCGCTCCGGGCGGCGTCGCGTTCGGTCGCGAAGTCCCACCGAATAGGGAATCAGCTCGGTGTCGACGCTCAACGAGCCACCTCCGCCCCGGAGTGATCCGAGGTCTGAGCCGTCAGGCCGTGCTCGGTCTTCTCCCAGTAGTGCGGCTTGGTGATCAGCTGCCAGAGGCCCTTGTACGAGGCGATCGAATGCAGGATCCAGTAGACGGGGTTCAGAACCGCCCACAGGATGAGGTTGAAAGTGCCGCGTTTGTACGGGCCCATCATCGACAGGTAGACCATCACCGAGTTGCCGATGATGAAGTTGATCAGGCAGATCCAGAGCAGCCACACCGGGAAGAACTGCTCGAGCACCTGGGCCGGGATGAAGATCGTGAAGATCGTCACGACGTACAGCGGCAACACCCCGAGGAAGGTCAGCGGGGTGCCGCCGATCAGCAGCGCGAAACTCAGGAAGCGGCGAATGCCGATCTCGTGGATCAACTGCCGCGGCCGCCGAGCGTGCACCAGCGAGGTCTGCATGTATCCCTTGATCCAGCGGCTGCGCTGACGGATGAAGTTCGGGATCGAGGTGTTGGCCTCTTCCATGGTGGTCGAGTTGACGACACCCACCCGGTAGCCGAGGGCGCTCGCGCGGATGCCGAGGTCGGCATCCTCTGTGACGTTGTACGGATCCCAGCCGCCGAGCTCGTTGAGCGCCGAGGTGCGGAAGTGGTTAGAGGTTCCGCCCAGCGGGATCGGGAGATCTGCGGCATCCAGCCCGGCCAGCATGTAGTCGAACCAGTAGCTGTATTCCAGGGTGAACATACGCGTCAGCACGTTCTCGTCGGCGTTGAAGTAGTTCAGCGATGCCTGGATGCACACGGTCTTGTCGCCGCCGCGCCGGAAGGCGACGTATGCCTTCTTGAGCTGGTCGGGATCCGGGGTGTCTTCCGCGTCGTAGATCACCAAGAACTCGCCGGTGGCGAAGAACAGCCCGACGTTGCAGGCGCGCGGCTTGGTCTGCGGCTGCCCCTTGGGGATGGTGATGACATGAAAGTTCGCGGGCGGCGACGCCTTGGCCAGGGCATCCCGAGTGAGCGTGTCTTCTTGCTCGATCAGGATGAGCACCTCGAGCTTCTCGGCCGGCCAGTCGATCTTGCCGAGGTTGCCGACCAGCTGGCCAACGATGTTCGCCTCGCGGAACACCGGCACCAACACCGTGTACACCGGAAGGTCACTGTCGCGCAGAGCCTCGACTTGCGCATCGGTGACCCGTTCGACCACGTCGAACTTGGCGCCGCGCATCGCGACGAAGAACTTGAACAGCGTTCCGGCCAAGAAGATGACGCTGATCAGTGCGATAGCCGAGATGACCACGATCGCTGGCCAAAAGAACAGGGCAACGACAGCGACCCCGATGAGGCTCAGGAAGCCGATCTTCTGACCGCGCGAGAAGACAATGCGCGCCGACAGTTCGGGGTTCTGCCGAAAGAGCTCGTTAGCCGCCTCGTCGGCGATCTGGGCGTGAAAGACGTGGAGCGCCAGATTGCGGATGTCCCATGAGGTGGCAACGCCGAAGCGGACCCGCGCTCCCAGGGTGCGTTCGATGCGCTCGCGGCGCTCGAGATCGGGGATGCGCGCTGTGACCACCTGGACGGTTCCGTCGGGGTTGCGGCGCAGCGGCATCCAGTTTTCGGCGACCATCATCCGCCCAGACCAGCGGTGCATGAATGCCGCGTCGTGCGGCGTGCTGTGCAGGTCGAGCACGGGGAGTCCCCAGGCGTGCGCCATCACAGAGCGCAGCGCATCAGGTGAGACCATCCCCTGATTGACCAGGATTTCGTCGATGTGCGAGCCGGTGCGGGCCTTCGCGGCGCGGGCCAGTTCAAGGTCTCGCCGTGTGATCAGCCCCGAATGGACCAGAAGCTCCGCAAATTCGGTGCTCTGGACCGAGGGCACCCCCACCTGTGCCATGCGACCATGGTCTGCTCGACGGGGTAGAACGGCTAGTCCCCAAGGTGGGGTGTCCTCTAGACGATGCCGATGGCCGTCCACGCCGAGGCGTCGATGGTGAACGGGCCGCTCGGCAGGCTGACTGCGCATGCCTGCTTGAGGGCTTCGCGAGCCTCGTCGTCGAGGCTGCGCACGTAGGCGCCCGCGGGCCCGACGCCCCAGGTGAACGGCTCCCACCAGTCGTCGAATGAGGCGTAGTGCCGGTGCACGGTCAGCAGCATCGACCGGATGTCACGCAGCCCGACCTGCTCGAACAGCTGCGCGAGTTGGCCTTCGCGGGCGCCGAACTGGCCGGACTCGTCGTCGAGGCGGCTATCTCGCGCGCGGGCAACCTTCCAGAACGGCGACAGGGCGCCCCGGTCGGTGCCGTGATCCCAGATGCAGGCCGCGATGGTGCCACCGGGCTTCGTGACCCGAGCCATCTCTGTGACGCCCGCCACCGGGTCGCTCATGAACTGCACAACGAGTTCGGCCAGGGCGATGTCGAAACTCTCGTCGTCGAACGGGATGTTCTCGGCACCGGCGAGGCGGATGTCGACCCCCGGCAGGCGGGTGCGTGCGGCTTCCACGAACGGTTCGCTGGGGTCGAGCGCTGCCACGTGATCGCTGCCGAGCCGCTCGACCAGCACGGCGGTGAGTGCTCCTGGACCGCATCCCACGTCGAGGGCGCGTTGACCGGCCGTGACGCCCGCGGCGTCGGCGAGTTCCACCGCGAGCTTCTCGGAGTAGCCGCCCATGAAACGCGCGTACGCATCTGCTGGGACGTCGAAGGTCATGGCTGCGACGCCCGCTCCTGCTCGAGGTCGAGTCGCGCGATTTCGCGCACCGCTCTGCGCCACCGGACCCTTTCGGCCTCGGTCGTTCCGATCAATATCGTTGCCCACGTTGCAAGGGCAGCGACAGGAACGACCCAGAACCAGGACATCCAGGTGAGCCCGACCGAAACCGAGAGCGCAATTGTCAGCGGCGTCAGGACTGCCAGGACACCGCCGACGATGAGCAGCGGAATCTGAAAACGACGCCACCTGACAATGCGTGCCTCGAAGGCCGACTGTGCGTCATCCGAGAGGTCCACGGCCACAGGGTAGCGCCGTCTTCCCCATGCTCAGTCCTCCGCGTTCCACTCCGCGGCGCGAGTTCTCGCGATCTCGCGTGCACGTGCGGCATCTTCGGGCGTGGCATACGGCCCGTCCCATCCGATGCCTCGGAAGACCCGACTCTCTGCGACCTGGCGCGTCTTTCGGTTGTACCACCACCCGCCAACTGACAGGTCGCTTGAGCGCGTCTTCCAGCGATGAACCCTGTTCACGACCATCAGGACGAGGCGACCCACGAACCCCGCAGCGAACATGCCCAAGCCGAGCCACGCAAGCGGGGTCAAGATCAGAACGGCGGCGCCGCCGATCATTGCTCCTGAAGCCAATATCGATCCGACCAGGCGGTGCAACAGCCACCTGCGAGTTGTCGCGGGATCGGGGGAACTCATGCGCGGAATCTACCGTCTGCTCCGTGATTGGTGGCTGGGTCAGGATCTCCCCTGCGAAGTGCGGGGCCAGCCACTCATGGCTAGTACCTAACGACGACTACCCAGGGTTGTTCGCTTTCCAGGCCGCGCGGTTATCGTCGTCAATCTTCTTGTACGCCTCGGGAGACAGCTCCTTGATCGACGCCAGCAGCTCGTCGGCCACCTCGGGGTCATGCTCGTCATCCGACCCAACGTTCCGGTGAAACGCGGACACCAGCGAATCGAGGAACGGGTCATCTTTTGCCATTTCTCTGACTCTAGTTCGTAGGCCGGGACCGAACGCACCCAAGGTCTAGATTCGTGGTCACACAAAACATCGGAGGTCAGTAGGTGGCAAAGAGAGACAAGCCTCTCAACGTGCTGGTCGTCACCGGGGCAGGCGCGAGCGCAAACCTTGGCGTGGACAACACCGCGCTGCCGATGATGAAGGGCTGGGCTGCCGACCTCGTGCCACGACTTGGCGCTGCCGGGGGTCAGCTCGGCCTCGGTTCCGATACCGACGGCCCCGCCTTCGAAGCGATCATCGGGCGCTTCCTGAAGTTCGCCAACTCGCTCGACGCAGTTACGCAGTTGGGCTTCCTCGGTGATACCCACAATCTCTCTTCCGTCAACGGCCCCATGACCCCCTCCGGCGGCAACTTCTCGAACTGGCTGTCAGCTGCGCAGGGCAACGTCTTTGGGATCAACCGTGGGATCTGGGAAAGCCTTTGGGAGAACTTTGGCCGCAACCGAATCGACACCCAGAAAGCCGACCGCGCCTACGGCGCTCTGCACAGTCTGATCCGCGAATCGCGAGAGGGCGATATGCCCTGCTACATCGCGCACGCCACAACGAACTTCGACACTGCGATTGAGGTGGCCATCGAAGAGTCCGACTACCCGAATACCGAACTGCTGAACGGATTCGCGAACACCTCCGGATACGGTCGCCAAAGATGGTCCCCCAACCTGCTGACTACGGCTCGCACCGATAGCGACGGACGCATTCCGGTCGTGCATCTTCACGGCGCTGTCGGCTGGTACTACGACCCGGCTAACAAGAACCTCATTCAACGTCGACCGACTGACGACGGCTACGACGATCGCATGACCCCGGCCCTGCTGCTGCCCGACGACACCAAGCGGCCCGATGCCTTCCCCGGTCCGCTGTTCGAGGTCTGGGAGCAGTTCATCATCCTCTTACAGCAGGCCACTCACGTCTTCATGATCGGCCACAGCCTGCACGACGCGCACCTCGTGAAAGCGATCAGTGAGGCCGGTAAGCCTACTGCGGTTATGAGCCTCGGGAAGGCAACGATTGTCACCCCGAACGACGCCCCATCTCCCCTGCCGCTGGGGCATCCTTCACGCCTGCCGAGACCGATGCAGTGGGAGCTACTCGACCCGAAAGAGAGCGATCGAATCGAGCGCCTGATTCCAGGCGCGTCGGTGATCCCGGGGCAGTTTGGGGAGGGCGCCCTCGCCTCAGACTTTGATGCCGAGACCTTCACCAAGTTCTTGGACCGGAACTAGCCCTTTGAGCGACGACGACGCGCCGCAACAGCTGCCGTGGCCCCTGAGCCGGCTCGCCAACGAAGGCTTCTGGCGGGACGTGGCGACGCAAGCGCTCGGCAGGACGTCGCTGTGTTCGTGGAAAATCCACGGGACTGTGCGCTTCTGAGCCCAGCAGACCCGCGACGCTTCGAGCTTGGCATCGTAATGAGCGAGCATCCAGCCGTCGACTTCAGGCTCGTCGCTCATGGCCGAGAGGCTATCGACCGTGAGCCACTTCGTGGTGGGCGATACTGGGATCGAACCAGTGACCTCTTCCGTGTCAGGGAAGCGCGCTACCGCTGCGCCAATCGCCCGTCGTCGGCCCGTCTCGAGAGACGTTCCGGCTGCGGTGAGTGAGGTGGCGACGGGATTCGAACCCGTGTGCACGGCTTTGCAGGCCGCTGCCTCGCCTCTCGGCCACGCCACCAGGTGTGCGGTTCATGGTGCGAACCGTGAGACTTCACTCGAGCGGATGACGAGATTCGAACTCGCGACCCTCACCTTGGCAAGGTGATGCGCTACCACTGCGCCACATCCGCATTTGCTCCCGTTGCCGGGTGCGGAGTCGACTCTATCCGATCGTTCCGGCCGAGCCAAACCACGACCCGGCAGGTTACGCCCCTTGTTCGGCGACGCAAACAAGGCCACTATGTGCCGGTGATGCCACGACGCTTGGCCATTCTCTTTGCAGCTACGGCCGTGCTCGCGATGGTGGCATGTTCTCCTCGCCCTTCGCCGATTACCCCTCCCGGCCCAGTCCCCACCACGGCTCCGCCCATCGCCCAACCCGACGGCACATTCGATGTCGGCGGTTACAGCCTGTACCTGCACTGCCAGGGTTCGGGGTCGCCGACGATCCTCTACTTCCACGGCTGGGACAACGAGCACGACAGTGCGAGCAGCCGCAGCGCGGCCAGCCTCCCTGCCCTGCTCCGTGACAGATACCGCTTCTGCGCGTACGACCGCCCAAATGTTGGCGCCAGCGACAGCACGCCGGGACTCGTTACCGGCGCCGAACAGGTTCGTGCGCTGCACGCGCTGCTCGGCGCGGCCGGGGTCGATGGTCCATATCTTCTGCTGGGTGCATCGTTCGGCGGGCTCGTTGCGTACGACTACCTCATGAACTATCCCGAGGGGATCCAGGCGATGCTTCTGCTCGACGCGGACTTTCCCGATGAGGTCGAGTACGAGCACTACTTCGCCACCGAGAATCAACTGGCGAATCGCGACTGGTCCACGAGCGAAGAGAAGACCAACCAGTACGACGTATTCACTCAGGCGTATGCAATGCGCGGGGCCGAGCCAGACATCCCGATGGCGTATCTCGCGGCGACACCGAACCTGAAGTGGCAGAGAGGGGTGCCCGGTTACGACACCAACATCGTCACGGCGCAGGTGAAATTCGTCGCTGCTTTCCCGCGTGGAGTGCTCGAGAACGTGCCGTCACCGCAGTACATGGAGGCGGCGGTACCGGGCGTGATCGTCGACCACATTGACGCCCTAGTGGCTCAGATCCCGTAGCGACGCGACCCCCAGTCAGCTATGGCAGGATGGATGCCGCGGGCGATTGGCGCAGTTGGTAGCGCGCTTCCTTCACACGGAAGAGGTCATCGGTTCGAGTCCGGTATCGCCCACCCTCTCGCTATTCTGAGCGCATGTCAGACAATCCATACGAGGGTCTGAGACAACTCGCGCTGTCGGTCGTTCCCGCCGATCTGGGTTTTACGCCCACAACGGACTTGCCTGACGTCTTCGGCGTCGTGGCCGACCTCGCCCTGCAGGGCACAGCCACGCTTGTCTGCTTCCGCGACGGGACAACGAGCATCTACTACAGCACCGGGGGCGGCGCGATTGGGATGGGGCAGCATGAATCGATCGCACGTGCAGCGTCGGTGTTGATCGCCACCGTTCAGGCCGAACTCGGCGAGTTCTCCGCCAGCAACGATGCCACCTCGCTGCCAGCCGGGCATTGCCGATTTACGGCGCTCACCTATCGCGGACCCTGCACGCTGACGGCCGCGGAACCTCACCACCAGCGCTCCGATGCAGCCGCAGGGAACGTCTATCGCGCATTCAACGCCGTCATCGGCGCATATCGGATGTGGGACGAGTCACAGAAGAAAGAGAACCGACTCGACTAGCTATTCTGAGCACATGTCAGAACTCACCCCCGACGATCTGCGCCGCAAAGCCTTGCTTGACAGCATCCCTTTGCACAGCGCGCCGACGCATCCACCGAGAAATCCCTACCTCGTCACTCTCGTCGTGGTCACGGCAATTCTCGCTGCCATCACCTTGATCCTCTTTGCCGTGGGCGGGTCGAGAAATGACCCCGTTTTGACAGCTGAGTTGTTCCGCGTTGCCAACACCTGGGCCATCTTGGCCCTCGTCGCGCTGCTCGTCACCCTCATCGTCGGTGGCTTGACCTGGAAGCCCGCCCCAGCCGCGAAAGACTCCGATTCGCGCTGAGTCAGCGACGTTCCTGATCGGTGGATGCCGCATCCGCTCGTATCGCCGCCGGCACCCGCTCGCGGCTCGCGTGGCGTCGGAGCAGCACCCACGCCGGCGCGGACACCACGAGCGACAGTAGCGATACCCCGAAGAACGACAGCACGGGCACCGACAGCACGTCGAGGTGCGCCGAGAACAGAATGCCGACGGTGCCGCCCGAAATTGCCGGCGCCAGGAATCCGACCGCCGACGCGACCAGCAGCACGAAGCCCCATCGCGTGGCGATCCCGGCCGCAGACGACGCCCGCCCCGAGTAGGCCAGAGATGCCAGACCGCCGGCGATGGCGCCCACGGCGAGGTTCCAGGGGAAGCCGACCGCGACCGCTCCCGGAACAGTGGCAGCAATGCCGGCGACGAGTCCGAGCACCAACGATCGATCCACCCGTCGAGGCACGTTGCGAAGGCGATCCACCAGCAGCCACACCGCTGAGCTGGATGCCGGACCGACCACCGCCGCCAGTGCGATCTGCGGGGTGAACTCGTCGATCGCGCCCTCGAGGTGCGTCAGCCACACCACGAATGCGCCCCAGAACACCAGAAGGGCGAGCATGGCACGCCGATTGTCGTGCGGATCGGGGTCGGCACGCTCGATCACCCCGGCGGGCAGCCACGCCAGCAGCACGAACGCGCTGGACGACACCAGCAGCGGCAGCGCTCCCCCGAAGTCTTCGAGCTCGCAGTCGGTGCCGGCGCACGACGCGGTGAGCCAGAGCGGCACTAGGGCCGCGAGCGGGAACACGATGGCGCCCCAGCCGAGCATCAGGACCCACCGGCCCGTGCGATCGGCACCCGATCCGATGGCTGCGGCTTCCAGCAACACGAGCACCGGAACCGCGAAGGCGCAGATGCCGATCAGGTAGCCCCACGAGGCGACCTCGAACGCGCGCCCCAGCCCGATGGTCAGGAGCGCGCTGACTGCGGCGGCGCCGAGCGCGGGCCACAGCATCCGTCGACCGAGAACGGGTCGCGCCAGAAACAGGATCGCGCCGGTGGCGAGCGCGGCCGCAGCGACTCCCACCACCACCAGCCAGGTCACGGTCTCACGATAGGGCCGGGATGCCGTTGGCCGGCCGGAAACACGGAACGGGGCGCCGCCCCAGAGGAGACGGCGCCCCGCAACGTGGGTGAGGACTAGGCCTCGAGTGCGTATGCCTCTTCGCCGTGAACCACGGTGTCGACGCCGGCGACCTCGTCTTCGTTCTTGATGCGGAATCCGATCGTCTTCTGGATAATCCAGCCGATGATGAAAGCCATCACGAAGGAGTAGATCGCGACTCCGAAGGCACCCACGAACTGAGCGAACAGCTGGTAGAACGAACCAGAGTCGAGCAGGCCGATGCCGATGCCGAAGAAGCCGATGTAGAGCGTTCCGACGATTCCGCCGACCAGGTGGATGCCCACCACGTCGAGCGAGTCGTCGAAGCCGAGCTTGAACTTGAGCTCGATCGCCAGGGCGCAGATGGCACCGACGATCAGGCCGAGCACGATGCCCCAGCCGGGAGACAGGATGTTACAGGCCGGGGTGATGGCAACAAGGCCGGCCACCGCACCCGATGCCGCACCGATCGAGGTGGGCTTGCCATCCTTGATCTTCTCGACGATCAACCAGCCAAGGGTTGCGGCGGCGGGAGCGGCGAGCGTGTTGATCCAGGCCAGGGCCGAGATGCCGTCGACAGCGCCCTCTGAGCCGGCGTTGAAGCCGAACCAGCCGAACCACAGGAGGGATGCGCCAAGCAGCGTGAGCGGCACGTTGTGAGCAGCGGCCATCCCCTTCTTGAAGCCGACCCGCTTGCCGAGTACGAGCGCCAGGGCGAGACCCGCAGCTCCGGCGTTGATGTGCACAGCGGTACCACCTGCGAAGTCATTCACACCAAGGCCAAAGACCGACCAACCGCCGTCGGAGTAGCCATGCTGGCCGTAGCCACCGGCCGTGCTGCCGCCAACGGTGAAGTTGAACACCCAGCTGGCGACCGGGAAGTAGACCAGGGTCGCCCAAACGCCCGCGAAGATCATCCACGAGCTGAACTTGGCGCGGTCGGCGATCGCGCCCGAGATCAGCGCGACGGTGATGATCGCAAAGGTCGCCTGGAATCCGGCGAAGGCCAATCCGTGCACATCAAGCGTGGCGAGGGTTCCCTTGCCGAACTCGTGCTGCAGGAAGGCATCGGCGAAGGGGTTGGCGAGCACGTGCGGCCACAGCCAGTCTTTGCCGGACGAGAACGACATCGAGTAGCCGTAGATGACCCACAGCACGGCGACGAGAGCGATCGCGCCGAAGCTCATCATCATCATTGAGATGACCGACTTCGCCTTGACCATGCCGCCGTAGAAGAAGGCGACGCCCGGGGTCATGAGCAGCACGAGAGCCGCGCCGACCATGAGCCAGAGTGAGTTATCGAATACGGATGGTGTAGGTGCAGCTGCCAAGTGGAGCATGGGTAAGTTCCTCATTTTTCTCTTAGCCCAGGAAGGGGAACCGTCGACCGGCCATCGCGGCAGAGCATTCGGCGTCGAGGCTCGGGTTCACCGCCCAGTGTGGCGGGGGCACATTTCCGCCCGGGTGCCCACACTGTTTCGAGTCGGTTACACGCGACGGCCGGATGTAAACATCGTGTTTCGAGCCCCCGCAAATGTGCCTCAGCGACTGAAGCCGAACTATTCGGTCTGATTTGACGTCAGCGCGATCAGCCGCGAGACGGCGCGCAGGTACTTCTTGCGGTATCCCCCGGCCAGCATGTCGTCGCCGAATACCGCATCCAGCGGCGTACCGGTCGCGAGCACCTTCACCTGGGCGTCGTACAGGCGGTCGACCAGCGCGACGAAACGCAGCGCGTCCGACTGATCGGTGAGGGTGTGCACGCCGCGCAGGCCGACCGCGTCGAGTCCGTCG
This sequence comes from Pseudolysinimonas sp., assembly GCA_039928695.1. Lineage (GTDB taxonomy): Bacteria > Actinomycetota > Actinomycetes > Actinomycetales > Microbacteriaceae > Lysinimonas. The sequence goes on along the minus strand of JBDSSQ010000043.1, from coordinate 46,913 downwards.
ACGAGCTTGACGTAGCGAGACGGATGCACCGTCGCCAGGTGCTTCAGCACCTTGTCGAAGTCATCGGCCGTCGCCGATCCCGCGACCGCAGCCTCCGTGACCGCGGCATCGAACTCGGCGGGATCAAGCGGGATCGCGTGCCCCTCGATCTCGCGCCGACGGTAGTCGAGCCCGTCGATCCGCACGATCTCGAAGCGGTTGGACAGCCCCTGGATCTCGCGCAAGAAGTCGGAGGCGGCGAACCGCCCCTCGCCGAGGGCGTTCGGTGGCGTGTTGGAGGTCGCCGCGATCCGGGTTCCCGATGCGGTCAGTTCGCCGAGCAGCCGGCTCATGATCATCGTGTCGCCCGGATCGTCGAGCTCGAACTCGTCGATGGCCAGCAGGCTCGCGCCCTTCAGCAGCTTGACTGTGGCGGCGTAGCCCAGCGCGCCGACCAGCGCGGTGTATTCGATGAAGGTGCCGAAGTACTTGCGGCCGGGCGCGAGCTTCCACAGCGCGGCAAGCAAGTGGGTCTTGCCGACGCCGAATCCGCCGTCGAGATAGAGGCCCGGCTTCAGCTCTGGCCCCTTGCGCCGCGAGAACAGCCCGCCGCCGGATCCATCCCACGAGGCGACGAATGTGCGCACCTTGGCGACGGCCTCGGCCTGAGACGGATAGTCGGGATCGGGTTGGTAGTTCTCGAGCGTAGCGGCGGCGAACTGGCGCGGCGGCACGAGGGATGCCGCGATCTCAGCACCGCTCATCTGCGGAGCGCGTGCGACAAGCGACGGGACGGACAACTGCTGCATGGGTGTGTGCCTCGGGACTCGGAACCGTGTCGAACTCTTACGGCACGTCAGCGGGCTCGGCAGTCGACTGTCTACCCTGAAGGAGACGCAACGAGCTTACCGCCCGAGCCGCAACCGCCAGGAGATGCTGATGACCATCGAAACAGACCCGTCGACCACGTTCGCCGCATTCGCCCACCCGGACCGCCTGGTCAGCACCGAATGGCTTGCCGACCACCTGGGGCAGCCCGGCCTGGTCGTTGTCGAGTCCGACGAAGACGTGCTGCTGTACGAAACCGGCCACATCGAGGGCGCCGTCAAGATCGACTGGCACACCGACCTGAACGACCCGGTCACTCGGGACTACTTGGATGGCGCCGGCTTCGCGAAGCTCGTCGGCTCCAAGGGCATCAGCCGCGACACGACGATCGTGATCTACGGCGACAAGAACAACTGGTGGGCGGCATACGCGCTCTGGGTCTTCACCCTGTTCGGCCACGAAGACGTTCGCCTGCTGGATGGCGGCCGCACCAAATGGGAGGCAGAGGGCCGCGCATACACGACAGTGGTTCCAACCCCCGCGGCGGTGGACTACCCCGTTGTCGAGCGCGACGACGTGACGTATCGCGCGTTCAAGGACCAGGTGCTCGAGCACCTCGGTAACCCGCTGATCGATGTCCGCTCGCCCGAGGAGTACAGCGGTGAGCGCACCCACATGCCGGCATACCCCGAAGAGGGAGCGCTGCGAGGCGGTCACATCCCGACCGCCAAAAGCGTGCCGTGGGCGCGTGCCGTTGCCGAGAACGGCGGCTTCAAATCCCGCCCAGAGTTGGAGGCGATCTACCTCGGCGAGGCCGGTCTCGCCCCCGGCGACGACATCATCGCCTACTGCCGAATCGGCGAGCGGTCGAGCCACACCTGGTTCGTGCTGACCCACCTGCTCGGCTTCGAGGGCGTTCGCAACTACGACGGCTCGTGGACTGAGTGGGGCAGCTCGGTGCGCGTCCCGATCGTCAAGGGCACGGATCCGGGCGTTCTGGCTAGCTGAGGTGTGTGCGTGACCGACACTGTTCTTCCGGATGCCCTGGCCGAGATCCAGGAAGAATTCCTGGCGCTCGAACAGCGCGACCGGCTGCAACTGCTGCTGGAGTTCTCGCAAGAGCTGCCCCCGCTTCCCGAGCGCTACGCCGACCACCCCGATCTGCTCGAGCGCGTCGTCGAGTGCCAGTCGCCGGTGTTCCTCTTCGTCGAGGTGGATGACGCGCGCATCGTGCACGTGTTCGTCACCGCTCCGAAAGAGGCGCCGACGACCCGCGGGTTCGGGTCGATCCTGGTCCAGGGTCTCGCCGGTCTGACTGTCGACCAGGTGCTCGCGGTGCCGCAGGACTTCCCGCTCGAGATCGGCCTCACCGAAGCGGTCAGCCCGCTGCGCATCCGCGGGATGATGGCGCTGCTGGGGCGCATCCAGCGGCAGGTGACCGAAAAGGCCGCCGAAGCGTAGCGGATCGCTCGAGAAGGGAAGACGCGATGTACGTTGCGGGAATCGTTCCTGAAGATGCACCCGACCCGATGCTCGGCATCGTGGAACAGCTGCGTCAGATGCCGATCCCGATCCTCGGTCTCGTACCTCAGCCCAACGTCGCGGACTGGGGTGGCCTGGGAGTGCAGAGCGCACGTCACGACGGCGTCTTCGATGAGATGACCGCGACCGTCAGCTACACGCTGTGGCGCAATCCCGATGACAGGGCGAACCCGAGCAATCTCGCCGAACTCGACGATCGCACCCGAGCTGCGCTCGATCAAGAACCTCCTTGGCCCCGCCCTCAGTGGATTCTCGATGCGGTCGGCCGGGCGCGTTACCCCGTGCTGTGGGAGGCCGTGCGCACGACATGGTCTCGAGATCCGTCACGACAGGATGTTCGCGCCGCGCTGGTGGACCACGTGAACCACATCCTCGTCAACCAGTTCGGTGGGTCGTATCCGTCGAGCCCTCTGTACGAGCCCGACGGCCACCCCCTGGTCGACGAGCGAAGCAGCGAGTCCGGACGCACGATCGTCATTGACGGCGCCGAGACGGACGGCGTGCGAATCGACACCGATCCAGATGTCGTCGGGGTGGGAGCAGACCTCGGAGGAGGCGGCATGCTGACGGCGGTGGTCCCGCGGGACGAACTGCGATTCATTCGCCTCGAGTTCGCCGCCCGTCCTCTCGACTGAGTCAGCCGTGAGCCTGTGATGTGATTGCACTAGTGAAGAAGGCTCCGATCGCGAGGCCGACGACCAACGCGATCGCACACCTCAGCCACCACGTCCGCAGCCACGGGGCGGCCGCGAGAATCAAAAGCCAGGCGACCCCGATCCCCCAGGTAAGGAGGGGAACCATGCCTCGTTCCCCCGTCGCCACGCCGAAGCCACCGCCGCCGCAGCCGCTAATGCCGCACTCAGCGATAGCTGCTTGGAACAGCAGCCATAAGGAGATAACCGCGGCCAACGGGATCGCCCAAAGGAGGTGCAGCAGCCGAAGGAAAGGGTGCCGTCTATCGACCTCGCCGGTTTTGGTCACTGTGTGGCCCTCGTCGGGAGCGACCCGTCAAGCGTCGCGATCCAGCGCCGGATCGCGCCCTCCCACTTCTCGCGGTCGTAGTTCCACAGCTTGGTGTGGCGCGCGATCTCGAACGGCTCGTAGCTGACGATGTCGGGCCGGGCGATCGCCAGCTCGCGCGATGCGGTCGACGGCACGAAGCCGTCGTCGTCGCTGTGCAAGATCAGGATCGGCCTGTCGAGTTCTTGGGCGCGGCGCACGAAATCCAGCCGGTCCAGGTCGAGCGGCTCGGCGAGGCCGGTGAACACCCCACCCCAGCGGTGCTTGAGCAGGGTCAACACACCCAGGCGCACCGCGGCGGGCAGCCTGCGCAACTCGGACTGGAAGTCGAGGGTGGCGATCCAGTCCACGACGGGAGAGTCGAGTACGACCCCGATCACGTGCGCGCCTTCTGCCGAGCGGGTGAGGGCCTGCAAGACGGTCGCGCCGCCCATCGACCAGCCCATCAGAACGATCTCTTCTGCTCCGTGGGCGACCGCGTACCGCATGGCGGCCTCGATATCCAGCCATTCACGGTCGCCCAGTGCGTAGCGGTAGTCGCCGCTGCGCGGCGCGTCACCGTCGTTGCGATAGCTCACGATCAGCGAGGTGAATCCCTCGGACCGGAACGGCAGCACACCACGCAACGCCTCGGGGCGGCGCACCGCTCGGCCGTGGACGCCGATCATCCAGCGTGTGGAATGGGGCGTCTTGGCCGGGATCAACCACGCAGGCGCCTCGCCGAGCGGGGTGCGGATCTGCACCTCCTCGAACGGCACGTGCAGGTCTTCAGGAGTCAGGTAAAACCACCCGTTGAACCGTCCGCGACGGGCCGCTGCGAGGTGGCCGAAGTCTGGCGCCTCGATCGAACGCGTGACCGTGCGGGGGTCTTGCCTGATGATGTCGCCCACCCGTACATGCCCGGTGTCTCCCGAGAACCAGAAGCTGTACTGGCCAGGCAGCCGAGAATCGGGCGTTGACGACATCACAATGGTCGAGGCCGCCTGATCGAGGGCCACAATGCGGATGTCATCGGTGCGCCGAGAGGGCGGGATGATCACCGTGCGAGCCACGATCACGCTCAGCACCGCGGCGGCCGTGGCGACCGCTCCGGCAAGGGCGAGCACGCCCACCGCGGATCCGACAAGCACCTTTGCGGCGCGGCCCGAGCCGGCGCGACTGGCCATGCTGCTCCCCTTGCTCCGGGCTCAGAGCGGCGTGGCACCCGACGCCGCCTCGGTGAAAACCCTAGTCTGCAGACGTGCCCGAAACTGCATCTGGACCCCTGGTGCCGCCCGCATTCGGCGCGGCCCTCGAGTCGGTGCGGAGCGCAGTCGCTCGTCCCGAGTTGGAGCTCGCCGAGATCGTTGCCCCGACCGGGCTCGCGCCGCACACGATCGCGCTGGCAGGCGATGTGCGCCCCGCCCGCCACGGCGTCGACTCGGTGCTGGGAACCGGCCGGTTCGTGCTGCTCTATGACGCAGAAGAGCCTGAGGCATGGGGTGGTGCATTCCGCGTCGTGTGCTTCGCCCAGGCACCGCTCGAGACCGATATCGGTCTCGACCCCTTCATCGCTGACGTCGCCTGGTCGTGGTTGATGGATGCGCTCGAGTTGCGTGGCGCGCACCACCACTCCTCGTCTGGCACGGCGACCAAGGTGCTCTCGACCGGATTCGGCGAGTTGGCCGGGCAGAGCGACGGCGCTCAGCTCGAAGTACGCGCATCCTGGACCCCAGCCGACCTCGACTTCGCGGCCCACGTCGAGGGCTGGAGCGACCTGGTCTGCCAACTCGCCGGCCTGCCGCCGACGGCGGATGCGGTGAGTCTGCTGCCCGACCTCCGAGCGACGCGTGACTGACGGGCCGATCTTTCTGGAGCCACGCGAGCCAGCCAGCACGCCGCGCGCCGCAGACGTCGACGCAGATGCAGTCGAAGTCGACGAGTCGGCGGAGCTCATTCGCGAACCAGAGCCGCACTCTCCGCTGCACGTCATCGATACGCGTGCCGAGTACGAGTTCGCGGTTGGCCGGCTTGCCGCTGGCGAAGGGCCGTTCGCGGTGGATGCCGAGCGGGCATCCGGATTCCGCTACTCGCAGCGGGCATACCTGATCCAGATATTCCGGCGCGGCTCCGGCGCCTTCTTGTTCGATCCGCCGGCGATCGGCGACTTCTCGGCGCTCGCTGACCTGATGGCAGACCAGGAGTGGATTCTGCACGCCGCCAGCCAAGACCTGGCGTGCCTGCGCGAGGTCGGCCTCGATCCGGGGCGCATCTTCGACACCGAGCTCGGCGCCCGACTGGCCGGCTTGCCACGCGTGGGACTCGGGCCGGTCGTCGAACAGCTGCTCGGCATCCATCTGGCCAAGGAGCACTCGGCCGCCGACTGGTCGACCCGGCCGCTGCCGCAGAGCTGGTTGGTCTACGCAGCTCTCGACGTCGAGCTCTTGCCCGACCTTCGCGACAAGATCGGCGAGATTCTGGATGCCGCCGGCAAGACGCAGATCGCCGAGGAGGAGTTCGGTGCTGTGCTACGCCGTGAGGCCCCGGTGCGCGAGGAACCGTGGCGGCGACTCTCGGGGATCCACTCGCTGCGCCAGGCGCGCAACCTCGCCGTCGCGCGCGCGCTCTGGACCGCGCGAGACGACTACGCCCGCGAGATCGACACAGCGCCCGGTCGCCTCATGCCTGACGGTTCGCTGGTGGCCGCCGCCCGCGTGCTGCCGGCCACGAAGCGCGACCTGGCTGCCATCAAGGAGTTCACTGGTCGCGCCAGCCGCAGCCAGATCGATCGGTGGTTCGGCGCGATTCAAGACGGCATGGCCGCCACCGAGCTGCCGCAGGTTCGGCCGCCGAGCGACGCCCTGCCGCCGCCGCGCGTGTGGTCGGAGAAGAACCCGGAGGCCGACGGGCGGATGAAACGGGCTCGCGCGGCAGTGACCGAGATCTCGACCGAGCTCGACATCCCGATGGAGAACCTGCTCACCCCCGACTTCTTGCGCCGGGTGGCCTGGACTCCCCCGGTCCCGGCGACCGTGCAGACCATCGGAGAAGCGTTGGGGGCGCTCGGAGCGCGTCAGTGGCAGATTGACGCAACCGCACAGGTCATCGCCGATGCCTTTGTCGAACCCATCCAAACGCCCGAGACGGCCACCGACCCCGAGTCGTCGGAATGATCAAAGGATTCTGACCCTCTTCTGAGCCTGCCTAGGCTGGCAAGCGCCCCGGGTTCTCAGCGCGTAACGTGCTGCCCGGACGGGTTGCGATAAACGCAGCGCAACAACGCAGAGCAAGCAAAGGTGGAGGCATCGTGGCCGAGAGAGCGGAAGTCGTGTTCGTGGATGGGGTTCGCACCCCGTTCGGGCGCGCAGGCGAAAAGGGCCAGTACTGGAACACCCGCGCAGACGACCTGATCGTGAAGGCCATGATCGGTCTGCTCGAGCGCAATCCCAACCTCCCCAAGGAGCGGGTGGATGACGTGGGCATCGCCGCCACCACCCAGACCGGCGACCAGGGGCTGACCCTCGGTCGCACGGCGTCGATCCTCGCCGGCCTGCCGCTGAGCGTGCCCGGTTACGCGCTCGACCGGATGTGCGCTGGCGCGATGACCACGGTCTCGACCATCGGCTCGGCGATCGGCTACGGCGCATACGACGTCGGGATCGCCGGCGGCGTCGAGCACATGGGTCGCCACCCGATGGGCTTCGGTGCCGACGTGAACCCGAGGTTCGTCGCTGAAAAGCTGGTGGATCCCGATGCCCTCGCCATGGGAGCCACCGCCGAGAACCTGCACGACCGCTTTCCGAAGCTCACCAAGGAGCGCGCGGACCGCTACGGCATGCGCAGCCAGCAGAAGGTGGCTGCCGCATACGCCGCCGGCAAGATCCAGCCTGACCTGATCCCGGTCGCGATCAAGAGCGAGGCGGGCTGGGGTCTCGCGACCCAGGACGAGGGCATGCGCCCCGAGACCAACATGGAGGGCCTCGCGACCCTGAAGACGCCGTTCCGCGCGCATGGCCGTGTCACCGCAGGCAACTCGTCGCCGCTGACCGACGGTGCAGCCGTGTCGCTGCTGGCCAGCGAAGCGGCCGCCAAAGAACTGAACCTGGGCGTCAAGATGCGCATGGTGAGCTTCGCGTTCGCCGGTGTCGAGCCCGAGGTCATGGGCCTCGGGCCGGTGCCGAGCACCGAGAAGGCGCTCCGCAAGGCCGGCCTGACGATCGGTGACATCGGCGCCTTCGAACTCAACGAGGCGTTCTCGGTGCAGGTGCTGTCGTTCCTGGACCACTTCGGCATCGACGATGACGACCCGCGGGTGAACCCCTGGGGCGGTGCAATCGCGATCGGGCATCCCCTCGCCTCGTCCGGCGTCCGCCTGATGATCCAGCTGGCTCGCCAGTTCGAGGAGCAGCCGAACGTGCGCTACGGCGTCACAGCCATGTGCGTCGGCCTCGGTCAGGGCGGCAGCATCATCTGGGAGAACCCACACTTCGGCGGCTCCGGCAAGGCAGGCAAGTAATGGCGGCCGCAGCATCGGCGATCGCCCAGTACGAGGGAATCGACTTCGGCAAGCTGGTCGCCCTCGACCCCGATGAGGTGGTGACGCATTCCTTCGTGCGAGACATCACCCTGCCAAGCGGCAAGCGGTTGGCGCTGATCACCCTCGATAACGGGCGCGACTATACCCGGCCGAACACACTCGGCCCCGCGACCCTGCTCGAGCTCGCCGGCGTGCTCGACGAGCTCAAGACCCGAGCCGCGAATGGCGAGTTGGATGCCGTGGCCATCACCGGCAAGCAGTTCATCCTGGCCGCGGGGGCAGACCTCTCACGCGCGGGTGAGCTGCCCAGCCGCGACGTCGGACTCCTGATGGCGCAGCTCGGACACGCGACCCTCGGTCGCCTGGGTGAGCTCGGCATCCCGTCGTTCGTCTACACCAACGGGCTCGCGCTCGGTGGCGGTGTCGAGATCGGGCTGAACGCCACGTACCGAACGATCGACGCCTCTGTACCCGCCTTCGCGCTGCCCGAGGTCTTTCTCGGCATCATTCCCGGCTGGGGCGGCGCCTACCTGTTGCCGAACCTGATCGGCATCGAGAACGCACTCGAGGTCGTGGTCAGCAACCCTCTGAAGACCAACACCATGCTCAACGGTCAGAAGGCGTTCGACCTCGGCATCGCCGATGCCATCTTCCCCTCGGTCAACTTTCTCGAGGACTCGCTGAAGTGGACTGACGGCGTGCTCACCGGCGCGATCAAGGTCAAACGCGCCAACGAGCCGGGCAAGCTGGAGCGCGCGGTCAAATGGGACATCGCGATTGGCATCGCCGAGAAGACCCTGGCCAGCCGCATCGGCAAGGTCGCACTCAGCCCGTACCGAGCCGTCTCGCTGCTGAAGGCCGCCAAGAATACCGACAAGAAGACTGGCTTCGCCGCCGAGGATGAGGCGCTCGCCGACCTGATCTCTGGTGACCAGTTCCGCGCGAGCATCTACGCATTCGACCTGGTGCAGAAGCGCGCCAAGCGTCCGGCGGGCGCGCCCGACAAGGCTCTCGCCAAGAAGATCACCAAGGTCGGCGTGATCGGTGCTGGCCTGATGGCGAGTCAGTTCGCGCTGCTGTTCGTCCGCCGCCTCAAGGTGCCGGTGGTGATCACAGACCTCGATCAGTCGCGGGTCGACAAGGGTCTCGACTACATCAATGGCGAGATCGACAAGCTCGCGGCGAAGGGCCGCATTGGTGCCGATGAGACCAATCGCCTGAAGGCTCTGATCAGCGGGACGACAGACAAGAAGGACTTCGCCGACGCCGACTGGGTGATCGAGGCCGTCTTCGAAGAGTTGGGTGTCAAGCAGCAGGTCTTCGCCGATGTCGAGCAGTACGTGGCCGACGATGCGATCTTCGCCACGAACACCTCGTCACTGTCGGTCGAGCAGATCGGCGCGAAGCTCAAGCACCCGGAGCGCGTCGTCGGCTTCCACTTCTTCAACCCGGTCGCGGTCATGCCGCTGATCGAGGTCGTGAAGACTCCGAAGACCACCGACGAGGCGCTCAGCACGGCGATGGTGACGGCTGCCGCGCTGCGCAAGAACGCCGTGATCACGACCGACACTCCCGGATTCGTGGTGAACCGCATCCTGGCCAAGCTGCTCGGCGAGGCGATGAACGCTGTCGAGAACGGCACGGCCCCGGATGTCGTGGTCGAGGCGGTGCGCCCGTTCGGTCTTCCGATGGACCCGTTCGCCCTGCTCGAGCTGGTCGGCCTGCCGATCGGCGCCCACGTGCTGCACACCCATCACGACGCCTTCCCCGACCGGTTCTTCGTCAGCGCTGCGCTCGATGAACTGGCCGAGTACGGCCACCTGCTCGAGAAGGACCCCAAGGGCAAGGTCAAGGGCTACGACCCGAAGGCGCTCGCGATCGTGAAGAAGCACCAGGTCGCCGACCCGAAACCCCTGACCGCCGAGCAGCTGCGCACGCGAGTCGAAGACGGCCTGGCCGACGAGATCCACCGGATGCTCCAGGATCACGTTGTCGCGGCAGCCGAAGACATCGACCTCTGCCTGATCCTCGGTGCCGGATGGCCCTTCCAGATGGGCGGAGTGACCCCGTACCTCGACCGGGTCGGCGCCAGCGAACGCGTCTTCAACGACACTTTCCACCACCCCATGATCGTCGGGGTGGCTTAGCCGATTTCGGCACAAAGGCCCGGGACTCATGGTTCCGGGCCTTTGTGCGTGACCTCAGTGAGCCGGAGCCGCCGCTGCGTCGCTCGCGGCGAACTCGCTGTTCGGCACCTCGGGGGTCGGCGGCTTGCGCACGAAGAACGCCAGAACGAGCGCCACCAACGACACGAACGCTCCGATCAGGAAGGCCAACCGAACGCCTGCCGACACGGCGTCGACGTCGATGGCACTCGGTGCGACGTTTCCCAGATCGGCGGCTGCCCCACCGGAGCCGATCGCCAAGAATGCGATGAAGAGCGCCGTGCCCGCCGCGCCGGCGACCTGCTGGATGGTCGCCAGCGTCGCGCTGCCGTACGAGTACAGATGCGGCGGCAGGGCGCCGAGCGCCGAGGTGAACAACGGCGTGAACAGGAACGCCAGGCCGAGGCACAGCGCCAGGTACGCGACGATGATGAACCACACCGGAGTGCTCGCGCTCAAGAAGCTGAAGGCGAAGAACACCGCACTCACCATCGCCGCACCGGGAACCACCAGCGGCAGAGGACCGAAACGGTCGTAGAGACGTCCGACCAAGGGGCCGAGCAGACCCATCAGCAGCCCACCTGGCAGCAGCGTCAGACCGATCACGATCGTGCTCTGGTGCAGCACGTTCTGCATGTACAGCGGCAGCACGATCACCGTGCCGAACAGCGCCACCATGCTGACGGCCAGCATCGACATCGACATGGTGAACGTGCGCGACGTGAAGGTGCGCAGGTCGAGCAGCGCGGCATTCCGTCGCTGCAGTTGCAGCTGGCGCAGGAGGAACGCGACGAGGAACAGTCCGCCGATCACCAGCGGGATCCATGAGGGGACAGCGGCGTTGCCACTCGCCGCTTGGCCCAGCGTGCTGAGGCCGTAGACCAGTCCACTGAAGGCGATCGCCGAGAGGATGACCGAGAGCACGTCGAGCGGCGCCTTGCGCGGCTCAGACACGTTGGGCACGCGCAGGATGCCGATGATCAACATCGCGACGGCGATCGGCGCCATCACCCAGAACAGGCCGCGCCAGTGCACGATCGGCAGAAGGAAGCCCGAGATGGTGGGACCGATGGCCGGCGCTACCGACATGACGATCGAGATCCTGCCCATCATCCGCCCCAGCGACTGCGGCGGAACCAGCGTCATGATCGTCGTCATCATGAGCGGCATCATGATGGCGGTGCCCGACGCCTGCACAATGCGGCCGAGTAGCAGCATCGAGAAGGCCGGCGCGCTCGCCGCGATCAGGGTGCCCGCCGTGAACAGGCTCATCGCCAGGATGAACACCGGTCGCGTGTTGAGCCGCTGCAGCAGCCAGCCGGTGACCGGGATGACGACGGCCATCGTCAGCGCGAAGCCGGTCGACAACCATTGCCCCAAGGTCGGTGAGATCTGCAGGTCGTTGTCGATGTCCGTGAGCGCGACGCTCAGGAAGGTCTCGTTGAGGAACACCACGAAGACCGCCGCGAGAAGCAGGATGATCGCCACTCGTGAACGCGAATCAAGGCGGCCCTCGGCGTATGCCGTGGCGTCGGATGGAAGGGTCTGGGTCATGGTTCCTCAGGCTCTGTGATCGCGGCTGTGCGTTTGTTCACACTGTCCACATGCTAGCCCCGACCACCGACATCGGAAGCAGCAATGCGTCTGCTGAGAGTGAAAGTTCGGTGACCGGGTGGGATATTCCCGGCGCTAGCGGTTGACCGACGTCATGTCGGCATAGCGGTCGCCTGCCGGGGCCGGCAACGCATCGAGCCTGGCGAGCTGATCAGCGGTCAGCACGAGAGAGTCTGCGGCCAGGTTCTCTTCGAGACGCGAGACCCGTTTGGTGCCCGGAATGGGAGCGATGCCCTCGCCCTGAGCCAGGATCCACGCGAGGGCGACCTGCGCGGGAGTCGCGCCTGCCTCGGCGGCGACCGCTTCGACGGCATCCACGATCTTCAGGTTCTCGGCCAGGTTGTCACCCTCGAACCGCGGGTTGTTGCGACGGAAGTCTTTCGTGTCGAGCGACTCGGTCGAGCGGATCGCGCCCGTCAAGAAGCCGCGCCCGAGCGGCGAGTACGGCACGAAGCCCACGCCGAGTTCGCGTAGCAAGGGCAGCAGCTCTGCTTCGGGATCGCGAGTCCACAGGGAGTACTCGCTCTGAATCGCCGTGACCGGATGGATCGCGTGAGCCGCGCGGATGCGCTCGGGAGCCGCCTCCGACAGACCGTAGCCGCGGATCTTGCCCTCGGCAACGAACTCGGCCATCGCCCCGACGGTGTCTTCGATGGGAGTGTTCGGATCCATCCGGTGCTGGTAGTAGAGATCGATGTGGTCGGTCCCCAGGCGCTGCAGCGATCCTTCGAGGGCGATCCGCATGTTCTCGGGCCGGCCGTCGAACCCGTAGGAGTTGTCGTCGAGATGCTTCAGCGTGCCGCCCTTGGTCGCGACGACCACAGAGTCGCGATCGGGGCCCAGTGCCTTTCCCAACAGTTCTTCATTGATGTACGGCCCGTAGATCTCAGCCGTGTCGAAGAAGGTGATCCCGAGGTCGAGGGCTCGGCGAATGGTGCGGATTGACTCTGCATCGTCGGTGCCCGCCCCCGAGTAGAACGCCGACATGCCCATGGTGCCGAGCCCCAGTCGAGAGACGTCGAGGGTGCCAAGTGCGGTGTGCTTCATTTCGTTTCGAACCTTTCATATGTTGCAATCTTGAAATCGATGGCCTCGAGGCTGCGCTGCACCTCGGCGAGTTGCTCGAGCACGCGGCTGCGGTGCTCCACCAACAACGCGAGCCGTTGCGGCGTTGTCGCATCACCCTGTCGGGCGAGCTCTGCATAGCGGCGGATGTCGCGGATGGGCATCCCCGTCGAGCGCAACCTGGTGATGAAGGTCAGCCAATTGACCATCTGCGGCGGGTAGCGCCGATGACTGCTGGACGCCCGCTCGGGCTGGGCGAGCAGCAGTCCCTCTTGCTCGTAGTAGCGCAGGGTGGAGGTCGTCAGCCCGGTCTCGGCGGCCATATCTGAGATGGACATGCCGGCGTCGGTGATGGTCATGTCTTCACGGTAGAACTTCAAGCGCGCTTGAAGTCAAATTGGGGTGATCGACTAGAGATTCTTCTGCGCCGCGCGCTCGGCGAACTCCTCTGGCAGCGGTCGAGCCACGGGGATGCGCGTGCCAAGCACCTGCGAGACGATGTCACGGGCGATCTGCTGGTCGGTGAGTCCGGCATCGGCGAGAATCTCGTCGCGAGTGCCCTGCGGCAAGAACTCGTCGGGCAAACCGAGCTCGTCGACCGCAGTGTCCACTCCGGCTGCCCGCAGTTCTTGGCGAATGCGAGTGCCGACTCCCCCGACCCGGATGCCATCTTCGATCGTCACGACCAACCGATGCTGGTCCGCGAGTTCGATGATGCTCGGCTGCACGGGAACGACCCACCGCGGATCCACGACGGTGGCGCCGATCCCCTGAGCCGCGAGACGGTCAGCGACCCGGAGCGCCAGATCCGCCATGGGGCCCACAGCGACCAGCAGCACATCGCGATGCGGCGCCTCGCGCAACACGTCGACACCGTCTGCGGTGCGTCGTTGTGCATCGACTTCGTTGCCGACGTTGCCGCGCGAGAATCGCACGACGGTCGGACCGTCGTCAACCGCGACCGCCTCGCCCAGCTCCTCGCGCAGCCGGGTGGCATCGCGCGGTGCGGCAATGCGGATGTGCGGAACGGCCTGCAGGATCGCCAGGTCCCACATGCCGTGGTGGCTGGGTCCGTCTGGACCGGTGACGCCCGCGCGGTCGAGGACGAAGGTAACGCCCGCCTTGTGGAGGGCGACATCCATCAGCACCTGGTCGAAGGCGCGGTTGATGAAGGTGGCGTAGATGGCCACGACGGGATGCAGACCGCCGAACGCGAGGCCTGCTGCGCTGGTGACGGCGTGCTGCTCGGCGATGCCGACGTCGAAGACGCGGTCCGGGAACTTCTCGGCCATCTTGTAGAGCCCGGTCGGTCGCAGCATCGCGCCCGTGATGCCGACGATCTTGGGATTGCGCTCCGCCAGCGCGACCATCTCGTCGGCGAAGACGGACGTCCACGACGGTCGGCTCGAGTGCTCGACCGGTTCGCCGGTCTCTGGATCGATCTGGCCCACGGCGTGGAACTGATCGGCGACATCGAGGACAGCTGGCTCGAAGCCGTGACCCTTCTCGGTGATCACGTGCACGATAACGGGCGCTTCGTAGTTCTTGGCCTGCCTCAGCGCCTCTTCGAGCGCGTGCAGATCGTGACCGTGAACGGGCCCGATGTACTTGATATCGAGGTTCGAATAGAGGGCCTCGTTGTTGCTGAAGCGTGCGAGAAAGCCGTGCATCGCGCCGCGCGTGCCGCGGTAGATCGCGCGCCCGGGTGCGCCGAACTTGCCGAACAGGCGCTCGCTCTTTCGATACAGATCGCGGTAGGCCCGCCGCGTTCGCACCGTGTTGAGAAAGCGCGCCATTCCGCCAATGGTTGGGGCGTACGAACGGCCGTTGTCGTTGACGATGATCACCAGACGACGATTGTTGTCATCGCTGATGTTGTTGAGGGCCTCCCAGGTCATGCCGCCGGTCAGGGCTCCGTCGCCGACCACCGCGACCACGTAGCGGTCGTTCTGGCCGGTCATCGAGAACGCGCGAGAGATCCCGTCAGCCCAACTCAGCGAGCTGGACGCGTGCGAACTCTCCACGATGTCGTGCACCGACTCTGAGCGCTGCGGATAGCCGGCCAGGCCGCCCTTCATGCGCAACCGCGAGAAGTCGTGGCGGCCGGTCAGCAGCTTGTGAACGTAGCTCTGGTGGCCGGTGTCGAACACGATGGCGTCGTGCGGCGAGTCGAAGACCCGGTGGATCGCCACGGTCAACTCGACAACACCGAGGTTCGGCCCGAGGTGTCCCCCGGTCTTCGAGACCTCGGTGATCAGGAAGGTGCGGATCTCTTCGGCGAGCCGTGTCAGCTGCTCACGACTCAGCGCATCGAGGTCGCGAGGCGTATGGATCCCCTCAAGCAACGACATGTTTCGAGCCTAACCGGCTTCGGCAATTCCGGCTGAGGATGGCACGGCTAGCGTCAGGGTGTCGGACCCGACCAAACTCCTAGACTGATCCGCATGCAATTGAACTTCGAAGTAGGCGCGGCTGAGCGGCACACAATTGGGTTCAGTTTTGACAAAGTGATGGGTGGCACGACTGTTGAGGTGGACGGCGTGCGACTGAAAGACGAGGTCACCATGACCTCAAAGGGGCAGTTGCGGTCCTACAGCTTCACCGTCGGCACCCAGGAGCAGCACGCTGTTCGAATCGACAAGCAGACGCCTGGACTCTTCGGTGCGTACCGGCCGCAATCGCTGAGGGCGTATGTAGATGGCGTGCTCGTGGCTGAGGGTGCGGCATAGGCCCCCGAGGCCTGCGCTCGTCTAGACGAGGCTCCTGAGCACGTACTGGAGGATGCCGCCGTTGCGGTAATAGTCAGCTTCGCCCGGCGTGTCGATGCGCACGACAGCGTCAAACTCGATCGGCGCCTTGCCGCTCGGGGACTGCTCGCTCGCTGTCGCGGTCACGTGAACCGTCTTCGGCGTCGAACCGTCGTTGAGCGCCGTGATGCCCGAGATGCTCACCACCTCGGTGCCGTCGAGCCCCAGGTCGCCCGCGGTCTTGCCCGCCGGGAACTGCAGAGGGATCACGCCCATGCCGATCAGATTCGACCGGTGGATGCGCTCGAAACTCTCAGCGATCACCGCCTTCACCCCGAGCAGGTTGGTGCCCTTGGCTGCCCAGTCGCGGCTCGAGCCGGATCCGTACTCCTTGCCGGCGAAGATCACCAAGGGCGTGCCGGCGGCCTGGTAGTTGACGCTGGCGTCGTAGATGAACGCCTGCGGCGCATCCGCCAGGGTGAAGTCGCGCGTGAAGCCGCCCTCGACGCCGTCCAACAGCTGGTTCTTCAGTCGGATGTTCGCGAAGGTGCCCCGAATCATGACCTCGTGGTTGCCGCGCCGAGAGCCGTAGGAGTTGAAGTCCTTGCGGTCGACGCCATGCTCCTGCAGGTACTTTCCCGCCGGGCTGTCGGCCTTGATGTTGCCTGCAGGGCTGATGTGGTCGGTGGTGACCGAGTCGCCGAGCTTCGCGAGCACGCGAGCGCCGGTGATGTCGACCACCGGGCTGGTCTCCAAGGTCATTCCGTCGAAGTACGGGGGCTTTCGCACGTATGTCGAGTTCTCGTCCCACTCGAAGACCTCGCTGTCGGGCGTCGGCAGCGAGCGCCAGCGCTCATCCCCGTCGAAGACCGCGCCGTATTCCTTCGTGAACATCTCGGTCGAGATCGACGAGTCGATGGTCTTCTGGACCTCTGCGGCATCCGGCCAGATGTCTTTGAGATAGACATCGATGCCGTCGGGGTCAGTGCCGAGCGCGTCGGTCTCGAAGTCGAAGTTCATGGAGCCGGCCAGCGCGTACGCAATCACCAAGGGCGGGCTGGCCAGGTAGTTCATCTTCACGTCCGGGCTGATGCGCCCCTCGAAGTTGCGGTTGCCCGAGAGCACGGCAGTCACCGCGAGGTCGTTGTCGTTGATCGCAGCCGAGACCTCGTCGATCAGCGGTCCGGTGTTGCCGATGCAGACCGTACAGCCGTAGCCCACCGTGAAGAAGCCGAGCTTTTCGAGCTCAGTGGTGAGGCCCGACTTGTCGTAGTAGTCGGTGACGACCTTGGATCCGGGGGCAAGCGTGGTCTTGACCCACGGCTTGGTTGTAAGCCCCCTGCGGTTCGCGTTGCGGGCGAGCAGGCCGGCGGCGAGCATCACGCTGGGATTCGAGGTGTTCGTGCACGAGGTGATCGCCGCGACCGCCACCGCCCCGTGGTTCAGGGTGTACTTCGTGCCGTCCGCCAAAGCGATCGGGATCGGCTTCGAGATGGTCTTGGGCGCGGCAGAGACGTGGGTGTGGTGCACTCCGTGCGCCCTTTCCTCGTCTTGCGGGGTGAAGCCAATGGGATCTGACGCCGGGAAGGTTCCTTCGACGGCGACATCCACGAACGACAGATCGGAATCTGCGTAGTCGACCAGGTCTTTCTCGAACTGGGTCTTTGCGTTCGTGAGTTCGACCCGGTCTTGCGGCCGCTTCGGGCCGGCGATCGAGGGCACGACGGTCGAGAGGTCGAGCTCAAGGTACTCGCTGTACACCGGCTCGGCATCGGCATCGGCATCGTGCCAGAGCTTCTGGAGCTTGGAATACGCCTCGACCAAGGCGATCTGCTCTTCGTCACGGCCGGTCTGGCGCAGGTAGTCGAGCGTCACCTGATCGATCGGGAACATCGCTGCGGTCGAGCCGAACTCGGGGCTCATGTTGCCGATCGTCGCACGGTTGGCCAGCGGCACCTCGGCGACTCCGGCGCCGTAGAACTCGACGAACTTGCCGACCACGCCGTGCTGCCGCAGCATCTGGGTGATGGTCAGCACGACATCCGTCGCCGTCACGCCCGTGGGGATCGAGCCGGCGAGCTTGAACCCCACGACCTTCGGGATAAGCATCGAGACCGGCTGACCGAGCATTGCCGCTTCGGCCTCGATGCCGCCAACCCCCCAGCCCAGCACGCCGAGGCCGTTGACCATGGTGGTGTGCGAGTCGGTACCGACCAGGGTGTCGGGGTATGCGCGCAGCACTCCCCCAACAGTGCGGGTAAACGTCACCCGCGCGAGGTATTCGATGTTGACCTGGTGCACGATGCCGGTGCCGGGCGGAACGACCTTGAAGTCGTCGAACGCCGTCTGCCCCCAGCGCAAGAACTGGTAGCGCTCGCCATTGCGCTCGTACTCGATGTCGACATTGCGCTGAAGGGAGTCGGCGGCGCCGAACAGGTCGGCGATCACCGAGTGGTCGATGACCAGCTCTGCGGGAGCAAGCGGGTTGATCTTGTGCGCGTCTCCGCCGAGGGCGGCGACCGCCTCGCGCATCGTCGCGAGGTCGACGATGCACGGAACGCCCGTGAAGTCCTGCATGATGACGCGGGCCGGGGTGAACTGGATCTCGGTGTCGGGCTCAGCCGTGGGATCCCACGAACCGAGCGCTTCGATCTGACCCTTCGTGACGTTCGCGCCATCTTCGGTGCGGAGCAGATTCTCGAGCAGCACCTTGAGGCTGAACGGCAGCTTCTCGTAGCCGGGAACGGTGTCGACGCGGAAGACCTCGTAGTCGGTTCCCCCCACGGCCAGGGTGCTCTTGGAACCGAAACTGTCAACAGCCGACATGGCGTCTCCCTTGCTCGTATTCGAAAACTCTACCGCCGATATATCTCGACATCAAGATACTTTACACCCCAGCGCGGCGGAGCTTGGGGGCGCCGCACCTACTGTTCGGCGTCGTCTTCGACGCGCTCGGGCGCCGTCCACGCGGTGCGCATCACCAGCCAGGTCAGCCACAGGATCACCGCATACAGCGGCACTCCCGTGATCAAACGGGCAGCTGCCAAGCTCGAGGTGGCGCCGGCGAAGTAGAGCGGCAGTTCGACGCCGAGGCGGATCACCGCGAGGCCCACCCACAGCCAGGTGGCGATGTACGCGACCCGAAGTTGGGCGCGATCGCTGCGCCACTCTGGATCGCTCAGCAGCAAAGAGGCGACGAGGCCGATGAACGGTCGTCGCACCGCCAGAGTGATGAGCGTGACCGCCAGGATCCCGGCATTGATGAAGAAGCCGGGCACGAAGTTGTTCTCGGGCCGGCCGGTGAGCAGCGCGATCACGGCAGAGATGACAATCCCGAGCAGGCCGGCGATCGCCGTCGTGACCGGCTGGCGGCGCACCAGGCGGATCAGCACGAAGACCACGGCGATCGCCACCGGCGCCGCCACCGACCATCCCAAGTTGTGCGTGATCGTGTACGTCACCAAGAAGAGCAGGCCAGGCAGGATCGATTCGACGATTCCGCGCACGCCGCCAATCGCAGTCAAGAGGGTCGCTGCCGACGGGGCTTGGTCAGGCGCCACGCGGCCGAGCCCCGAGCGCCGAAGCGCTTGGGACATCTGCTCCCGGAAGTCGGGCTGGCCGCCAGATTCCGTCTTCGCCATCAGACGCTCTGCGGCGTGCCGCCGCCCATAGAGGCGGGCACAGACAGCGGGATCAGGTCACGGGGCGGCATCGGAGTGGTGCCGCGCACCACCACGATGCTCCGGAACAGCTCCTCGACGCGGGCTGCTGCTTCCGGATCCACGAGCGCCTGCCCGCTGATCACGCCACGCAGGAACCAGCGCGGCCCGTCGACACCGATGAAGCGCGCGACCCTTGTGCCTGCAGGCTCCGATCCGGTCGGCGCCGGGATCTCTGCGCGGATCTCGGGTCCGAGTGGGCCCATCACCGTCGACGTCGTTCCGCCCTGGCGCGCGATCTGCTCGACGATCTGATCCCGGATCTCGTGCCACAGCCCGCTGTTGCGCGGCGCGGCGAACGGCTGCACCTGCAGGGTGGAGCCCGCGTAGTCGAGCGCGACCGCGACGACGCGTTTGCTGCCCTCTTCTACCTCGAGGCGCAGTCCGAGCTCTGGTCGGGGCAGCACCTTCACGCCGCCGAGGTCGACGTAGGGGCGAACGTGGTTCGCCTCTGCCTCGTCGAGTGGTCCGTTGACCTCGCGGTCGGCGGGAGCAGACTTCGGCTGCTCGGCCGGTGCTGCCGCGTCGGCGGGATAGTCGGTCACGCAGAGACTCCTGACTCGGGGGGCTTTGCGGCGGCACTGTAGCCGGTCGATCCGAATCCGCCTTCACCGCGCTGACTGCCCGGCAAGCGCTCGACGGGGATGAAACGAGCCCGGGCAACGGGCAGCACGAGCAGTTGGGCAATCCGGTCGCCGCTGGCGATGGTGTACGGCTCTGAGGCATCCGTGTTCAGCAGGATGACCTTGATCTCGCCGCGGTAGCCGGCGTCGACAGTTCCCGGCGTGTTCACCACCGTGATGCCGTGCTTGGCGGCCAACCCGCTGCGCGGCACGACGAGCGCGGCATATCCGTCTGGCAGGGCGATCGAGACGCCCGTTCCCACGGTGGCACGTTGGCCGGGGGCGAGCGTGAGGCTCTCTGTGGAGACCAGATCGGCGCCTGCGTCGCCCGGATGCGCATACAGCGGAGCCTCGGCACCGTGCACTAACACCTCGACGGACTCGGTCACCCAACGAGGCTAGCCCATGGTCGAATAGCCCTATGTCGAACTCCGTCGAGCCGAACTATCACGAGCGTCTCTGGCCCGCCGCGTGGGTGTTTTTGTCGACGGCGCTGGTCATTCCCGCGAGCCTTCTGGTGTTCCTGCCGATCTCGACGACGGCAGGAATCGTGTGCGCGATCGTGCTGTACGCGACGATCGTCGTGACTCTCCTGGTCACCACTCCCGTGATCGATGTCGACGATGCTCTGTTCAGCGCGGGCCGGGCGCGCCTGCCCATGGCCGTGGTCGCAGCTGCGACGCCCTTCACGGGTCAGGAGGCTACCGCTCAGCGCGGAACTCAGCTCGACGCGCGCGCCTGGCTGCTGCTGCGCGGCTGGATCGCGGGTGTCGTGAAAATCCAGCTGGATGACCCGAGCGATCCCACGCCCTACTGGCTGGTGTCGACGCGGCATCCCGCAGAACTGGCTGCCGCGCTGCGCAAGTGACCCGACGAAGCGCAGCTTCGTCGGCGCTGCGTGGTGCGATCACAAATCCTTGTGATCGCGAGCAATCACGCCGCGCACTCCTGGCAGATCGGCCCGAGCTTGGTGTCGTGGTCGAACTGCGACTGCAACTTGACCAAGAAGCAATTGACGCAGGTGAACTCATCGGCCTGGGGCGGAAGCACCACCACATCGAGGTCGAGGTCCGAGAGATCCTGTCCGGCGAGCTCGAAACCCGGGTTGTCGGCGTCATCCACATCGACGACCCCCGACATCTTGTCGGGAACACGCTCCTGAAGGGCCTGGATCGAGTCGGTGTCCTCGTCCGTCTTCCTCGGTGCGTCGTAGTCGGTTGCCATGCCCATCCATCTCGTGAAGTGCCGTGTGTGACTCAATCGGCGGCGACAGTCTGCAACATCGAACCTGGATAAGCAAACCGTTGAGAACTACTCTTCGTCGCGACCCGTACAACTGACGGCGCGCCCGGGTTATTCCCCGGATTTCGCCCGGTGCCGTGACATCCTGTGCAGGAATCGTGACGGCTGGAGGTCGTTCAGCATGGATGAGCTGAGGGTCATCGGAGTGGAAGACGGGTCTCTGCTCGTCGCCTCCGACGAAGGGGCGCGTTTTCGCCTCGCCATCGACGAGGTGCTGCAGTCGCGGCTCCGTCAGTCGTCGCCAACGCCCGGCGCCGAGCGCAAGCTCTCGCCTCGCGACATTCAGACCCATATCCGGTCAGGAATGTCGGCAGAAGATGTGTCGGCCATCACCGGTGCTCCGCTGGAATACATCCAGCGCTTCGAGGGGCCGGTGCTCGCCGAGCGCGAATACGTCATCGAGTCTGCGCTCAACGTGGCCGTCCATACCGCGGTCGAGACGGACCCACTTGCCGGAGGCGCCACATTCGGGGCTGTGATCCGCAGTCGCCTGGCCGAGATGGGTGCCATCGGGGAGCGCTGGGCCAGCTGGAAAGAGCAGGGTGGCGGCTGGATCGTCAAGCTCACCTTCGTCTCTGAGCAGATCGAGCGTGACGCGCGCTGGTCATTCGAACCGAAGAAGGGCGCTCTCGCACCCCTCAACGGCGAGGCCGTTTCGCTCTCCCAGCAGGGCGATCTTCCTGCCAACCTGCTTCCGCGCTTGCGTGCCGTACCGCTGGATGAGATCGGCGATGCCGGTCGCTTCGACAGCGGCGCATTCCGGTCTGCGCCCGGCGAGACGGGCGAGGCAACCGTGATCGAGGCCGTGTCGATGGTGTCGATCGTCGAGTTCGACAGTGGACTGCACAGCGCCAACCCCGCCGCTTC
This sequence comes from Pseudolysinimonas sp., assembly GCA_039928695.1. Taxonomy (GTDB): domain Bacteria; phylum Actinomycetota; class Actinomycetes; order Actinomycetales; family Microbacteriaceae; genus Lysinimonas. The sequence goes on along the minus strand of JBDSSQ010000043.1, from coordinate 24,926 downwards.
GGCCGAAATGGATGCCGCTCCCGCCGGCCACCATCAGACCGCCGACCTTCTCGAGGCGCTGCGCCGTCGACGCGGAGAGCGCGACCCGATGGACCTCGAGCACGAGGAGTCGATGGCCAACCAGCCCTCGACAGGCACGGTGCGACTGATCGACATCCCGTTGGACACGGCGACAGACATTCCCGTCATCTCGAAGGGCACGCCCTCTGCGGGCGCCACCCGTGAGACGGGACCGGTTGGCAAGCGCAAGGGCCGCGCGGCGATGCCGAGCTGGGACGAGATCGTGTTCGGCGCCCGTCCCGACGACGACCTGTAGGCCGCTACCCCCAGGCTCCAAATCGCAAGAGCGGGATGTTCAGTTCGTCGGGCGAGAGCGAGCCGTGCTGGCCGATCATCTTGCGGCCGCGGTCATCCGGATCGGCGTAGTAGGCGACGCGCTTGCGCGCGGCGACCAGCACCTCACCGATCCGCGGGAGCACCTCGGGCGCGACCTCGCCGAACCAGCCCGCTGCGATCGCCTCGGTGCGCGTGGCGACCCAGGCGCGTGATCCCTCGCTCGCGCGCCAACGCTCGGCGTGCTCATCGGCCGACTCGGCCGACTCGAGGTGCAGCTGCAGGCAACGCGGCTCCCCCGCGACGTGACGCACGCCACCCAAGAGTTCGGGAGCGACGACGATCTGCGCATCGTGCGGGACATCGATCACCCCGTGATCGGCGGTGACCAGCAAGCCGTGCGTGGGGCCGAGCGATGTCGAGAACCGGCCGACCGCGGCATCCAACTCCTCCAGGGCGGCCAACCAGTTGGGCGATTCGAGTCCGTGGGCGTGCGAGGCGATATCGAGTTCGGGCACATAGACGTAGATCAGTGCGGGTGGGCCGCTCAGTGCCTCGTGGGCCCGCGCGAGGCGATCGGCGATGGATCCGCCGGCGCGGTACTCGGCTCCGCGCAGCACCGCCCGCGTGAAACCGGACTCGGCGTACCGAGCGGGTCCGATTGCGATCGAGGTCAGGCCGGTGGCATCCGCCATCTGAAAGAGCGTCGGCAGGCGCTGCCAATCAGACGTCATCGCGTCGTCGTCCCAGCCGGTGAGCTGGTTGACCACCCGATCGTTGGTGGGGTCGAGCGCGCTGTAGCCGACCAGTCCGTGCTGGCCGGCGAGCTTTCCCGTAGTCAGGGTCGCCAGAGCGGCCGCCGTCGTTGTCGGAAAGATCGACGAGATCGGCCCGTCGGTGCCCAGCCGCGCCGCCAGGGTGCGCGCATGGCCAGAGCGCGCCTCGAGGGCCGCCATGCCCAAGCCGTCGACGAGGAGCACGACCGCGTGGGTCACTGGCCGCAGCCCGAGGGCTCCGCGGCTGCCGCCCAATGCTGCCAAGCAGTTCGGCAGCACGTCGGCGAGACTGACGCGGCGCGCCCGTGCTGATGGCAATTGGGCCGCCGGTAGCATGGGCTCGATCTTATGACTCCGCCCGAAATCACCCCAGCAGACGCACTCCCAGCCACCGGCGAACGCATCGAAGACATCGATGTCGCGACCGAGATGCAGGGCTCCTTTCTCGAGTACGCGTACTCGGTGATCTACTCGCGCGCCCTGCCGGATGCGCGCGACGGTCTGAAGCCGGTGCAGCGCCGCATCCTGTTCCAAATGAGCGAGATGGGCTTGCGCCCGGATCGCGGCCACATCAAGTCGGCGCGCGTCGTCGGTGATGTGATGGGTCGCCTGCACCCGCATGGCGACGTGGCGATCTACGACGCACTGGTGCGCCTCGCTCAGGACTTCACCATGCGCGTGCCGCTGGTCGATGGTCACGGCAACTTCGGTTCGCTCGACGACGGCCCGGCCGCGGCTCGCTACACCGAGGCACGGATGCAGGCCGCAGCAGTCGCGATGACCGATGACCTCGACGAAGATGTCGTCGACTTCGTGCCCAACTACGACAACCAGCTCACGCAGCCCGAGGTGCTTCCCGCGGCGTTCCCGAACCTTCTCGTCAACGGCTCGAGTGGTATTGCGGTCGGCATGGCCACCAACATGGCACCGCACAATCTGATCGAGGTCGTGGGAGCGGCGCAGCACCTGCTCGAGAATCCGGATGCCACCCTCGATGACCTGATGGCTTACGTTCCGGGGCCCGATCTGCCGACCGGCGGCACGATCGTCGGCCTCGAGGGAATCAAAGACGCGTACGCCACCGGTCGTGGCAGCTTCAAGACGCGCGCCAAGGTGACGGTCGAGCAACTCTCGGCGCGTCGCACCGGTCTGGTCGTCACCGAGTTGCCGTACCTGGTCGGCCCCGAGAAGGTCATCGAGAAGATCAAAGACGGGGTCAACGCCAAGAAGATCACCGGCATTGCGGATGTCACAGACCTCACCGATCGCAAGAACGGAATGCGACTGGTCATCGGCATCAAGACCGGCTTCAGTCCGGAGGGCGTGCTCGAGCAGCTCTACCGGCTGACCCCGCTCGAAGACGGCTTCTCGATCAACAACGTGGCCCTGGTCGGCGGCACGCCGCAGACTCTCGGCCTGCGCGAACTGCTGCGGGTGTACCTCGATCACCGGCTCTCGGTCGTCACCCGGCGCTCCAGCTATCGGCTCGCGCGTCGTCAGGAACGGCTGCACCTGGTCGACGGACTGCTGATCGCCATCCTCGACATCGACGAGGTCATCCAGGTGGTACGCACCAGCGACGACACCGCGCAGGCTCGCGCCCGATTGATCGACGTCTTCGACCTGAGCGTGCTGCAGGCCGACTACATCCTCGAGTTGCAGTTGCGCAGGCTCACCCGGTTCAGCCGGATCGAGCTGGAGACGGAACGCGACAAGCTGCGCGCCGAGATCGCAGAACTCGAGACTCTGCTCGCGTCGCCTCAGGCGCTCCGCGCCCTGGTCGCCCAGGAACTCGACGAGGTGGCCGAGAAGTTCGGCACGCCACGTCGCACTCTGCTGACCGAGGCGCGGGCGAGTGCGGCGAGCACTCCCGCGCAACGTCGAGCGGCAGCATCCGGCGGCCCGGCGCTCGAGATCGCCGACCTGCCCACCATCGTGGTGCTCTCGACGACCGGTCGCACCGTGCGGGTCGATCTGCCGGAGGGCACCGAGCCGCCGGTTGGCGCGGCCCGGCGCAGCAAGCACGACGCCATCCTGTCGACGGTGGTCACCACCTCGCGCGGTGAGCTCGGCGCGATCACTTCGCGCGGGCGGCTGGTCCGTTTCACGCCGGTCGACCTTCCTGCCGTCCCTGCCAACTCGGTGCAGCTGGCGGCCGGGGCGCGGATCGCCGACTATCTGGGGCTCGCGGACAAGAAGGAGCGAGTGGTGGGCTTGGTCTCGCTCGCCTCCGAGCTGCCGATCGCACTGGGCACCGCGCAGGGCGTCGTGAAGCGGGTAGCAGCGGGCGGATACCCGAGCAGGCCGGACTTCGAGGTCATCGCCCTGAAGCCGGGAGACGAGGTGGTCGGCGCGAGTCAGGGCGGGGATGCCGAAGAGCTCGTCTTCGTGACCTCCGACGCCCAGCTGTTGCATTTCGCTGCCGTGCAGGTGCGCCCGCAGGGGGTCGCAGCCGGCGGGATGGCGGGGATGAACCTCAGCGCCCGGTCAACCGTGATCTTCTTCGGCGCTGTCGATCCGGGCAGCGACGTCGCGGTCGTGACGATCTCGACTCCGGTCGACACTCTTCCCGGCGCGGATCCGGGCCGTGGCAAGGTGTCGTCGCTGAGCGAGTTCCCCGGCAAGGGTCGCGCGACGGGCGGTGTGCGCGGTCACACCTTCCTCAAGGGCGAAGCCGCGCTGGCGCTGGCCTGGGTTGGCCCAGCCCCGGCTCTAGCGGTCGGTACCGACGGCGGGCCTCGCACGTTGCCCGCAGGCGGTGCCAAGCGCGACGCCTCAGGCACCCCGCTGGACGGCGTCGTGGGAAGCGTCGGTCGCGGGCTGTAGCGCAGTCGCTGCTGGTCGGACGGTCACGCTAGCGTCGAAGCCATGGATCTCTCCCCACTCCAGCGCGCCGTCCCCGGCGCCGTGCTCCTGCCGGCTGACGACGGCTTCGCCGCCGCCCTCATCCCCTACTTGGCTCCCGGGCCTGCCGCGATCGTGCGCGCAGAGTCGGTCGCGGATGTCGTCGCTGCGGTGCGGTACGCAGCATCCGAGGGCATGAAGGTCGCGGTGCGCAGCCGCGGGCACGCGGGCCCGGTCTTCTCCCCCGGCGCCGACCGCGTCCTGCTCGATCTGCGCGGCCTCAACTCGATCTCGGTTGGCGACGACGGCATCGTCGAGGCAGGCCCGGGCGCCAGCTGGGGCGAGGTCGCGGCCGAGGCGCAGAAGCACGGTCTGGCGATTACCTCTGGCGACACGGCGGATGTCGGCGTGGGCGGACTCGTGCTCGGTGGCGGCATCGGCTGGCTGGTCCGCCGCGACGGACTCGCACTCGACAACCTCGTTGGCGCGGACGTCGTCTTGGCCTCTGGCGAGCTCGTTACGTCATCGGCCGAGGAGAACCCCGAGTTGTTCTGGGCGCTTCGAGGCGGCGGAGGCAACTTCGGCGTCGTGACCGCCCTGCGGTTCCAGGCGCGCCCGCTCGGCGCCGTCCTCGCCGCCGAGCTGCACCTCGATGCCGAGCGCCTCGGTGAGACGCTTCGCGGGCTGCGCGACATCATGAACGCCGCGCCTGACGAATTGAACGTCACCTTCGGCGTCGTCCCAAACGGCCCTCCCGGCCCGGACTTCGCCTTCGTGCATCACATCGTGGCGGTCTACGCGGCGGAGGACTCTGACGCCTCGCGCGCCGCCGTCTCGCCTTTGCTGGCCCTGCCGGGAGTACTCGACTCGACGGTACGCCAAACCGACTACCGCGGTCTCCTGGCGGAACTGCCCGGAGCGCCGGGAGCGCCCCTTCCCAACGTCGCCGTGCGCGACGCGATGCTCGCCGCCCTCGACGACGCGGCCATCGACGACGCCCTCGCGGCCCGCGCACAACTCGGTCCCTCGGTGTTCACCATTCGCTTCCTGGGTGGCGCCTTCGGCCGGATCGATCCGGATGCCACGGCCTTCGCCCATCGCAGTGCGATCGCGATCGCCAACATCGTCGAGTTTCTTCCGCCGGGAGCCCCGCAGAGCGCGTCACGAGTGGATGCGGCTTGGGCACCGCTTGCCGCGCGCTCCATCGGGTCCTACGGCAACTTCACCGAGCAGACGGGTGAGGCCACGACCGCGGCGATCTATCCATCGAGCACGCTCGCTCGACTCCGCGCCGCGAAGGCGAAGTATGACCCGCAGAACACCTTCCGCGACAACCACAACATCCCGCCGGCCTGATCCCTGGCACCGCTAGATGTGCGGCACGAACTCGCGCCAGGCGAGTCGGCGTTCGGAGCGCGGGTCTTCTTCTACGCGATCCTCTGAGTCGATGATGAGGGTGGCGCGGTGCTCCTCGGTATACGCGGGCCAGCCGCCATCCACCGTTCCCTCACGAGCGAATCGCAGCCAGTTGGCACGCATCCGACGCCCGGTGCGTTCGAAATCCCGAAAGCCGCCCAGCGCGCCCATCGCTCGCCCGAAGAGAGTGCGCGAGCGGTCGAACACGGCGAAGAGCTCGATGCCGTGGGTGGCATCGAACCCGAGCAGTTTGACGAGCCGGGGCGCGATGTCGAAACGGTAGAAGTGCACGGGTGCATAGCGCGAGTGACCCTCCGCGACTTCCACCGAGGGATACCAGAAGGCATAGTCGCCACCGAAGTCCGCGCGACCGCGGCGACTCGGCAGGTGCGGATATTGCGCCGCGAGAGCGCGCGCAACAGTGCGAGCGGTCTTGACGAAGATGCCCTGGATGCGGCTCGGCGTGGTCGCGAGAATGTCGAGCCTGCCGCGAAAGATCGACCCCTCGCGGTCATTGGTCCCGATGATCAAGGGAATCGGATGCGCAGTACCCTCGGCGAACGCGTGCACCGGGCGGTCGGGAAGAAAGTCGCCGTCGATGGTCGGGCACAGGGCGATCGTGCCGGGCACGCGGTCCGGTGTCTCGCGCATGGTGCGGTTCGTCGCCGCAACGAGCTGCGCCAGGGACGCACTGAGCAACAGCGATGCCGCGTCGGCGTCGGAAGTCGGCGCGCCAACGCCGACCACGTCGGCGAGAATCGCGACGAAGTCAGCGCCCCACTCCCTGGTCACCGCAGCGTCGTACACCGCCTCGGCCGGTGAACTCTCGGCGATCGCGCGAGCGAACAGCCCCCGGGCCGCGGGCACGCACATCAGCGTCGTGACGGCGTTCGCACCTGCCGACTCACCGAACAGCGTCACGTTATCGGGATCGCCGCCGAAGGCGCGGATGTTGTCGCGCACCCACTTCAAAGCCGCGACCATGTCGCGCAGGCCGAGATTGTTCTCGATGGGCCGCTCATCGGTCGAGTACCGCGCGAAATCGAGAAAGCCCAAGGCACCCAGTCGGTAGTTGAGGTTCACGAAGACGACCCCGCCCTCGTGCACGAGCCCCTCGCCCTGTTGTGGCATCTCGCGCGACGAACCCACCGCATATGCGCCCCCGTGCAGGTAGACCATCACCGGTCGAGGCTTGCGGTTTTCGAAACGCGGGGCGATCACGTTGAGGGTGAGGCAGTCTTCCGAGCTGCTGCTCAGGTGGCTGGACGAGGCGGCCAGGATGGCTCGATCCTGGGGAGCGACCGGCCCGAACACAGTGGCGCTTCGAACCCCGTCCCACGGCTCGACCGGTTGCGGCGCCCGGAACCGATTCTCGCCAGACGTCGATGCGGCGTACGGGATGCCGCGCCACATCCGCAGACCGCGGCGCGGCACACCCTCGACGCGGCCGCCCGTCACCTCGACTGTGAGCGCGTCATCCTGCATGCTGAAAACTCTACGTCCGTCTACTCGACGTTCGCTCAATGCGCGCTGAACGCATGCATCACACGTCGACGCGGCTGAGATCGAGACCCTGGCCCGCGATGATGAAGTCTTTGCGGGGCGCGACGTCGTTGCCCATCAGCAGTTCGAAAACGGTGGCGGCATGCTCGGCGTCGGCGACCCGCACGCGGCGCAAGGTGCGATGCGCACGGCTCATGGTGGTCTCGGCCAGTTGGTCGGCATCCATCTCGCCAAGACCCTTGTAGCGCTGGATGGGGTCTTGGTAGCGCCTGCCGCTCTTCTTCAGGGTGGCCAGTACGCCGTTCAGTTCCGCCTCTGAGTACGTATAGACGGTCTCGTTCGGCTTCGCCCCCGGATTCATGATCACGACCCGGTGCAGGGGCGGAACCGCCGAATAAACCCGCCCGTCGGTGATCATGTCGGGCATGTAGCGGAAGAACAAAGTGAGCAGCAGCGTGCGGATGTGCGCGCCGTCGACATCGGCGTCGGCCATGATGATGACCTTGCCGTAGCGGGCTTGCCCCAGGTCGAAGCTGCGGCCCGATCCGGCGCCGATCACCTGAATGATGGATGCGCACTCGGCATTGCTGAGCATGTCGCTCACCGAGGCCTTCTGCACGTTGAGGATCTTGCCGCGGATCGGCAGCAGCGCCTGATACTCGGAGTCGCGCCCGAGCTTGGCGGTACCGAGTGCGGAGTCACCCTCCACAATGAACAGCTCGCTGTTGGCGACGTCGGACGTGCGGCAGTCGACCAGCTTCGCGGGCAGCGATGAGCTCTCGAGCGCGTTCTTGCGACGCTGCGTCTCTTTGTGCGCGCGGGCCGAGATGCGGCTTTTCATCTCGGCAACGATCTTGTCGAGCACCAGGGCCGACTGCGCCCTGTCGTCTCGCTTGCTGCTGGTGAACCGCTCGGACATGCCCGCTGCGACCGCGTTGGCGACGATCGCGCGCACAGCGGGGGTGCCGAGCACCTCCTTGGTCTGGCCTTCGAACTGCGGCTCGGGCAGGCGCACCGTCAGCACGGCGGTCAGGCCGGCCAGGATGTCTTCCTTCTCGAGCTTGTCGGTGCCCACCTTGAGCCGGCGGGCATTCTTCTCGACCTCGGAGCGCAAGAACTTCATCAGCCCCTGGTCGAAGCCGGCTTGGTGCGTGCCGCCCTTCGGCGTCGCGATGATGTTGACGTAGCTGCGGAACACCGTGTCGTATCCGGCGCCCCAGCGCAGCGCGATGTCGACCTCGCACTCTCGGCTGAGCTCGGTGGCCACCATGTGGCCGTTCTCCTGCAGAACCGGAACAGTTTCGCTGTATGCGCCAGTGCCCTGGATGCGCCAGGTGCCGGTGAGGGCCGCATCCGGGGCGAGGAACTCGACGAACTCGCCGATGCCCCCGGCGAAGCGGAAGGTCTCGCGGGTGGGCTCGCTCTGCCCGTCGGCCCCGGCCCGGCTGTCGAGGATGTCAATGCCGAGCCCAGGCACGAGGAACGCGGTCTGCCGCGCCCGATCGACCAGCTCTTCAAGCTGGAATCCCGCTCCCTTTGTGAAGATCTGCGGATCTGCCCAGTAGCGAATGCGCGTCCCGGTTGCACCCTTGGCCACCTTGCCGACCACCCGCAGCTCGCTGTTGGACACGTATGGCGTGAACGGAGCATCCGGAGTCGGCTCTGCGCCCAGCGCGTCGGCGAACACGCCAGGTTCGCCCCGGTGGAACGACATGGCCCAGGTCTTGCCGTCGCGATCCACCTCGACGTCGAGGCGCTCCGAGAGCGCGTTGACGACCGAGGCGCCGACGCCGTGCAAACCGCCAGACGCTGCGTACGATCCCGAGCCGAACTTGCCGCCGGCATGCAGCTTGGTAAAGACCACCTCGACGCCGCTCAGGCCCGTCTTGGGCTCGATGTCGACCGGGATGCCACGGGCGGTATCTCGCACCTCGACGCTGTTATCCGGATGCAGCAGCACCTCGATCTCGGAGCCGTGGCCGGCAAGCGCCTCATCCACCGAGTTGTCGATGATCTCCCACAGGCAGTGCATCAGGCCGCGGGAGTCGGTGGATCCGATGTACATGCCGGGACGTTTGCGCACCGCTTCGAGGCCCTCGAGCACGCTGAGGTGACGGGCGTTGTAGTCGGCGTTCGTCACGACATCAACACTATGGCGAGCGGATGACGCCCTTCGTCGCGACACCCCTCTCAGGGGCGGGCGATACGCGGTCAGCGAAATGCAACGTCAATGACACACGCCTGACACAGGTCGGTGGTTGGATTGACCTAACACGGAATCGATGCACGAGCCCGAGGGAGCACACCATGAACCAGATCTCCGACACCATCGACGAAATCGAACTGCCCTCCCTCACCGCCCTCGACCGTTGCGACAGTTGCGGGGCCCAGGCCTACGTGCGCGTGACCCTGGCCTCGGGCGACCTGCTCTTCTGCGCGCACCACGGCGCCAAGTTCAAAGAGAAGCTAGCCGCGACGGCGCTGGCCTGGCACGACGAGACCGACCGGCTGAACGAGAGTCGCAACATCACCGACTGACCTCGGCCTTTCTTCTCGAGAGTCGCCCCGAACTTCGGATCCGCGCGACTCTCGCGTTTCGGGGGCACACCTGCTTGTCGACATGGACGCTTCCCGGGCGGTTCCTGGGAATGCTCACACCTCGGGGGGCGCTCCCAAGTCGCTTTCCTAGCGTGGAACGAGTGACACAACTCAGCGAAAGACGTGACCGGCTCGAGGCCACGGCGCGCCGCGAGATCGCGCCCCAGGCCACCCGCCTCACCTCTCTGGACGGGCTCCGTGGTGTGGCAGCGGTCGCGGTCCTGCTACATCACCTGTATCTCGTTGCCACCCCGGTCCTGATCCGTCAAGGCGGTTCCGCGGCCGGCAGCGTGGAGTGGTGGCTTTCAGACACTCCGCTCAAACTCGCCACGGCCGGAGCAGAGGCGGTACTGGTCTTCTTCATCCTCAGCGGTCTCGTCGTCGCCTTGCCCGCCATGAGGCAGAAGAACTTCGTGTGGAGCGCCTTTCTCGGTGGCCGGATGATCCGGCTGTACGCGCCGGTCTGGGCCTCTCTCGCCCTCGGCACGATCCTGCTCGCGGTCATCCCGCGCGACCCCGCCTCGGTCACCGACGGCTCCTGGCTGGCGAACGCCAACGCGTCGTCGACGACCGCCAACTCGGTCCTGCATCAAGCCGTGCTGACCCAGGCGTCGTACGACATCAACAATGTCCTGTGGTCCCTGCGGTGGGAGCTTGCCTTCTCGACGCTCCTCCCGCTTTTCATCGCCGTCACGATTCTCGTGCGTCGTTGGTGGTGGGCTGCAGCCGCCGTTGCCGTCATCCTCAGCGCGACCGGCGCTCAGACCAACACGTCTGCTCTCCAATATCTGCCCATCTTCTTTTTGGGCACCTTGATCGCGGTCCAGCTCGACGTGATCCGAGAGTGGATCAGGCGACGGATGCTGCGCCCTCGCGCCCGTCTCTGGTCCTCCGGGCTGGTCGCCGGAGCTCTCCTCGTTCTGGTCGCGGGATGGCTGGTGCGATCGATAGCTCCCGCGGGAACGCTGGCCAATGATCTGACGAGGGACATCGAGGTGATCGGAGCCGTTGGACTCGTGATCGCCGCAATCGGCTCTCCCTTTTTGGGGCGATTCCTGGACTCGCGGGCGTGTCAGTGGCTGGGACGCATCTCATTCAGCCTCTACCTTGTTCACGTCCCGATTGTCGCGACACTGGCCTTCGCGTTGGGAGACAGGATGTGGTGGCTCGTGGCCGCCATCGGCATCCCGCTTTCCCTCGCGGCAGCCTGGGGCTTCCACCGGGTCATCGAGGGGCCGTCACACCGCCTCGCGCAATGGACGACAGCGCGAATCGCCGCCCGGGTGCATCGCTTCCGCGCTACCCGCGACGATCGGCTCGACGCCGGACGCGATTGACCATGGCGAGCATCAGACCGATTTCAGGCGCCCGGAAGAGGGCAAGCGCTCCGAGATAACAGCCGAGTGCGACGAGGGCGATGATCCCTCCGCCGACCGCACCCTGGACCCGACCGGTCATCGTCCAGCCGTCGACGCCGCCCAGAAGCAGGAACGTGCCGATCCCTCCGACAAGTCCCACCACCGACGCCAGGGCGAACCGGGCGAGCGCGCGCCAAGTCTCCGTCAGTCTGAGTTCTGGGAGGTGCCGACGCAGCAGCCGAAGCGCGAAGGGCAGCTGCGCGAAGGTCGCAAGAGACTGGCTAAGCGCCACCAAGAAGGCGAGCTGTGCCACGGCGACGTAGCCGAGCGAGGCAGCCACGAAAGCGATCGCAGAGCCCACAATCACGAGGATCGCCTGGACGAGGGCGAAGTAAAAGGCCCTGCGGGTGTCGTTGAACGCGAAGAACGCGCGTCGGAGGATGACGAGGACCCCGGATGGCACCAGCCCGACCAGGAACGCGCAGAGCACCATGGCGAGCGTCAGGGCACCAACACGATTCTGGGTGAAGACATGCGCAACCGGCCCGGATGCAGCTGCGATCGCCATCATGAAGCCGAATGCGAACAGACTCACCACGCGGATCGACTGCTGGAGGTTGTCGCCGACCATGGCGAGTCGCTTCTCGGCGGCGAGTTCGGCGAGCCTCGTGTAGTACGCGGTGCTGACCGAGAGCGTCACGACGGAGTGCGGCAGCATAAAGACAAGCCACGCGTACACAAGCACCGTGTATCCGGCGGCTCCGGACGCGTTCGACAGCACGATCGACTGCACGAGACCGGCCACCTGGCTCACCACGACCGTGAGCAGCGTCCACAGTGCGAGCCGGCTCAGCTGTCGTAGGCCCATCCCCCGCCATGCGAAATCGGGGCGGAAGCGAATGCTGGTGCGTCGCCAGAAGAAGGCGAGCAGCCCGGCCTGAATCACGATACCGAGCGTCGCCGTTGCACCGAGGACGGCCACCATCGTCCCGTCCCAGGCAGCGACGTGCGTGGTGGGCCCGCCGTAGACGAACAGGAAGACGGCAAACCCGATGATCGACACAATGTTGTTGGCGGTCGGTACCCAGCTGTATGGCCCGAAGACGCGCCGGGCGTTCAGCACTTCACCGATCAGGGCATAGAGGCCGTAGAAGAGAAGCTGCGGCAGGCACCAGTAGGCGAACGACAGGGCGAGCCCCTGCTGTTCAGGGGTGTAGAACGGCGCGTACAACGCGATCAGCAGCGGGGCGGCGATGATCGCGAGCAGCGTCGAGGCGACCAGGACGACCGCCCCGAGCGTCAGAAGCTTCGAGATGAACCGGTTGCCGCCATCAGAATGCGTCGAAGCGCGCACGATCTGCGGCACGACGATGCCGGTGATGACTCCAGCCGCGATGATCTCGTAAATGGACGTCGGCAGCATGTTCGCCGTCGTGAACGCATCGGCGGCTCGGCTGCCATATGAGCCGATGACGCTCACCAGCATGATCGAGCGCAGGACGCCGGTGGCCCGCGACGCGATCGTCCCGCCGGCGATCACCGCACTCGCCGCCGCGTGGCCCCTCACCTCGGGCTGCAATCCATGATCGGCACGATCGCGGCTGCCTAGAACTCGCCGATCACGGCACGGTAGCGCGGCAGAAGGCCGCGGTACTCCCCCGTGCCGCTCGGCTTCGCCTGGAACACGCCGGTGTTGTAGTTGCCCTCGATAAGCACGGGGCCCTCCGCTCGGATCGCCACGTCCCAACCAACGTACGGGATCTCGGCAACCACGGCCGCCGTCTTCGAGACAAGCGCGACCGCCTCTCGAAACAGCGGGACCTGGAACCCGGGGATGGTGACCCCACTGCCCGGGTGCTCAACAAAGGTGTGGCCAGCACCGTCGAAGGCGGGGCTGAGAGTGCTGCCGCCGTCGTCCACCATGGTGTACATCCCGCCGTCGCTGAAGTTGTCGATCGCGCCGCCATTGCCGATCTTCAGGGCCGCGGCGAGAAGGTGCACGTCACCATCTTTCCGGAAGGTGATGAGGCGCAGGGTGTTGACGCTGCTCGGGTTGAGGCGAGCCAACTCCAGGTGCTGGACGAGGCATTCCTCGAGAAGGAACTGCCGCGCCTCGAGCGCCCGCGAGATGAACGCCTCGACGTCACCGATCGTTGAAGCCTCGACCTTTTCAACGCCGTGCCCGCCGAGTCCGTCAACGGGCTTGAGGATCACGGTCGGGTGCCGTTCCAGGAATGCCGAGACGCCGGCAGCATCCACGGCGCGCAGGTCGATCCACTCGCGCCCGAGGTAGTCGGCGAACAGCCGATTGAACTCGACCTTGTCTGCGAACAGGTGCCGGTGCGAGGCGGCGTTGTACCGCACGGCAATGTGGTCCGACTTGGGATGGGTCATCAGCGTCGAGCGTTCGCGTCGCGACAGCTTGAAGACATCCCAGTCCTGGTAGTCCTGGAAGGCGACCTCGTAGCGAATGCTGCACCAGAGGATGTCAGCGAATACCCGAATGGTCGGCCAGTGCGCCTCCGGAGCAATCGCGGCGGCAAGCGACCACACGCGCTTGCCTGCCCGCGACCGAACGCGGCGAAGGAGATACGCCAGTCGATGACGCATCAGGTCGAGGGCCCGCCAACCGGGCGGACGATCCCAAGGGGCGTCGACTGATCGTCCTGCCCCAGTGGGTTGTCGCGCAGGATGCGCGCGAGCTGACGCTCTTCTGGGCGACTCAACGTCGAGCCGAGGACGTTGCCACCCAGGTCGTTGATGTCCACGATCGCCACTTGCGTGCCGTCGGCGAGCAGCGCGCGCAATGCGACGGCGACTCGCTTCGGCTGCGACGGCCCGAGCACCACTGCGCGGTTATATGGCGGAATCGTGTTGGGCGTTGGCCCGTCGATGGCGCGCGCCTTGTTGCCTGCGATGCGGTAGAAGTCGCCCCGCCGCCCGACGAGCTTGGTCACTGCCGCGACAGCCGCAGCGAACAGGATGCGCGGAGTGCCGCACTCGCGCAGCGCCATCTCCATCGTCTGCGGTATTCCGAGACCGATACCGTGCGAGGTCTTCGTGACGTAACGGCTGAGGAACGTCGCGAGCGCGCGCGGCTTGATGTCATCGACCGGGTATGAACGCCCCTGAGTGATCGCAACGATCTTCTCGGTGATGAACAGCGTGTCGCCCGCCTTCACGGGCTCGCGTGCGTACCGGGTGATGACGTCGTCGATGTTGTCGGCGGGCATCACCACGTGAGTTCGGATGGGAATCCGCTCGAACGACCGGCCATCGACTTCGACCGTCAGAGCCTTGCCGTCATTTGGCATCATTCGAGGTAGTCGCGCAGCGACTGCGAGCGGGACGGGTGGCGCAGCTTGGCCATCGTCTTCGACTCGATCTGGCGGATGCGCTCGCGCGTCACGCCGAAGGTGTCACCGATCTGGTCGAGGGTCTTCGGCATGCCGTCGCCGAGCCCGAAACGCATCCGGATGACGCCCGCCTCACGCTCGCTGAGCGAGTCGAGCAGGCTCTCGAGCTGCTTCTGCAGCATCGTGAAGCCCACAGCATCCGCCGGAACCACGGCCTCGGTGTCTTCGATCAGGTCGCCGAACTCGCTGTCACCGTCTTCGCCGAGCGGAGTGTGCAGCGAAATCGGCTCGCGGCCGTACTTCTGCACCTCGATGACCTTCTCGGGCGTCATGTCGAGCTCCCGCGACAACTCTTCGGGAGTGGGCTCGCGGCCCAGATCTTGCAGCATCTGACGCTGCACGCGGGCGAGCTTGTTGATGACCTCGACCATGTGCACCGGGATGCGGATCGTGCGGGCCTGGTCAGCCATCGCGCGAGTGATCGCCTGACGGATCCACCAGGTGGCGTATGTCGAGAACTTGAAGCCCTTTGTGTAGTCGAACTTCTCAACCGCACGGATCAGGCCCAGGTTGCCCTCCTGAATGAGGTCGAGAAACTGCATGCCGCGGCCGGTGTAGCGCTTGGCCAGCGACACCACGAGCCGCAGGTTCGCGCCCAGCAGGTGGCTCTTGGCTCGCTGACCATCGCGGGCGACCCACGAGAGTTCGCGCCCGAGCTGCGAACGCTTCTCGGCGTCGCTCATGTGCGAGAGCTTCTCTTCCGCGAACAGACCGGCTTCGATGCGCATGGCAAGCTCGACCTCTTCGGCCGCGTTCAGCAGGGCGACCTTTCCGATCTGCTTGAGGTAGTCCTTCACAGGGTCGGCGGTCGCACCCGTGATGGCCGCAGAGTAGACGGGCACCTCGTCTTCGTCGTCGGTCATCGACAGACGCAGCGCACCCGTCGGAAGCGGCTCGTCGGTGCCGCTCGAGGTGGTCTCGTCGTCATCGTCGTCACTGTCATCGGCCGCGTCGGCGTCGGCATCAGCAGGAACTTCTTTGTCGGCTTCAACCTCGACGTCGACCACGACCACCTCTGGGTCGTCTTCGTCGTCATCGACCACCACATCGACGTCGTCGAGCTCTTCAATGGCGTCGTCGAGGTCGTCGTCACCGAGGCCAGCCGCCGCGGCTGTCTTGACGGCCGACGTCTTCGTCGCCGTCTTCGGTGCCGTTTTCGTCGCCGTCTTCGAGGCCGGTCTGGTCGCCGGTCTTGCGGCGGCGGGAGCCTTCGCAGGTGGCGCAGCCTTCGCGGCCGACGCAGCCTTCGCGGCAGCAACCTTCGTCGCGGGTGCCTTCGTCGCGGGAGCCTTCGTCGCGGGAGCCTTGCCGGCGGTGGCCTTGGTTGCGGTCGCTCGTGGCGCGGGTGCGGTCTTGGTTGCCGTCGCGGTCTTCGCGGCAGCGGTCTTCGGCGCAGCTGCCTTAGCGGCAGCAGTCTTCGGCGCGACGGTCTTCGGTGCTGGGAGGTCGCCTGTGACCTGCTCAGTCGCCTTCGTGGTTCGGGTGGCCATGCTGACCCCTTCCTATGGACGGTGCGCGCCTTGTGGGCGCTCCGCCTTTTTGGGCAGTACTAAGACCCATGTCAAGTCCCTGGCGATTCCGCGCAGAACGCGAAGCCGAATCCGGGGACAAAACCGGGTCCTGGTTATCGATTATCGCACACCTTTGAGAAGCCGACTTCCGCCGCTCACGTTCTTGCAGTCGCGAGTCTTGGCATCCGGGTCAGTCCGGTCGAGCGGTCGGCCGCGCTCGGCGTCTCAGCCAAGAGAATCGCGACCTGAAGAGTGCAACCCACAAGGGGTCGATCTCTATTCCTCGTCGTGCCGGCTGGCCAGAAACTTCTCGAGCTCGGCTGCGATCGTGTCGCCGCCCGGCAACTCGCCGCTCTCGTCCATCAGCGGAGAGGGCAGCGGGTTGTCTTCCATATAGCTGTCGTGCCGAGTCTCGAGCGTGCCGACCAGTCGTTGCAGTTCTTGGTTGCCCTCGACCTGGTCGTCGACCTTCGACAAGAACACCCTGTTCTCTTCGCGCAAGCGCTCGGTCGGAAAGATCAGTCCGGTGGCGGCGCTGATGCTCTCGAGCGCCGTGACGGCGGCCGAGGGGTATTCGGTGTCCGCCAGGTAATGCGGAATCAGGAGAACGAACCCGGCGGTCGGATGTCCCAACTCTGAGAGCCGGAACTCCAGCAGGTGCAAGGCATTGCCGGGCGCCTGGGTGCGCGGCTTCCACACCGAGAGCGAGTCGATCAGGTCGAGGCGGTTGCCGCTGACAGTGACGCCGATCGGCCGGGTGTGCGGCACCGGCATCGGGATCGCGTGCACCCAGGTGGTGTCTTTCACCTGGTACTTGTCGACAAGCTGCAGCACCGCCTCGGTGAATCGCTCCCATTGAAAGTCGGGCTCGAATCCGGTGAGCAGCAGGAAAGGTTGGCCCAGTTCGTCTTTGACCAGGTAGAGAGACAGCTTGAGCGGGGTGTACTCGGTCAGGTGATCCTGATCGAAGAAGATGGTGGGGCGCCGCGCACGGTAGTCGAGCAGCGCGTCAGCATCGAAGGTCGCGATTTCGCGCACTTCGAGCGTGTCGAGAAGGTACTGGCTGACCTGCGAGACCGCTGAGCCGGCGTCGGCGAATCCCGTCAAACCGGCGACCAGATGCAGCCCGTGCGGAACCTGCGCGACCTCGAGAGAGAGATCGTAAAGTTCGCCGGGATCGCGCATGTCTCGATTCTAAATCGCGCGGTACACCCATCGCCGGGACGCGCTGGCTCGCCGTCAAGCTGACAGCGAACAGAGAAGTAGCGTTGTGGGATGGTCGTACCGACGCTCGCGCTCACCCCCCGTCCCCCGCTGGCTGGCGATGCGGATGACGTCTCACCCGATGTGCTGGTGCTGGGTGTGCAGAAGACCGATGCTGGCCCTCGCCTGCTGAGCGACGACGCCGGCTTCGCAGGCGTTGCCGCCGCGCTCACTCAGGTGGGAGCAACGGGCGCCGCCGATGAGTTGCGCAGGCTGCCTTCCGTCGAGGGTTCGAGCACCCCTCTCGCCCTCATCGGCCTCGGCAAGGAGGTCACGGCCGAGACGCTGCGGGCGGCTGCCGGCGCGGCATCCCGTCAGCTGCTCGGCATCGAGCGTCTCGCGTTCGCCCTGCCCGCCACGTCGGCCGCAGAGGCCCAGGCCGTGCTCGAGGGCGCTGGCATCGGCGCGTACGCCTACACCGAGTATCGGGTGGCGACGCTGGACTCTGCCAAGACTCCGGCGTCGGTGATCACCGCACACGTGAGTGAGGGTCTGGCCGATGACGCGACGGCCGCGCGGGCGAGCGCCATCGTGACCGCGATCCACCAGGTGCGTGACCTCGTGAACATGCCGCCGTCGGACCTCTACCCCGAGACCCTCGCTGACGCAGCGGTCGCGCTGGCCGCCGGTCTACCGGTGGATGTCGAGGTGCTCGATGTCCCGGCACTCGAGGCCGGCGGCTTCGGAGGCATCCTCGGGGTCGGGCTCGGTTCGAGCCGCGGGCCACGTCTCGCGGTGGTCCGCTACGCGCCCGAAGGGGCGACACAGCATCTCGCACTCGTGGGCAAGGGGATCACGTTCGACTCCGGCGGACTCTCGCTCAAGCCCGCCGCATCCATGGTCGGGATGAAGTACGACATGACGGGCGCCGCGACCGTGCTGGCGGTCACGCTCGCTGCGGCGCGCCTTGGACTTCCGGTGCGGATCACCTCCTGGATGTGCATCGCCGAGAACCTGCCGTCCGGCACGGCAGCACGGCCGAACGATGTGCTGCGCATCCGCGGTGGGAAGACCGTCGAGGTGCTCAACACCGACGCAGAAGGCCGGCTGGTGTTGGCAGACGGGCTCGTGGCAGCAAGTGAAGAGCATCCGGATGCCATCGTGGACGTTGCAACTCTCACCGGCGGGGCCCGGGTTTCGATGGGCGAGCGCTACGTGCCGGTGATGGGCAATGACGAACTGGTCGCCCGGACCATCAAGGCCGGCGCCTCGGTCGGCGAACCCATCTGGCACATGCCCCTTCCACCCGAGTTGCGCAGCGTGCTCGACAGCGACGTGGCAGACATCGCCAACGCC
Organism: Pseudolysinimonas sp.; assembly: GCA_039928695.1. GTDB lineage: Bacteria > Actinomycetota > Actinomycetes > Actinomycetales > Microbacteriaceae > Lysinimonas. The sequence goes on along the minus strand of JBDSSQ010000043.1, from coordinate 6,612 downwards.
CGCCCCGGCAATCCCAACGGGGGCATGCTGTTGGCCGCGCACTTTCTCAAGTACTTCGTCGGCCCGGTCGCGCGGGAGGCAGCAGATGAGAAGGATGCCGCCCAGATCCCCTGGGCCCATCTCGATATCGCCGGGGCCGCCAACAACGCCGGCAGCCCGCACGGCGAGGTCGGAAAGGGTCCGACCGGGGCGACCGTTCGCACGCTCATCGCTCTGGCAGAAGATTTTTCGCGCTCATAGTAGGGTCGTTGTGGCAGGGAATCCCTTGCCTTTTGCATGTTCCGCTCGTCACCCCTGAGCGGTACTGATCGAGTGCTATCGCACAAGGAGTCGCCGGGTGTCCGAGCAGAATTTTGACCTTGTCGTGCTGGGCGCCGGGAGTGGCGGATACGCCGCCGCGCTGCGCGCCGCCGAACTGGGAATGTCCGTCGGTCTGATCGAAAAGGACAAGGTCGGTGGCACCTGCCTGCACGTCGGCTGCATCCCGACCAAGACGCTTCTGCACTCCGCCGAGGTGGCAGACTTCGCCCGCGAGTCGGCCAAGTTCGGCGTGACAGCCGATTTCCAGGGCATCGACATCGCGGGGGTCAAGGCCTATCGCGAGGGCATCGTGGCCAGCAAATACAAGGGTTTGCAGGGCCTCATCAAGGCACGCGGCATCACCACCATCGAGGGTGCCGGCCGTCTGACCTCCCCGACCACCGTGCAGGTCGGCGACGACGTGATCACGGGCAAGAACGTCGTTCTGGCGACCGGTTCGTATTCGCGCAGCCTTCCCGGTCTCGAGCTCGGCGGTCGGGTCATCACCTCCGAGCAGGCGCTGCAGCTCGATTTCGTGCCCAAGAAGGTCGTCGTGCTCGGCGGCGGGGTCATCGGCGTGGAGTTCTCGAGCGTCTGGAAGAGCTGGGGCGCAGAGGTCCAGATCGTCGAGGCCCTTCCGCACCTGGTTCCCAACGAAGACGAATCGGTCAGCAAGCAGTTCGAGCGCGCATTCCGCAAGCGCGGCATCAACTTCAGCGTCGGGGTGCGCTTCCAGAGCGTCACGCAAGATGACAACGGCGTCGTCGTGACGCTCGAAGACGGTCAGACCTTCGACGGCGAGTTGCTGCTCGTCGCAGTCGGCCGGGGTCCCTCCACGGCGAACGTCGGCTTCGAAGAGGTCGGCGTCACGATGGATCGCGGCTTCGTCATCACGAACGAGCGTCTCGAGACGAACATCCCGGGTTTGTACGCCGTCGGCGACATCGTGCCCGGTCTGCAACTGGCCCACCGCGGTTTCATGCAGGGCATCTTCGTGGCAGAAGAGATCGCGGGGCTGAACCCGGTCGTCGTCGAGGACGTCAATATCCCGAAGGTCACGTACTCGGACCCCGAGGTCGCCTCGGTCGGATTGAGCGAGGCCAAAGCCGCCGAGAAGTACGGGGCGGACAAGATCACGAGCTACGACTACAACCTGGCAGGCAACGGCAAGAGCCATATTCTCGAGACCTCCGGCTCGGTCAAGGTCGTTCGTCTGAACGACGGACCTGTGCTCGGCGTCCACATGATCGGCGCGCGGGTCGGCGAGCTGATCGGTGAGGCCCAGTTGGCGGTGAACTGGGAGGCGTATCCGGAAGACATCGCCCCCTTCATCCACGCCCACCCGACGCAGAACGAAGCCCTTGGCGAGGCCTTCCTGGCCCTCGCCGGCAAGCCTCTTCACGCCATCTGAGGCGCAGCCCGATCCTTCGGCAACGGCCGGACCTAAACTAGAAACACCGCTTTGCACTAAGGAGCATCACAGATGAGCGAATCCGTCAGCCTTCCCGCACTCGGAGAGAGTGTGACCGAGGGCACGGTGACCCGCTGGCTCAAGAAAGTCGGCGACCGGGTCGAGGTCGACGAGCCACTGCTCGAGGTCTCGACCGACAAGGTAGACACCGAGATCCCGTCGCCCGTGGCTGGCGTGATCGAGGCCATCCTGGTGCAGGAAGACGAGACCGTCGAGGTTGGCACCGCCCTGGTGACGATCGGCGATGGATCAGGGTCGGGCGACGCTCCTGCCGCCGCTCCAGCAGCGGAGTCGGCTCCCACGCCCGAGGCCGTTCCGGCCGCCGAGGCCCCAGCGCCCGAGGCGCCGAGTACCGAGTCGCCCGTCGAGGCGGTGGCTCCGGTTCAGGAAGCACCGAATGAGCAAGCGTCGCCCGCCGAGGCCGCGCCTGAGCCAGCGCCCGAGCCCGCGGACGCGCCCGAGCCCGAGCCAGAGGCGGCACCGGCGGCAGAGCCGGTTACTGAGGTCGCCCCAGAGCCCGCAGTCGCCCCCGAACCAGCAGCTGCGCCCGAGCCCGCAGCTGCGCCCGAGCCCGCGCCCGAACCCGAGCCCGCAGCTGCGGCCGAGCCAGCGCCAGTGCCTGAGCCGGCCGCCGAGGCCGCGCCCGCGCCCGCGCCCGAAGCTGCCCCCTCGACTCCGGCCGGAGTCAACGCCGGGTATGTGACGCCGATCGTGCGCAAGCTTGCCCACGAGCAAGGTGTTGACCTTTCCGGTCTACCCGGCACCGGCGTTGGCGGACGAATTCGCAAACAGGACGTGCTTGACGCCGTCGCCGCTCCCCCGCCGCCCGCCTCCACCGGCACTGCTGCCCCCGCGGCCAGCCATGCCCCTGTGATCGAGACCTCCGCATTGCGCGGTACCACCGTTCCGATGTCGCGGCTGCGCAAGGTCGTCGCGGAACGGGCCGTCGTGTCCATGCAGACCATGGCCCAGCTCACTACCGTTGTTGAGATCGACGTCACCAAGGTCGCGGCGTACCGCGATCAGGTCAAGGGCGCCTTCCTGGCCAAGACCGGCGTGAAACTGAACTTCCTGCCGTTCTTCACGCTCGCCGCCGCCGAGGCGCTCCGCGGCTATCCGATCATCAACGCGACGGTCGATGGCGACAACATCGTGTATCCCGACCACGAAAACATCAGCATCGCTGTTGACACCGAGCGCGGCCTGCTCACCCCGGTCATCCGTAACGCAGGCGACCTGAACCTCGCCGAGATCGCCCAGCAGGTCGCCGACCTGGCCGAGCGGACCCGCGAGAACAAGCTCAAGCCCGACGAACTGGCCGGCGGAACGTTCACCGTGACCAATACAGGATCGCGGGGTGCGCTGTTCGACACCCCGGTTGTCTTCCTGCCACAGGTCGCCATCCTCGGCACGGGAATCGTCTCGAAGAAGGCGGTCGTGGTGAGCGACGCGGGAATCGATGCCATCGCCATCCGCTCGACCGTCTATTTCGCCCTGTCGTACGATCACCGCATCGTCGACGGCGCGGACGCCGCCCGCTTCCTCACCGCGATCAAGGACCGCCTCGAGAACGGCGACTTCGCCGACAAGCTCGGCATCTAGCCGCTGGCAGCACCTCCCGTCGGCTCGCGGTGGGGCCTTGACGCCCGCCAGCGACGATCACGTCTCGGACGCGCCACCCGGCCTCGCCCTTGACCAGCAGGAGCGTGGGCGCGGACGCCCCAGCGCCAAGTCGCACCAGCGCGGAGTCGCCGAGCCGTTCGATGAGCACGGGAGCGCCCTCGCCGGTCGCGGTCAAGGGATCGGGCAGTTCGGCCCCCTGCTGCGCCGTCCGAATGGCCATTTGATCGTCTTTCAACGCGCCAGAGCTTGGCTCGTCGACTCGATCGAGGCACGGCACAGAGAGTGATCTCAGGCAGCGATCCCGTGCCGTCACCAACAGCCCAGTAGCCGCCACGGGGTCGTCGGCGGTGAGGGCCGGCTCGTCGCGCTGGCTGCCGTCCGCGACGGTCGGCGCCCTCGTCGTTGGATCACCGGTCGGTGTGCCAACTCGTGACCCGGCGCCCCCAACTACTCCGCTCGCCGCGGCACCCGAGGGAACGACCATCGTCACCACCCCGACCGTGAGCAGCGCGGCCCCCGCGGCCAGCACGGCACGGCGCCGACCCGGTTGCCACGAAACCCACAGCCGCTGAACGGACTCCCGAGCCGGTGCAAGGACCGCCACGACAGGGCTGCGCTCGACCGCATCGAGCACGCGCTGCAGCAGGGGTTCGGGGACAATCCGTCCCAGGGCGGCGACCAAGTGCGAGGAGAAACGGCTGGTCGGATCGACGGTCGCACCGACCATTCCCTCCGCGACCGGCAGGGCGCGAGGAGCCGAGTGCGCCGAATCGACCCCGGGCGCGTCCGGGGCGAACCGCACCGGCACGGCGGCAGCCACGTCGAAGAGTCGCGAGGCGAGCAGCGGCAGGATGATCCCGTCATCGCAGCCCGCAATGTCGTCAAGGAGCGCACGAGCAGCGCGCGCCTGCCCGCCATCCACCCGACCGAGGACGGCGATCGCCAGCGCACGGGCTGCTGCGCGATCTCGACCCACCGCCCCGACCCGCTCGAGCACGACCTCTGGCGCCCCCGGTTCGAACAACTCAGCGCACGAGAATCCGATCAGCGCAGGTGCACCGTCGTCGCGGAACAGCACGGTGCGAGCGGCCAGCTTGCCGTGGGCGACCCCGGCTGCGTGCATGCGCAGCAGCGTGACCGCGATCGGGGCCAGGATCGTCACCGCCTCTCCCGCGTCGAGCCGCACCCGCACTCGCAGCAAATCGCTCAGGTCACCGCGCGGCAGCCGCTCGAAAATCACCCGGATCGACTCGTCGTCGGCGTCGAGATCCAGCACGTCGACGACATGCTCGCCGCGAGCTCGCTCCAACCCTGCGCATTCGCGGAGAGCGGTCTGCCAGGTCAACTCAGATGCTGGCGACACCTTGATGGCAACGGTCTGGACGGCGACCTCACCTCCATCGTTCGACGAGGCAGGCACGCTTCGATGCCCGAGCAGCACCTCGGCCTGCTCGTCACGCGCCAACGACCGCAGAACCCGAAACCCCGCCAGCTGCCGTGGGCCGAGTTCGCGCGGCGAAGGCTGAGCATCCCGTGCATTCATCTCTCCAGATTGAGGGGATCTTCAGCGCCTGCGTACCAGCGATGAGCAGTCGTGGAAACCGACCGACGGTTGGGCGGCCGGGAGGACCGGCGGACGCCGTGACTCAGTGCCGATGATCGTCACAGTACCTGCGGAGGTTCCCATTCGTGAGATCAAGGTACGGCCGCCCGCACCCCGTGACAGCACACCGCTTGACACGGTGCCATCCACCGACCTCGACGAACCTCGCTAGGCCGAATGCGGCATCATCGAAGAAGGAGCGCGACCGTTCCACTCGCGGTCTGCTGGTGAGCCGCCACCCGTTTCCGGCAGCATCCGGTTCCAACCAAAGAGTCGCCGCCTCTAGTTCCATGTTCAGCATGAGCGTTGCCACGGCCTGGTCGGGTAGGGCGTCAAGAATGTGCGGAAGCGCGCCGCGCTCCAGGTTCAGCGCGGCTGCCTCAATCAGTTCGTGAAGAGCGAGAAAGTCGGGTGCCCGCCGAGCGCGCAAAGCAGGCACTATCTCTCGACGCGAACACCCATGGAACGAGCAGTGCCCTCCACTTGACGCATCGCGGCGCTGAGATCGCTGGTGTTCAGGTCCGGCAACTTTCGCCGAGCCACCGCTTCCAATTCGCTCTCGGTGATCATGATGGGCTGGTCGTGACCGGGCTGCGCTGCGCCTTTTCTGCGTATCAGTTTCCTAATGAGGAAGGCAGTCGGAGGCGTCTTCAGCAGGTAGTCCCAGGAACGATCCTCGTAGACGGAGACGACTGCCGGAATCACCTCGCCCTGGAACTTTGCGGTTTCTGCGTCGTATCGCCTCTTGATTTCCATCGTGGGCTCCCCGTGCGGGCCGAGCATTTTGCCTAGGTCGACCATGGCAGCATTGCCGGCGTCCAGTTCGATCTTGACTTGGGCGATCAATCGTTTTTGTGCCATATCGGTACTCCTCCGGTGCGCAAATTGCCACCATAGAAGTTGACGTAGCGTAAGGGTCAAGCCGCCCTCGGGATCGCGTTACGGTCGGCAACCAGCCGAACGGTGAGCGGCGGGGAGGACCGGCGCCGCCCGCGCCCCGTGCATAGACTGGCGGAATGGTCGACTACGTCGACACGGGGCTAAGCGCCAACTCCGTGCCGTACTTGACGGCTCTCGAGCAGCAGCGTGCCACGCACGCCGCCGTTGCGAGTGGCCGGGCGTCAGATACAGTCATCCTCCTCGAGCACCCTTCGGTCTACACCGCGGGCAAGAGGACCGAGCCGCACGAGCGTCCGACCGACGGCACGCCCGTTGTCGATGTGGATCGCGGCGGCAAGATCACCTGGCACGGTCCCGGGCAGTTGGTCGGCTATCCCATCGTGCGGCTGGCCGATCCGATCGATGTGGTCGCGTACGTGCGCCGCCTCGAGGGGATGCTGATCGCCGTCCTGGCCGAGTTCGGCATCCCCGGGGTACGCGTCGAGGGCCGCAGCGGAGTGTGGCTGGTCGACCAGAACCGGCCGACCGGTGACAAGATCGCCGCCATCGGCATCCGGGTGGCAGAAGGCGTCACCATGCACGGTTTCGCGCTCAACTGCAGCAACGGCTTCGAGGCGTACGAGCCGATCGTCGCCTGCGGAATCGCGGATGCCGGGGTCACCAGCATCACGCGCGAACTCGGCAGGGTTGTCACCCCCGCCGACGTTGCCCCGAT
>JBDSSQ010000042.1:0-66110 GCA_039928695.1 Pseudolysinimonas sp. | reverse complement strand
GTAGTCGCGCACTGCTGCATCGACGATGTCCTTTTTCGTGCGGGCGAGATAGTGCGACGCGTCATTGAGAAGTTGGTCGGTCTCTGCACTGACTTTGATCGGGCTGACGGTGGCCAATTTGATTGCTCCAGATGCGGTTGGTGGTACCACAGTATCTCATGGTACTTCTGAGGCGGCGCGGTCGTCAATTGTGCGCTGGCGCTGGATGTCGCAAAACGCGAGCATGTACTCATGACTCGCTTGAGCAACATCACCGTGCTGGGAACCGGCGTTCTCGGCTCGCAGATCGCCTTCCAGACCGCGTTCAGCGGCTTCGACGTGGTCGCGTGGGATGTCGACGACACCGCGCTTGAGGCCGCCAAGAAGAGGTTTCGGGGGCTGGCGGATCGCTACATCCGCGAAGATTTCGACGGGTCGGCCGGTGGCAAGGCCGAGGCGGCGCTGGGGCGTCTGCGCTACACGACCGATCTTGCCGACGCCGTGAAAGATGCCGACCTGGTCGTCGAGGCGGTGCCCGAGCAGCTCGAGCTGAAGCGCGACATCTACACCCGCATGGGCGCAGTCGCCCCGTCGAAGACCATTTTTGCGACGAACTCGTCGACGCTGCTTCCGAGCAAGCTGATGGATGCCACCGGTCGCCCCGATCGCTTTCTTGCCCTGCATTTCGCCAACGAGATCTGGAAGTTCAACGTCGGCGAAGTCATGGGCACCGAGCTGACCTCACCCGCCGCCTACGAGACGGTCGTCGAGTTCGCCACCGACATCGGGATGGTGCCGATCGAGATCAAGAAGGAGAAGGCCGGCTACGTGCTGAACTCCCTGCTCGTGCCGTTCTTGAACGCCGCCGGCGAACTGCTCGTGGATGGCATCGCCGACCCCGAAACGATCGACAAGACCTGGCGCATCGCGACCGGGGCGCCGTCTGGGCCGTTCCAGATCTACGACGTGATCGGTCTGATGACGCCCTACAACGTGGCGATGGCTGACCCGCGCCCCAAGTCGCAGGCCTTCGCGAAGCTGCTCAAGGAGCAGTACATCGACCAGGGCAAGCTCGGGGTGGCGACGGGGGAAGGGTTCCACAAGTACGGGAAGCGGGAGAGTTGATCATGGATGCTGAGGACAAGCGTGAGCTCGGCTTCATGCCGGGCGGGCCGATCCCCGAGAGCTTCTTCGAGCCGTTGCCGGAGGAGGAGCTCGCGCGGTGGGAAGGATCCACCGATAGTTCGAGTAGGAGCGACGTTCCGTCAAAGGTCGGACGGCCCGACTAGCCTCGGGACAGACCTGGGAGCTTGGCGCCGTCGACTCGCCGTCTGGCGCCGCGCGGAACCTGCTCACCGGTCGTAGTGTCTAGCGACGGAAGGATCAGCTGATGCCCGAACTGACCATGGTCGACCTTTTTGCGGGAGCAGGAGGGTTGTCCGAGGGACTCAGCGAGGCCGGATTTCGCACTCTGTATGCGAATGAGGTCGTCCCTACCTATGCGGCGACGTTCGCCCTAAATCACCCGGACGCGATCGTTGATAGTAGTGATGTCCGCACCGTCGATGCCGCACGAATTCGTCAGCAACTCGGGCTAGATCGGGGCGAGTTGGATCTGATGGCTGGCGGCCCGCCTTGTCAGGGGTTCTCGATCAACGCACCGCAGCGCAGCGCGGAAGATCGTCGCAATCACCTCTTCAAAGAGTATTTGCGGTTTGTCGATGAGTTCCAGCCGAAGTCGGTTCTTATTGAGAATGTGCCGGGACTCGTTTCATTCGAGGGCGGTGCAACTCTCCACGCAATCATGGAGTCCCTTCAGAATCTGGGTTATCGCGCCGACGTCCAAATCCTTTACGCACCTCACTATGGCGTTCCTCAAACACGTTGGAGGACGATTGTCCTTGCACTTCGCGACGGAACTGACCCGCTCGCCGCTTTCCCGGACCCCAAGCGTCACGCTCCAATGCGGGTGAACTTCACATCTCGCTTTGGCGGTCGCAACATTGTGGCGTTGCCAAGGTCCGTAGAACTGCCTAGCTATACCTCAGTTCGAGAGGCTATTGGCGATCTCCCCGGCCTCTTGAACGGTGAATCGGGGGACGGAATCAAGTCCTATGGTGGCCCGGCCAGCAACGACTTTCAACGCGCACTGCGCGGAGGCAGTGATGGAGTTCACAATCATGAGGCTGCTCGACTTAGCCGGATCAACCTTGAGCGTTTGAGGCACATTCCGCAGGGCGGCAACTGGACTGATATCCCGTTCGAACTTCTTCCCAAGGGAATGCAAGGGGCACGTCGATCTGACCACACGAAGCGTTACGGTCGGGTCGATCCCGATGGATTGGCATCAACGATCCTTACGAAATGCGATCCGCACTGGGGCGCCTACTTCCACTACGAGCAAGACCGGGCGTTCACTGTTCGCGAAGCCGCAAGATTGCAGTCCTTCCCCGACACGTATCGATTCACTGGGTCGCGGGTGGACCAATACGAACAGGTGGGGAACGCCGTGCCTCCATTCCTTGCTGCCGCCGTCGGTCAGTCGATCTCGGCTGCTCTGGGAGTCAGCCGCAACGTTTTGAGGCGTGTGGTCTGATTGACGGGAACCGTCTACGAGATTTTCGGCTACCGCGGCACGGACCGATCCGAGATCGCCGCCCAAGGCGCGCATGAGCAAACGTGTCCATTCCTTGGGGATACGTGCGAGAAGACACTGAACGATGGAACGATCTCAGGTGTCTGTACCGTCAAGCCGGTGACGTCGGCTCCAGTTATCTGCTGCCCAATCAGGCTCTATGCAAATGAGTATCGAATACTTCAGGACGTCGCGGACAGGGCATTCACGCCTGGGCTACTCCTGAAACCTGGACGAACTGCGGCCACCGAGGCAATGAAGCTCGGGTCAGCCGTTGTCGCAGTGTTTGGGAAGCGGTGGGGTGGCGAACTTCGTTTGCCTCAGAAGGACGGGATGAACTCGTACTTCGTTGACTGGATCTTGGCCCTCCTAGATGGCATGGGCCGTCTCGTTGAGTTCGTGGCCGTCGAAGTCCAGACGATTGATACGACCGGCAACTATCACGACAGTCGCGATGCCTTGCTTGAATCCCGCGAAGTAGTCAAGTCGAGCGTGGGACTGAATTGGGAGAACGTAAACAAGCGGATCCTTCCCCAGTTGATCTACAAAGGCCAGGTGCTTCAGCGCGAAGAGCTTTGCAGGAAGGGATTGTTTTTTGTGAGCCCGGTTCCCGTCTACGAGCGAATAATGCGGCGCTTGGGTGGGCAAGAAGGACTCATCACATACGCGCTCCAACCGGCGTCAATCACCTTCATGGCCTACGACCTCGACCTATTTGTGCCGGTGGTGGATGGCGAGTCCCTTCCGCTCAAATCGGAAACGGTGCGATCGACAACGGTCTACAAGCTTCAGGAAGCCTTCAACAACGTGACTCTTCCAGACGAAAACGTCTACAAGAAGGCCATTCAAACTGCACTCGGAGTGCCCGTGTCGCCGGAACCAGCTGCTGGCTAGCGAGAGGAACTGACCGCGAGCTCGACGGAACACCTGGAACTCGAGCATTCCGACGGACGCCCCGACGCACCCTCGCCCCCACTGGCGTAACCTGGAATCTTCCAGCAACAAGGAGTTTCCCTTTGGCAGAGTGCATCCACGGCTTCGAAGGTGCGCTGTGCGACATCTGCTTCCCGCGTCAGGCACCTGAGCCGGTGCGGCGCGCGGCGACCACGACGGCTCGTCGCCCCGCAGCATCCCGAAGTGCGAATGGCACGCCGGCGCCGCGCGTTCAGGCTCCGCGCACCAGTTCGCGGCCGACGATGCTGCTCAACACGCAGCGCGTCTACCACGTGACGCACCTACACAATCTCGAAGCGATCGTGATCGATGAGGCCATTCGGGCGGATGCCTCACCCGAGGTCGACGTCAGCTCGGCCACCACGCGCGAGCTGCGCCGCAGTGTCGAGCTCGCCAGCGGCGGAACCGTCGCCGACCGCGTGCCGTTCCAGCTCAGCCCGAACGCCGCGCGCTGGAACGAGCTGCGCAGCGGTGCGGCAGGCGTGCACTGGTCCGACGCTGCGCGGGCGGCGAACCCGCTCGAGTTCGTGATCCTGGTCACCTCGGCCGGCGCCGTCGGCCCCGACGTGCTGTTCGCCAACGGGGATGCGGCGGCTCCCGCCACCCGTTTCGCCGCGGGCGACGCCGGAACCGCGTTGCTGCGGGCAACATACGCGCTCGACCCCGAACTGTTGGATGCCGAACTGCTGGCCGCGGCTCCCGTCCCCTTCTCGGCCATCACCCTGGTCGGCGTCGCCAACGACCCGGTGCGCGACCTGGTGCGCCAGCTGCTCGCCGATGTCGGGGGAGCGGCGCCGAAGGTGGCGGTGTACCCGCCGTGGTTCCAGGGGGAGTGACGCTCAGTTCCTCCTGACCGCACGACTGTTGTCGAGCGTCCACAGTTGGCAAACTCTCGCCCATACCCCACCATCGCGGTCGCAAAGCTGGCGCGATGCACACGCCTCCCTCTTTTGCCGATGTCGACAACATCCCTCTCGACACAGATGACGCCGTTCGAGATCGCGTTGTCGCGCTTCTCGAGCGGGCCATGCGGCGGCAACTCTGGTTGATGTTTCTCGACGAGGAGTCCTTCCAGTTGCCGCTGCTGATGCCCTCGTCGATCCCGCGCCGTCCCGGCAGACGTCATACCGAGACCATCGCCCACTTCATCGGCGACCTTGTCGACGAGTTGGATGCCACATCCGTCGTCTTCGTACTTGAGCGCCCCGGTTCGGATTCGATCAGCACCTCTGACCGCGAGTGGCTCGCTCTCGCGGCGGAAGCATGCCAACTGGCCGGAGTGCCACTGCGTGGGCCACTCATCTGCCACGACGCCGGTCTGCGGTGGATCGGGCCGGAAGATGTTGGTCAGATTTGACCAAAATCGCTAAGATCGGCTCATGCGGATGGTGAGCGTGTATGAAGCGAAGACGTCGCTGTCCAAGCTGCTGACCGAAGTGGAGGCGGGTGAAGAAGTGGTGATCTCTCGAAACGGACGGCCTATTGCTCGGCTGACGCCCGTCGTCCAGCGAACTGAGCCGCGAGTTCTCGGCGACTTTGCCGGGCAGATCTGGATGTCGGAAGACTTCGACGACTTCACGGAGCAAGACGAGAAGGACTGGTACGGCGAGTGAGGCTCTTGCTCGACACGCACGTGCTGCTGTGGTCGCGCTTCGACGAGCGGCGGCTGACGCGAGCGCAAGTCGATGCGATCCGAAATGCGCGAAATACGATCTTCGTATCGTCCGTATCTCTTGCCGAGATGGCTATCAAGGTCGGGCTGAACAAGCTCACAGTTCCCGACGGATTGGTTTCCGGATTGGGGGAGTGGGGAGCCAACTCTCTCCCTTTCACGGCCGCGCATGCTGCACCGCTGCTCACCTTGCCCCACCACCATCGCGATCCGTTCGACCGCATGCTGATCTCGCAGGCGATCACCGACGACCTGGTGTTCGTGACCGCTGACGAGCGCTGCCGGGCGTACGACGTTCGAACCCTGTAAGCGTCTGACACGAAACGGGCCCGAACACTGAATGTTCGAGTCCGGGGGAGCGGAGTGAGTGCTAACCTAGCCAGGTGACCTAGCCAGGTGTGCTGCGGTCGCCGAAGGGAGCATTGTGGAGCCGGTCAACATCTTGGATGCGCGCAACACTCTCTCGCAGTTGGTGACCGCGGCGGGCAATGGCGAAGACGTTGTGATCGCCAAGCGCGGCACGCCGGTGGTTCGGTTGGTCCCCGTTGTCACCGCCGAGGGGGTCGTCCATTCCGCCAGTGCAGCTGCGCGATGGCTGACAACCAACGCAGCCCCGGTCCGCGAGGCGGCCTCGTCTGCAGATCTCGACGAACGCATCGCACGAGAGCGCGCCGACTGGGAGTGATCTATCTCGACTCCTGCATTGTCATCTACGCCGTCGAAGACGACTCGGCACGTGGCGACGCTGTACGGCAACGTCTCGCAGAGGCGGGCGATGAGGTGATCGCGATCGCTCCACTGGTGATGCTGGAGTGCCTGGTCGGGCCGTTTCGGCATGAAGATCTGGCGCTGGCGGACCACTATCGCCACGCGTTCGATCAGTTCCGAGTGCTCGTTGCTGGCGTGCCCGAGCACCTCAGGGCTGCCGAGCTGCGAGCCCGGCAAGGGCTGCGGACTCCGGATGCCCTCCACCTCGCCACCGCCCAACTCACGGGCTGCCGGCAACTGTGGACCAACGACTCACGGCTTGCCACGGCATCCCACGGGTTGGCTGTCGATGTGATCGCGCCATGACCTTCCTCGCCGTGACGACGCGCGCCGCCCTCGAGCGACTCCTCGCCCTCGACGAGGATGCCGCCGCTGCACCGCTCGCGCGGGTTGCCGCGATCCGCGGGGTGCTGGCCGAGCTCGAGGCCGATCCAGCTGCCCTGGCCGCCGTGCGGGCCGCGCTCGAAGCGGGCGCGAGTTGGAGCGACGTTGCTCAGGCCGCGCAGCTCAGCCCCGCGGCATCCCGATGGCGATGGCAAGGGGATGACGCCGAGATCGCCGCGCGCCACGAGGCCGGCCGCAAGCGGAGCGAGCGACCGAGCAGCAAACCGACCGAACTGCCGGGGCTCTCGGTGGCCGAGGCGGCCGGGCAACTCGGCGTGACAGCGCAGGCGATCTACCTCCGCGTCTCGCGCGGGCAGTTGCGTGCCGAGATGGTCACGTTGCCCGATGGTCGCTCGTACAAACGAGTGTTCCCCGACGGCTGATCCACTCTGCCACCGGGAAACACCCGTTCTCGAACCGAACGCTCCTCAGCGGGGGACTGAGCCGGTGGGCGGTGCAGCGTTCGGGTCGGGCATCCCGGGCTCGGGCGGGTTGGGCGCACCCGGCTCATCGGGGTTCGGGGCGCCCGGTTCGGGCGGGATGGTCATGAACACCAGTTCAGCCCACCCTGCTGCCGCGCCAGGTGCAAGGCCGCGCCGCCGACGTGCGGGCAACACCCAGGGGCGCCGTGGACATGCCGACTCCCCAATGCGAGGATTCAGGCAACCCGATCAAAGGAGATCGCATGTTCAAGAGCCCGTACCCGGACGAGGTCATCCCGAAGGTCAGCGTCTACGACTTCTTGTTCAAAGATCTGGGCGCGGAGGATGCCGCCCGCGTCGCGCTCATCGACGGCCCCTCCGGTGCGGAGACGAACTTCGGCACCCTGAAGGCGCACATCGACCTGCTGGCCGGGGCGCTCGCGGCCCGCGGGCTCGGCTCGGGCGACGTCATCGCTCTGCACTCGCCCAACGTGCCGGCCTTCGCGACGGTGTTCCACGGCATCCTGCGCTCGGGTGCGACGGCCACCACGGTCAACGCGCTGTACACCGCAGAAGAGATGGGGCGCCAACTCACCGACTCGAAAGCCAAGATGCTCTTCACGGTGATCCCGCTGCTGCCGGTCGCCAGCGCCGCTGCGGCGGCTGCGGGGATCCCCGACGACAAGATCGTCGTACTCGACGGCTTCGAGGGTTACACGGCCCTCCGTGACCTGCTGGGCGAGGGTGCGACGCCGCCCGAGGTGAGCTTCGATCCCGCGACGCATGTTGCCGTCATCCCGTACTCATCGGGCACGACAGGATTCGCCAAGGGCGTGCAACTCAGCCACACCAACCTGGTGGCCAACGTCGTGCAGTGCAAGCCCGTGCTCGACGCAACGGCGGACGACCGGATCATGGCCTTCCTGCCGTTCTTCCACATCTACGGCATGACCGTGCTGTTGAACCTTGCCTTCTACCGTCGCGCATCGCTGATCACCCTGCCGAGGTTCGACCTCCCGCAGTTCTTGCAGGTCATCCAAGACCAGAAGAGCACGTTCGCGTTCATCGCCCCACCCGTCGCGGTGGCGCTGGCCAAGCATCCGATCGTCGACCAGTACGACCTGTCGAGCATCCGCGGCATGATGAGCGGCGCCGCGCCGATGGATGAGGCGCTCGCCAACGCGGTCACCGCACGCCTCGGCACCCACATGCAGCAGGGTTACGGCATGAGCGAGCTCAGCCCGGTCTCGCACGTCATCCCGCCAGACCGCGACGACCTCTCGCGCGGCACGATCGGATTCCCGATCGCCAACATCGAGTGCAAGCTCGTCAACACCGAGACCGGGGCCGAGATCGAGATGCCCGCAGAGGGCGCAAGCGAGGCAGGCGAGCTGTGGGTGCGCGGTCCGAACGTCATGCTCGGTTACCTCGGCCAGGATGCAGCCACCCACGAGACCATCGACGACGACGGCTTTCTGCACACCGGTGACATCGCGCTGGTCAACCAGGACGGGTCGTTCCAGATCGTCGACCGGCTCAAAGAACTCATCAAGTACAAGGGCTACCAGGTGGCGCCCGCCGAGCTTGAGGCGCTGCTGCTGACGCATCCCGAGATCGCGGATGCCGCGGTGGTCGCCGCCCTCGACGAAGAAGCCGGCGAGATCCCCAAGGCGTTCGTCGTGCTGAAAGACGGATCAGAACTCGACGCGGAGGCCGTGATGCAGTTCATCGCATCGCAGGTCGCTCCGCACAAGAAAGTGCGCGCTGTGTCGTTCATCGAGGCCGTGCCGAAGTCGGCGGCAGGCAAGATTCTGCGCAAAGACCTGAAGGGCAAGTAAAGCTACTCGACCGCCTCATCCAGCGGTTCGCCCGTCACGTCGTCGGCATTCGGGTCGTTCAAGTCGGCGCCGCCCATGGGCTCGCCGGCCCAGCTGGTGACGCGCCATCCGGCGCTTGGCGACCCTTCCAGCGCGACGACGCCGGTGTTGTCGAGGTGCTGCCGTCCGGGAAAGTCAGGGGCGATATTCGTGGCGCGGGCGGCGGTCCAGACCCTGATGGCCGCGCCGTGGCTGAACAGGGCGACCGTGGCATCCGAATCATGCTCGGCGGCGATGTCGGCCAAGTCTGCGTCGAAGCGTCCGTAGAACTCGTGGCCGTCACCGGCACCCGGCATGCGCACCCCGAGGTCGCCGGCAGCCCATGCCCAGATGACGTCGACGTAGGCGCGCACGGCGTCTTTGTCTGTTCGGCCCTCGAGCTTGCCGGCCTCGATCTCGTGGATGCCGGGCAGCACCACTCGGTGCATCTCGCCTCGGACGCGCGCGAGCGGCGCCGCGGTCTGCTGAGTGCGGATGAGTCGCGACGCGTAGATGCCGTCGATCCGCTCGGATGTCAGCGAATCCGGGATGGCGGCCGCCTGCGCCCTGCCCAACTCGGTGAGCGCCGGGCCGGGAGCCGCGGTGTCGAGCTCGCCGCGCACGTTCGCCGGCGTTTGCCCGTGCCGGATCAGAAGAAGTCGCATTCCCTTCAGCCTAGGCACGACAGGTGACGCAGGCACGCCGAAGGATCAGGACGTGGCGGAGGTCACCGGTACCGCGGTGAAGTCGCCTTCCCAGTCGACCACCGTCACGCGGAACGACAAGGACGACCCTTGAGTCACCGCCGTGCAATCAAAGGTCGCTCCGGGCGAGAAGCTCGTCACAGCGGGGCAGGTCACCTTCGCGGTGATCTGTTTAGCCGCGAGTTGCTGCTGCATCGTCGTCTCGACGTACGCAACGCGCTCGGGGGTCGGCGCCGAAAGCCACCCGACAGAAACCAGGCCGATCAGAACATTGGCCGCAACCGACGACAGCAGTAACAGGCCGATGGCGGCACCAGCGCCCTTACCCTGGCCGCGCAGGCGCAGCGCTCGAACGATCAGGTAGACCAGGGGTGGGATCAGCAGCACCCAGAAGGGCGAAGCCAGGTCGAAGTAGCCGCGGCGCGCCAGAGCGTTCCTGTCGAACTGCGCCGACGCCAGACCGATCAGTCCGATGCCGATGAAGGCGAAGGGCAGCCAGCCAGTGGAGGCCACCGAAAGCTGGGTGAGCGGGGTGAGCTGCGTCCAGACGAAGAACGTCGCGGTCGAGATCAGCGGAGCCAGGAGCATGAACGCGAGGCCGCCGGTCCAGGTCGAGCCGCTGGGGCCGATGGGAGCTGCGGCGTACGCCCGCATGCCGGGGCGAGCGGTGCTGGCCGAGTTGAAGGGATCCCGTGAACTGAACGGAATAACCGGGACCGGCTCCAGGTGCACGGCGCTCGGGTCGAACGGCACGTAGGCGCCGGGAGTCGGCTCATTTTGGACCCCGGGAGGCGGAGTCCCTTGGGTCGGCCAGTACTCGGCCGGCGGGGTCGGCATCGTGTAGGGAGTCGCCGGGACGAGCTCGGAGGACGTGGCGGGAATCGAGGGCGCCCCGAGCTGAAGCGGCTGCGGGATCGGCCGAGGCGCAACAGGCACATAGCTGGCGCCCGGTGTGCTCGCCGCGAACGGTTGGAAGTTCGGTGGAGCGACCGGGTCGGGCGCGACCTCAACGGGCGGCGGCCCTGCGTAGATGGTGGGCTCGGGTGCGACCGGAGCCGCGGGAGCGAGCGGCGCGACCGGCTCAACGGGAGCCAGCGGTGCGACCGGCTCAACAGTCGCGACGGGAGCTGGCGGTGCAACAGGTGCAACAGGTGCAACGGCAATCGGTGCGACGGGAGCTGGCGGTGCGGTCGGTGCTGGTGGTTCGGCGAACATGGTCGGCGCAACGGTCGGGACGATTCCGGGGAACGACTCGCCAGACGGCAGCGGCACAGGTGATGGCGCATGAGAGGCGTCCGTCGGGAAAGCCGCAGCCGGGAAAGCCTCAGTCGGGAAAGCAGTGGCCGGCGTGGCCCCTGCGGTCGGGAACAGCTGGTCAACGGGCGCGGCCAGCGGTTCTTCTACCTTCCAGACCGGGTCTTTCACGACAGGGATGATCGGCTCACCGGCCCGAAGGATCGGAAAGACGTCGGCCGAAATCGGGATCGGCGGCTCGCTGGGCGTTGAGGTGAGGGCGAGTTGAACGGGAACCCCGCTCCTGGCGACCTCCTCCGAGATGTCGACGAGGCCGGACCACTCAGGAACGTACGCTTCGCCACCCGCGGTTTCGGCCATCCGGAACACCGAGTTCGAGGGAACGTACGGTTCTTCTACGCGCGGGACGGCCGTCAGAAGAGGGGGCGTAACGGCCGGGGCCAGTTGGGCCTCCTCGGCGGGCGCGCTCAGGGCAGGGTCGGCCGGCATCGTCTGCTTGCTCCAGGTGGCACCATCCCACCAGCGCAACAGCGATGCATCCAACGGATCGGCGTACCAGCCCCCGGCCGGCGTCGACGAAGCAGTGGACACGTTTTCCCCCCATCAACGTTTCCTGGCCCCACAGTAGGGGGCGGGCGTCGGGTATCAGAGACCCCCGTTCGGGGCCGTGGTCGGATCAGGAACGATCAGGCGGACAGCAGCGACCCGTCTGGCACCTCTGCGCGCTGGCGCGGACGGATCTGTGGAACGCGCGGCGCCTGCCGCGGCGCGGGGTTAGGCCCGGCCGCATGCCGGCCGATGTAGGTGACGTGCTCTCCCGCGGCGTCTGCTGCGGCGTGCTCGGCGTCGGCAGCGGCAAGAGCCGCGTCGGCCTCGTCGATCTGGGGCACAGAGTCGACCTGAGGCACAGAGTCGACCTGAGGCACAGAGTTGACCTGAGGCACAGACGCTTCGATCGCGATCTGCTCGGACTGCATCGGGTTTGCGGGAACAGAGACGTGCTCAGTCCAATTGGCCCCGTCCCACCAGCGCACGCGTCCGGGGGATTGCGGGTCCGGATACCAAGCAGCGGCGGGGGCGTCATTCGGGTATGACATAGAGGATCCCCCCTCGATGGGCGCTCGAATCGGGTCTTCTCGCGCTCCGCTTTCAGCCTAATAACAGCCGCCCCGAGGGGTGAGTCCCCTCTTCGCGGGTGACTACTCCATCTCGTGGCCGTCGCCGACCAGACCGTGCTCGACCAGCGCGTCGGGGTTGGCGGGTGATGGTGCCGCGTCGGCGGCCCCGGCTGGCGGGGCGCTCGGACCGACGCCAACATGAGTGTCTGGCGAGATGACGGCCTGCGGCTCGAGCGGGTGTCCAGACTCTGCGACGTGTCGAGCCGGCTCGTGCTGCGGATCGGCGCTCAGCTCGGCATCCGCGAACTCCTGCGCCTCGCCCTCGTCGCTCCCAGCGTCGGCGTTGACGTGTTTCCCCATCCGTCTACGTTACCCGCAACGAGCGAGGGAGGGTGCTTAGAGGCCGAACGAGTAGCTGAACTTGTCGGGGCCGTCGATGCTGACCCAGACCGTCCGGTGTGCACCGGTGGCGGTCGTGGCATCGCAGGTATACAGCGTCCCGACCGTTGCGGCATCGACGAATGGCGGGCAGTTGACCGAGACGGCCTTGCCCTCCTTGATCAATGCCGCGCTGATGGTCCTCTGAATGTTCAGCGCGTTGGTGAGCCCTTGCGTTTGCCCCAACGCGCCGGCGATGGGGAGGCTGCCAAAGGCCAGCACTCCCACGACCAGCAGCATCGCGACCGGGCCCGATCCCGGAACCCGGGTGCGGCGCACGATCAGGTAGCCCAGACCGGTCAGGGCAGCGAAGGCAGGGCTCGGAGGCTCGTAGCCGCGGTCGCGGAGTGCGCGAGCGTCAGCAAACGCCCAGAGCAGGCACAGCAGATAGGGGATCGCGAGGGCGATCACGAACACGAAGATGCTGGGAAGCAAGTAGAAGTAGACGTAGGCGGCGGCGAGTCCGACCACGAGAGCGAGCAGCGGGCTGAGCGAGATCATCCACGCGGCAGCCGTCGAGGCGTGTGCGGCGGTCATCGACATGGTGTGCGTCGCGGAGTGCGTGGTCGCCTGTCCGGTTGCCGGCGCTGTTGCCGACGCGGTGCCCGCAGCCGAGTCAGACGTCCTGTTGCCGACGACCGGGTTCTCGACGGCTCCGATGCCGAACTGGTGCTCGAGGTCGCGAACGGCGGCGATGCGCTGCTCGTGGGTCTCGGTGGACGACTCGTGGGTCTCGTGGATGTCGTGGGTGTCGACCGTGAGGCCGCCCTGGCCGATGGCCGTCTGGCCCATCGTGACGGGGGAGACAGTCGGCTTCTCGCGCACGTGTTCCGTCCAGGCCAGTCCGTTCCACCAGCGCACCTGAACAGATGACGCGGGGTCTTGGTACCAGCCCGCCGACACGACGCGCGTTGCTTGATCAGTCACGCGCATCCCCTCCTTCGTTTGACGGCATTGTCAGTCTACGAGCGAGTCGCCACGAGAACAGGACCCCATTCGGGGTATGTTCTGAGTCCCCATTAATGAGGTCACGGCACAAACTCAGCTACTCGCCGAGAAAACGCCCCAGTCGTCGACGCGCCACGCGATCCAGCCGTTGGAGCGCTGGAGACTCACGGTGACGTCGTACGTGCCGTGCCCTGGCTTGTGGGCCTGGCAGACAAAGGACTGCTGCGGAATCAGCGGTGGCATGGCGGGGCAGGTCGCGACCAACGGGATGCCAAGCGAGGCTCCGCTTTGAACGATCTCGATCTCGGCCTGGTGGGCGAAGGTCGCCGGCGCGAGCTGGATGACCAGCCCGGGAACCGCCACGTTCGCCACGATGAGCGAGAGACCGAGCGCCAGGAAGGTGAACAGCGGACCGAAGCCGGTGCCCGATTCGCGAACGGTACGAGTCAGCCGTGCCACCAAGTAGATGCCGACGGTGAGAATCGCGAAGGCCCAGTGGGCAGGCTGTTCGATTCCGGCTCGCTGCAGGGCGCGGTAATCGAGGATCGCGAGCACGATGCCGGCGACATAGGGAATGCCGAACATCATCACGAGGGCGACGACGGACGTCGACCCGGCGGCGCCCGAAAGCAAGAGGAGCAAGCCGATCACCAGCGTGTAGAGCGGGATCAGCGTGATGATCCAGGCCGGACCCGTGTTCGTGGGCACGTCGGTGATGACGCGGGCTTGCTTCTCGGCTGGCCACTGCTGCGACGGCCACTGTTCCGCCGGCGTGGCCGGGATGAACGAGGTGGCCGACTCGCCGACGTGGGCGAATGCGGAGCGCGGAATGGACGCTTCGCCGAGCAGGTCGTCGAAGCGCGTGTCGAGGTCGAAAGGAGCGCTGGTCGGCGCGTCGTCGAGAAAGCCGGTTGCCATGGAGAAGGCGGGAGACACCTCTGCCACCGGAACCTGGTCGCGCTCCGGTGCCTCGAGCGAGCGGATCGGGTCGGCGAATGCGGCGGCGGCCGGCGGGATCGGGTCGCGATGCGCCCCTGACGACTCCGCTGGCTCGTCATCGAACTGGCGCTCGCGCTCGCGGCGCTCGCGGCGGCTCAGATCTTGCTCGGCCTCGCCGGCTGCGGGATCGGCGAACGGACGCTCGTTGGATGGGCGGTCGTCGTCGGCGAAGGCGAGCTTCGAGGTGACCGTCTCGGTGGCCATCATCGGCTGACGCGCGTCAGAGATGTGCTCGGTCCATGCGTGGTTGTCCCACCAACGCAACTGGGGCAAGCCGAGCGGATCGGGGTACCACCCAGCGGGAACGCGCACGTCATCGTCTGGCATGCTGCACTCCTTCGAGCTCTGGGCTTGGGTCCCGCTGATTCCCTACTGAATGGTACGGGGAAAGGGGGCCGGAGGATACTCTCCGCACTCACCCCAACATGGGGACACGAATGTCCCCCTTGGGGGACGACTACCCGCGCGGGAGTCCGCACATTTGGGGACGCCCGCCGCAGGCGCTCAGAACCGTGCGGCAGACTCTCTTCGTGCTCGCCGACCGCCTTCCGCACCCTTCGGGGGCGGCGTCCGCCGTCGGGCAGGTGTTCGATGCCGACGACTTCATCGGCACTTTCGACGGGTGGGTCCGCGAGCAGGGCATCCAGCTCTATCCCGCGCAGGAAGAGGCGGTGCTCGAGCTGGTACTCGGCAAGCACCTGGTGCTCTCGACGCCCACCGGTACCGGCAAGTCGCTCGTGGCGCTGGCCGCGCACGCGATCGCGCTCGCGCAGGGTCAACGCAGTTGGTACACAGCCCCGATCAAGGCACTGGTCAGTGAGAAGTTCTTCCAATTGGTCGAGGCGTTCGGGGCCGAGAACGTGGGTCTGGTCACGGGCGATTCCAGCGTGAATCCTGACGCCCCGATCCTCTGCTGCACTGCCGAGATCCTGGCGAACCTGACGCTGCGTCAAGGCGCAGCGGCTCTCGCCGATCTGGTCGTCATGGACGAGTTCCACTACTACGCCGACCCCGACCGTGGATGGGCGTGGCAGGTTCCGCTGCTCATGCTGCCGCGCGCCCAGTTCTTGCTGATGTCGGCCACGCTGGGCGATGTCAGCGCGATCGCCGACGATCTGGAGCGGCGCACCGGGCGCGAGGTGGCGCAGGTCACCGGTGTCGAACGTCCAGTGCCGCTCGACTACCGCTACGTGATGACACCGGTGCACGAGACCGTCGAGCAGTTGCTCGGCGATGGACTCGCTCCGATCTACATCGTGCACTTCTCTCAGGCGGCAGCTGTCGAACGAGCGCAGGCGCTGTCGAGCGCCAAGGTGGCCACTCGCGAACAGCGCGACGCGATCGCCGAGGAGCTCGGCGGCTTCCGCTTTGCCGCCGGCTTCGGCGCGAGCCTGTCGCGACTGATCAGGGCGGGAATCGGCGTGCACCACGCGGGGATGCTGCCCAAGTACCGCCGCCTGGTCGAGCAACTCGCCCAACGCGGTCTGCTGCGGGTGATCTGCGGCACCGACACCTTGGGAGTCGGCATCAACGTGCCGATCCGTACCGTGCTGTTCACAGGGCTCACGAAGTTCGACGGCAGCAAGATGCGGCAGCTGAGCGCCCGCGAGTTCCATCAGATCGCCGGGCGGGCTGGGAGAGCCGGCTTCGATACGGCGGGGGAGGTCGTCGCCGAAGCACCAGAGCACGAGATCGAGAACGCGCGGATCGGGGCGAAGGCCGACGCCGCCGTGGCATCCGGAAAGCGTGCGAAAGCCACGCCGAAGAAGCGCGCGCCCGATGGTTTCGTCAGTTGGGGGCCGCTGAGCTTCGAGCGGATGATCGCGGCCGTTCCCGAGACCCTGACCAGCTCGATGCAACTCACCGCGGCCATGCTGATCAACGTGATCGGGCGACCGGGCTCGGATGTCGCGGCGCGCGAGCCAGGCAGCGCCTTCGAGAACGTGCGCTCGCTGGTCTTCGACAACCACGAGGACGTGGCGCGGCAGCGCGAACTGGCCAGGCGAGCGATCGGCATCTACCGCACGCTGCGGGCAGGCGGCATCGTCGAGCAGCGCGGCGGAGGATTCGATGGCAGTGCTTCGATCCGGCTCACCGTGGATCTGCAACCCAACTTCGCGCTCAACCAACCGCTGTCGCCGTTCGCGCTCGCCGCGTTCGAGCTGTTGGACGTGGCGTCCCCGACGTATGCGCTCGACATGATCAGCGTGCTGGAGTCGACGCTCGATGACCCGCGCGCGATCCTCTCGCAGCAGCAGTTCAAGGCGCGCGGCGAGGCGGTGGCGGCCATGAAGTCCGACGGCATCGAGTACGAGCAGCGCATGGAGCTGCTCGAAGACGTGACCTGGCCACAACCGCTTGCCGAGTTGCTCGAGCAGACCTTCGAGACCTTCGCATCGAGTCAGCCCTGGGTGCGCGACTTCGAGCTGTCACCCAAGTCTGTGGTGCGCGATCTCTACGAGCGGGCCATGAGTTTCGGCGAGTTCGTCGCGTTCTATCAACTGGGTCGCAGCGAGGGGCTGGTGCTTCGCTACCTGAGCGACGCGTTCCGCGCGGCGCGGCAGACGATCCCGGATGAGGCCAAGACCGAGGAGCTGCGCGACCTGATCGAGTGGCTCGGCGAGGTGGTGCGCCAGGTGGACTCCAGCCTGCTCGACGAGTGGGAGAGCCTGACCCATCCTGAGCTCGATGTGACCGGTGCCCTCGATGCGCCAGTTCTTCCACCGACGCCGCCGAGCGTGCTCACCAACCGTCGCGCGTTCCTGGTGCTGGTCCGCAACGAAATCTGGCGGCGCGTGCAGCTCGCCGCCTTGCAGAACGACGACGAACTCGTTGCGCTCGATCCGGATGCCGGTTGGCCAGCGGCGCTCGACGCGTACTTCGACGAACACGACTCCATCGGCACCGGTCCCGATGCCCGCAGCGCCGCTCGCGTGATCATCACCGAAGGTTCGACGACATGGGATGTGCGGCAGATCCTCGACGACCCAGCGGGCGACCACGACTGGGGCATCAGCGCCGAGGTCGATCTGGCAGGGTCGGCCGAGCAGGGCGTCGCGGTGGTCCGAGTGCTCGGGGTCGGTCGGCTGGACTAGGCCGGGTTCACGCGCAGTGAGCCGCGCGCGGCGAGACAGCCACCGGTGCGAGCTGCAGTCGCGCTCGACGTCCGCTGGCAGCGCGGCGATGGCGGGCGGTCGTGCGCGCGCCGGGCGCGAGCGGCTCGACGCCGGATCCCGCGAGCTCATCGTGCTCGCACCCGATGCCCGCGCAATGCGTCCCAGGCACGACGGGAACGTCAACGAGAAGAGTTGCTGCGCGCTGCGACGACATCGTGGTGACCTAGAAGTGGTCGTCGAGCGCGAGGGCGCGAGAACGGCGGCGGGCGAGCACGGCTTCTTCGATGTCGGCGTCGCGGTTACTCGTGCGTCCGGCCTGAATCGCCTCGACGATCCAGTGCACGGTGGGCATGATGCTGACCAGCAGCGCCAGCGCTCCCAGCGCCGCGAAGGTCACGGCCACCGGCGGAACCGATTCGTCAGAGCACGAGACAGCCGCGCCTACGCAGTTGTTCGCGTCTGCGATGGAAACATCGACGATGCCGAAACTCACGGCCGCGACGACGATCGCACCGAGTGCGACGGCACCGAGAACGCGGCGTGAATGCACGATATTGATTCCCCCAGGAGCCATGCAGGGCTCAGCGCCCATGTCCCGTCAGCGTACGGTCGCGCACCGCCGCGCCGCGATGCCCAGGTCGGGGGGCAGACCTCTTAGACTTCTCGCCAGTGAACGTCACCCTGTTGGTCGCGCTCGTCATCGCGTTGGCCTTGATCTTCGATTTCACCAACGGCTTTCATGACACAGCCAACGCGATGGCGACCCCCATCGCGACGGGTGCTCTGAAGCCGAAGGTCGCTGTGGCGATCGCCGCCGTGCTCAACCTGGTCGGCGCGTTCCTGTCTACCGAGGTGGCCAAGACCATCTCCGGTGGCCTGATCAAAGAGGGCGACGGCGGCGTGCAAATCACGCCGGCGCTGATCTTGGCCGGGCTGATCGGCGCCATCGTGTGGAATCTGGTGACCTGGCTGCTCGGGCTGCCATCGTCGTCGAGCCATGCCTTGTTCGGCGGCTTGATCGGCGCCGCGATCGTCGGCGCAGGATTCGGCGCCATCGACGGCGGGGTTCTGGTGTCGAAGGTGCTGATTCCCGCGGCGCTCGCCCCGTTGACGGCGGGACTCGTGTCGTTCCTGGCGACCAAGATCGCCTACCGGATCACCCGCAAGCGCGAGCGCCACAGGTTCAAGGTCGGCCAGATCTTCACCTCGTCACTCGTCTCGCTCGCGCACGGCACGAACGATGCACAGAAGACCATGGGCGTCATCACGCTCGCCCTGATCGCGGCAGGCATGCAGCCCACCGGCAGCGGCCCCGCCGTCTGGGTGATCGGCGCGTGCGCGCTGGCCATCGCGGCCGGAACCTATTCGGGCGGCTGGCGCATCATCAAGACGCTCGGCCGCGACATCACCGACATCGAGCCCGCGCAGGGCTTCGCGGCCGAATCCGCGACCACCGCGACGATCCTCGCCTCGACCCACCTCGGCTTCGCGCTGTCGACCACCCAGGTCGCCTCCGGCTCGGTGATCGGAGTTGGCCTCGGCCGCAAGGGCGCGTCGGTGCGCTGGGGTACCGCGGGTCGCATCGCGCTGGGATGGCTCATCACGATCCCGTCATCGGGCGTGATCGGGGCCCTGGCGGCCATGCTCTCGCAGCTCGGGCTGATTGGCGTGATCCTGGATGTCGTGCTCGCCCTGGGGGCGATCCTCACCGTCTACCTGATCGCCCGTCAGCGCCGCATCGACGCACGGCACTTCACCCATCCCGCCCCTGGAGTCTTCGTGCGGCCGAAGCTCCGCAAGAACAAGCCGGCGCAGACCGTCGCCACGGCGCCGACCGTGGCAACAGAGGAGCCGAGCGCATGACGATCGACTGGCTGGCGTTTCTCACGGTGCTGGTGGTTTCATTGGTCTCGGCCTGCCTATTGGTGACCCTGTTCTCGCTCGGACTGCGCCTCAACGACGGCCCGACCGCATGGCACCGCCCGGTCTCTGTCGCTCTCTTCGTCGTGTGCGCCGTCGTCGTGATTCTCGGTATTTACCTGATCGTGCCCTTCTTGCATCCGTGAAACCCCCACGAGCCGCTTTCGACTCGTAGCATCGTTCGGGTGCCCACAAGGCGTGCGTTCCGAACCACTCATCACGATCAAGGAGGATTGCGATGCCCGACACGACCGGACTCAAGATCTCGGCAACACTGACCAGCAACGAACAGTTCATCCACGGGGACGAGAATTTCGTCACCACGGGGCCAAACCAGGCTCATGAACTGCTCGCGGGCGATGGACCGACCCGCACCGAGAGCGACTCGCTGGGATCGATGGAGATCCCTGCCGACGTGTATTGGGGCATCCACACCGCACGGGCCCTCATCAACTTTCCGATCTCCCGACGCGCGATCAGCAACTACCCCGACCTGGTGCGCGCGCTCGCCAGGGTGAAGCAGGCCAGCGCCCGCGCCAACCGCGACATCGGCGTGCTCGACCCCAAAAAGGCCGAGGTCATCGACGCGGTTTGCCAGCGCATCGTCGACGGTGAACTGCACGACCAGTTCGTGGTCGGCGTGATCCAGGGCGGAGCAGGCACCTCCACGAACATGAACACCAACGAGGTCATCGCGAACGCGGGCCTCAAACAGCTGGGTCTGCAATTCGGCGACTACTCGGAGCTGCATCCGATCGACGATGTCAACCGCAGCCAGTCGACCAACGACGTCTATCCGACCGCGATCAAGCTGGCGATGGTGTTCGGCGTGCAGCGTCTGCTCGAGGAGCACGCCAAGCTCACCGAGAGCTTCGCCGCCAAAGGGGTCGAGTTCGCGCACGTGCTCAAGGTCGGTCGCACGCAGATGCAAGACGCGGTGCCCATGACCCTTGGCCAAGAGTTCAGCGGCTTCGCGCACACGCTGCAGGAGGACTTCGATCGTCTCAGCGAGGTGATCCCGTGGCTCAATGAGATCAACATGGGCGCGACGGCGATCGGCACCGGAATCACGGCGGACCCGCGCTACGCCGAGGCGGTGCGCCGTCACCTCGAAGACCTGACCGGCATCCCGCAAGAGACCGCCCCCGACCTGATCGAGGCCACGGCAGACGCCGGCATCTTCATGACCCTGAGCGGCACCCTGAAGCGCGCCGCGGTCAAGCTGTCGAAGATCTGCAACGACCTGCGACTGATCTCGTCGGGTCCGCAGGCAGGTCTCGGTGAGATCAACCTGCCGCCGCGTCAGGCCGGGTCGAGCATCATGCCGGGCAAGGTGAATCCCGTCATCCCCGAGGTGGTCAACCAGGTCGCCTTCGGCGTGATTGGCGCGGATGCCACGGTCACCGCCGCGGCAGAGGCCGGCCAGTTGCAACTGAACGCCTTCGAGCCCGTGATCGCGCACAGCCTGCTGCAGTCGCTCTCGTGGATGACGAACGCCTGCTACACGCTCCGCATCAACTGCATCGACGGGATCACCGCGAACACCGCGCGCCTCACCCAGCAGGTGGAGTCCAGCGTCGGCGTCGTGACCGCCCTGACGCCCTACATCGGCTACGCCGCATCGGCGGCGCTCGCCCACACCGCCCTGACCACCAATGCGTCGATCGCCGAGCTCGTCGTCGACGCGGGACTGATGTCGGCCGACGAGGTCGCCCGCGTGCTCTCACCCGAGCGGCTCAGCGGGGTGGTGCCGGCGACCGGCGTCATCGTGCTTCCTCAGGCCGAGGTCGACAGGATCGCCAAGGCGAAAGCCGAGTCGGACCGGAGTTGATCATGGGAGCGGCAGGATGCTGACAGCGCTCGTCACCCTGCTACTCGCTGTCAGCGCGGTAACCGCGCCCGTCGGGCCGCCTCAGCCCGACCTGCCAACCGCTGTGCCCATCTCGATCAGCTTGACGACGCAGAACGACGGGCACACCGTTTCGCTGCTGGATCCTGCTCATCCGGCGTGGGCGCATCTCGCACCGACCGGGGCCGTGACGGAGGTGACAGCGACGGTCGACCTGCATGGAGACTCTGTGCACCGGTGGCTCGCTCACCTCGACGCGCCCGATGCGTTCCAGGGTGTGACGCCCGGTGATTGCCAGGCTGACGTGCTGGATGCGCCGCACGAGGTGAGCTGCACCTTCGCCGTGCAGGTGGCGTCGGGCGTCAATAGGCTCTTGTTTCACTTCATGGCCGACGAAGGACGCCTCGATACCGGCGTGCAGGGCACCATCACGGGCGGTCAGTTCGACTGGAACGCCGGCTGGGAGGTGCGCGACGCCACCGGGCAATGGAGCGCCATCCCCAATGCCCGAACGATCTCGCTGCCTGCGGTCAGGTCGAGCGCTCTTCGGTATGTCGTCACCAACACCGGTGATATCCCGTTTCGCGCCACCAACGCCTGCGATAACCGCCTCATCGCGGCCCACGCACAACTGGTCTGTCGAGAAAGCGGCGTGCGGCCTGCGCAATCCCTCGCCCGCAGCTACCGCGAGCAACTCAAGCTCGTGGATGTCGTCGGCGCCACCGCCGAGCCCGACCTTCAGACCACGATCCGCTCGTTGGCCGGCGTCACGCTGGCGCCGCACAAGATGGATGTCGCGGCCCCTTTCTGGCCGTGGCTGCTTCTGTTCGTTCCGGTGGTCGGGGTGATATTGCCGCTCCGACTTCGATCACGTCGTCGCCGCCGTCGGTCGGCTGCGGCATGATGAGCGCGTGCCTGCCGCAGATGACATTCGAACCGCTCGCATCCCGTTGCGCGGACCCTACGACCTTGCCGAGGTCGCGCTCATGGGATTCGGGCATCGCAACGAGTCGTCGTTCGATGGGGTGATGCGGCTCGCCTTCTGCCTCGAGGGCGGCGAGCAACAGGTCGGTGTCGAGGTGCGACAGGCCGGCGATCACCTCGAGCTGGTGGTGCACGGCGATGGGGACCTCGACGCCGTCACCGCTCAGGTTGCCCGGGTGGTCTCGGCCGATGCGGACGGCGTGGCGTGGGACAAGATTTGCTCCGCAGATCCGATGCTGGCCCGGGTGCACGCGATCGCACCTGGGTTTCGGCCCTCGAACTTCTACTCGCCGTACGAAGCGGCGGTCTGGTCGATCATCTCGGCGCGTCGTGCTCGAGCCCAGGGCATCGCCCTCCGGCGCAAGATGGCCGAGGCATATGGCCGCAGCTTCAGCCTGGCTGGGCGCGACGAGGCCGCCATCCCGACCCCCAGTCAATTGCTGTCGATCACGAGCTTTCCCGGGCTGCCGGCCGATCGCATCCCGAGGCTGCACGCGATCGCCAACGCCGCCCACGACGGGCTGCTCGATGTCGAGCGGCTTCGTGCGATGCCGCCCGAGGCGGCAATGCTCGACCTGCAGCAACTGCCGGGCATCGGCCCGTTCTACAGTGCGCTGATCGTGATCCGCGCCATGGGGCTCACCGACGTTCTGTCGGTTCAGGAAGACCACACCCGCGAGCTCGTGCGCGAACACTACGGCTTCGATCACCCGCCCACCGACGCGGAACTCGAGAAGGTCGCCGAGGCCTGGCGACCGTTCCGCACCTGGGCGGCGGTAACTCTGCGTGCGCTGTCCAAGCGAGCCGGTTAGTCCGCGACCTCGCGCACCACCTGGTCCGGATTCTTATCGGGACGCCATCCCCGCCACGCGGGAGCCCGAAGCCGCCCGTCGCTGGTGAGCTCGGCGAACTCCACCTCGCCCACCATGGTCGGAGTCACCCAGTTGGCGTCGCGCGCATCGGCGCTCGGCACGTCGATCAGGGGGCTGCTCGCGCTGGCCAACGCGTCGAGCCGGGTGCGCAACTCGGTGAGCTGTCGATCGGTGAAGCCGGTGCCGACCCGGCCGACGTAGCGCAGGCCATCGGCATCCGGGATCCCCACCAGCAGCGATCCGACGCTGTTCGAGCGGTGGCCGGTGCCCGGGCGCCAGCCACCGACCACGACCTCCTGGGTGAGGGTGTGCTTGAGCTTGATCCAGTCACGGCTTCGCTTGCCCTCGCGGTACGGGCTGTCGAGCCGCTTCGCCATCACGCCCTCGAGGCCGAGCTTCTTGCTGGTGGCCAGGGCCTCGTCGAGATCGCGGCTCGCTTCCGGGGGTACGACGATCGGACCTCGATCCTTGACGCTCTTCAGCAGAAGTGCTCTGCGCTTCTCATACGGATCCTTTTCGCGCGAGACCGTACCCAGGCGCAGCAGGTCGAACACGAAGTAGTGCACGGGCGTCTTGAGTCGCCCGCGCTCCACGTCGCGCGGACTGGTGAGCCCCATCCGCTGCTGCAGCGCTCCGAAGCTCGGCCGCCCCTTCGCGTCGAGGGCGACGATCTCGCCGTCGAGCACGGCATCTCCCTTCACCGCGTTGAGAAGCTCGGCCAGTTCCGGGTAGCTCGCCGTGAGGTCGAGCCCGTTGCGGCTGCGCAGGCTCAGCTCGTCGCCGCGGATGGTCGCGATCGCCCGGATGCCATCCCACTTCATCTCGTACGCCCAGATCGGATGAGCGGGGTCGTCCCCGCCGCGGAACCGGTCGACCCCCGTGATGGCACCCAGCGTCGCGAGCATCGGGTGGATCGAGTCGCTCGCGATCCGCGATCCGACGATGGTCTTCTTCGGCGTGCCGAGGCCTTTTCGCCCGGTCGAGACGGCGGCATGACCGTGCCACTTGTTGCCGGTCACCGTGTCGACGGGGCCGCCTTCGGCATCCCAATCGACCGGATTCTGACTCTTCATCAGGTGAAGCATCCAGTTCTTGGGATTGTCGGCCTGCTTGGTCTGAATCAGCGCGAGCCGGTGAGAGCCGTGCTTCTCGCCGTGGATGGTGAGGATCACCTCGCCGCCGCCCTTGTCGCCCTCCTCGCGCCACTTCTCCAGCTCGTAGCGGCCGCGGTCCCAGATCGCGACGTCGCCCGCGCCGTACTCGCCCTTGGGAATGACGCCCTCGAATGTGCCGTACTCGAAGGGGTGATCCTCGACGTGAACGGCGAGGTGGTTCTGCTTCGGATCGGTGGGCACTCCCTTGGGAACCGCCCAGCTGACCAGCACCCCGTCGCGCTCGAGCCGGAAGTCGTAGTGCAGCGAGCTGGCGTGATGCTCCTGGATCACGAAGTGCGGGTGCTCGGGGTCCGGTGTCCAACTCGGGTCGCTGCCCGGCACGTCGCCGAACGGCTCGGGCGTGACCGACTTGTTGCGCATCCGGCGATACTCGGCGAGGTCTTCACCGGTCTGCGCCGCTAAATGGCCCGCCGACAGGTCGGCGAGCGGGTCTCCCTTGCTCTCGAAACGCTTCAAGACCTCGGTGAACTCCAGATGCTTCAGCCCCGGTGAGGCGATCTCGCGCCAGGTGCGTGGGGCGGCGACCGTCGGCCGCAACCGGCCGCGCAGCGAGTACGGCACGACGGTCGTCTTGGCGCCGTTGTTCTGGCTCCAGTCCAGCAGCACCTTGCCGCCCCGCACCGCCTTCTTCATGTCACTGACCACGAGGTCGGGGTGGTCGGCCTCGAGTGCGCGCGCCAACTCGTGCGCGACGGCCGAGACCTCGTCGCTCGACTGAGTACCGTCGAGAGCCGCATACAAATGGATGCCTTTGCTTCCGCTGGTCACGGGCATCGGGTCGAGCCCCATCCCGGTGAGCAGCGCGCGCACGAGCTTGGCGACCTCTGCGCACTCGGCCAGCCCAGCGCCTTCGCCGGGGTCAAGATCGAGCACCATGCGATCCGGATTCTTGCGGGCGCCGTTGCGGCCGAACCGCCACTGCGGAACGTGGATCTCGAGAGCGGCCTGCTGCGCGATCCAGACCAGGGTGGCCAGGTTGTTCACGAGCGGGTATTCGTTCACGTGGTCGGAGTGCTGGATCGACCGGTGGGTGATCCAGTCGGGCGCGGAGTCCGGCAGGTTCTTCTCGAAGAACACCTGCCCCGGCTTCTCGGCGGTGCCAACGCCCGAGACCCAGCGTTTGCGGGTGGCTGGCCGGTCGCGCGCGTGCGAGATCAGCGCGTCGGCAACGCGCGAGTAGTAGTCGATGACGTCGGCTTTGGTCGTGCCGGTCTCGGGATAGAGCACCTTGTCGAGGTTGGTCAGCCGCAGCCGGTGACCCCCGACATTCACGTAACTGTCCGCGCCCTCCGCCTTCGCCATACCGGCCACGGTAGCCACGGGGGTGTACATCGTCCACATGCACGGAGGAAAATGACAGGATGCGCTCCATCTGGAAGGGTTCCCTGAGCTTCGGTCTCGTCAACGTGCCCGTGAAGCTGTACGCCGCGACCGAAGACCACGACGTTCCCCTGCACCAGGTGCACGACAAAGACGGCGGACGCATCCGGTATTCGCGTCGCTGCGAGATCGACGGCGAGATCGTGGACTACGAGCACATCGCCAAGGCATACGTCGACGGCGACGAGACCGTGATCCTGACTCCAGAAGACCTGGCGTCTCTGCCTGCCGAGCGCAGCAAAGACATCGACGTTGTCGAGTTCGTGCCCAGCGATCAGGTCGATCCGATCATGTTCGAGAAGAGCTACTACCTGGCGCCAGACTCGAAGTCGACCAAGGCGTACGTGCTGCTGCGCCAGACCCTGCAGTCGACGGATCGCACCGCGATCGTGCAGTTCGCGCTTCGGCAGAAGACCCGCCTGGCGGCTCTGCGCGTGCACGACGACGTGCTGATGCTGCAGACGCTGCTGTGGGACGACGAGGTGCGCGAGGCGCGGTTCCCCGAGCTCGACGAGTCGCCGAAGATCACGGATGCCGAACTGAAGATGAGCAAGCAGCTGGTCGAGAGTTTCGCCAGCGACTTCACTCCCGAGAAGTTCACCGACGACTACCAGGCGCAGTTGCGCACGCTCGTTGAGGCCAAGCTCGAGCAGGGCGACGCCCTCGACACCGAGGCGACCTTCGGGCGCGCGGAGGGCCAGGGCGGCGGCGAGGTGCTCGACCTGATGGAGGCGCTGCGCCGAAGCGTTGAAAACCAGCGCGGTGAGAACAAGCAGGCCGCCGCACCGAAGGCTGGGAGCCCCAAGGCAGCGCCGAAGAAGGCGCCCGCGAAGAAGAAGTCGGCATAGCCCTAGGATTTCGCGCGTGACCGTTCAGCCCGATGCCGCGCGCCTCGATGCCGAACTGCCGCACGACATCGACTGGACCATCCCGCCGGCGGGATCCGTGCCCTCGCGGTTTGCGGCGCCCAGCGGCGAACTCGCCGTGGTGTCGCTCGGCGACCCCGCTGACGCCCGCGTCGTGCTCGTGCCCGGCGTTTCGGGATCGAAAGAGGACTTCGCGCTCGTGCTGCCGGTGCTTGCGGCATCCGGATACTACGTACAGAGCTACGACCTGGCGGGCAACTACGAGTCGGCCGACGCGGCTCCGCAGCCGGGTGACCACTACACCTACCAGCTCTTCGCCGACGACATGATCGCCTTTCTCGAGGCGGGCGGGCCCGCTCATCTGCTCGGCTACTCGTTCGCGGGCACGATCGCCGAGATCGTCACAGTGCAACGCCCTGAGCTGGTGCTCAGCCTCACGCTGCTCGCGACCCCGCCCGAGCCGCACAACGGCTTTCGGGGAGTCAAGATCCTCGGCCCGTTCACCTGGATGGCGACCGGGGGAGTGGGCGCATCGTTGATGCGCTGGGGCATCGTCACGAACAAGAACAAGGTGTCGCAATCCCGGCTCGACTTCGTCCGGCTGCGGTTCCAGAAGACGTCGATGCGCAGCGTGGCCGACATCATCACGCTGATGAAGCGAGCTCCCGAGCTGCGGCCTCAACTGCGGGATGCCGCGATCCCGAAGCTGGTCGCCGTCGGCTCGCACGATCTATGGCGGGTCGAACTTCACGCGGAGTTCGCCGAGCGCATCGGCGCAGAACTCGCGGTCTACGACACCGGGCACAGCCCGTGCGAGACCACCCCGTACCAGCTGTCGCGAGACCTGCTCCGGCTCTATGCCACGGCTTCCTGACGCTCCTGGTCACCTTTTTCCCAGCGTCGTCGCGCGGCACGGCGCGCCCACGGGCTGTCGCTCGGCCAGTGATTGAGCAGGGTCGGCAGCACCCACGACAGCCGGCGGCGCAATCCGCTGAAGCTCGAGAACGGCCTGGCCGAGATCTGCACGACGAAGTCGGGGTCGTAGCGCACCGTCATCCACGGCTTGATGTGCAGACTCAGGTCGAGGTCGTCGTGAATGGTGCGCTGGTTGCGATGCACCTCGTTGCGCAACTCGGCCCACACCTCGCGCCGCATGACGAAGTTCGAACCAAAGATCGGCGGATGCCCCAGATAGCCGGTCATCGACCAGTACATGCCTCCCAAATACCAGGCCTTGCCGATCCGATGCACCAGTTCGTTCGCGCCATAGAACTCGCCGGTTCCGGTCAGCACCGAGAGCTCGTCGTCGTGCGCGAAGATCGCGACGGCTCGTGCGAGCCAATCGGGTGGGCAGACCGAGTCGGCATCGACGCGGGCGATGAGTTCGCCTCGTGCGGCGTCGTAGCCGGCGGATGCTGCCTGCGGAATCCCGGGGATCGGCTCGGTGATCACCCGGACACCAGCGTCGTGCGCGACCTGGGCTGTCGAGTCTGTGCTGCCGTTGTCGACGACGACCAGTTCGACATCGACCGAGGTGGGCAGGCCGCTCTGCTGCGCGAGCGCCGCCAAGCAGGTCTCGAGCATTTCGGCATCATTCCGGGCCGGAATCACCACGGAGACGAGCATGCGTCCACTCCACTTGCCCCGCTCCGGGATGGCTGGGCGGACATCACCCTACTCTGAGCGGGAAGGGCGATGACGCCACAGTTGCAGGTTCGCGTAACTGCGCCACGGCGCCCATGCAGCCGCCCGCTGCGCGAGTGCCCTCGGTGCGCCTGGCAGGCCAAGCGCCTCGGCGCTTTGGCGGATGACGAGATCGGTCTCGAGGAAGGTGTCTGGGTTGCCCAGCACGCGCATGGCGAGGTAGTCGGCGGTCCACGGTCCGACGCCCGGCAGCGCAAGCAGGCGCTCGCGCAACTCGGCGGCGGGAGTCTCGACGTCGAGACGCAGCTGGCCGCTCGCCACGGCATCCGCGACCCGGATGATGGTGGCCACCCGGTTCGCCGGCCCGCGCAGCACGGCTCCACCTCGCTCGGCGATGGCTTCGGCCGTGGGGAACATGGCCCCTCCTTCTGGCCCCGCCTCGCCGAGATCGGCCACCAGCCGCCCGACCACCGTGCGGGCCGCCGCCACCGAAATCTGCTGACCGATCAGGGTGCGGAACAGCGTCTCCGCCCCGTCGGCACTGCCCGGGATGCGGATGCCGGGCACAGCTGCGACCAACGGCGCCAGCACAGGGTCTGAGGCGAGCGCCTCGTCGATTGCCACCGAGTCTGCGTCGAGGTCGAACATCCGCCGCACTCGGGATGACAGCGCCGGCAGGTCGGCAAGATTCGCCAGTTTGGCGGTGACGACAACGCCCGCGCGCTCCGGATCCAGGCGGATGGTCACGTCGGCGCGGCCATGGGGCAGGGCGAGCGGTCGCGCAAAGGAGGCGTCACCCACCGAATCGCCCGCCGCGGTCTCGAGCCCGGCGATGGCGTGGTCTGCGAAGAAGCGCATCAGGCCGCTGCCGTCGAAAGGCGACCTGGCGGGGAGTCGAAGATTCAACGGGGTGCCTGTGACCCGATCCCCGAGACGGGGATCGGCGCTGGCGCCGCGGGGAAGGCCAGAAATGGCCTTCCCCTTTCGAGCGAGCGCGCGGAGCTCGGTCGGAGTAGATAAGTAGACCTCTGCAATCGTCTCGTTGAACTGCCGAAGGCTGCCGAAACCGGCCGCGAAGGCGATGTCGGTCACCGGCAACTCGGTGGCGGCGAGCAGCGAGCGCGCGGTCTGGGCGCGATTCGCCCGTGCCAGTGCCAGCGGACCAGCGCCCAACTCGGCCCGTAGCACCCGCGTCACATGACGGGAGGAGTAGCCGAGCCGGCGGGAGAGCCCCTCGACGCCCTCGCGCTCCACGACCCCGTCGTGCACCAGACGCATCGCGCGCGAGGCC
This sequence comes from Pseudolysinimonas sp., assembly GCA_039928695.1. GTDB lineage: Bacteria > Actinomycetota > Actinomycetes > Actinomycetales > Microbacteriaceae > Lysinimonas. The sequence goes on along the minus strand of JBDSSQ010000042.1, from coordinate 36,882 downwards.
AGATCGTCGTGCAGATTCCAGTCGGGCGAGCCGGGCACGGCATCCGGCTGGCAGCGCTTGCATGCGCGCAGCCCGTCCTCGTGGGCTGCTGCGGCGGTCCGGTAGAAGCTGACGTTGCCGGGCTTCGGCGTGACGGCAGGGCAACTGGGCCGGCAGTAGATGCCCGTGGTGTGCACGCCGGCGATGAACTGGCCGTCGAAGCGCGCGTCGCGCGAGGCGAGCGCACCGTACTTGTGAGCGAAATCCAGGTCATCCACCCCTCAACCCTCGCACGCCCCGCCGACGCCGGTCAGCGGAAATCGGACACGACCGCCCAACCTCGGCGGCCGAGGCCCAGCAGCAAAGCCCTGTAGGCAGCATCCGATAACCTGACGGCATGACCACGGTGATCGGCAGCGCGGTCGCGCCGGAGCTGCCGCCCGATCCTCGGCTTGCCGCGCTGCGGGCCGAACTGGGCGCTGTGGTGCGCACCGACGACGCGACGCTGAACGCGGCGCGAGCCGACCGGTCTGGCCAGGTCTCGCCGAGCCGCCCGTTGGCGGTGATCGAAGCGACGACGGTCGAGCATGTGCAATCCACGATGCGGTTCGCGACGGCGAATCAGGTGCCGGTCGTGCCCCGTGGAGCCGGCACCGGTCTGGCGGGCGCCGCGATCGGCGGCGAGGGCGAGTTGGTGCTGTCGACTCGCGGCATGGACCGGATTCTCGAGGTGTCGGTGGACGACGAACTCGCCGTCGTCGAGCCGGGAGTGCTGAACGGCGACCTCAACGCCCAGCTGGCCGACAGGGGCCTGTGGTGGGCGCCCGATCCGGCGAGCAAGGCGATCTCGACCATCGGCGGCAACATCGCTACCAATGCCGGCGGCCTGCTGTGCGCCAAGTACGGCGTGACCCGCGAGGCTGTGCTCGGTCTCAAGGTCGTGCTCAGCGACGGTCGACTGATCAGCATGGGCCACCGGACGGTGAAGGGCGTCACCGGGTACGACCTCACGGCGCTCATGATCGGGTCAGAGGGCACGCTGGGCGTCGTCGTCGAGGCGACCCTCAAGTTGCGCCCGCTGCCCAGGGGCACGGTGGCCACGATCAGCGCCAGTTTCGCGAGCGTCGAGCTGGCGGCGCGGGCAGCGGCGGTGATCGTGTCGAGCGGCATCAAGCCGGCGATCATGGAGCTTCTGGATGCGACGGCGCTCGAGGGCATCGGCGCCTACCTCGGCATCGACCTGGGCGGTCGTGGTGCCCAGCTGCTGATCCAGACCGACGGCATGGGAGCCGACGTCGAGGCCGACGACGCGCTCGCGGTCATCCGGTCGCTCGGTGGCGAGGCCGAGCTGACGACCGACCGGGCAGAGGGCGAGAAGCTGTTCGCCATCCGGCGCTCGTTTCATCCGGCCATGGTGGCTCGTGGCACGGTTCTCATTGAGGATGTCGCGGTGCCCCGCAGCGCCCTGCCCTCGATGTTCGCCGCGATCGAGCGGATCGAGGCGAAGTACGGGATCAGCATCCCGACCGTCGCGCACGCGGGCGATGGAAACCTGCACCCGAACTTTGTCTTTGACGCCGAGGAGGTCGAGGGACACGTCGACGTGCCAGAGCACGTGTGGGCGGCGGCCGATGAGCTCTTTCTCGACTGCCTGCGTCTCGGCGGCACGCTGACTGGTGAACACGGGGTCGGCATCCTCAAGAAACGCTGGCTGCGCGACGAGCTCGGCGACGACAGTTTCGCCCTGCAGAAGCAGCTCAAACAGGTCTTCGATCCGCTCGGAATTCTGAACCCCGGCAAGATCTTCTGACCCGCTCCTGGCCAGGCATTCTTCGGCGTTTTCCCAGGAATAGTCATGCCTGCCCATGAGTTGTATCGAGCAAGGTGACTATTCAGATGACTTCGATGACTGCATCCCACACGACAGAGACCCACGCTGGCGTTCACACTCCTGGCGCGCCCTTGTCTCGTGTCCCCGCGCTGACACGCGCGCCTGTGCCGCGCCCGACCGTCGGTCGGCTTCGGCTGCGTCCGGCACTCCGCGGTCGCGGCTTCATCGTCGGATCGGTGGACGCCGCTGGTCCCGACACCAATGGCTTCGCCCCTCGTGACCGGGTGGCGTGGCGCGACAGGGTGCAGGGCGCCGATCATGGCGCCGATCAGCTCGACGAGTTGCTGTTGATCGACCAGGACGACGTGCTCGGCGTGCCCTCGTGGATCACCGACGAGCAGGCGATCAGCTACCTCGGCCCGGGACTCATCGCGCGTGCACTGGTCCGCACCCGCCCCTTCGCCCGCGGAGACCAGGTGCGCATCGTGTCGACCGACCGCGTGGTGGCCGAGATGACCGCCGCGTGGGCGCGTTCGCTCGGTGCCAGCATCGTCGACCCGGCGGCCGAGGGTGCGACGCAGACCGCTCGGGTGTCGATCCACGACGAGCCGCGCATCCGCAAGACGGTGCTCGGCAGCCACGGCAAGCTCGCTCAGGCGGCCGTCGAGGTGTTCCAGGCGATCCGAGCGGGCGTGTTCGACTCTGTGCAGTTGGTCAGCGGCGAGCCCGTACAGTCCGCCGGCTCCGCACGCAGCATCGCCGCGTAATCCTGCCTGCCCGCTTCCGGCGGCATCGTAGGCTGTGCACATGGCCTTCCTGGCGTTGCCGAGCGACGACGAACTGACTCCGGACGCGGCAGAGGCTGCCCAGAAGTTTCTCGCATCGCATCCCGGCCCGCTCTCGAATCTCGACCGCACGCTGCTCGCCTCGGCTCCCGCCTTCACCTCGTACACCGCGTGGTTCGCGCTGCGGGATGAACTGATCCCCTTCCTCGGCGAGCGAGCGGTCAATCTGTTCTGCTTCGCGATCAGCGACGGGTATCCGGCGCCGTACCCGACCACCTTCTTCCGGCGCGAGCTCGAACTGGCCGGCGACGATCCGATCGATCCGCACGTGACAGAGGCCGAACGGCTGCTCATCGACTGGGGCCGAGCGTTGGGGGCGGGCGCGGCATCCATCCCCACTGAATTGAGCGATGCAGTGGAGGCGACCTTTCAGCCCAAGCTGCGTCTGCTGCTCAGCGCGTTCGCCGGGCTCATGGTCGCCGTCTGCGTGGTGACCGTGGTCGGCGAGGTGCCCAGCGACTGAATCCGGCCGCACAACGGCAGGATCTCGACGTCGATCCCCAGCGTCGCGAGTCGCGTGAGCGCGATACTCGAAGGGTGACGACCTCCCCATTGCGACGAACGAGAAGGGTGCACCCGGCGTGGATCGTCGCCGCCGTCGCCTTTCTCGCCCTGGTCGGAGCCGCGGGATTCCGTTCGGCTCCCAGCGCACTGATCGTGCCGCTGCAGACCGAGTTCGGCTGGAGCATCACAGAGCTCTCGGCGGCGGTGTCGGTCAACATCCTGTTGTTCGGGCTGACCGCCCCGTTCGCCGCAGCGCTGATGGAACGCTTCGGCCTGCGCAAGGTCACCAGCACCGCTCTCGTGCTCATCGCGGCCGGCTCGGCCCTGAGCACCCTGGTCACGCAGTCGTGGCAGTTGCTGCTGACCTGGGGACTGCTGATCGGACTCGGCACCGGGTCGATGGCCCTGGTGTTCGCGGCGATGGTGGCCGACCGCTGGTTCCTGAAGCGCAAGGGCCTGATCACCGGTGTGCTGACGGCGGGCAGCGCGACCGGCCAACTGATCTTTCTGCCGATCGTCGCGTCGATCGCGCAGAACGAGAGCTGGCGCTGGGCGTCACTGCTGATCGCCGCGCTCGCGCTCGCTGTGGTTCCGATCGTCGCCATCTTCTTGCGCAACTCGCCGGCAGAGCTCGGCATGACACCGTATGGATCGCCGCTGGATGCCGTGCCCACCTTTCCGGAGCGCAGCCCGGTCAATCCGGCCAAGCGTGCGATCCAGGTGCTCGGCCGGGCCGCCAAGGTGCGGACCTTCTGGGCGCTCGTCGCCGGCTTCGCCATCTGCGGGGCTACCACCAACGGACTGGTCGGAACCCACTTCATCCCGAGCCTGCACGACCACGGGATCGGTGAGACCACGGCGGCGAGCCTGCTCGCGGTGGTCGGAATCTTCGATGTCGTCGGCACGATCGCCTCTGGCTGGCTGACCGACCGGATCAACCCGCGCATCCTGCTTGCGGCCTACTACGCGGGCCGGGGCATCTCGCTGCTGCTGCTGCCATTCCTGCTGAACGCGATCTCGGCGGGAACCCTGCAGCCGCCGATCATCCTGTTCGTCGTGGTCTACGGGCTCGATTGGGTGGCCACCGTGCCGCCGACCGCCGCGCTGTGCCGCGAGGTGTTCGGCAAAGACGGCGCGGTCGTCTACGGCTGGGTGTTCGCAGCGCACCAGATCGGTGCGGCGTCGGCCGCGCTGGCCGCCGGCGTGATCCGCGATGCACTCGGCGATTACACCTGGGCCTGGTTTGGCGCTGCCGGGCTGTGCGTGGTGGCGGCGGTGGTCAGCGTGAGCATCACGCGACGCACCACGCTCGTGGCGACGACGTAAAGTCAGACCGTGAACATTCCCGCCCTGCTCACGAGCGCCCTGTTCATCGGCGGCGTGGTGCTGGGCCTGATGATCGCGGATGCCATTGGCGGCGTCATCGAGGCGCGTCGCGCCCTCAGCGCCGACGACGACAGCGAGCCGGACACCCTCACCCGGGTGCGCGTGCGCGAACTCAGCTGGACGGTGGTCGTCACCGCGGCGCTTGCCGTGATCGTGGCCTTCGGCGTGGACTCGGCAGCACGGCTGGTCTGGAACGACAACCGGCCGATCGTCGGGGCATCCATTCTGCTGGCGCTGACGCTGCTCACCTTTTTGATCGGCATCACGGCGGTCGTGGCGGTGGTGCGCCGCGAGCGTCCGACCTACGCGCGCATCCGGCGCGACCTGCGCGACCGCTCGTCATTCACGCTCGAGCGCCCCGAGTTGCTCGAGTTCGAGGAGCGGCTCGACCGGGCCGACCGCAGTCGCACCCGACGCTCGCAGGCGGCAACCGTGCTGCGCGCAGTCGGCGTGGTGGTGCTCGCGGGCCTGACGGTGCTGGCCGCCCTGCTCTTCTCGCCCCTCGTTGCTGTCGGGTTCGGCGTCGGCGCCCTGCTCGGAATCGCGGCATTCGTGGTCTCACTTCGGGCACGGGTGATCGCGAACGCGGCCCTGGACGCCGTGCTCAACACCCAGCGTGCAGAGGTGGCCTCGCTGCTCGAACGCGCCCGGATCCCGGCGCGGGGGCGGGTGCCGGGGCTCGGTACGCGCGTCGCGCGTGCGCTGGCGATCCTGCGTGAGCAGCAGAGGTGATGACGCCAGTAGGGTGTGAGCCATGACAGCAGGCATCACGGCCCCCGAGGCTCCAGCCGAGGTGCAGACGGCGACTCTTGAGCCGCCGCATCCTCAGCTTCCGCAACCGGTTCAGCACCGCTCGACGCTGCTGATCGTCGGCATCATCGGCTTTCTGATCGTCGGGATTGCTGCACTGATCGTCGTCGTGTACTTCCTGTCGTTCCTGGGGCCGGGTCTCACCTTCGTCGGGGGGATCCTCGCGCTCGTTCCGCTGACGATCGTGCTGATCGGCATCCGCTGGATCGACCGCTGGGAGCCGGAGCCGTTCGGCATCCTGCTGTTCGCGTTCTTCTGGGGCGCCGGTGTCTCCATCGTCTTGGCGCTTACCGTCGATGTCGGCGTGTCGGGCGCGATCGGCGCGGGGGGTGGGCCCTCCGACGCCACCGATCTGCTGCAGTCCGTCGTGCAGGCGCCGATCGTCGAAGAGTCGGCAAAGGGCTTCGGCGTTCTGCTGATCTTCTTGGTGGCCCGCAAGTACTTCGACGGCCCCGTCGACGGGATCGTCTATGCCGCGACGGTCGCGGCCGGCTTCGCCTTCAGCGAGAACATCCAGTACTTCGGGGTGCAGATCTCGAGCGAGGGCGGCTTCGACGGCTCGGTGGCCGAAATCTTCTTCATCCGCGGGCTGCTCTCACCGTTCGCGCACGTCATGTTCACCTCGATGACCGGCCTGTTCATCGGGATCGCGGCCCGCCAGGGCAACCGCATCCTCGGAATCGGGCTGTTCTTCGTCGGGCTGATCCCGGCGATCCTGCTGCACGCGCTCTGGAACGGAGCCCTCGGAGTCGTCTACGACTTCTACGGCTACTACGCGATCGTGCAGGTGCCGCTGTTCGTGATCGCGCTGGTGGGGGTGGTGCTGCTGCGACGGCGAGAAGTGAAACTGACACAGATGCGGCTCGGGGAATACGCGGCGGCCGGATGGTTCAACGAGGCAGAGGTGCAGTCGCTCGCCACACCGGCGGGGCGTCGACGCTCGCTGACCTGGGCGAAGGGTCGCGGGCAGGGCAAGCAGATGAAGACCTACATCCGGGATGTCACGCAGTTGGCCTTCGTGCGCAATCGCATCGTCACCCAGCGCGACCATGCGGCCGCCCAGGCCGACGAAGCAGTGCTGCTCGGCAAGATCACCGCGGAGCGCGGCGCGCTGGTGGCTGCGCTCGCCTCGGCGCCGAGCACGCCGGGTGCGGGGCCGGCTCCGGCGATCTAGTTCACCAGTCGCGCGAAGCTCTTCGCCTATTTCGGACCATGGACGGCAAGCAATACCACGAAGGCGAGCGCGGCCACGCCCTGAAGGCCGACCAGCGCACCGACGACGATGAGGGAGACTCGCAACCGCAGCGGGAACCGTGTGTTCAACCGAGCGCCCGTGGGCGCGGCGACTGAGGTCGCGGCGACTGTGGGCGCGGCGACTGAGGGCGCGGCGACCGTCGGCCCGACCACCGCGGGCGCGACCACTGTCGGTGCGGCGGCGGCGTGCGCGTCTGAGTAGTGCTCGGTCTGCGACAGCGTCTTGGCACCGACGGTGTCGGCGATCCGGAAAAGCCGCTGCAGCACCGCCGGGCTCGTCATGTCGAAGGGGGTCGGCGAGTAGACGAACATCCAGCGGTCGATGATCTCGACGTCGAGGATGCCCAGTTCATCGATCAGCAGAGCCATCAGATCCGGGGCGAAGACGTAGAGCGCGTCGGCCTGGTAGTCCGGCGGGCAGTACAGAGTGAAGTATTTATCGAAGTCGCCCTCGAGGTGCAGGGCCTGACTCTGAACCGGCGTTATCGGGAGGCGATCGTCGAGCACGCCGTGCTGGTCGTGCGAGATCAAGAGCATCTGCGGCAGAACTCGATCCAGGCTGAGTGCGAGAAAACCCCATGTCGTCGTTTTCGGCCCCAACCGCTCACTCTCGGTCGTGGCAAAGTTGCCGATATCGAGAAAACGACCGCTCGTGGTGTCGAAATGATCCTGAGCGGCGCGGACAACGCCGCGGCTGAAGATCGCTCCCGGGTAGTCCGGGTCGCTCTGCGAGGGGCTGAAGTTGAATCCGTTGATGCGGGCGAAGTGGTCCATCCGAACCCAGCGCTCCCAGTGGCGGTGCTCTCGACGGATGATTCGGATGATCCAGATCAGGATGCCGCCACCGACGACCAGGTCGAAGCCCACCCCCGCGAGAAACCACCCTGGTAAGAACTGGGGGTTGTAGTAGTCCGGACTGGTCGGGAGCGCCAGTACCAGGAAGATGCCCGAGGCGACAAACATGAGGGTGCAGCCCAGTAGGAGAGTGACGACGATGCGCCACGTGACGACTTTCGAGATGCGCGCCCAACTTGCACCCGACGCTTTGGCAGCGGCGCGCCAGGCATCCACCTCCTGAGGTGAGACAGGGGTGGTTAGCGGCGAGTAGTCGACGACACGATCGGTCACGAGGGATAGTCAACACCACGGGTCAGGGCTCAGGGCGTCAGAAAGAAGCTGTTGAAGAACGTCCAGCCCCAGAAGCTCATGAACGCGACGACCAGCACCACGCCGATCACCGAGGCGCCGCGCTTGAGTCGCATCCCCTGCGGCGCGACGATATTGGCAGCGGGGTCGCCGACCCGGTCGTCGGCGTAGTGCTTGGTCTGGTTGACGGCTTTCGCTCCCACCGTGTCTGCGATGGTGAACAGCCGCTCCAACACCGCGGGGTCGGTCAGCGCGAACGGGAATGACGAGTAGACGAACATCCACTGGTCGACCAATTCGACATCGAACGGTGACGCCTCGTCGATGAGCAGTGCCATCAGGTCGGGCGTGAAGATGTAGAGCGCATCTTGCTCGTACTCCGCGGGGCAATACAGCGAGAAGTGCTTGTCGAAGTCGCCCTCGAGGTGCAAAATCTGCTTCCTGTCGAGCGCGATCGGCAGGTTGCTGCTGAACAGCGAATTGTTGGCTTTCGCGTCGAGCACGATGTTGGGCATCGCTCGATCGAGATACAGAGCGAGAAAGCCCCAGTTGTGCGTGGTCTGGCTCTTGCCAGATCCGGTGATGTAGCTGAAGTTGCCGATATCCAGAAAGCGACCGCTGGTCTCGAGATGTTCGGTCACCACCGGGTTGCGCCCGATGTGAAAGATCTCGCCGGGATAAGCAGGTGGAAAGTCCATCGGCCGAAACAGCATGCCGTTTGCCGTGGCGAACCGGTCGAGCCGGAACCACTGCTCCCATTTCCCCCCGCGAGTGACCCGAGTGCGCACCGCGCCGATCGTCACGAACGCGATCACCACCACGAAAATCGAGGGGAAGATCACGCCGACCACGTTGCCGTTGCGAATGCCCTCGGTCACGAACGACGTGAACACCCCGCCGAACACGAAGAAGAAGATCAGCACGAACAGTCCGACGCCGACGATGGAGCCAACCGACATGGCATCGCGAGCCCAGGGGAGCCCCGACGCGCGTGCCTGGGCGCGCCAGGCCGCAATGTCGGCGCGTGAGACCGGCGCCGTCAGCGCGGAGTAGTCGAGGGTTCGAACCGCCATGCAGCCAAATCTAGACAGAAACTTGGCTAAACAGACTCATCGCCCAACAGACTCATCGCCCGACAGACTCATCGCCCAGTGGCGGGTCATTGACTCCGGCGCTTCTGGGCGATGAGTTGTTCTGACTCCAGCGTGCACCCGTAGGGGCGCTAGGTCAACATACGATCGTGAGATGAATCGTGCGGTCCGGTTCGACCGGTTCGGCGGCCCCGAGGTGCTCGAGCTCGTCGACGAGCCGCTCACGGAGCCCGGCCCTGGCCAGGTGCGGGTTGCCATGCGAGCCGCGGGCCTCAACCCCGCGGACTACAAGCGCCGCGAGGGTGGACCGCAGTACGCCGTCACCTTGCCGACCGGCATCGGGCGTGAACTGGCCGGCGTCGTTGAGGCCGTAGGCCGCGGCGTTGCCAGCCTGGCCATCGGCGACGAGGTGTTCGGCACGGTTCCGGATGGCGCGTTCCAGACGCACCTCGTGGCCGACGCGAGCCTCTTCGCGCGCAAGCCCGCCCCGCTGCCGTGGCCCGTTGCCGGCGGCCTCGCCCTCGTCGGCCAGACCGCATGGGACGCGCTGGCATCCCAGCCCGTTGAGCGTGGCGATGCCGGGGCGCGCCCGACCATCCTGGTCAGCGCGGCAGCAGGGGGAGTGGGCGGCATTTTGTCGCAGCTGGCGGTGCTGCGCGGCATCCGCGTCATCGGGAGCGCGTCGGCCGGCAATCACGATTGGCTTCGCTCGCGCGGAATCGAACCGGTGGAGTACGGCCCGAGCCTGGTCGACGCCGTGCGCGAGCTCGCTCCCGAGGGCATCACGGCCGCGTTCGATCTGCAAGGTGCCGACACGGTTCGGCAGTTTCTCGAGCTCGGGATTCCGCCGCACCGGATCAACACGAACGCCATGGATCCTCAGGAGTTCGGGATTCGTCGCGTCGGGCGCGGTCCCACCAGCATCCCGACCCTGGATGCGCTTGCCGCTTTGGTGGTCAGCGGCGACCTCGAGCTGCCGATCGCTGCGTCATTCGAGTTCGAGCGGGTCGACGAGGCATTCCGCCGGCTGGAGACGGGCCACCTGCGCGGCAAGGTCGTGATCACCGCGTCGTGATCAGCGCAGGCATGTCGGGGGAGTCCGCTACAACGGAGCCATGACCGATACTGCGACCGTTACGACTGCGACCGTTTCACATTGGGTGACCGCCTACCGCACGGCGTGGGGCAGCAACCTCGATGCCGACATCCGGGCGCTGTTCACCGACGATGCCGACTATCTGTTCGGGCCGAGCGAAGAGCCGGTGCACGGCGTCGACGCGATCGTGGCGACCTGGCTCTCGCGAGCAGAGGGGCCTGACGACACCACCTTCAGCTGGAATGTCGTCGGCATCGACGGCGACTTGGCCTTCGTGCAGGGCAAGGTCGACTACAGCGACGGGCAACTGTTCGACAATCTCTGGGTGGTCCGGCTCGCCGCCGATGGACGGGCGACGTCATTCACCGAGTGGTGGATGAAGCGGCCGGGTTCCAAGTAGGGCCTCGGCTCCGCAGCTCACGGCCCCCGGCGTGCATCACGCAGCGCGCACCGAGCGTTCTGGGCGCTGGCGTGCAGCCCATTCATAGGATGTTCCGAGCATCCGGGCCTCAACTGAGCACATGAGCGACAACGACCCCCAGCCTTCGCAGGTCCAGGCACCGCAGTCTCAGGCACCGCAGTCTCAGGCACCGCAGTCTCCGCTACCGCAGTCTCAGGCACCCAGCGCATTTCGCCGCTACCGCGGTCTCCTCATCGGCGGCGCGACCGTGATCGCGCTCGGCATCGGAGCGGGCGGCGTCGGTCTCGGAGCCGGGCTGGCCGGTCTGCCGGCGAGTTCGACCAGTCAAGCCACCGGTCCCGGCTCGACGCAGAACGGCGGCAGCGGCGGCTCCGGCGGCAGCGGCCGGCAGGGCACCTTCACTGGACCGGGAGCCGCATCCGTGAATGCGACGGCCGCAACATCCGCCCAGAAGGTCGGAGTGGTGACGATCGTCTCCACCCTCGACTACGACTCTCATGCTCAGGCGGCCGGAACCGGCATCATCCTGACCTCGCAGGGCGAGATCCTCACCAACAATCACGTGGTGCAGGGCTCGACCGCGATCGAGGTGACGGTGGAATCCACCGGCGCCAGCTACATAGCAAAGGTCGTCGGAACCGACGCCACCGACGACATCGCTGTGCTCCAGTTGGTCGACAGCAGCGGCGCGGATGTCACCGGTCTCACCAAGGCCACCCTCCAGACCGGCACGCTGTCGGCCGGCGACGCGGTGATCTCGGTCGGGAACGCCGAGGGGACGGGCGACCTGGTCGCCGCCAGCGGGACGGTGACCGCGCTCGATCAGTCGATCACGGTCGCCAACGACATCACCGGCGCCGACGAGAACCTCACCGGACTCATCGAGACGGATGCCGACGTCGTCTCGGGAGACTCCGGCGGCCCCCTGATCGACAAGCACGGCGCGGTGGCTGGCGTGGTGACCGCCGCCTCGAGCGGATCACGCAACATCACCGGCTTCGCGATTCCGATCACGACGGCGGTCTCGATCGCGAAGAAGATCGTCAACGGCGAGGCGAGTTCGAGCATCGTGATCGGCCTGCCGGCGTTCCTCGGGGTCGAACTCGCCACATCACAGACCGGATCGGGCGTGCTGATCAGCGGCATCATCGCCGGAAGCGCTGCGGCGGGCACCGGTCTCGCGGCGGGCGACACGATCACGGCGGTGAACGGAGTCGCTGCAACATCGGCAGACTCACTGAGCTCGCTGATCAAGGCTCACGCGATCGGCGACCAGGTTGCGATCACCTACACGAACGCGTCGGGGGCCTCGCAGCAGGTGACGGTCACGTTGACGGCGGGCCCGGCGGCATAGGTGCGAGGCACTGGCCAGCAGCAACTGCTACAGGTGCCACCCGATCAGCATCAGGACTCCAGCGCCCGCCATCACGACGGCGGCGGCGCCGAAGATGGCGGTGATCGTGGCCAGAACCAGGTCTCGGCGTTCGAATCGAGAGTTGTATCCACCGGTCATGTGAGCCCCCACTCTTGTGCGAAACGACCCTAGTTCGGGGGACACGTTCACGCACACCAGCACCGGATACGCACAGCCGACACCCAGGAATGGCGCCAAAAAACTCGTACCCTGCACGCAGCCGAATGTCCCTAGGATGGGGGACATGTCGGTCGCCCCCCACGCCGTCACGGTCTTCCCCCAGACCGCTGTCGCCATCACCCGTTTCTCGTGCGCCCTGTGCGGCGCACGTCTCGCCCCGAGCAGTGCATACTGCTCCACCTGCGGCGCCGCTCACGCGGTCGCCACAGATCGCAAAGGTCGGCCCGTCGACCTTGCCGCGACCCGCAGTCTGCAGCTGGCCATCCTCGGGATCGTCGCCAACATCGTCGTCGGCGCCCTGGCGCTCGGTGTCGTTGTGCTGACGTCCGACACGAAGAACCTGGTCAATGCGGCACTCGCTCTCGAGGTTCTGCACTTCTTGGTGGTCGGTGGCTTGGTGGCCGCGTCGATCTCATATGGAGTGCGCGGCATCCGCGAGACCAGAGGCGGTCGGCTCGGTCGACGCAACTGGGCTGTGCTGAGCATCGTGGTGTCGGGGCTGGTGGGTGTCGTGCTCGCCGGTTCGCTCACGGCGACGTTCTTGATGTTCCTGGCCCAGCACTAGGCGCCCAGCACTAGGCGCCCAGCACTAATCGCCCCACGCGGCTGCCCCCAGCGGTCAACCCTGCACGCACGCCCCGGAACTGATCGGGGCGCTGAGCCCGGCCGCCCGGGCCACAACGGGTGCGAGCACGGTGTCGGTCATGGCGTAGCCGAGGTCGGCATCCGTCGAGCTCTTGGCGAAGACGATTCCCGCGATCGAGCCGTTCGTTTCGAGCAGCGGGCCGCCGGAGTTGCCCGGTTCGATGGCCGCGGCGATCGTGTACAGCTCGCGATTGGTGCGCGCCGAGTTGTAGATGTTCTCGACGCTCTCGGTGGAACGGGCAAGCACCTGAGCTCCGCCCGTGGTGAACGGGCCGCCGTATGGGTAGCCGTCGACTACTGCGTCGTCGCCGACCGCGAGCGTGGCACCGAGACCCAGCACCGGGGCGCGCAAGCCGGAGACCGCGATCACGGCCAGGTCGTTCTGCGGGTCGAAGTAGACGATGCGGCCGTCGAGGGTCTGGCCGTTCGGCGCCTGGATGATCGGCTGCTGCACGCCGGCGACGACGTGCGCATTGGTGACGATCCGATCTTTGGCGATGACGAAGCCGGATCCTGACTGGTTCTGGCCGCAGGCGTACGCGGTGCCGTTGATCCGTACCACCGAGGCGGCGGCGGCGGCCAGCGACGAGGTGCCGGTGTTGACCTTGGGAATGCCGGGGGACTTGGTGATCCCCGAGAAGCCCCCCGAGATCACCGGGAGCCCCTGTGCGAGCACGGCGGATCGCAGACGCGCGAGCGCCGCGGTCACGGGCTCGGGGGTCGCCGCCGTGATGGTCTGAAGCACCCACGAGTTGCTGACAGCGGCGCTCAGCACCGGGATGCCGAGGGATGCCACGCTGCCGGCAAGCAGAGCCGTGATGAGTGCGCCGATGACGAGGTTCGCGATCGCGCCGCCCACTCGGTCGAGCGGACGCAGCGGCGTCTTGTCGACCCGCCCGCGCAGAACGCGGCCGATGCCGGCGCCGGCCATGCTGCCCAGGATGATTAATGCGACAGCCGACGACACCACCAGAAAGGTGCGCCAGAACGGATCGGGAACGACGGTGCCGATGACGGGGATCAGGAAGAACGCGGCGACGGCCCCCGCGATCAGGCCGACGATGGCGCTCAGGCTGCGGATGAATCCACTGCGCCACCCCTCGCCCAGGTAGACCAAGAGGACGATCACGACGAGAACGTCGATGAGTCGGGCGGCCACCATCCATCCAGTCTGACGGATGCCGGCCCGAAGTTCGCCCGGAACTGCCGAGCGAACCGTGACCGGCGGGTGGGTCGGTGAGTTCTAGCTCTTTCCGCTCGTCACCGTATCGACCACCGGTGCCGGTGCGGCGGGGGTGGCGATGCTGCGTTCGCAGAGGTGCACGATGAGAATGATGATGCCGGCGATCGGCAGCAGCACCCAGAACAATTCGCCCCAGCCACGACCGGCGTCACGCAGACGACGCACGGTGACCGCGAGGGTGGGCAGCAGCACCGCGATGCCCCACAGGCCCGCAAAGCTGGCGTACCCATACGCGCTGCTCGCGGTCGCGCCGATCTCGAAGATGCGCCCAGACATCACTCCAGACATCGGCAGACTGATCGCGTTGAGCGCGGCACTGACGAGCGTGCTGAAGAGGATGAACCACCAGAACTCGGGACGCGTGGCTCGCCCCTCGAAGGTCGCGTACTTGCGGAACACGGTTTTGATGGCGTCGAAGAAGGTCATGGGTGCCACTGAACCTCGTGACCGGTTGCCGCGGCAGGGTCGAAAGGCCCACGGGTGTCAGGCTTCGTGATCAGTAGTCGTTCGAGGCCTCCGGTTCGGGACCTCGCGGAAAGCGTCGTCCGCTCACCGAGTTCGGCGTGATGCGCACGTAGCGATCTTTGTAAGTGGGGATCCATGGCACGAGCGGAAGTTTCTCGGCGTGGTCGACGTCTGCCTGATGCTGCAGTTCTTCTGCGGTGCCTTTCACGACCACCGCCCAGGCGCTGTGCTCGGTCCACCCATCGATCTCGAGGGCGACCGCATGGTGAAGGGTGAGTTCGAGCAGCTTGGTGCCGGGTGCTGTGCGGAAGATCAGGGTGGACCCGTCAACGACATAGTTGATCGGGAAGATGTCGACCTCGCCGGCTGCGTGGGTTGCGAGGCGCGCCACCTGGGTCATGCGGAGAAGTTCCCAGGCTTCGGCGTCACTGATGGTGGTGATCGGGAAGTCCTTGTCGCTCATGGCGGCTCCTTTGCCGTTCAGTGGCGTGAGGCCTGCGCCATCTGGTGATCTGACTCAACCGCTCGACGGCGCGGAGCAACAGGGTCGAAGGGCCCACGCACCCTAGGCGGCGCGCGCGAGCCGGGACTTGGTGAGCGGCTTCCACTGCTGTTCTCGGTCGAGCCAGGGTGGCGCGAGCATCTCGGGCACGCCGCGATTCATCCTGAGTTGGAACCCGCCCGAGTGCAGTTGATGGTGGTGGAACGAGCAGAGCAGTACCCCGTTGTCCACGTTGGTGGGGCCACCGTGTTCCCACTCGACCACGTGGTGAGCATGGCACCAGGAGGGCGGCGCGGTGCAGTTGGGGCCGAGGCATCCACCGTCTCGAACGGCCAAGGCTCGTCGTTGGGCGGGGGTGAAGTAGCGCTGGCGGAGGCCCTCCCAGAGGATTTCGCCCTTGTCGCCCTCGATCTGCAGCCGCACGCCGCCGTCGCAGATGATCTCGCGGGTGGTGGAGGTGGCGACGGGGGAGAGGATGTCGTCGATCCACGCGGCACCGGTGCCGGCGATCAGGTCGTGTGCGGTGACCACGACGTTCACCGTCGCGGTGCCGTGAAGGCTGCCGACCGCGTCGTTGTCGGCGCGGATGCCGGCGGTGAGCAGTCCGAAGACGATGTCGAATGCGCGCTGTTCGCGCGTGCGCGGGTCAAGGGGATGCTGTTCAAGCGAATCGGGGACGTCATCGAGGTCGTCGGGGTCGACGAACCGCGGCAGCCGTGACGGCGCCGTGCGCTCGCTGAGGGCGGCGCGCAGCAGGCCGGCGTTGAGGGGGTCGGCGAGTCCGCTGAACGGGGTCATGCCGTTGACCTCGCGGCCGAGGTGGAAGCGGCGTTGGCGCCGTAACTCGTTCTCACGTGGTTGCACCCCGTCGGGGTCGAGGGTCGCGCAGGTGCGTTGCGCTAACTGGGCGACCAGTTCGGCCGGCAACGTCGCAGCCTGCGACACCAGCAGAGCCTCAGCATCTCGGATCGTCGCGGGTGATGCGGTGCGGGAGGCCTCGCCGAGGTGTCGGATGATCGCGGCGGCAGCATCCACCGCCAGACGCCCGGCCGACAGGGCTGCGGCGACGTGCTCGAACGCCGCCGGAAGCGGTGCCCCCACCAGGGTGGGCGACGCGGTGATCCCGCGACCGACTCGCACGCGCCGAGCAGCTTCGGCCGCCGAGGTCAGGGTGACGAGTTCGACCAACTGGGCCGCCGTCGTGCACTGGTGATGGCGGCTGAGGCTGTCGTCACCCCGCTCTCGCCCCGAGCGCGCATCGACCTCGCCCGCAGCAGCAACGCGCAGGGCGTCGACGAGGCGGCCGAGCTGTTCGACATCGGCCAGATGAACCAGCAGATCTTCGTCACGAAGGGCAGCCAAACCCGCCGATGGCGCGCCCGCGAGCACGCGCGTCGCGTGCTTGAGAACGTCGTCGAAGGGGGTCATGAAGCAAGTCTGACAGACCACTCCACAACAGTAAATATGCTGATCAGCATCGGTTTATAACTCGTCAGAGCGGCACCTGTGGAGGAAAGGAACCATACTCATTCCGTGACCACGCAAGCCGACCACGCAAGCCGACCACCAAGCCGACCACCAAGCCGACAACCAAGCCGACAACCAAGCCGACAACCACGCCCCCCGCAACCCCATCCCGCGCCCCCTGCACCTCGCGAACGAGGCCCTCGCCTTCTTGCTCGAACTCGCCGCCCTCGCCGGCTTGGCCGTCTGGGGCCTCCGCGCGGGCCCGAATCTCGCCGCTCAACTCGCCCTCGGCGCTGTTCTGCGCGCCGAAGGCCGTGGTGAGGCTGCCCAAGGTTCCGCTGATGGTGCTCAGAACCGCTCTGCTTCTGGGCGCGGCGGCGGCGGTGTTCGCCGCCGGGTGGCTGGCGGCATCCATCGTCCTGGCCGCGGTGATCGTGCTCAACGCCCTCATCACGCCGATGGATCGCGACGCCCTGATCACCTAGAAGGCGGCGCCCCGCAACCCCGGCGAAGCCGCGCCTCGATACGGCGAACCGTATTAGGCGATGTTCGAGTTGGGGTCGCGTCGGTACTTGAGTTTCGTCTTGTACATCGCGAGGTCGGCTCGGTGGAGGAGGTCTGAGGCTCGCTCTGTGCGGTCCCAGGTGGCTTCTCCTGCGGAGGAGGTCACCCCGGTGGGTGTCGCCTCGTCGAAGCGTTTGATGAGGCGGCGCATCCCCATCTCGTCTGGGCCCGAGGTCAGTGCGGCGAACTCGTCACCGCCGATTCGCGCGAGGAAGTCCCCGCCGCCACGGACCTGGTTCTGCCAGGCTCGTGCGATGGCCCGGAGCAGCTGGTCTCCGGCCGCGTGCCCGTCTCGGTCGTTGATTGCCTTGAAACCGTTGAGGTCGATCATCGCAACGGTGAGTGTTGTGCCGGTTCGTCGGGATCTCTCGATCTCCTGCTCGAGTCTGTCGTCCCATGCTCGGCGGTTGGCGAGTCCGGTGAGCGGGTCGGCGGTTGCGGCCAGGCGCAGCACGCCCACGAGCCCCACTGCGACCGCTCCGACCACGGCGCTGGTGCCGAAGACTGCAAGCCAGGCAATGATCGGTGAGCCGGGGGTCGCCGGTCCGAAGGCGAGCACGCCCGCGTAGTAGATGCCAGCCGCGGCCACGTGGACCAGGGCGGCGCGGACGGAGAACAACAGGATCGCCCCTGTCACGTTCAACAGGTAGAGGTTTGCCATGTCGATCTGCTTCGTCGCCGCGATGGCTACGACGACCGTCACCAAGACGTTGCCTGACGCGATTCCGACATGCAGGATCCACAAAGGGATCGTCCGCCGACGTCGCGCCGACTGGATGGTCACCACGCCGAAGACCGTCCCCGAGGCAGACCCGCTCCACAGCAGGACTTGCACCGGGGTCGACCAGTGGGCTGCCGCGAGCATGAAGAGCAGGGCTGCCGATGCGGCCGCCGAAAGGATCCCGGCGATCATGTGGGGATCGGCCAACATCTCGCGCGCCCGACTGGCCCACGGGCGATGCCACCTCGAGGCGAGGCCCGGCCGAGCGCCGCGACCAGCCATCCGGCACCTCCGACCACGCCCGGGCAACGCCCAGCACGTTGCCTCAACCGTAGACCCGTGGTGTGACGGATTCCTCGGCGACTTACGCGATGTGCGGGTTGGCGTCGCGTCGGTACTTGAGTTTCGCCGTGTACATGGCGAGGTCGGCTCGGTGCAGGAGGTCGGAGTCCCGCTCCGCGTGGTCCCAGGTGGCTTCGCCAGCGGAGAAGCTCACCACGGCCGGTGTCGCCTCCTCGAAGCGTTTGATGAGGCGGCGCATCGCCATCTCGTCCGGGCCCGAGGTGAGTGCGGCGAACTCGTCACCGCCGATTCGGGCGAGGAAGTCCACGCCGCCACGGATCTCTGCCTGCCAGGCCCGCGCGAGGGTCTTGAGCAACTGGTCTCCGGCCGCGTGCCCCTCGCGGTCGTTGATCGCCTTGAAACCGTTGAGGTCGATCATCGCGATCGTCAGTGTCGTGCCGGTGCGTCGGGACCGTTGCATCTCTTGATCGAGTCTGTCGTCCCATGCTCGGCGGTTGGCGAGTCCGGTAAGTGGGTCGGCGGTTGCGGCCAGGCGCAGCACCCCGACGAGTCCGACGGCGACCGCTCCGACCACTGCCGTGGTGCCGAAGATCGCCAGCCAGGCAATGATCGGTGAACCGGGGGTCGCCGGTCCGAAGGCGAGCACGGCTGCGTAGTAGACGGCGGATGCCCCAACGTGAGCGGCGGCGGCGGGGACGGAGAACAGCAGGATGGCCGCCGTCGCGCTCAACAGGAAGAGGTTGGCCATGTCGATCTGCTGGGTTGCGGCAACGATCACGACGGCGGCCAGGTACAGGTTGCCGATCCCGGCCTCCAGGTGCAGGCCCCACCTGGGAAGCCGCCATCTCAAAGCCAGGGGCAATGCCGTGAACACCAATCCGACGACGATGCCGCTCCATAGGAAGACCAGCTCCGGGATCGTCCAGTGACCCACGAGGACTAGTGACAGCCCGGCTGCTGTTGCTGCCGCCGGAAAGATCGCCGCGATGATGTTGGGATCGGCCAACACCTCCCGAGCCCCGCTGGCCCACGGGCGATGCCACAGCGACGGGAGGTCGAGCGGGGCGCGGCGATCAGCCATGCGCTACCTGCACCTGGCCGACGAGCCACGCCGTGAGCTCGGCGCTTGCCGGGTTTTCCGTGCCCGCAGCCGAGTGCAGCGAATCGTGCAGACTCGCGATGCGCGGATCCGCATGGGAGAAATACTCCGTGAGTGGGCACTCCTCCCGTGACGGGTGGGTCTGGCCGTTTTCTCGGCTATGGCCCCAGTGATAGGCAAGCGCGCCGAGCGGGGTGGTCACTGCGCCGTCACGGTATGGCATCGTGAACGTCGCCAGCCACTGCGCGATGTCTTCCGGTGGCATCGGGCGGGCGAACAGGTATCCCTGACCGAACTCGGCGCCCAGCGCCATGCTCACCTCGAGCCGCTCGCGATCCTCGATGCCCTCGACTACCACGCCATATCCGGACTCCGAGCCCAGTGCGGTGATTGCGGCCAAGACGATGAGCACCTGCAGCGGGCGGGTGTGAGCCCGATCGAAGATTCGGCGGTCGATCTTGATCACATCGAAGGGGATGTCGGTGATCCGCTTGAGCGTGCTGAATCCGGAGCTCAAGTCATCGAGATGGATCTTCACCCCGAGGCGCACCAACTCGGCGACGGTTCGATCGCTCGTCGCCAGGTCGAGCTCTTGGGTTTCCAGAAGTTCGAGACTCAGGCGGTGCGCCGCAAGACGGTGGCGGGTCAGGGCATCCCTCACCCAGTCGGCACTGTCGGGTGCGCTCAGAAGTTCCGCCGGAGTGTTCACGGACACATTGAGTTCGACCCCTTCGCCCTCCCACCGAGAGACCCAGGCCAACGACTGATCGAGCCCCTCTTTGAACAACTCGACGAGCTGCTCCCTGGAGTAGTACGGGAGGAAGCTCTCGGGGGGCTCGATGCCGCCGTCTGGCCTGCGGATGCGTGCCAGCGCTTCGACTTGGCCCACGAGCCCGGTGCGCAGGCCGACGATGGGCTGCATGAACATCACCAGATCCCCGCTGTGCGACACAGCTCCCATCGACTCGGCGACACTGTCGGTGCTGACGGCGTCTTCTGGCCGCGCCACCTGCCACCACGGCCCGCTGCCGCGTGCGCTCTTAGCCCGGAAGAGTGCCGCATCCGCCGTGCGCAGCAGGTCGCGACCAGCGACGCCATCACTCGGGAACAGGGCGATTCCCATGCTCATGCCGACCGACACCGACGTGCCGCCGTCGACGTCGAACGGCTTCTCGACGGCGGCGTGGATGCGTTCCAGAATGCCGGCGAGCTCGCTCGACGTTTCGGCCGGGGAGAGATCCGGGATCACGACGACGAACTCGTCACCTCCCAGCCGCGCCACGTAGTCCTCGCGTCGGAGCAACTTGCTCACCCTGGCGGCGAACTGCACGAGAACGGCGTCGCCGGATTGGCGCCCGTGCTGGTCGTTGACGACCTTGAAGTCGTCGAGATCGATCAACCCCAGTGCGACCAGGCTGCCGTCTTCTGCGGCATCGCTGAACTCGGTTCGAAGGTGGCGACGCAGCGCTTCGCGATTGGGCAGACCGGTCAGCAGATCGTGGCTGTCCGCGTGCGTGAGCTTCTTGCGCTCTTCGACGATGTCGGTGACATCGCGGTGCACGCTCACGAAATGGGTGAGTGCCCCGGCGGCATCCTTCACAGGGGTGATGGTCAGGTGGTTCCAGAACGAGGTCTCGTCTTTGCGGTAGTTGAGCAACGTGCCTTGGAACGGTTCGGCCGCGTCTTGCGCGTTCCGCATCCGCTGCACCTCGTCCGGTGACGTGGAGGGGCCCTCCAGGATTCGGCAGTTCGCGCCGACGATCTCTGATCGCTGATATCCCGTGATCTCGGTGAACGCAGCGTTCGCATAGATGACGGTGCCGCCGGCGTCGCTGATGAGAGCGCCGTCTGACACCTCCCCGAGCGCGCAGGCGAGCAAGGACTCTGAGTCGAGGCTCTGTGCGTGTTGTTCGGCCCGCTGGCGCTTCGTCAGCCGCAACTCTGACCTGAAGCCGCCTGTGGTCGTATCACGCTCCCCATAGTGGGACGGCGCGTTGCGATAAGCAAGCGGTGCCGCTTACCACCGCCGTGGCGCCGGCTTGCGAGACCGCACAGGTGAAGCTAAAATCCGCGCTGCTATCATCGGCAAATGGGGAAGGGTCGGTTCGACCGGGCCGTCGGTGTTGTCATCGGCTTGACGGCTCTGAGCGGAGCCCTCCTGCTCTGGTTCGCCGTCGCCTCGGTCGGAGTGACTTCCGGTAATCGGCCGAACGAGGGCTTCGTCGTGGGTATCTGGACGGTGTTCTACAACACCACTGCCCCGCCGCTCCCAGCGATTCTCGTGGCGATTGCCGTGGGATTGCTCTTCGCCGCGGGGCTGGCGCTGCTCGAGCGTCGGGTGTCGAATAGGGCGCGCCGGTCGACGGCTCGCCACCTCTATCCACTTGCAGCACGATTCGTGATGCAGCAAACGCGTGGCGTCTTCGCCGGCCCGGTGACCCTGACGGTGCTGGTCCCCGCGCACAACGAGGAGGGCATGCTGGCGGGCACGCTCACCTCGCTGCTCGCCCAGTCGCGCAGACCCGACCGGGTGATCGTCGTGGCCGACAACTGCACAGACGCGACCGTGGCGATCGCTCGGCAGCACGGCGTCGAGGTCATCGAGTCGCAGGGCAACACCCAGAAGAAGGCCGGTGCCCTGAATCAAGCCCTCGTGACGGTTCTTCCGCAGCAGGGCGACAACGACCTCGTCATGGTGATGGATGCCGACACCACTCTCGACGACGGCTTTCTCGCGGCGGCCGTCATCCGCTTCACGAATGATCGGGCGCTGATGGCGGTGGGCGGACTGTTCTACGGAGAAGAGGGAGCCGGGCTGCTCGGGCAGTTCCAGCGCAATGAGTACATTCGCTACGCCAGAGACATGAAGCGCCGCCGGGGCCGGGTGTTCGTGTTGACGGGCACGGCATCCATCTTCCGGCCCGTCGCCTTGCGCGCGGTCGCCGCGAATCGTGGTGACATGATTCCCGGGACGCCGGGCGACGTCTACGACACCGCGGCCCTGACCGAAGACAACGAGATCACCATCGCGTTGAAGTCGTTGGGCGCCCTGCTCATTTCTCCGATGCAATGCACGGTCGTCACGGAGGTGATGCCCACCGTGCGCATGCTGTGGCGGCAGCGGCTGCGCTGGCAACGCGGGGCACTCGAGAACATCGGCGCCTACGGGATGACGCCGGCGACATTGCGCTATTGGGCGCAGCAGCTGGGGCTCGGCTATGGCGTCTTCGCGCTCAGCGCCTTCGTGCTTCTCATGCTGCTCATGTTCGTGTCGGTGGATACCTGGATCTGGTTCCCGTTCTGGCTCGGCATCGGTTCGGTCTTCGTGGTTGAGCGGGTGTTCACGGTCTGGAAAGGCGGATGGCGAGCACGCGCGCTCGCCGTGCTGATCGTTCCGGAGCTGCTGTACGACATGTTCCTCAACACCGTGCTCATCAAGGGCAACATCGACATCACCTTCGGCAGAAAGGCGGCGTGGGGCCAGACCAAGAAGGCACTGCTCGAGAACCCGCTGCCCGAGAACCCAGTGCCAATCGAAACGGGCGAGGCATGACGAGCGGACTGACCCACCTGGTTCCGACCGGAATCCTGATTCCGGAGTCGTTCTTGCAGTCACCCTTCTTCGTGGTGCTCTCGGCGTTCGTTGCGATCAACACGATCGTCTACGTGGCGCTGGCGGTCGCGAAGATCTTGCCCAAAATCTACGTCGGCGACTGGTTCAAGGGAGCCAACCGCCGATCCGAAACCCGCAGCATCTATCCGGATGCGCCGGTGAACGGGAGCCGACCCTAGGCGCGCGACCTAGTCGACGCGGGCGCACAACTGCTCGTCGAGATCGATTCCATAAACATGTCGTGTAATCAAATGACACGACATATAGTGGACTCCATGAACCCCATCACGAAGGTCGCGATCCTCAGCACGGGCAACGTCGCGATCCGCCCCCAACACGTGCGCGGAACCGGCTCGCCCATGTTCTGGTGGCTCCTGACCGCCCGCCGCTGGACCGCGCCGCGCCCGATCAACGTCTACGTGATCGAGCACCGCGATGGGCTGGTGCTCTTCGACACCGGGCAGGACCGCCGCTCGGTCACCGATCCGCACTACTTTCCCGCCGGGATCATGGGCTTCTTCTACCGCCGCCTGGCCCACTTCGCGATCGGAGCGGGCGACACCCTCACGGCGCAGCTCGCCGCGCTCGGCTATCGGGCATCCGACGTGAAAACGGCCGTGCTGTCACACCTGCACCAGGACCACATCGGCGGTATCGCCGAATTGCCGAACGCCGAGATCGTGGTCAACGCGATCGACTGGGCCGAGGTTGACAGCCGCGGCGCCCTGCTCGAGGGAGTGATGGCCGACCACGTGCGGTTGCCCGGTGTGAACTATCGACCGGTCGACATCCCCGAAGCGACGGATGCCGCCACCCAGGCCGCGATCGCGCCCTTCACGCACGCCCTCGACCTGCGCGGCGACGGCAGCCTGTTGCTGCTGCCGACTCCTGGACACTCACCGGGATCGATGTCGATGCTGGTTCGCGCCGAGGGGATGCCGCCCCTCCTCCTGGTCGGCGACCTGACCTATGACGTCAACCTGCTGGCCGGCGAGCACCTGCCAGGAGTCGGCGAGAAGAAGGGGCTGCTCGCCTCGACCCGGGCGGTGCTGGCCCTGTGGGAACGGCATCCCGGACTCGTCGTGCTTGCCGCGCACGACCCGGCCGCGGCTGGGTTGCTCGCCGACGCGGTGGCTGCAAAGGAGCGCTCATGAGACGAGCCGAGAAGCTGCGCTACCTGGCCCTCGCCGCCCAACGCGAAGGCAACAGGAGTCTCGCCGCCGCGCTGCGTCCGCTCGGCCTGACGCCCGCCCAGTCGGAGGTGCTGCGTCTGCTCGGAGACCGCGCGCCGCTGACCCTCACCGGCCTCGGCGAACTGCTGGTCTGCGAGAGCGGAACCAACCCGAGCCGCCTCGTCGATCGCATGGTCCACCTCGGCCTGGTCGACCGCGCGACTCCGGATGGCGGCGACCGCCGCCAGGTCATCCTGCGACTGACGGCCGCCGGTCGCGAGCGCGAAGCCGCCGTGCGCCAGATCGAGGAGGCGATGTACGCCGAGCTGGATGCGGTGGGCACGGATGCCGAACTCGCGACCGTGATCGCGGTGCTCGAGCGGGTGGTGGCGGGGCGTCCCGCGGGGGACGCCATTGCGGCGCGGGCTGCGCGGGAGGGGTAGCTCGCGGCAAGGGGTGCGAGCGGCGTCGCAGCTCAGAAGATCGGACGCTTTCGCTACGTTTGAGATCTTGAACGGAGACGATCTTGAGACGACGGACTTGGACAGTGGCGAGCTTGGCCACTGCAGCCGATCTCGATGTCGAGCAAATCCTTGTCGCCTTGTGGTCCGAAGGAGTGGAATATCCGCTCGAGCCGTCGTCCAGAATCCGGCCAGCCGACATCGGCATCGCGGAGCGAGCGGTGGGCCTTGCTAGCAACCGTCACAAACGAATCGCCTATTGGCTGACGGAACTGAACATCACCCGAGACGAGCTCGCGGCAGTCCTCAAGGAGTACGAACTCTCGCTGCATCCAAAGGCGAACACGCTACCGAAGGGAGCCATTCGGAGGCTTCGTGCTCACTACAGCCTTGACAGCGTTCAGTTCTCGCAGGCCCCGGAACTCGAGGAGCGGAGCGTTCCGAAAGCAGCCGAGCCCTTTATCTGGCGTGCGATCGGGACTCATCGTGAGTGCGTTCACCTGACGGCCAAGGAAATCCTGACCGTCCATATCGCGTTGACGTCGGAATTCCTTCAAACCGACGACCCCATCGCGCCTCCGGGCGTTAAGAGCCAGGCCCTTCTTGAGAGCGCCGCCGGCAGGTCTTCTACCAGCTACGGCGACGAAGCCAAGTACCCCACGATCGAATCGGCGGCTGCTGCCTTGCTCCATTCCGTGGTGCACAATCACCCGTTCCACAACGGGAACAAGCGAACCGCCTTAGTCGCCACACTGGTCCTCCTCGACCGACACGACTTGATGCTCGACTCGACCGAGGAAGAACTCTTCCGTTTCATGGTCAAAGTCGCGGCGCATGATCTGCTGCCCGCCGGTTTTGTCTACGACCAGGTTCCCGATCGGGAGGTAGACGTCATCTCGCATTGGCTGCGCGATCGAACTCACCTCATTCGCACCGAAGAGAGGTCCGTCACTTGGCGTGACTTGCAACGCAAACTAAGACAGAGGTCTCAGAAGGACTGCGAAATCACGAAGTTGCGTGGCGAGAAGTATCGAATTCGGCGGACCTTCGAGCTACGTAGACGCTTCCTGGGTGCGCGTCGATACCAGGTTCTCGACGCTTACTACACGAATACAGGTGACGGTCGTGAGGTGCCCCGATCGGTGGTGAAGAAGATCCGGAAGGATCTCATGTTGGACCTGGAGCACGGCGTGGACGCAGAGGCGTTCTACGGGGACTACAAGGGAGCTGACTTTTTCATTGCCGAGTATTCCAAGCTCCTGCGTCGCCTTGCGCGCGTTTAGTTCGACCAAACCCATTGAGTCTGCTCGAAGCGCGATCGACCTCCGCCAATCTGCAACACTCGACCCATGGTCACCGGTGAGCTGAAGTCCCAGGTCGACAAGGTCTGGAACGCCTTCTGGAGCGGCGGCATCGCCAACCCGATGGAGGTGATCGAGCAGATCACCTACCTGCTGTTCATCAAGCGTCTCGACGAGCTGCACACCCTCGCCGAGAACAAGGCGAACACGCTCAAGGCCCCGATCGAGAACCCCGTCTTCCCCGACGGCACCGACGACTCCGGCCGGCGCCCACGCCCCTTCCAAGACCTCCGCTGGTCGCACTTCAAGAACTTTCCGCCGCAAGACATGTACGACGTCATCGACCAGAACGTGTTCCCGTTCATCCGCGGGATGGGCGAGGCGGGGTCGAGTTTCGCGACGAACATGAAAGACGCGCGCTTCACCATCCCGACCCCCGCGCTGCTGAGCAAGGTGGTCGACCTGCTCAATGACATCCCCATGGATGACATCGACGCCAAGGGCGACATCTACGAATACATGCTGAGCAAGCTGGCGACCTCGGGGCAGAACGGGCAGTTCCGCACCTCGCGGCACATCATCAAGCTGATGGTCGACATGACGGCGCCGACCCCCGGTGACAAGATCATCGACCCGGCCGCGGGCACGGCGGGCTTCTTGATGGAGGCGGCGCATTACCTGCGCGACCACCATCCTGAGATCTGGAGGGATGCTGCCAGCCGCGACCACTTCAACCGGGTCGCGTTCACCGGCTACGACTCCGACGCGTCCATGAGCCGGATCGGAAGCATGAACATGCTGCTGCACGGCATCGAGAACCCGACGATCGAGCGCCGCGACTCGCTCGCCGAAGAGCACGCGCTGGCTGAGGGCGGCTACACCCTCGTGCTCGCGAATCCGCCCTTCGCCGGCAGCCTCGACTACGAAACGACGGCCAAAGACCTGCTGCAGATCGTGAAGACGAAGAAGACCGAGCTGCTGTTTCTGGCGCTGATGATCCGACTGCTCAAGAACGGCGGACGCGCCGCGGTGATCGTGCCCGACGGTGTGCTGTTCGGGTCATCCAACGCGCACAAAGCGCTGCGCCGGATGCTGGTCGACGACCACAAACTCGAGGCGGTGATCAAGCTGCCGAGCGGCACCTTCAAGCCGTACACCGGAGTCTCGACGGCGATCCTGCTCTTCCAGAAGACCAGCTCGGGCGGCACCGACAACGTCTGGTTCTACGAGGTGCAGGCCGACGGTTTCACCCTCGACGACAAGCGAACCCCGATCGAGGCGAACGACCTGCCGGATGTCGTGGACCGGTGGCAGACCCTCGCCAGCCCCGAGAGCCCCGAGCTGTCGCGCCCGCGCACCGCGCAGTCGTTCCTGGTGCCGCACGACGAGATCGTCGCCCAGGGCTACGACCTGTCGCTCAACCGCTACAAGGAAGTCGAGCACGAGGTCGTCGAGCACCGCCCGCCCGAGGAAATCCTCGCTGAGTTGATGGTGCTGGAGCAGGAGATCATGGATGCGACGGCAGCGTTGGCCAGGACGTTGAGCGCGGCGCCGTGACGCCTCTCGGCACCCTGGTCCAGCCAGTCTCGAAGGCCGGTCCTGATCCTGATAGCCCCGCCTTCATTTACATCGACTTGTCCTCCGTAAATTCCGAACTCAAGCAGGTTGTCGCGCCGAGCAATGTCGCCGTTGCCGACGCTCCGAGCCGAGCGCGTCAGCGAGTCCGCGCTGGGGACATTTTGGTGTCGACTGTGCGGCCAAACTTAAACGGCGTGGCGGTCGTGCCGGAGCACCTTGGCGACGCCATTGCGTCGACGGGTTTCTCCGTTCTAAGAGCGAAAGCCGAACTACTCGACTCTCGCTACTTATTTCAATTCGTAAGGTCTCCCAATTTCGTCAGTCAGCTGGTGCGACGTGCGACTGGGGCAAGCTATCCGGCCGTGTCGGAAGGCATCGTTCGTGAGGTCGAGATCCCCCTCCCACCCCTCCCCGAACAACGCCGAATCGCAGCCACCCTCGACCGAGCGGACGAGCCCCGCGCCAAGCGCCGCCATGCCCTAGAACTGATTCACGCGATCGAAACCGCCCTGTTCGAGAGTTCGTTCTTGGGCGGACAGTGGTCGACCGTGCTCCTTTCAGACCTTCTCGCCGAGCCCCTGAGGAATGGGATTTCCCCTTCAGCATCCGGAAAGCACATGGGGAAGGTGCTCACCCTCTCGGCGATCACTAGAGGGTCGTTTGACGCAAGCGCTGTCAAAGAGTCGACCTTCGCAGCTCTGCATGATGTTCGTCAGACCGTCCGTGCCGGAGATTTCCTGATCTGCCGAGGGAACGGGAACAAGTCGATGGTAGGAGTGGGGGTGCTGGCTACAGAAACCATGCCAGCTGTGGCCTTCCCGGACACGATCATCGCGGCGCGCTTGGCCGAATGCGTAGTGGGGGCCTATCTCGAGGCTGTCTGGCAGCGCACTGAGATTCGGAGACAGATTGAATCGGGTGCTCGAACGACGAATGGCACATACAAGGTCAATCAGGAGGTCGTGAACGGCATTCAAGTGCCTTTGCCTCCTCTCGACTTACAGGAACGGTTCGCGTCCGCAGTTACTGCGCTCTCGACGGTTCGCGAGAAACACCACCGCCACTTGGTCAAACTCGATGAGATGTTTCGGGCTTTACAAGCCCAACTGTTTGGGAGAGAGCCCTGAACAGCACCCCTGCGATCTCCTTTGCGTTGGCGAGCGCGCGGGGATGCCCTCGAGCGCGCGGAGAAGCGTGGCAGCGCGAGGTCTAAGGGCGACGAGGGGGTCTCTGGCCCTCCTGAATGCGTCGCGGAGGCTCTGGACGCTCTGGAACCTTCGGCGGCACAGGGGCAGGATTGTCGGCCATTTCTCAGCCGCGCTTTTCCATCGGTATTCCGCTGCCCTTAGTCACAATCACCTTCGGCTCCGGTCTCGGGGGCGCAGCGGGCGGTGTCGGCGTGTCGGCCATGGATCCTCATTTCTTAGAGCGTCTTTTCGAAAATGCCAGCCGCGATAGCGACCAACGACAGTGTGAGAAGCATGAAACCTATGCGAGCGCACCATGCACGGAAGTCGAGCAATCGCTCCTCGTCTCGCAGCGTCTCGAGCTTGCGGGAGAGAAAAACGTGCAGGGCGCGCGGCTCGTTGACATTCCACATCTCGCGCTGCGTCTCTTCGATACCGTTCTCGCCGACGCCGCGTGGCACAAGCGCGACGACACCCGTCACCGCTGCTCCTGCCGCAAGCATCGCTGCCGCCACCAAGAACACGCCCGGGTCCTTCTGGGTCAGGGTTGCTCCTCCGGCCACGCTCGCAGCAGCCATCAGGATGCTGAGTCGAGTGATCATGGTCGTGGTTCGTCCTGCCGCAGACTCCCGCTGCCGATCCACTTCCGCAAGCAACTCACGTGTTATCCACAATCGTGACTTCAACTCACGATCCTCGCGGCCCTGTTCGCTGCGTTTCATTGGGTCTCCTCTTGCTGCGACGAGTGCGGCACCTGCCTCTCGGGTTGGCAGGTACCGCATCCGGTGCGTCACCCCTTGATGTTGCGCGGATCGTTGCCGGGCGCGATTGTGTTCTTCTCGCGAATCTGCCCGTTACGCCCGTGGATGCTTACGTCACCACCGCCGTTGTTCCCGGCATAGTTGCGCGCGGCATCGTAGGCCGCAGCTTGCGTGTCGTGAACCGAGGACGCACGTGCACCGTCCTCACGCTTCGCAGCCCATCCGTCGCCCGTCTTGTAGACGTCGTAATCTGCCATTTTTCTCACCTCCAGTCATCTGGGGGTTTCACAATATGCACCGCCGCCGACATGAGCGGGAGCGACACGCATGCGCTTGTGTGACTATTACGACATCGAGGTAGCGGTCGAGCGCACGGTCGCGATCAAGCGGCTTGACTCGTCGCAGTTCTTCGCGAGTGAGAGAGCGCGTAGATCTTTACCTACGCAGTCGAAAAGCCTGTTAGCTGCCGAGGAAGATACGCGGTGGTGGCCGCTACGATCGGACTGCGCCAGGTCGGGAAGCATCCTTTGCCTCGACAGGTTCCTCAGGGACACGATCAACGTAGCGGGGGTGATTGCGATGTCGACTCAGTTCGAGTTACGCCTCATCGGTGCAGATGCGCCGCAGGGCCAAATCAATGTCGATGATGTCGTCGGAATCCTGCAAAAGCTGCAGGAACTCGCCACCAAGATCGGTCGGGTCGAAACCGAGGCCGCCGACCGCGGCCGCCCGAGCAAACAGGTCGAACGGGTTGCCAAGCTCCGACTCGTCGGGCTCACAGGCGGCAGCACGGTCATTCAGGTGGAGCGAGTCGAAGAAGACGGCACGCTCGACTTCGACCTTGACCACGAAAGTGGTTTCGATGCCCGGTTCGCGGCGATTATTGAGGCCATCGGCGATGATGAGCGGCCGCTTGAGGTGAGCGACACCCTTGCTGAGACCACGGCCGATCTCGTTGCAGTGTTGCAAAAAGCTGCTCCCGAGATCGAGTTCAGCTTGGGTGGGGTAGTCCGTCGCACCTTCCGGACAGCCGAGACTCACCGTGAAACGTGGAAGCCCGTGCCAGCTGCGGACAGCTCGGAAAGGGTCACAGTTGTCGGGCGCCTCTACGCCGTCAACCTCAAGACCCACCGTCTTCAGGTTCAGGACGACGTCGGCAATGAGTTCGCCCTGCCGCGCGTCGATAACGATTCCTCGGTCGCTCACCTTCTCGGCGGATACGTCACCGTGACGGGATCACCTGACCGGGATTCACGCGGTCGTCTGTCTGAGATCCGTGACGCTGAGATCGCCGCGGCCCCCGGCCTCGATGCGGCAGCTGGCCTGCGCGAATCGGTCTCGCTCGACGAGATTCTCGCCGCCCCGGGACCGACCGCAGGTGGCCTCCCCGGTCTGACCGACGACGAAGCCACCGCGTTCCTCGAGGCTTTGAGGGCCTGACGATGGCGGCGTCTGCCGTTCTCCTGGATACCGATGTATTCAGTGCGCTTTACGTTTCGCCACGCGCAACCGCTCAGAGTCAGGGGCATCCCATTGATGACTGGGCCCGAGCGCTTACGGGTTCGCGCGTTGTCGTCTCGTTTCAGACTCGAGCGGAAGCTCTGAGCGGCGCGCTCATCGCGCACTGGGGCGAGGCGCGCCTCGGTGCGCTTCGTGAGCGCCTCGATTCCACCCCTACCGTCGATGTCGACCAAGGCGTCGTCGAAGCCTTCGCCGCGTTGAGCCGCGACGCGCGTGCCGCCGGTCACGCGCTGGGCGAGAAGATTCACGTGGGCGATCGATGGATAGCGGCGTGTGCGATTTCCAAAGGATTGCCGCTTCTTTCGGGCGACGGCATCTATCGCGGGGCGCCGGGGCTGACGCTTCTCGAGCTCGGCTGATGAGCTTTATGTACATTTGTTGACTGCGAATGTACATTTCACTCATGTCAGTTGTCAGCGTCGCAGACGCGCGCAAGAACTTCTCGGAGGTGCTCGACCGAGCCCAGGGCGAAGCCGTCTTCATCGAACGCCGCGGCCGGCGCGCCGCCGTTGTCGTCAGCCCGGAACAGTATGAACGCATGATGGAAGCGCTCGAAGACGCCGAAGATGTTGCCGCATTCGATGAGGCGATGGCAGCGGAAGAGGGACCCAACATCCCCTGGCAGCAGGTCAAGGCGGACCTGGGCTGGGTGTGAGTTATCGAATCGAGCTGCGCCCAGCAGCAGTTCGCGCGTTGAAGCGGATCGATCACGAAGATCGCGAAAGAATCCGCGGGGCAATCGCCTTGTTGGGCCAAGATCCACGCCCGCCGGGGGCTCGAGCGCTCCAAGGCCTGCCGGGGCTGCGAGTTCGGGTTGGCGATTACCGGATCGTCTACCTGATTCAGGATGACGTGCTCCTGGTCGTCGTCGTCACGCTCGGGCACCGACGTGACCTGTACGAGCGGTGACTCGGCGGCGCAGCTTTCGCCGCGCCGCCTTGGTAACCGCTCGTTCGTTACCCGACCTTGATCGACCAGTTGCCGTCGGCTGTCACCGTCACCAGTTCGGCCCCCTTCGTCCACCGCACGGTGCCGTTGTAGGCACCGATCTCGTTGACGACGAGGTTGGTCTGGTCGCCGTAGGTCCAGATGGCGAAGTTGCTCGAACCGTCGTGGCTGATGGTCGCGGCGCCGGCGTTGCCGCGGTAGATGAGCACGTTATCCCCGTGGCCGGTCGTCGAGGTGTCGAAGTCGCGCAGCGCGCGAATCGAGTGCAGCGTCACCGTCCAGTTGCCGTCGGCGGTGATCTGCAGCGACTCGGTGTGCTGGCTCGACTGCTTGTCGAAGAGCACGGTGCCGTTGTACGCACCGATTGTGTTCACCAGCAGGTCGAGCTGGTTCACGTTGGCGTCGAGCGACCAGACGGTGAAGTTGTCGGAACCGTCGTGGGTGAACGTCGCGACGCCGGGCTCGTCAGCTCCGTCGAGCGCTGTCGCCTTGATCACCGCGTCACCATGGCCGCTGAGCACCACGTCGGCTGGGACCGGCGCTTGGGTCGGGGTGGGCGTCGGCTTCGCTGCCTGACTCGAGGAGGACGAGCCCGAGCCGCCGCTACCGTTCGAGCCGTCGCCGAGCAGGGAGTTGTGCGACGCCAACCCGGCGCCCGCGACGATCGTGGCGATGCTGACGATGATCGCCACCAGCAGCGAGACGGCGCCCAAAATGATGCCAGCCAGCGCGAAACCACGGCGCGGGGTCTTGCGGGTGAGTGCGACGATCCCGAGCACGGCGGCCAGGATCGCGGGGACGAACGCTCCGAAGCTGGGGCCGGGGATGATGGCGAAGAGGGCCGCCACGATCCCGACGATCAGGGCGGCTAGGGCGATGCCGGATTTCGGGGGAGCAGGCGGCGCGTTGACTGCGGGCTCCGCAGCGGGCACGGGTGGGACAGGCGGCTCAGTCGCCGCGGGCTCGGGGCTGTTGGTGTCGGACATGGTGACTCCTTGCGAGTGACTGCACCGCATCCGGGGATGTGGGACCCGCCGAGTGGCAAGTCGAGCAGTTCATCGGGGGCCACCGACATTCCGCAACTTCAGGCCTCGAGGGTGCGCACCTTGAGCTCGGGAAAGCGGCTGAAGTCACGATCGAAGGTCACGAACTCGTCGACGCCGTTGTCGAGGCAGATCGCAGCGATCTTCGCGTCATGAACCACGGGCCCCGTGACGTCGTGGTCGCGCACGAGCCGCGACAGTGTCGCCCAATGATTTCGAGACTCGGAGAGCAGCATGAGCGAGGGTGACGACAACCACTCTTCGATCTGAGCCAGCGCCACCTCTGGGCCCGGCGCATGCGGGAAGCGCGACCGACGCGTGACCGCCCCAAAGAACTCGTGAATGCAGGGCCAGGCAATAGCCCAAGGGGCGGTCGATGCCGCCAAGGAGTCGATCAAGGCCGCGCTGATGTCGTGCCGAGGGGATTCGGCCGAATAGGCGTGCACGAGAATATTGGTATCGACCGAGCGCATGTCACCAGTCGATTTCGCGGTCGTTTGACTCACGGTAGAGCCGCTTGAGTTCTGCTTGATCGAGATCGGCAGGCCAACCGATGTTGACGCTCATGTCGCGCAGCTTAAAGGGCTTGGGCGGAGCTGAATCCTCGTCGACCAGCCGCGTCAGCGCCTGGCGCACGAGCTCGCGTGACGTGGTGCCGCGGGCGCGGGCGATGCGCTTCACATCGGCGACCAGCGTCTCGGGCAGGTCGAAGGTGGTCTTCATGGCCATCATCCTAGACTCGCAATACTGCTAGCAGTATTTCACCGGACGCTGCGGTCGGTCAGTATCCTGGCGACGGCCGCAATCGGGGAGGAGTCGAGTGGGCAACTTCGACTTCGTGCGCGCCGGATGGCCCGATCTCGCCGAAGAGGCTCGCCTCGCCGAGCGCAGCACCTACGCCGACCCGCGAGTGGCGTTGATCTACGGGCGCCGCACTCTCGAGCTCACCGTTAACTGGCTGTATCGGGCGGACGCCACCCTGCGTCCGCCTTACAAAGACGACCTCTCGAGCATGTTGTTCGAGCCCACCTTCAAGCGCCTGGTCGGGCCGGCGATCGCCACCAAGATGGATCTCATCCGGCGTCAGGGCAACTTCGCCGTTCACCGCACGACGCCGATGAGCTCGAACGACAGTGTCGCTGTGATCCGCGAGCTGTTTCACGTGCTGGTGTGGGTCGCCACGCGATACGCGCTGAGAGTCGAAGACAGGCCGGCCGCGGGGCTGACGTTTGATGCGGCATCCATCCCGAAGCCGCAACCGGGCATGGTCGCCAAGACGCTCGCTCAGGTGAAGGCCCTTGCCGATGAACTGGCGACGAAAGACGCGCAGCTTGCCGCGGCCGAGAAACGTAACGAGTCGCTCGAAGCCGAGGTCGCGGCGCTTCAGGCCGAGGTCGCGCTCGCGAAGGCCGCGAACGCGAAGGTGCCCGACACCCACGATTACAGCGAAGCCGAGACCCGTGACCGGTTCATCGACTTGCTGTTGCGCGAGGCGGGCTGGGATGTGAAGGCGCCGAACGTGATCGAGTACCCGGTCACCGGGATGCCGAACAACTCCGAGGGCGGCAAGGGCTTCGTCGACTACGTGTTGTGGGGCGACGACGCGCTTCCGCTCGCGGTGGTCGAGGCCAAGCGCACCAAGAAGGACGCGAACGTCGGACAGCAGCAGGCGAAGCTCTACGCGGATGCGCTCGAGCGGCAGTTCGGTCAGCGCCCAGTGATCTTCTACACGAACGGCTACGAGCACTGGATCTGGGATGACACGAGCTACCCACCGCGCCCGGTGCAGGGCTTCTACACGCGTGACCAGCTCGCGCTGCTGATCCAGCGCCGCACCACCCGCAAGCCGCTCGGCTCGCTACCGATCAGCGACACGATCATCGAGCGCTACTACCAGCAGCGTGCGGTGCGTCGCGTCGCCGAGGCATTCCTACAGCACGAGCGGCGCGCGCTGCTCGTCATGGCCACGGGCAGCGGCAAGACGCGCACGGTTATCGCGCTGGCCGACCTGCTGATCCGGGCGAACTGGGTCAAGCGCGTGCTCTTTCTCGCCGACCGCATCGCGCTGGTCAACCAAGCCACCAACGCCTTCAAGCAGCACCTTCCGGATGCCGCCCCGGTCAACCTGGTGACCGACAAGGATTCGGAGGGGCGGGTCTACGTCTCGACCTATCCGACGATCATGAACCTGATCGATCAGGGCGAAGACGAACTCCGGCGTTTCGGCCCCGGCTACTTCGACCTGATCGTGGTCGACGAGGCGCATCGCTCGGTGTATCAGAAGTACGGCGAGATCTTCAACTACTTCGACGCACTCGTGGTCGGGCTGACGGCCACCCCGAAAGACGAGATCGATCACAACACCTACGGGCTGTTCAACCTCGAAGACGGCGTGCCGACCGACTCCTACGACCTCACCGACGCGATCGCCGAGGAATACCTGGTGCCGCCCGTCGGTCGCTCGGTGTCTACCCAGTTCTTGCGTCAGGGCATTCGTTACGACGAGCTCAGCCCCGAAGAGCGTGAGCAATGGGACCTGCTCGACTGGGAGGATGGCGACCCGCCCGATGAGGTGGATGCCGCGGCGGTCAACAAGTGGCTGTTCAACGCGGACACCGTCGACAAGGTGCTGCAAGAGCTGATGACCAACGGTCGCAAAGTCGCCGGCGGCGACAAGCTCGGAAAGACGATCGTGTTCGCCCGGAGTAACGCGCACGCCGACTTCATCGTCAAGCGATTTGATCTGAACTATCCGCAGTACGCCGGTCACTTCGCGCGCGTTGTCACGTACAAGACGAGCTACGTGCAGAACCTGATCGACGAGTTCTCGCAGACCGACAAGCTGCCGCAGATCGCGGTGTCGGTTGACATGCTCGACACCGGCATTGACATCCCCGATGTGGTCAATCTGGTCTTCTTCAAGCCGGTCTACTCCAAGACCAAGTACTGGCAGATGGTCGGTCGGGGCACCCGGCTGCGCCCCGATCTCTACGGACCTGGCGAGGACAAGGCCGACTTCGTCATCTTCGACGTCTGCCAGAACATCGAGTACTTCAACCAGGACCTCGGCGCTGCGACGGGATCGGCGGTCGAGCCGCTGGGCGCGCGGCTGTTCAAGGGTCGACTGGCGCTTCTGGCCGGGGTGGATGCGCTTGCTGAACCCGATGCCGAGCTTGCCGGCTTGCGCGAGGGCTTGGCCGCGCGCCTGCACGACCAGGTCGCCGGCATGAACCTCGACAACTTCATCGTGCGCACCCACCGGCGCGAGGTCGAGCGATTTGCCGAACCTCAGCGTTGGACGGATCTCACGGGCGCCGACTACGAGTCGGCGGCGACGTTGGCCACACTGCCCTCTGCGGTCGACGTGCTCGACCAAGACGAGAAGGCAAAACGCTTCGACCTGCTGGCTCTACGAGCGCAGCTGAGCGTGCTGACCGGGGCGCCGGGTTTTGACGCCGCGAAGTCACGCATCATCGGGCTCGCCGAGGCGCTGGCAGCCCAACCGACGATTCCCCGCATCGCCGCCGAGCTTGTACTCATCTCGGCGGTGACGACCGAGGAATGGTGGGACGGCGTGACCGTGCCGATGCTCGAGATGGTGCGCATTCGGCTGCGTGGGTTGGTCGGCCTCATCGACGGCTCGGCTCAGGCGATTCTTTACAGCGACTTTCAGGATGCCGCGGGCGAGGCGGTCATCGTCGAGCTCAAGGATGCAGCGGCCGGCGTCGACCGCGCGCGATTCCGCGAGAAGGCGCTCGCATTCTTGCGGGAGCACGAGAACGACGCCGTGCTCTTCAAGGTGCGCCACGGCAAACAACTCACCGCACTCGACCTCGCAGAACTCGAACGCATCATGGTGGAAACCGCGGGGCTGGATGGCGCGCAGGTTGCGGCCGCAGCATCCGAGGCACATGGTCTCGGCTTGTTTGTTCGGTCGTTGATGGGACTTGACCGAGCCGCCGCGGTCGACGCGTTGTCGGAGTTCACCGCCGGCACCACGTTCACCGGAAACCAGCTCGCGTTCGCTGACCTACTCGTCGAGCAGTTGTCGCAGCGCGGGATCATCGACCCACGGCTTCTCTACGAGGCGCCCTTCACGGGGGTTGCGCCGACGGGACCGGAGGCCATCTTCTCGCCCGCGCAAGTGCGGGCCATGCTGCATTCACTGGAGGCCGTCAGCGCGACGGCCGCCGCATCCTGACCTCTGCTAACATCTCAAGGTTGCCGTCCAACGGCCGCGGATAAAGAGAGCCGCTCCATTCGGGAGCCGGCGCCGCGCAGCAAGAAGAGAGGGGATCCCATCTATGGCACTCGAACAAGACGTCAAGAAG
>JBDSSQ010000041.1:0-116516 GCA_039928695.1 Pseudolysinimonas sp. | reverse complement strand
CGCATCGTGCTCATGAAGTACGACCCGGTCGTCCGCAAGCACGTCGAATTCCGCGAGGAGCGCTAACCATGGCGAAGAAGAGCAAGATCGCGCGCAACAATCAGCGCGCCGTGATCGTGGAGCGCTATGCCGCCAAGCGACTGGAACTGAAGAAGGCGCTCGTCGACCCGGCGGGCAGCGATGAGAGCCGTGAAGCGGCCCGCGTCGGTCTGCAGAAGCTGCCGCGCAACGCCTCGCCGGTGCGCCTGCGCAGCCGCGACGCGATCGACGGCCGCCCGCGCGGCGTGCTGACGAAGTTCGGGATCTCGCGCGTGCGCTTCCGCGATATGGCTCACCGCGGTGAGCTGCCGGGCATCACCAAGTCCAGCTGGTAGAAATCACCGCTGGGATGGCCCAGCGAGCGTGACGAGAGGTGTCGGAGCGATCCGGCGCCTCTTTTCCGCGTAACGGCGGAATTCTGCGAGTTTTCCCCGGATCGGGCGCACCGGAGTCTCTTGCCCGGAAATGCCGGTGTTTGCTGCTAGTTTCGGGGACGGTTCAGAGGCGAGACGCTTCGGGCCGCATATGCCACACGCAACGCACTAGGTCCGAGGAGGACACTCATGGCTGACAAGACATTGAACAAGAACGATCTCGTGGCCGCGGTCGCCGCCGACTCGGGCCAGAGCCAGGCTGCCGTCTCCGGCGTCGTCGATGCCCTCTTCGCCGTTTTGGCGAAGTCGGTCGGCGATGGCACCAAGGTCAGCATCCCCGGATGGCTGAGCGTCGAGCGCACGCACCGCGCCGCACGTGAGGGCCGCAACCCCGCGACGGGCGCCACCATCCAGATCCCCGCCGGCTACGGCGTCAAGGTCTCGGCCGGCAGCAAGCTGAAGGCCGCCGCCAAGTCCTAAGCCTCACCCACGTAAGGGCATCGACCACGACGGTCGGTGCCCTTCGTGTTGTGGCCCAGATCCAGCGCCTACGCTCGAAGGGTGCAACGCATCGCGAGGCTGAGCGGACCGGCGGTCCTGCTGCTCGTCGCTTTCTGCGCGCTGCTTGCCGCCCTGTCGTTCGGTGGGGGGGCGAACCCGGGGATCGCGATCGATCCTGGCACCCTGGTGCGTTACGGGGTCCCGATCGCCAAGCTCGTGGTCGACCTGTCGATCGCGCTCGCCCTCGGAGCCCTGGCGCTCGCCATCTTCGCCTTCAGCTCGCGCGAAGCCGAGTTCGGCACGGCCCTCGATATTGCGGCTGCGGGTGCAGGGGTGTGGACGGTCGCGTCAGCGGCCTCGTCGATCCTGGTGTTCAGCAGCACGGCAAGCACGGCACCGAACCTGAGTCAGGCGTTCGGCCAGTCGCTCGGCGACTTTCTGACAACGATCCCGCTCGGTCGCGCCTGGTTGACCACCACCCTGATCGGCGCTGCGCTGACCGTGCTCTGCTTCGCCGTGCGCAATGTCACGGTGCTGGGTTTCGTCACGGTGCTGGCGGTGATCGGCCTCATCCCGTTGTCGCAGCAGGGTCACGCGGGCGACAGCTCGACCCACAACGCGGCGATCACCGCGATCTGGCTGCACGTGCTCTTCGCGAGTTTCTGGCTGGGGGGCCTGCTGACGCTCGTGCTGCTGCGACGCACGCTGACGCCCGAGCGAATGATGGCGGTGCTTCCGCGCTATTCGACGATCGCGCTCATCGCGTTCGTGGTGGTGGCCGCGTCGGGCACGGCGAGCGCCGTGATCCGGGTCGGGACCTGGCCCAATCTGCTGACGCCCTATGGCGTCCTCGTCCTGGTCAAGATCACCGCCCTGGGAGCGCTTGGGCTGTTCGGGATCGTCTACCGGCGTGCCATCATCGGGCGCTTGACCCGCGTGAACGTGCGCACGCTGTTCTGGATTCTGGCCACCGCCGAGTTGGCGTTCATGGGCATTGCAGAGGGCGTCGCGGCGGCGCTCGCCGTCTCGGCTCCGCCGATCGACGCGGTGTCGGCGACCTCGGTCGCGAACACGACCCCCGCTGAGTACCTTACCGGCACCCCGCTGCCGCCGGAGCTGACCCCGCTGCGGTTCTTCACCTCGTGGAACCTCGACCTGCTCTGGGCGATCATCTGCTTCTTCGGCATCTTCTTCTACGCAGCGGGCGTTGCGCGACTGCGCCGCCGCGGCGATCGTTGGCCGTGGTACCGCACCGCCCTGTGGATGAGTGGCATGGCGGTTCTGCTCTGGACCACCAACGGCTCGCTCAACGTGTACGAGCAGTTCCTGTTCAGCGAGCACATGCTGCAGCACATGCTGCTGACGATGGCGATCCCGGTGCTGTTGGTGCTCGGCGCGCCGGTCACCCTGGCGCTGCGAGCCATCCGGAAACGGGATGACGGAAGCCGCGGGGCGCGGGAGTGGATCCTGCTGCTCGTGCACTCACGTGTGGCGACGATCCTGACCCACCCGCTGGTAGCGGCCGGCCTCTTCGCCGGCTCGCTCTGGGTCTTCTACTACTCGCCCCTGTTCCGCTGGGCGACGACCGACCACGTCGGGCACGAGTGGATGATCCTGCACTTCTTGATCGTCGGGTACCTGTTCGTGCAGACCCTGATCGGCATCGACCCGGTGGGCAACCAGCCGCCGTACCCGCTGCGGCTGGTGCTGCTGCTCGCCACGATGGCCCTGCACGCGTTCTTCGGGCTGGCGATCATCTCGAACACCGGGCTCTTCCTCTCCGACTGGTACGGCGCGATGGGCCGCACCTGGGGCGCGACACCGTTGGCCGACCAGCAGGCGGCGGGAGGGATCGCATGGAGCGTCGGCGAGATCCCGACGGCGAGCCTCGCGATCATCGTCGCCATCCTGTGGAGCCGCAGCGACAGCCGCGAGGCGAAGCGCCACGATCGGGCAGCAGACCGCGATGGCGACGCCGAGCTCGAGGCCTACAACGCGATGCTGAGCGAGCGGGCCGGGCGCGGGTAGGCGCTACTGCTGCGTAACCGTGACCGCGTCGTTCGCGCCGAGGGTGATCGTCGCTCGCAGGCGGAACGGCACGTCCTGGTCGAACGCCGACACCGAACCATCGAGCAATGAGGTGACCGACACCTTCAGGTGCGCGGTCCCGGGAGTCGAGGGGATCGTCCAGGTGCCGAACTCCGAGCCCGCGACGATGCGAATCTCGGGGTAGCTCACGATCGACCAGGCCGGGGCGCCCGAGACGCGATTCGGAATCGGCTGGCCGAACGAGCATCCGGTCGGAAACAGCACGGTCTGTTTGGCGCACGCGTCGAGCTGCTGGCGAACCTGCGCGGTCACCGCCGTGACGAACGCCGCATCGGCCTCCGGCTGGACGACCGCAGACAGGTCCTCCCCGGCTGTGTCGGCGACAACGGGATGAGACTCGGCGGTCAACAGCCTCGTGCGGTGGCCGAAGGTGTAGCTGCCCGGAACGAGCACTTCATAGTCGACCGGCTTGTCAGAGCGGCTCGCCGAAACCTCCTGCACGCCGTTGACCGTGAAGCGCACATCGTTCTGCACGCTGAGCGACACCGTGGCCACCGGGCTGGCCGCGAATCCCCATTCCGGGAAGAGCCCGAAGCGCGTGCCGATTCGCCGCACCTCGAAGGTGGTCGTGCCCGGGCCCTCCGGGGTGGTCCATCCCACGGTCACCCAGTGCGCGCCGCCGCGCTCCTCATCGCTCAGCTGATGGATGCCGCTGAGCCCCGCCAGCGTCCCATCCTGCAGCAGCAGCGCATCAGCGCCGCCCGTGTCGACCCCGGGCAGCGACAACGCGTCGGAGACGTCGCCACGAGCCAGCGCATCCAGGTACACGCCAACGAAGCCGCCAGCGCCGAACACGGTCGCGTTCAGCGCGAACACCGCGGCAGCGCCGGCCAGCACGGCGATCAGCAGCGCGACTAGCCAAGAGAAGATCGCGCGGCGCATGAGGTGAATCCTAGGGACAGTTGCCGGGGCCTTCCCGCCGCCGCGGTTAGGGTGAACAGCGTGTCCCGTCCCGAGTTGTCGCCCGAGCAGGCGGCCGTGTTCGGGGCCATCGAGAACAGCTCCTCGCACATCTTCGTGACCGGCCGCGCCGGCACCGGCAAGTCGACGCTGCTCGAACACCTCTCGTGGAACACCTCGAAGAACGTGGTGATCGCCGCGCCGACCGGGGTCGCAGCGCTCAACGTCGGCGGTCAGACCATCCACTCGCTGTTCCGGTTGCCGATCGGCGTCATCGCCGACCACGACATCGACCAGGGGCCCGAGGTGCGCAAGCTGCTCAACGCGATCGACACCCTGGTCATCGACGAGGTCTCGATGGTCAACGCCGACCTGATGGATGCCATCGATCGCTCCCTGCGCCAGGCGCGGCAGCGCACGCACGAGGCATTCGGCGGGGTGCAGGTGGTGCTGTTCGGCGATCCGTTCCAGCTGGCGCCGGTGCCGGGGGATCCCGAGGAGCGCGCGTATTTCGCCGACCGCTACCGCTCGATGTGGTTCTTCGACGCGCGCGTCTGGGACGAGGCCGACTTGATCATCTACGAGCTGGCCACCATCCACCGCCAGCACGAGCTCGAGTTCAAGAAGCTGCTCACCGCCGTGCGGCACGGGGTGGTCACTGCCGAGATGGCGCGGCGGCTTAACGAGGTGGGGGCTCGGCAGGCACCGACCGACGGCGCGATCACGCTTGCCACCACGAACTCGACGGTGACCCGCATCAACGCCGCCGCCCTGGCCAAGTTGCCGGGGCGCGGCCTGTCGGCGATCGCCGAGGTGAGCGGCGAGTTCGGCGGGCGCGCCTATCCCGCAGACGAGAAGCTCGAGTTGAAGGTCGGCGCCCAGGTGATGTTTCTGCGCAACGACACCGGCGGCGACGGCCGGTGGGTCAACGGCACCATCGGCGAGGTCGTCAAGATCAGCGACACCGTCATGGTCGACGTCGACGGCGAGCGTCACGAGGTGCAGCCCGCCACCTGGGAGCGCTACCGCTACAGCTACTCCGCCGCGACGAAGACCCTGAAGAAGGATGTCGTGGCCGAGTTCACGCAGTTTCCGCTGCGGCTGGCGTGGGCGGTCACCATCCACAAGTCGCAGGGCAAGAGCTACGACCGCGCCATCGTGGATCTCGGCGAACGCAGCTTCGCTCCCGGCCAGACCTACGTGGCCTTGAGCCGGATCACCGCGCTCGAGGGGTTGTTCCTGACGCGTCCACTTCGGCCGAGCGACATCATCGTCGACGAGAACGTGACCCGGTTCATGAGCAAGGCGGCTGCGCTTCCGGGGATTGCGGCAGCGGCATCCACCGCGTAGGTCACGTTTCTATTTCGCTCGGTGAAGTTGGGGCCATGCTGGTTGCCCTGGCTCACTCGGCTTCGCTACGGTGAACACTCACGCCGAGTCGAAAGGAGGCCGATTCTAATGATTCTCATGTCGCAGACGAAGACCGCACCACGCGGATTCGCACGCATTCGTACGGCCTGCTTCGCCGGTGTTGGCGCAATGTCGATCGCATAGTCTTCTCGACTACCGACGTCGGCGAAGCAGTCCCGGATCTCCGGTTGACGCTCGCGCTCCTCGGTTGATCCACGCCCGTCCGACAGACGACACGTGCCCCAGCGCGCGGTGTCGTTGGCGGAGCCCATCAGGCTCAGCCGCCCCTGAAGGATGCCGCTCACCATCCGTGAGCGCGCGTCCAGCTGCGCCGACTCACCCGCCGGCACGAACGAAGGAATCACCATGAATACGCAAC
The DNA here is from genome assembly GCA_039928695.1 of Pseudolysinimonas sp. Taxonomy (GTDB): domain Bacteria; phylum Actinomycetota; class Actinomycetes; order Actinomycetales; family Microbacteriaceae; genus Lysinimonas. The sequence goes on along the minus strand of JBDSSQ010000041.1, from coordinate 110,804 downwards.
TCCTCGAGGCTCCTCCGAGCCCCGTGCCGTCCACCCAGCACGTCGCCACCCATCCCTCGGCGGCGAGCCTCAACGTCTCGCGCAGTTCGGCTGCCGATCGTCTGGCGCTCCGCCTCGGTATGGCTCTGGTGATCTGGGGCCGACGGAACGTCGACCGCGTCGACGCCCGCAGCCGCGCGGTTGCGAGTGCCGACCACGAGCAGAGCCGCATCAGCCGCGAACGCGCGGCACGGCGCGACCTGCTCCTGACGGTGCCACGGCGATGACGGCACGAACGCTCGGATCGAGCACGCATGACGAACGACCCGCTGTCTCCGGACCGCGGGTCGTTCCGCGTTTCGGGGACCGTCAGTGATCGTGGCCGGTCGTTCCGAATCCCGAGGTGCCGGGGCCGACGTACTGTCCGGCTTCCGTCGCGGCGAGCGCTGGCGCGGTGAGGGCAGCGATCACGAGCGCTCCGACGATCACGGCGATGAGATTGCGAGTGCGATGCGCGCGCGGCGCGGTGGCAGTTGTGGGTGCCGCGACATCCTGCTCAGACCGGGGAGGCGCTGAGCGTCTCAGCAGCGCAGTCAGCCCGCCGGCCACGAGCAGATCGAACAAGCTTGCCACCAGCATCGGCAGCAGCTGGCTCGAACGGGTCAGCGGCCCGAGGGAGTCGGCGCCGGCGATCACCAGCAGCAGCGCCCAGGCGATCACGGGCGCGAAGGCGACGGCTCGAGCGAGTCGAGGAGCCGGGGGCGTCGGTCGCGCGACCGCGACGGCTCCCCACGTGAACTCCGCTGCGCCGACCAGGAGCAGCACGACTGCGACGGCCGGCGGTGAGCCGATCACGAGTGCGACGTGCACCAGCCCGGCGCCCAGGGCGAGGAATCCCAGCCAGTTGCGCAGCACGGCGAACATCATGGGCTCGATTCTGGGTTGGCTATGTGGTTGCGGAAGTCTTCACCGCACGGTCGGCGCCGAGACCGGTCGCGAGCAGCACGACAGCGCTCGCGAAGAGCAGCACGTTGTCCGCCCCGTTGAGCGCGAGCACATTGAGACTGCCGCCGATGACGAAGAGTCCCGCTATCCCGAGCACGAGAAACACGGTGCCGACGATGGTCGCGACCGCCTTGGACGCGGCCACCGTCGACAAGCCCGCGATCAGCAGCGCGGCCCCGATGAGAATGTCGAGCACGGCGGCGGCCGGATTGATCGAGAAGACGCCGAGAAGCAGTTGGCCCGATGTCGAGAAGATGCCAGCTCCCGCCGTCACGAAGAACCCTGCGGCACCGGCGACCAGGTAGGAGGCGCCGACAATGACCGCGACCAGCCGGTTCGGGGATGCGCGCACGGTTCTGCCTCTCAATCGGCCAGGTGAGTTTCGAGAAACACGGTGGTGCGAGCAAACGCGAGAGCCGCGGCCCGGGCGTCCAGACGGGCCGGGATGCTGGCGTTCGCGAATCCGTGCTCGGTGCCGGCATAGCCGTGTTGCGAGACGGGGGTGCCGTTCTCACGCAGCTGACTGACGAAATGCTCAGGACTGCCGGCCTCGGGCCGGTCGTCCTGTTCGGCGAAGTGCAGCAAGATCGGGCACGGGATGATGCCGGGCTGGGCGGCCTGCAGGGTGGCGTAGTAGGCGACCACGGCATCCACCTCGCCCGCTTGGGCGATCTGCAGCGCGAGGCCGCCGCCCATCGAGAAGCCGATGATGCCCACGCGGGCAGAACCCGCGGCACGGGCTGCCTCGATCTCGCGGATGATTCCCGCGCGAGCGTCGCTGCCCGACAGCTGCTCATGCAATATTTCGGCTTGGCGATCGTCGTCCGTCGCGACGCCGTCGAAGAGGTCGGGCACGATCACGCGAAATCCGCCTCGGTTGGCGAGCGCCTCGGCGTACCGGGTGAGCCACGGCAGGCGCCCGTACGAGTCATGCACGACGACGACGGTCGGCGCGCCGGGGTCGCCGAACAACAGGGGGACTCTTGGCGAGGGGATCGGGATGAGTTCGGCCACCCAGCCCTCCGTTCCGAACTCCCGGGGATGGAGCGGATGACGGGAATCGAACCCGCGCTATCAGCTTGGGAAGCTGAAGTTCTGCCATTGAACTACATCCGCGCGCGCGCTGGAGCTTTGAGCGAAGGCCATTTCTGGCCTTCGCCGCGACGCCAGCGCCGACGCCCGTCTCGGGTGTCGGTTCGACGCGCAACCCTGACGAGCCCCCAGCCTAACAGCCCCTCTCCAGCGGTACGGTGACCCCGTGACCCAGCGACCAACGATCGTCTTTGTGCATGGCATGTATCTCAACGGGCGCAGTTGGCAGCCATGGGTGGAGCGCGCGGGAGCCTGCGGGTTCGACACGATCGCGCCGTCTTGGCCGTTCCACGATGGCGAGCCCGCCGCCCTGCGGGAGACCATCGACCCGGGCTTGGGGCACCTGACCTTCGGGGCGGCGGTGGCATCCATGAAGACCGTGATCGATGCGCTGCCTGAGCGTCCGTTGCTGGTCGGGCACTCGATCGGAGGCTTGGCCACGCAGAAGCTGGTGGCCGACGGGTACGCGCGTGCAGCGGTGGCGATCAGCTCGGCCCCGCCGCAGGGGGTGCTGAGCCTGGCGCCCGACTTCGTGCGCGCCAACTGGCCGCACCTCAACCCGTTCGCCGGCAATCGCCCGATCCGAATGACCAAACCGCGGTTTCACTACACCTTCGCCACCACGATGACGCGCGCCGAGAGCGACGCGGCGTTCGACGAGTTGGTGGTGCCCGAGAGCCGCAACGTTCCTCGCAGCACTCTGACGGTGCAGTCGCGTATCGACTTCTCGGCAGAGCACGTGCCTCTGCTGATGCTCGCAGGGGACACCGACCACCTGACGCCCGAGGCCCTCATCCGCACCAACGCGGCGCGTTACCGGCAGCCGGTAGAAGTTCGGACCTTCGCGGGGCGCGCGCACTTCATCTGCAACCAGCCAGGTTGGGAGGAGGTCGCCGATGCGGCCTTCGAGTTCCTTGAGCATGCTGGCTAGTGATGTCCGACGAAGCGCAGCTTCGTCGGCGCTGGGGTCGGCGAGGCGATGCCTCGCTCCCAGCTCCACCGCGCACTCGGTAGTCTCACTCCCATGCTCCTCAGCGATCGCGACATCCGGGCCGAACTCGACGGCGGACGGATCGGGCTCGAGCCCCTCGACCGAGAGATGATCCAGCCGTCGAGCATCGATGTGCGGCTCGATCGATTCTTCCGGCTGTTCGACAACCACAAGTACCCATTCATCGACCCGGCAGAGGATCAGCCAGACCTGACCCACCTGATCGAGACCCGGGATGACGAGCCGTTCATCTTGCACCCCGGCGAGTTCGTGCTCGGCTCGACCTATGAACTGGTCACCCTGCCCGATGACGTCGCCGCTCGACTAGAGGGCAAGAGCTCGCTCGGCCGCCTCGGGCTGCTGACACATTCGACGGCCGGCTTCGTCGACCCCGGATTCTCGGGCCACGTCACGCTCGAACTGAGCAACGTAGCCACGCTGCCGATCAAGCTCTGGCCCGGCATGAAGATCGGCCAGCTGTGCTTCATCCGCACCAGTTCTCCGGTCGACAACCCCTACGGCTCCGGCCCGTACGGCAACCGTTACCAGGGACAGCGCGGGCCGACCGCGTCGCGGTCGTTCCAGAACTTCCATCGCACGGACGTCACGGTCACCGACGCGGGCGCGCCCGGCGAGTAGCAATCAGAGCGGTTCGGCCGAGATCAGAATCGGCAGCGTGCCCTTCACGTAGTAGGCGCGATAGCGCGCGCCATCTGTGAAGGCCGCGACCTGGTCGGCGCGTTGCACCGCGAAGGTCACCGAGCCGACCTTGATGCGGTACATCATCATCATGCCGGCGTCTTCGACGTTCCCGGTTGCCTTGACGTTTCCTTTCGCCTCGCCCTCGGTGGCGAGCACGGTCCCGGTCACACCCCGCAGCTTGCGACGGGTGCGCAGGAACGAGAGCCCGATCACCCCGAGCACGACGACGACCACCAGGATGATGATGCCCGGCGAAACCGCCGAGGAGTTCGCCGGCTGCGGCGCGAACAACGGCGGCAGTACAACGAAGGCGATCACGGCGAGAATCACCACGAAGATGATCCCGAAGACGATGTTGCCGATCTGACTTTGCCCCTGCATCTTCGTCATCCGGGTCTGCTGCGTCGGCGAGAGCCGCCCGGCGCGATTCGCGACCAGATCGTCATCGGTGAAGTTCAGTGCCGCCTGCAATGCTCCGTCGGCCATGACAGATCCTCCGCTCAGGTATGGGCACCATGCTGGCGGGTCGCCGCTTGCCGGTCAAGGCCCGAGCAGCCAGTGGCGTGGCTACGAGCCGAATTCCGTCCACTCGCCAAGCTGCAAAACGAGCCACGGGCTGAAGGTGAAAGGCGCGGCTTCGACCGCCTCGCGCAGGTCGTCGGGGTGGATCCATGCCCACTCCGCGACCTCGTCGGATGCCGGATCGGGGTCGACGTCGACGGTGGTGCGGAAGACCGGGCACAGTTCGTTCTCGACGATTCCGGATGCATCCACCGCTCGATAGCGGAAGTCGGGCAGAACGACCTCGAGCCCGCCGAGCGCGAGGCCGAGTTCGCGTGCGGCCCGGCGTCGGATCGCGGGTTCTAGCTGCTCGTCCGGCCCCGGATGTCCGCAGAACGAGTTCGTCCACACACCGGGCCAGGTGAGCTTGCCGAGGGCGCGGCGGGTGACCAGCACCCGGCCGTCCAACGAGAAGACGTGGCACGAGAATGCCCGGTGCAGTGCGGTGTTCCTGGTGTGCACCGTCGCCTTGTCTGCGGTGCCGATGGCGACGCCCGACTCGTCGACGAGAACGACCAACTCCGCGGCATCCGGATCGGCGTTGACGGAGGTGATAACGGTTTCTCGTGGCTGCGACATGGGACCGATTAGTCTGAGTTGATGGACGTTTCTGGGCTGCGGGCGGTCGCCGAGGAGCGGCAGACGCAGGTCGACGCTGTGCTGGAGGGCTTCTTCAGCCTAGCCAAGAAGCGGGCAGAACCATTGGGCTCCGAGTACGTGGAACTCTGGAACGAACTCGAGTTGAACACCGCGGGCGGCAAGCGATTCCGGCCACGCATGGTGTTCGCGGCCTACCAGGCGCTCGGCGGCAGCGACCTCGAAGCTGCCGCCTACATCGGGGCGGCATTCGAGCTGTTGCACACCGCACTCATCGTGCATGACGACGTCATCGACCGCGACTTCGTGCGACGGGGTGCGCCGAATATTGCCGGCAGCTACCGGCAGCGTGCGCGGGCAGCAGGAGCCAGCGAGGCGGATGCCGAACACCGCGGCATCAGCGCCGCCGTCATCGCCGGTGACCTGGCCCTGTTCAACGCGTACCGCCTCATCGACCGCAGCGGTGTGGACGACGCGACCCGTGAACGCCTGCTCGAGGTGATGGACGACGCCCTGTTCGCTAGTGCGGCCGGCGAGCTGATCGATGTGGACTTCTCGTGGATCCCCGACGTGCCGCGGGTGGATGACATTCTCGCCATGGAGCGTCTGAAAACGGCGGTGTACTCCTTCGAGTGCCCGCTGCAAGCCGGAGCGATCCTCGCCGGCGCCGACGACGAGACGGTGTCGACGCTCGGCGAGTTCGGTCGCGAGATCGGGATCGCCTACCAACTGGTCGACGATCTGCTCGGGGTGTTCGGCACGGAGGCCGAAACCGGCAAGACCACGATCGGCGACCTGCGTGAAGGCAAACGGACCGTGCTGATCGCCTACGCCACAGCGCTCGACGGCTGGGACCAGCACGCCGCCCGGTTCGGTGATCCTGGCCTGAGCGACGAGGATGCGGCCATCTTGCGTGAGCACCTCGTCGACTGCGGCGCCAAAGGCTTCGCGGAGGGACTCGCCCGTTACTACGCCAACCGCGCGGTCGCACGGCTGCTCGAGGCGCACATCCCACCCGCGCTGCGCAGCGAGTTGCACCCGGTGGCGGACGACGTGCTCGCCCGGGTCAAGTGATGAGCAAGCGGATCGACGACGGCGGCCCTCGCCTCGCCCTTTACGGCGCCGTCGCCGAACAGACGGCGAGCCTGGTGATCAGGCGCTACTCCACGTCGTTCGGTCTGGCGGCACGCATGCTGGGCAGGGCCGTCCGGCAGCCGGTCGAGAACATCTATGCGCTCGTGCGCGTCGCTGATGAGATCGTCGACGGGGGCGCGGAAGAGGCGGGACTGGATCCCGTGATCGCGGCACGCCTGCTTGACGAGCTCGAGCACGAGACCGAGCGCGCCCTGAAAGAGGGCTACAGCTCGAACCTGGTCGTGCACGCCTTCGCGGGCACGGCTCGCGCCGCCGGGTTCGGCGCCGAGCTCACTCGGCCGTTCTTCGCTTCGATGCGGATGGATCTCAGCGCCACCGAGCACGACCAGGCCAGTTTCGAGAACTACATCTACGGTTCGGCTGAGGTGGTCGGCCTGATGTGCCTGCGGGTCTTCGTCCGCGACACCGATCGCGTCTACTCGGATGCAGAACTCGCCACCCTCGAGGCGGGCGCCAGAGCCCTCGGCTCGGCCTTTCAGAAAGTGAACTTCTTGCGCGACCTTGCTGCCGATCTGACGGCCCTCGGCCGCTCCTACTTTCCGGGAATCGATGCGCGTGCGCTGACCGAGCCGCAGAAGAACGCGTTGCTCGATGACATCGATCGGGAGCTCGCGCTGGCGGCCGCGACGGTCCCCCTGCTGCCGAACAGCTCGCGGCGGGCGGTCGCGGCGGCCCAGCGGCTGTTCGCCGAGCTCGCGCGGCGACTGCGGGCGCTGCCGGCGGCATCCCTCCTGACCACCAGGGTGCGGGTGCCCGACCCGGCCAAGCTGCGGATCGCCGTGGGCGCCTGGAACACGCCAGGCGATAACAAGGGGCTCGCCAGATGACGCGCGCCGTGGTGATCGGAGGAGGGATAGCGGGGCTTGCCTCGGCGGCGCTGCTCGCGCGCGACGGGTACCAGGTGACCCTGCTCGAGAAGAACGCCCAGTTCGGCGGCCGCGCCGGCTCGTGGGAGCACGAGGGCTTCCGCTTCGACACCGGACCGTCGTGGTACCTGATGCCCGAGGTGTTCGACCACTTCTTCCGGCTGCTGGGCACGACAGCCGACGAGCAGCTCGAGTTGGTTCAGCTCGACCCCGGGTACCGCGTCTTCGGCGAAGGCTACGACGCTCCCCTCGACGTCGCGCCGGATGCCGAAGAGAACATCGAGCTGTTCGAGAGCGTCGAGCGCGGCGCCGGCGCGAAGCTGCGGCGCTACCTCGACGAAGCCGGCGAGATCTATCAACTCGCGATCCAGAAGTTTCTCTACTCGACCTTCGAGAAGCTGTCACCGGTGTTCACCCGGGAGGTAGTCGGCAAGGGCCGCAAGTTGAGCTCGTTGTTGCTCACCCCGTTGTCCCGGCTGACGGCTCGCACCGTGAAAGACCGGCGGCTTCGGCAGATCCTCGGCTACCCGGCGGTCTTTCTGGGCTCGTCCCCCGACCGCGCACCCAGCATGTACTCGCTGATGAGTCACCTCGACCTCGTCGAGGGCGTGCTGTACCCGATGGGCGGACTCACTCGGGTGATCAAGGCGATCGAAACGCTCGCTGCCGCAGAAGGGGTCGAGTTGCGCGCGGGGGTGACGGTGCGGCGCATCCTGGTGGAGCACGGCGAGGCGACAGGCGTCGAAATCGTCGATGCCAAGGGCGCTGTCGGTTTCCTCGACGCCGATGTCGTGGTCTCGACCGCGGATCTGCATCACAGCGAGACGGTGCTGCTCGCCGAGGAATCCGAGCGCACCTACCCGCAGAGCTATTGGGACAAGAAAGTCGCCGGGCCGAGCGCTCTGCTGCTCTATCTGGGCGTGTCGGGCGAGCTGCCCGAGCTCGAGCACCACACCTTATTTTTCTCCGCGAACTGGAAGCGCAACTTCGACGCGATCTTCGGTCGCGACCCGCGAGTGCCTGACGCTCCGTCGCTCTACGTGTGCAAGCCGAGCGGCGTCGACCCCGAGGTGGCTCCCGAGGGTTTCGAGAACGTGTTCGTGCTCGTGCCTCTTCCCGCCGATCCGGGTCTCGGGCGCGGCGGTGTCGACCGCGGTGGGGATGACGCGATCGAGGCTCTGGCCGACAGCGTGATCGCGCAGATCGCCTCGGCCGCTGGCATCCCGGATCTCGCGGACCGCATCACGGTTCGCCGCACGGTCGGCCCCGCCGACTTCGTCGACCAACTCAACTCCTGGAAGGGAAGCGCGCTCGGTCCGGCTCACACCCTGCGCCAGAGCGCCTTCTTCCGAGCGGGAAACGTGAGCACCAAGGTCAAGAACCTCTACTTCGCGGGTTCGTCGACCATCCCCGGCATCGGACTGCCGATGTGCCTGATCAGCGCCGAACTCGTGGTGAAGCGGCTGCGCGGCGACATCTCACCGTCGCCGTTGCCCGAGCCGTTGCAGGCGAGCCAGTGAGCTTTCTCTACCTGATCGGCCTGCTCGTGGCGCTGGCGGGAATGGTCGTCCTCGATCTGCGGCTCCGGCTCTTCTTCGGCCGAGCGCCGCTCAGGGCCGCCCTCGTGCTCGCCCTCGGAGTCGGGTTTTTTCTGGCCTGGGATGCTGCGGGAATCGGTCTCGGGATCTTCTTCCGCGGCACCACCTCCCTACTGGTCGGGGTGCAGCTGGCGCCCGAGCTGCCGCTCGAGGAGCCGTTCTTTCTCACGTTGCTCTGCTACCTGACAATGAACGCGTACGGCGCCATCTTTCGCTGGTTGAGTAGTCGGCGAAGCCGACGTGTCGAAACCAGCTCGCGATGACCTACTGGTTGTTGAACCTGGCTTTTCTGGCAATCGTCACGGTCGTTGCTGTGGCGTCGATCGTTGCCCGCCGAGCACCCCGCTGGCGTGTGGTCGGGCTCGCATTGATCCCGCTGCTGATCCTCACGGCGGTGTTCGACAACGTGCTGGTGGGCGTGGGGATCGTCGCCTACGACCCGAGCCGGATCTCGGGTGCGCGTCTCGGTGTCGCTCCCGTCGAAGACTTCGCGTATGCGATCGCCGCCGTTGTCCTTCTGCCGTGCCTGTGGTCACTCATGACCCCGCGATCCGTCGAGAAGCGATTCGGCGAGAAGCCCCGATGATCCGCGATCTCTTCCTCGCGAGCCGTCCCCTCAGCTGGGTGAACACTGCCTTCCCGTTCGCGGCGGCCTACTTGGTGGCGACCGGACGCATCGATGCGTCGCTGATCCTCGGCACCCTGTTCTTCCTGATCCCCTACAACCTGGCGATGTACGGCATCAACGACGTCTTCGACTACGAGTCCGATCTGCGCAATCCGCGCAAGGGAGGCGTCGAGGGGGCGCTGCTGACGCCCGAGCACCACCGGGTGACGCTGTGGACCGCCATCCTGGTGCCGATTCCCTTCGTCGTCTACCTCGTGATCGTCGGGGGCTGGCTCAGCGACCTGATCCTCGCTATCAGTCTGTTCGCGGTGGTCGCCTACTCGGTGAAGGGTCTGCGCTTCAAGGAGCGCCCCTTCCTTGACTCGATCACCTCGAGCGCCCATTTCGTGAGTCCCGCCGTCTTCGGGCTCGCGCTCGCCGCGGTAACGCCGACCTGGCCACTGGTCGCGCTTCTGATCGCCTACTTCTTGTGGGGCGCCGCCTCGCACGCCTTCGGAGCTGTGCAAGACATTCAGGCCGACCGGGAGGGCGGCATCGGCTCGATCGCGACCGTGATCAGCGCGCAGGTCACGGTGCGTCTGTCGCTGGTGCTCTACCTGCTGGCGGGCGTTCTGCTGCTCTTCACGAGCTGGCCGGGACAGCTGGCCGGCGTGCTCGTGCTGCCATACGCGGCGAACGTGGCGCCGTGGTGGAACGTCACCGATGCGGATGCCGCAACTGCGAACCGAGGCTGGCGGCGGTTCCTCTGGCTGAACTTTGTGACCGGGTTCGGAGTCACGCTGCTACTGATCGCATGGGTGCTGCTCAGGCGGTAGCTTTCGGCTTTCCGCTTCGCGCGTGTGGCGGTGCCTTCACCGGGATGATCAGGACGAGCCCGACGGCGAGCACGAGCACGATGCCTAGGATCCCCCAGTACTGAGCGCCGAAGATCGCAATGAACAGGGCGAACAGCGTGGGAGCCAGGAAGGTCGCGGCCCGCCCGGTCGTCGCGTAGAGGCCGAACACCTCTCCTTCGCGCCCCGCAGGGGCGATCCGAGAGAGGAAGGTGCGGCTTGCCGACTGAGCCGGTCCCACGAAGAGGCAGAGCAGCAGGCCGAAGATCCAGAAGATCGTCTGACCACCCGCGTGCAGCACGAAGACCGCGGTGCCGCTGGCGATGAGGCCGATGAGCGCAGCCACGATGACCGGCTTCGGCCCGATCCGGTCGTCGAGCGCGCCAACAGCCACGGTCGACAGGCCGGCCACGATGTTCGCCGCGATCGCAAAGATGATCACCTCACCGGCCGAGAACTTGAAGGTGCCGGCCGCGAGGACGCCGCCGAAGGTGAAGACGCCGGTGAGCCCATCCCGAAACACCGCGCTCGCCAGCAGGAAGAATACGGTGTGACGGCTCTCCTTCCAGAGGGTTCGGATGTCGCCGATGAGCCGCCGGTACGCCCCGAACACGCTGACCTTGTCGCGCACGACCGAGGCAGGCGCTTGGTACTCAGGCACCGCGAGCAGCACGGGGAGTGCGAAGATCGCGAACCAGAGGGCCGCCAGGAGCATCGAAACCCGCACAGACTGGCCGTCGGCGCTGGTGACGCCGAACAGGCCGACGTCGGGGTGGATAAAGCCGAAGTACAGGATGAGCAACAAGAAGATGCCGCCGAAATAGCCGGAAGCCCAGCCGAGGCCGCTCACGCGGCCGATGGTCTTGGGAGTGGAGACCTGCACGAGCATCGCGTTGTAGTTGACGGCCGCGATCTCGTAGAACAGCGTTCCGACGGCGAGGAGGGTGAGCCCGAGCCAGAGGAATCCGGGTTTCGGTTCCACGAAGAACAGGCCGGCGACGCAGAGCACCACGATGGCGGTCTCGATGGCGAGCCAGAACTTACGGCGTCCGGCGCCATCCGCCTTCTGCCCGGTGATCGGTGCGATGAGGGCGACGAGCACGCCAGCGATCCCTAGGGCCCAGCCGAGCCAGGTGGAGACGAAATCGGTGCCGCCGAATCCCTTGGTGCTCGTGAGGTACACCGTGAAGACGAACGTCGTCACGACGGCGTTGAAGGCGGCAGAGCCCCAGTCCCATGATGCCCAGGCGACGACTTGACGCCGTGGGATGACCCGGTCGCCTTGCAGTTCGAGGCCGGCGACGAGGGTCGGGCTTCCGACGGGTCCGGGTCCATACAGATCGGTCATGGCAGAGCGCTGCTTCCGTCGGGGTCGCACGATGCTGTGCGTGGTCACATCCTGCCGTTTGCGGGCGGAAATATCGACACCGCCACTGTGGTTGAGTCTTGGGCGCTCAAGTTTTTGATCCGCGCGCTTGACAAAGTTATCCACAGGCTGGAAAACTTGACATCGCTCGACTCAAGTCGGGCATCCGGACTTTCAAGGAGCAGACACTCACATGGCTCGAGCAGTTGGAATCGACCTCGGAACCACCAACTCGGTGGTTGCCGTGCTCGAAGGTGGCGAGCCCACCGTTATCGCGAACGCAGAAGGTTTCCGCACGACCCCGTCGGTCGTGGCCTTCACCAAAGACGGAGAGGTGCTGGTCGGCGAGACCGCCAAGCGCCAGGCCGTCACCAACGTCGACCGCACTATTTCGTCGGTCAAGCGCCACATGGGCACCGACTGGAAGGTCGAGATCGACGGCAAGAAGTACACGGCGCAAGAGATCTCGGCGCGCATTCTGGCCAAGCTGAAGCGCGACGCCGAGCAGTACCTGGGCGAAGACGTCACGGATGCCGTGGTCACCGTGCCCGCGTACTTCAATGACGCCGAGCGCCAGGCCACCAAAGAGGCGGGTGAGATCGCCGGCCTCAACGTGCTCCGCATCATCAACGAGCCGACCGCTGCCGCGCTCGCGTACGGACTCGACCGCGGCAAGGAGGACGAGCTCATCCTGGTCTTCGACCTCGGCGGCGGCACCTTCGACGTCTCGCTGCTGGAGGTGGGCAAAGACGACGACTTCTCCACCATTCAGGTGCGTTCGACGGCCGGTGATAACCGCCTCGGCGGCGATGACTGGGACCAGCGGATCGTCGACTACCTGATCAAGAAGTTCAAGGACACCACCGGCGTCGACGTCTCCAACGACAAGATCGCGAAGCAGCGCCTCAAGGAGGCGGCGGAGCAGGCCAAGAAGGAGCTGTCGAGTTCGACCAGCACCAACATCCAGCTGCCCTACCTGTCGCTGACCGAGAACGGTCCCGCCAACCTCGACGAGCCCCTCACTCGGGCCCAGTTCGAGCAGATGACGAGCGACCTGCTCGACCGCACCAAGAAGCCGTTCCAAGACGTGATCAAAGAGGCCGGCGTCAAGGTCGCCGACATCTCTCACGTGGTGCTGGTTGGTGGATCGACCCGCATGCCCGCCGTCGCAGAGCTCGTCAAGAAGCTCACCGGTGGCAAGGACCCGAACAAGGGCGTCAACCCGGATGAGGTGGTCGCCGTCGGCGCCGCGCTCCAGGCCGGCGTATTGAAGGGTGAGCGCAAAGACGTTCTGCTCATCGACGTCACCCCCCTGAGCCTCGGAATCGAGACCAAGGGCGGCATCATGACGAAGCTCATCGAGCGCAACACGGCCATCCCGACCAAGCGCAGCGAGACCTTCACCACCGCAGACGACAACCAGCCGTCTGTGGCGATCCAGGTGTTCCAGGGCGAGCGCGAGTTCACGCGCGACAACAAGCAGCTCGGCACCTTCGAGCTGACCGGCATTGCGCCGGCACCGCGCGGGGTCCCGCAGATCGAGGTCACCTTCGACATCGATGCGAACGGCATCGTGCACGTGGGCGCCAAAGACAAGGGCACCGGCAAGGAGCAGTCGATGACGATCACCGGCGGCTCGTCGCTGCCGAAGGAAGACATCGAGCGCATGGTGCGCGAGGCCGAAGAGCACGCGGCAGAAGACAAGAGCCGCCGCGAAGCCGCCGAGACTCGCAACAGCGCCGAGCAGCTTGCCTACTCGATCGACAAGCTGATCAAGGAGAACGACGACAAGCTTCCGGATGACGTGAAGACCGAGGTTCAAGCCGACGTCGACGAGCTGAAGACGGCGCTGCAGTCGGAGGACGAGGCGGCCGTGAAAACCGCCTTCGACAAGCTCAATGCCAGCCAGTCCAAGCTCGGAGCGGCCATCTACGCGGCCGAGGCCAGCGCGGAGTCGTCGTCAGACGGTGCAGAGGAGCCGACTCCCGAGTCGAGTGACGAAGACATCGTCGACGCCGAGATCGTGGAAGAGGACGAGCCCAAAGAGCCCAAGGAGCCTAAAGAGCCCAAAGAACCCAAGGGGCCGAAGAAGTAGCGATGGCTGTTCACGACAAGGGACCGACAGGTCCGAATGAGTCAGAGGAGCCGGTCGTCCGCGATAAGCGGAAGATCGACCCCGAGACCGGAGAGCCACGGCAGAAGGCCCCGAGTGCGGCCGACGGCCTGATCGAGGCCGAAGGTCCCGATGTGGAGCTGAGCGATGACGACGCCGCGCTGCTGGCAGAGGCCGAGCGCGACCTGGTCAGCGAGTACCGCGATCGGGCGGCCCGCGCAGAGGCGGAGTTGAAAAACTTCCGCACCCGCGTCGAGCGCGACCGCGTGGCGAATCGCGAAGCCGTGATCGCCGAGGTCATCCGAACCCTGCTTCCCGCGATCGATGACCTCGATCGTGCAGAGGCTCACGGCGACGTGACCGAGGGCAGCCCGCTGGCGATCGTCGCGCAGAAGCTCCGTGCGGGGTTCGACCGCTACGGCTTGCGCCAGATCGGTCAGGTCGGCGAGAACTTCGACCCGCAACTGCACGAGGCAATCGTGCAGATTCCGTCGGCCGACGTGACGGTGAACACCATCGCGGGCGTGATCGAACCGGGCTACGCGCTCGGCGACCGTCTCATCCGTGCGGCCAAGGTCGCCGTCAGCGTCCCCGAGTAACCGGCCAGAACATGGCCAGCCAGGATTGGTTCGACAAGGACTTCTACGCCGTTCTCGGCGTGAAGAAAGACGTGTCAGACGCCGACCTCAAGAAGACATACCGAAAGCTCGCGCGGCAGTTCCACCCGGACTCCAATGCGGGTGACGCGAAAGCCGAGGCCCGCTTCAAGGAGATCAGCGAGGCGTACTCGGTGCTCTCGGACGCGGAGCTGCGCACCGAGTATGACCAGGTGCGGGCGATGGGCGGTGGCGCTCGATTCACGTCGGGCGGCGGCCCCAACGCCGGTTTTGAAGACGTCTTCGGAGGCATGTTCAACCAGGGAGCGCGCGGCGGGCGGCAGAACGTGGGGTTCGAAGACCTGCTGGGCGGAATGTTCGGTGGTCGCAGTGGGGGCTTCGGCAGCGCCAGCGGCGGCTATCAGGGATTCGGGGGACCGACGCGCGGCGCCGACGTCACGGCGAACACCACTCTCGACTTCTTCACCGCGATCCGCGGCGAAACCGTGAGCCTGCAGATGCAGAGCGGACGCGAGGTCAAGGTGAAGATTCCGGCTGGCGTCGCAGACGGCCAGAAGATCAAGCTGAAGGGCAAGGGGCAGCCCAGCCCGGATGGCGGCGAGGCCGGCGATCTGGTCATCACGGTCAGCGTGCGCAAGCATCCCATCTTCGAGCGGGACGGTCTGAACCTTCGCCTGGACGTGCCGGTGACCTTCTCGGAGGCCGCGATGGGCGCAACGATCGAAGTGCCGACCCTCGAAGGTCCGCCGGTCAAGCTGCGGGTCACGGCCGGAACGCCAGGCGGTCGCGTGCTGCGCGTCAAAGGCCGAGGCGTCACGACGCCGAAGGGCACTGGCGACCTGCTGGCGACGGTGGTGGTGGCTGTTCCGAGTCACTTGACGCCTGCCGCCAAAGAAGCGCTCGAGGCGTTCACCGCCGCGATGCCGGGCGAGAACCCGCGCGAAGAATTGCTGGCCCGCGGAGCCCGACACTGATGGAAGGAGGCCGCCGATGAATATCGATGAGAACAGCCCGCTGTTCGCGATCGCGATCGCGGCCGAACTCAGCGGGATGCACCCGCAGACCCTCCGTCAATACGACCGGCTCGGCATGGTCAGCCCCCGGCGCACCGCGGGTCAGTCCCGCCGCTACACGATGCGCGACGTCGTTCAGCTCCGCGAGATCGCGCGACTGAGCGCCGAAGGGCTCAACCTCGAGGGCATCCGCCGCATCCTGGATCTTGAGAACCAGGTGAGCGCCCTTGCTGCCCGCGTGCACGAACTCGAGTCGACCCTCGCCGACGAGCTGCTCGCCCGTCCGGGGCGGCGCATTTTCGCGGCCGGTGCTGAGGGCGACGTCATCCCGCTTCGCACGGGGGAGCGCGCCAAGAAGGCCAACCAACTCGTGGTCTGGCGGCCCTTCGGGCCGCGAGGCTAGCGGAAGACAACAAGGAAGAAGCCATGGCCAACATGCAGGGGGCTCCGACCTCGGGGCAGCAGGAGGAGCAGAAGACCGCCCTCCAGCAGTACGGCATCAACCTGACCGAGATCGCCAAGAACGGCAAGCTCGATCCGGTGATCGGTCGGGATGCCGAGATTCGCCGGATCAGTCAGGTGCTGACTCGACGCACCAAGAACAACCCGGTGCTGATCGGTGAGCCCGGCGTTGGCAAGACCGCGGTCGTCGAAGGCCTCGCCCAGCGCATCGTCGCCGGCGACGTGGCCGACTCGCTGCGCGACAAGCAGCTGATCTCCCTCGACCTGGCTGCTCTGGTGGCCGGCGCCAAGTACCGCGGCGAGTTCGAGGAGCGGCTGAAGGCCGTGCTCAAAGAGATCACCGATTCCGACGGCCAGGTCATCACCTTCATCGACGAGCTGCACACCCTGATGGGTGCCGGCGGCGGCGAGGGTTCGGTCGCGGCCGCCAACATGCTCAAGCCCATGCTCGCCCGCGGTGAACTGCGACTGATCGGCGCCACCACGCTCAACGAGTACCGCGAATACATCGAGAAGGATGCCGCCCTCGAACGCCGCTTTCAGCAGGTCTACGTCGGCGAGCCGACCGTCGAAGACACGGTGGCAATTCTGCGCGGGCTCAAGGAGCGCTACGAGGCCCACCACAAGGTGACGATCGCCGACAGCGCGCTGGTGGCTGCGGCATCCCTCAGCAATCGCTACATCACGGCGCGGCAGCTGCCAGACAAGGCGATCGACCTGATCGACGAGGCGGCATCCCGACTCAAGATGGAGATCGACTCGAGCCCGGTCGAAATCGACGAGCTCAAGCGTGCCGTCGATCGGCTGCGCATCGAAGAGCTAGCGCTGAAGAAGGAGAAAGACCAGGCCTCGAAGGTGCGGCTCGAGAAGCTGCGCGACGATATGCACTCCAAAGAGGCCCAGCTCGACGAGCTGCAAACGCGCTGGCAGGCCGAGAAGGCGGGGCTGCACAGCGTCGGCGATCTGAAGAGCAAGCTCAACGATGCCCGCATCGAACTCGACAAGGCGATGCGTGAGCAGCGCTATCAGGATGCCTCGAAGCTGAACTACGAGGTCATCCCCGGCATTGAAGAGCGGCTGGCGACGGCCGAGGCTGTGGAGCAGCAGGGCCCGCGCATGGTCAACGACCAGGTGACCGACGACGACATCGCGGCCGTGGTCGCGGCCTGGACCGGCATCCCGGTCGCCAAACTGCGACAGGGTGAGACCGAGAAGCTGCTGCATCTCGAGGCGGAGCTCGGCAAGCGTCTCATCGGACAGAAGGATGCGGTGCGCGCGGTCAGCGAGGCGGTTCGCCGCACCCGGGCCGGCATCTCTGACCCCGATCGCCCGACCGGCTCGTTCCTCTTCCTCGGACCGACCGGAGTCGGCAAGACCGAGCTCGCCAAGGCGCTCGCCGCCTACCTGTTCGACGACGAGAAGGCCCTCGTTCGTATCGATATGAGCGAGTACGGCGAGAAGTTCTCTGTCTCACGTCTGGTTGGAGCCCCTCCCGGCTACGTCGGGTACGAGCAGGGTGGCCAATTGACCGAAGCTGTGCGGAGGCGGCCTTACTCGGTGATCCTGCTCGACGAGGTCGAGAAGGCGCATCCCGAGGTGTTCGACCTGCTGCTGCAGGTGCTCGACGATGGGCGTCTGACCGATGGGCAGGGGCGCACCGTCGACTTCAGGAACACCATCCTGATCCTGACCAGCAACCTGGGCAGCCAGTTCCTGGTTGACCCCAACCTCGACTGGGAGCAGAAGACCCAGGGGGTCAACGACCTGGTGCGCCAGGCCTTCAAGCCCGAGTTCGTCAACCGCCTCGACGACATCGTGATCTTCTCGCAGCTCAGCGAAGCGGATCTCGGGCAGATCGTCTCGCTCTACATCGACCGGCTCGAGAAGCGCTTGGGCGAGCGCCGGCTGCAGCTGGCGGTCACCCCGGATGCCCGTGCCTGGCTGGCCGAGCGCGGCTACGACCCGATCTATGGCGCGCGGCCACTGCGGCGCCTCATGCAGCACGAGATCGACGACAAGCTGGCGCGCGCGCTGTTGGCGGGCGACATCCAGGATGGCGACACCGTGATGGTCGACCTCAAGTCCGACGCGCTGACGGTCGCCCGCTTGGCCGCAGACGACCTCAAGCCCCCGGTGGTGGACGCCGAAAGCGAGAGCGCGTAGGCGAAACCACGCAGGCATAATCGCATGCTAATGTGCATGCATGGTCGCAATTCAGATCCGCGATGTCCCGGAACGCGTGCGCGAGGGGCTCGCTACGGAAGCGGAACGGCGCGGTCAATCCCTGCAGGTCTTTTTGATGGCTGTGCTTGAACGCGAAGCGGCGTCTGCAGATAACCTCCGGTGGCTGCGAGAGATCGCTACTCGCTCACCAGTGATCGGCAATGACCTCGACATCGCGGCGCTAATCGCGAGCGGTCACGCAGAACGCGACCAGCGGATCCTGGATGCGGTCCACTTGCCCGACTCCCCGCCGTCCAACTGATGCGCGTCATCGACGCATCGGCGTGGATCGATCTCAGCCTGGGTCGCGCAAGCGGCGCCGTACGTGACGCCCTGAGTGCGAGCGGCGAATGGTTCGTGCCCGAGCATTTTCGTCTCGAAGCGTTCAACGCGATACGTGGTGTGTGGTTGGGGAACAAGATCGACGATGTGCAGTTTGCATTCCACACCGGCGAGCTCGCCAGTCAAGCGTTCGAGGTGTGGCCGACGGCGCCGTTGTTCCCTCGCATCCGGGAGCTCTCGCGCAACGCGACTGCCTACGACGCGGCCTACCTCGCCCTGGCCGAAGAACTCGGGTGTCCGCTGGTGACTGCCGATGCGAAGTTCGCCCGGGTCCCCGGCATCCGCTGTCGCGTCCTGGGCGCTGAACCTGATTCCTGAAGGTTCGCGCCCCTCAATCGCCTTCGAGCAGAGGCGCCGGTTCACCCTCGGTTGACGTGAGCAAGGCCATATTCTGCGGGAGGGCCCCGGTGCTCAGCAATCGTTCCGGATTCACGCCGTGCTCGACCGCGCGGCGAACGTTGTGGCCGCGCGCCGCGGCCGCGAAATGACCTGGCTCGAGAGCGACCCCGCTGACGTTTTCGCGAGAGCTTCGCGTGCCGGCGGTGATTTCAGCACGGATCATCTCGGCGTACCGCTCGAACTCGGTCTGAAACTCCATCTCGTTGTCGTACGCGGCGACGACGACATTGCAACGTTCGCGCCGCGCGGGATCAAACCGATAGTGATGGAGCACCCATCTCCGGATCGTGTCGTCTTCATAGTCGACCTGCGCCATTAGCGACCTTTCACGTCGTCGCGGGTCAGCAACCCGTCTTTGACCTTCTTGCGCAGCACCTTGCCGATCAGCGACTTCGGCAGCTCGTCGACGAAGTAGACGTGCTTGGGCACCTTGTAGGCCGCGAGGTTCTCGCGCGCGTACGCGCGCAGCGCGTCGGCGTCGACCGTCTGACCCGCCTTGGCGACGACTGCCGCGACCACCGTCTCGCCGTCGCGAGCACTCGGCAGGCCGACGATCGCGATGTCGGCGACGCCGTCGAATCCGCGGAGCGCGTCTTCCACCTCGGTCGGGGCGACGTTGAAGCCGCCGGTAATGACGAGCTCTTTGATGCGGTCGACGATGGTGATGAAGCCGTCAGCATCCATCGTGGCGATGTCGCCGGTGCGGTACCAGCCGTCGACGAAGACCTCCGCGGTCTCGTTGGGCTTGTTCCAATAGCCGCTCATCACCTGAGGACCCTTGGCAAGCAACTCGCCGCGCTCGCCGGCCTTCACCGTCTTGGTCGGGTCATCCGGATCCACGATCTTGATGTCAGTGCCCGGCAGCGGCAGCCCGATCGTGCCCTGCTTGCGGTTGTCGGCAACCGGATTGGCCGTCAGCACGGGGCTGCACTCGCTGAGCCCGTAGCCCTCGACCAGAAATCCCTTGGTCAGGTTCTCCCACGGGGTGATGACCGACTGCGACAGCGGCATCGCGCCCGAAATCGCGATCTCGATGCCCTTCAGCGAGACGCCCTTCTCTTGGGCGGCCTTGGTCAACCGCTCGTAGATCGGCGGCACAGCAGGCAGGAACGTCGGTGGCCGCTTCTTGATCACCGGCAGAACGAGGTCGGGGTCGAACCGGGGGAAGAGCACGAGGCGAGCGCCCATGCTCATCGCGAAGGTCAGGCAGAGCGTGAGCCCATAGGCGTGGAACAGCGGGAGCACGGCGTGCACGCTCGCTGCTCCCCGCGTGATCGTGGGCACCCAGGCGCGCGCCTGTGCGGCATTAACGCCGAGATTCAGATGGGTGAGTGTGGCACCCTTCGGGTTGCCGGTCGTGCCACTGGTGTACTGGATGATCGCCACATCGGTCACCGTCGGCCCGGGCACCGATGGCTTGATGCCGCCCGCTTTGGCGCCGTCGGCGAGCAGGTCTTCCCAGGTGGTGGTGCCGGACACCTTGGCGGTCAACTCGGCGCGTTGAGTACGCGCCCGCGAGATCGGCAACCGCAGCAGCGTGCGCAAGCGCAGCGGCATGGCGCGCGTCAGGTCGATCGACACGATGTGATCGACGGTCACATCGCTCGGGAACGCCTGCAGCGTCGGGACCACCTTGTCCCAGGCGATCGCGAACTTCGCCCCGTGCTCCTCGAACTGGTGGCGCATCTCGCGGGCGGTGTAGAGCGGGTTGTGCTCGACCACGATCGCGCCGAGCCGCAGGATCGCGTAGAAGGCGACGACGTGCTGCGGGCAGTTCGGCATGATGAGCGCCACCAGATCACCCTTGCGCAGGCCCATGCGCCGCAAGCCCTCCGCTGCCCGATCGATCTGCTCGCCCAGTTCGGCGTATGTGGTCTCGCGGCCGAAGAACTCAAGCGCGACGTGATCGGCGAACTCCGCGACACTCGAGGCGATCAGGTCGCTGAGCGATCCGGTCGGCAACTCGATGTCGTCGGGCACATTCGCGGCATAGGACTTGATCCAGGGGCGCGGCGCTGCGGGTTCGGTCACAGGGCCAGCCTAGGTCTGGATGCCGGTCGCTAGCGGGCGAGCTCCTCGCGGATGACCGCGACGAAGTTGTCCACGTCGTCTTCCGTGGTATCGAACGCGCACATCCAGCGCACCTGGCCCAGGGCGCGGTCCCAGTCGTAGAAGCGCACGCGCTCGCGGATGCGGTCGGCCGCGTCGTTCGCCAGGATCCCGAACACGGCGTTTGCCTGGGTCGCCTGCGAGAACGAGAGCCCGCTGATCGAGCCATCCGCGATCCCGGCCTCGAGCGCCGACCGGAGTCGGGCGGCCATCGCGTTCGCCTGACCGGCTGAGCGCAGGCCGAGTCCGCCCTCGAACAGAGCGAGCAGCTGCGCGCTCATGAATCGCATCTTGGAGGCCAGCTGCATGCTGGTCTTGCGCAAGAAGACCATGCCGTCGACGCGGTCCGGGTCGATCACGACGATCGCCTCGGCGCCGAGCAGGCCGTTCTTGGTGCCGCCGAAGCTCAGGATGTCGACGCCGGCGTCGGCGGTGAAGGCCTTGAACGGCACCCCCAGCGCGGCGGCCGCGTTCCAGATGCGCGCGCCATCCAGATGCAGCGCCATGCCGTTCGCGTGCGCCCAATCGGCGATGGCCTTCACCTCGGCCGGCGTGTAGAGGGTGCCCAGTTCGGTGGTCTGGGTGATGCTGACCGCCAGGGGCTGTGCGCGGTGCTCGTCGCCCCATCCCCAGGCCTCGGTGGCGATGAGCTCGGGAGTGAGTTTTCCGTCGGGGGTCGGCACGGTGTAGAGCTTCAGCCCGGTCATCTTCTCGGGCGCGCCGCCCTCATCCGTGTGGATGTGCGCGGTGCTCGTCGCGACGACGGCGCCCCATCGCGGCAGCAGGCTGGTCAGAGCGACGACATTCGCACCGGTCCCGTTGAAGACCGGGAATACCTCGGCCGTGGCGCCGAACTCGCTGCGCATCACCTCGTGCAGGCGCTCGGTGTAGACGTCTTCGCCGTAGCTGATCTGGTGGCCGCCGTTGGCGTCGGCGAGCGCGGCGAGAACCTCCGGGTGCACGCCGGCGTAGTTGTCGGAAGCGAAACCGCGGGAGTTGTGGTCGTGCAAGGAAGTCATAGTTTCGGTGATTTCTTCTGCCCAGCAAGCAACGAGACGATCGCGATGATCGCGCCGATGTCCAGGACTCCGTCGTCGGCAAACCCGAGCGGGCCAGTAATCCAGTCCGGAATGAAGTCCAACGGTGACACCGTGTAGATGACAGCCACCAGCCCGACGACGGCCGCTGCTATTTTCCGACTACGGTTCGACATGGCGGCAGGCTATCGGTCGCGTCCGGTGATTCCCCTGGTCGACTCGATCACGTCGCCCATCTTCTTCGAGAGGGCCTCGTAGAACATCGAGAGCGGGAACTCGTCGTCCAGCACCGCGTCGGTATAGCCCTTCGGCACCCCCGCGAGAATCTCGTCGGGCAACCCACGCGCCCACACCGACGCCGGATTCGGGGTCAGGGTGCCGCGCACCAACTCGTAGGCCGCGAGCCAATGCGCGGTCTTCGGCCGATCGATGCTCTTCCAGTACAGCTCGTTGATCGCGTCGGACAGCGCGACGACGACAGCGGGCAGCTCATCCCAGTCGATGGTGAGCTGGGTGTCCGTCCAGTGCAGCACGTCGTGCTGATGCAGCCAGGCGAACAACAGTTGCCCGCCCGCACCGTCGTAGTTGCGCACGCGGCTTCCGGTGAGCGGAAAGCGGAAGATGCGGTCGAACACGATCGCGTGCAGAACCTGCTCGGCGCGGGCGCGAGTGTCGGCATCCACACTCTCGTCGGCGGCCAGCTTGACGCACTCGCGGAACGCGGTGAGGTCGCAGCGCAACTCTTCGAGCGAGTACAAGAAGTACGGCATCCGCTGCTTGATCATGAACGGGTCGAAGGGCAGATCGCCGCGCATGTGGCTGCGGTCGTGGATGAGGTCCCACATCACGAAGGTCTCTTCGGTGAGCCGCTGGTCGTCGAGCAGGGCGAGATCGATCGGCGTCAGGTCGAGCTTGGTGATCTCGGCGGCAGCCTTCACCACCCGGCGGAAGCGCGCGGCCTCGCGATCTTCGAAGAGAGCGCCCCATGTGAAGGCGGGGATGCTGCGCATGGCGACCGTCTCGGGGAACAGCACTGCCGAGTTGGTGTCGTAACCCGGTGTGAAATCGATGAGGCGCAGCGAGACGAACAGTTTGTTCGAGTAGCGCTCCTCGACGCCGGCGATCAGCTCGGGCCAGATCACCTCGACCAGCACCGCCTCGACGTGCCGGTCAGGCGAGCCGTTCTGCGTGTACATCGGAAAGACGACGAGGTGCCGCAGCCCGTCGACGCGGTGCTGCTGGGGCTGGAACGCCTGCAGCGAGTCGAGGAAGTCCGGGATGCCGAATCCCTCGACCTGCCAGCGCTCGAAGTCGGCGTCGAGGGCGGCCAGGTACTCCGCGTCGTGCGGGAACGCCGGTGCCAAATCGAGGATGCGGGCTCGGATGCGTGCGACTAGCTCCCGAGCCTCGGGGTGAGCCGCGGCATCCGGGATGCTGCCGTCCTTGGTCTGGAAGCCGGCCAGCGCGATCGCGGCGGCCTTCAGTTCGAGCCAGGCGGGGCTGGTCTCGGCGTGGAGGGCGTCCTCGACGACCTCGGGTTCTCCGACGATGGACTTCGTGCGAGTGGGCGTGATCGATTCTGTGCTGATCGATGACATGGCGCGCCTCCCTTCACCCTTAAGGCTACGGAGGGCCTGCATGCGAAGCACGGCGAATCACGCAGGAAACCAGCGTTGACCGCACTCCGACGCATCGTTCTACACTCCAGCTATGCCTCAGACGGCGGATGACGTGCGTGCGGCCCTCGACGAACTCTCTGATCCGCAGGCGGCCGTCACGCTCGCGCGCTACTTCAAGACCGGCGCGGGTCAGTATGGCGAGGGCGATGTGTTTCTTGGCCTGAAGGTGCCGGTGGTGCGATCGGTCGTCAAGCGATTTCGCGGCCTTCCGCTGGGCGAGGTCGATTCGCTGGTCGATGATCCCGAGCACGAGCACCGTCTCGCTGCGCTCCTGCTGCTGGTCGCCGCGTATCGGGGCGCGCCTGAGCGGGCGGTCGACGGGTACCTGGCGGCGGTGAGGCGCGGCCGGGTCAACAACTGGGATCTGGTCGACCTCAGTTCCGCCTACATTCTCGGCCCCTGGTTGTACGACCGGGATCGCGGACTCCTGCTCGAGTTGGCGGCATCCGACTCGATCTGGCAGCGACGCGTCGCGGTGCTCGCCACCTTCGACTTTCTCAAGCACGGCGATGCCTCGACGACGCTCGAACTGGCCGAGAAGTTGCTCGGCGACCGAGAAGACCTGATGCAGAAGGCGGTCGGGTGGATGCTGCGCGAGGCCGGGAAGCGCGTGTCGCGCGAAACCCTCACCGGCTTTCTCGACGCGCACGCCGCGGCGATGCCGCGCACGATGCTGAGCTACGCCACCGAGCACCTCGATGCGGCGGATCGGCAGCGGTACCGCGCAATGCGGTGATCCCTCAGAGCTCGTGCGCCGCGAGCCACGCCCGCAGGTCCGACGTGAACTGCTCGGCGCGCTCCACGCTCGGCAGGTGCGCCGAGTCCGGAAAGCGCAGTCCCTCGGCCTGCGGCAGCCCGGCCATCAGCAGCTCGTAGCCCAGCTTCGACTCGGTGACGTCCAGCTCGCCGACGACCACGAGCGCGGGAACCGCGATCTCGTGCAGCCGGGCGACGGCGGGCGGATCGAGCGGCTGGTCGAGGCCGGCGAAATCCCAGTGGGCGGCGCCGACGTTGAGTTCAATCGCACGCTGCAAGAACTCGGGGTCGACATCGTCGATGTCGCGGCTGGGTCCGAGATCCCAGTAGGCGACCTCCGTGCGCACGATGGCGTCGATGTCTTGGGCTTCGCTCGCCGCCTTCATGTCGGCGAGCATCTCGAGCTCGCGATCGGTGGAGCCGTCCTGCTCCTGCCCGCCGGGTGTCGAGCCAATGGTGACGAGGCCGGTGACCCTTTCCGGCGCGTCGAGCGCGGCGTCGATCGCGATCCGCCCGCCGCGCGAGCAGCCGACCAGGCACGCGGTCGCGGCGCCGACCGCGTCGAGCACCGCGATCAGGTCGCGGCGATCGGCAAACTCGATGTCGTCGCCGGGCGATTCGCCGTATCCGCGGGTGTCATAACGGATCACATAGTGGTCGCGTGCCAGATCGTCGAACTGCGGGTCCCACATGGCGCGCGTCGCGACGCCGGCGTGCACGAAGACGATCGCCGGCGCCGAGGGCTTGCCTGCGACGTCGTAGCTGAGCCGGGCTCCTGGCACGTCGACGATGGGCACGGTTCAACGCTAGACCAGTCGTCGGGCGTGAACGGGGTGCCGTTCCGACGGGAGCCTCCCAGTAGCTTGGGTCGGTGGTCACCTTCACGGATCTCCCTGCGGAGCTCGCGACCACGCGGCTGCGTTTGCGGCGATGGGTGCCATCCGATGCCGAGGAGTATCGCGGGTTGTGGCTCGAACGCGATCCGAGGTCGTTGAGACGGATCGACGCCGATGGCCGACCCACCGTCGCTGAGATGCGTGGGCGACTAGTCGACAACCCGTTGCTGGCCGAGCCCGGTCTCGGGTTGCTGGCCATCGAACGCAGGGACACCCGCGAGTTCATTGGGTACTGCGGCCTGATCGTCGGCGAGGGTTCGTTCGACGAACCCGAGATCGCCTACGAATTGGCCCGGCGAGCTCACGGTCGTGGCTATGCGACCGAAGCGGCACGAGCCGTGGTCGAGGCGGCTGCCCAGACAGGACGGAAACGCCTCTGGGCAACTGTCCGAGACTGGAATGCGCCGTCATTCCGAGTGCTCGACAAGCTCGGCTTCTCTCGCAGCGATCGCGTCACTCCCGACGCGGAGCGCGGGGACTCGATCTGGATGACCTGCGAGCTCTCGATCGATACGGCGGAACGCTAGACCTCACCTAGCCTGGGGACATGGTGGGCGTGCTGATCGGCTTCGCGATCATCGTCGCCGTCATCGCGGTCGGCTACCTCGTCGGCCGGTTCGACCTGCTCGGGCCGCAGGCGCAGCACGTGCTGAGCCGGCTCGCATTCTTCGTGCTCTCGCCTGCCCTGCTGTTCACTGTGCTCGGCCAAGCGGATGTCTCGCACCTGTTTTCGGCGCTGCTGCCGATCTCGGCGATCGCGGCCGTCGTGAACATCGTGGCGTTCCTGCTGGTCTCGCTGCTGATCTGGCGGCGGCGACTGCCCGACGCGACCATCGGCGCGTTGGCCTCTGGCTACGTGAACGCCAACAACATCGGACTGCCGGTCTCGGTGTACGTGCTGGGCGATGCCTCCAGCTCGGCGCCGGTCATCTTGCTGCAACTGATCGTTCTGGCGCCGATCGCGCTGACCGTGCTCGACATGTCGACGAGTGGGCATGTCTCGGTCGGGCGCATTCTGCTGCAACCGGTGCGGAATCCGCTGATCATCGGATCACTGCTCGGCCTGATTGTCGCTGTCACGCACCTGCACATCCCAGCCCCGGTCTTGGCGCCGTTCCAGTTGGTGGGCGCCGCCGCCGTCCCGGTGATTCTGCTCACCTTCGGAATGTCGCTGCACGGCAGCCGCGTGCTCGCACCCGGCACGGATCGCCGAGACGTGCTGCTGGCGAGCTCACTCAAGCTGGCCGCCATGCCGGTGGTCGCCTGGCTGCTCGGCGCGTTCGTCTGGCACCTGCACGGTCATCGACTGTTCGTCGTGGTGGTACTTGCCGCGCTGCCGACCGCGCAGAACGTCTTCAACTATGCGCAGCGCTACGAGGTGGCGACGGTGCTCGCGCGCGACACCGTGCTGATCACCACGGCACTCTCGATCGTGGTGCTCGTGATCGTGGCGGCACTGCTCGCTTAGGCTGCGAGCGTGATCAAGTACCTCGGCTCGAAGCGCACGCTGGTGCCCGTGCTGGGCGCGATAGCCACCGCGGTCGAGGCGAGCACGGCAGTTGATCTGTTCACAGGGACCACGCGGGTCGCCCAGGAGTTCAAGCGGCGAGGCCTGACCGTCACGGCCAGCGATATTGCGACATACAGCGAGGTCTTGAGCGACTGCTATATCGCGACGGATGCGGGGGCCGTCGATGAGGACGAGGTGCGTCAGGTGCTTGCCATCCTGTCAGCACTTCCGGGCAGGCCCGGATACTTCACCCGAACGTTCTGCGAGGAGTCCCGGTTCTTCCAGCCCAAGAACGGAGCCAGGGTCGACGCGATCCGCGACGTGCTCGAGGCGGACTTCCGCGGATCGCCGCTCTTCCCGATCCTGCTCACCAGCCTGATGCTCGCGGCCGATCGAGTGGATTCCACCGCGGGTCTGCAGATGGCCTACCTCAAGAGCTGGGCACCGCGCGCCCATCGCGATCTGGAGCTGCGCATGCCGGAGTTGCTGCGCGGCCGGGGTCGGAGCGTGCGCGGAGACGCGACGGAGGTCGTCTCGGCATTGCCGCCGACAGAACTGATGTACCTGGATCCGCCGTACAACCAGCACCGCTACTTCACCAACTATCACGTCTGGGAGACCCTGGTTCGGTGGGATCGGCCAGAGCCGTACGGCATCGCCCGCAAGCGGATCGACAGCCGCGACGAGCTCACCAAGAGCGTGTTCAACCGCAAGCGTGAAATGCCAGCGGCGTTCCGCGAATTGCTGGGAAACGTCAGGGCCGACACCGTCATCGTGTCGTACAACGACGAGTCGTGGATCACGCCGGAGCAAATGGTGACGGCCCTGCGAGACGCCGGGCACGACGAGGTGCGACTGCTCGCCTTCGATGCCAAGCGCTATGTCGGGGCTCAGATCGGCATCCACAGTCCCGCCGGCGTGAAGGTCGGCGAGGTGTCGCACCTGCGCAATCTCGAGTACGTGTTCGTGGCCGGGGAGAGAGATCGCGTCGAGGCAGCTGTAGCCGCTGGCCTGGAGACTCGCGTGACGGCTTCCGCGTAGCGCTGAACTCAGAAGATCATCGGACGGTCGTCGTCGTCGATCTCGAGATCGAGATCCACGGTGACCGGCACGTGGTCGCTCGGCGCGTCGCCCTTGCGCTCATTGCGGTGGATCTGCGCCCCCGTCACCCGGTCGGCGAACGCGTGGTTGCCCAGCACGAAGTCGATGCGCAGCCCCTCGTTGCGCGGAAAGCGCAGCTGCTTGTAGTCCCAGAAGGTGAACCCCTCGGGCACTAACGGGCGCACGACGTCGGTCAATCCCACGGCTTCGAGTGCCGCGAAGGCCTCGCGCTCGGGCGCTGAAATGTGGGTCGAGACGCCCGGGATGAAGGTGGGGTCGCCGACGTCCGAGTCCAACGGCGCGATGTTGAAGTCGCCGGTCAGGGCGATCGGGCTGTCAGGATGGTCAGCCATCCAGTCGCGGGTTGCCGCCGTCAGCGCGCTCAGCCAGTCGAGCTTGTAGTCGAAGTGTGGATCGCCGAGCGCCCGGCCGTTCGGAACGTACAGGCTCCAGACCCGCACACCGTTGACGGTGACGCCGATCGCCCTGGCCTCGAGGGGAAGTTCTGGACCTTCTTCGCCCTTGAGAAAGCCCGGCATGCCGTCGAAGCCGATCTGCACGTCGTCCATCCCAAAGCGGCTCGCGATCGCGACCCCGTTCCACTGGTTCAGCCCGTGCAGCTGCACCTCGTAGCCGGCTTCGCCAAACTCGTCCATCGGAAACTGCGCCTCTGTGCACTTGATCTCTTGCATGGCCAGCACGTCGACCTCTTCGCGGCCCAGCCAGTCGACAACGCGGCCGACCCGGCTGCGGACGGAGTTGACGTTCCAGGTGGCGATGCGCATGGCATCCAAACTACTGCGACCCCCTGGCACGCTCCTGGGGCGAGGCGCGGCGGTGCGCGCTGGGTCCTCCCCCGAACGGGAGCCTGTCGCGGCTGACGAATGCTCCGTAATCTGGGATGCGGTGACCCCCGACACTGGAGTACCGGACCGCATCCCCCGGCTGTCTCGTCGAGCAATCGTGCTCGGCGCTGTTGGCGTGCTCGCCGCCGGGGCTGCCGTCGCCGCGATCGGCTTCTTCGGCGCCCCAGCGCCGGCATCGACAGAGGCGCCCCAGGCGGTCAACACGCACAGCGGTCAGCTCGGCACATTGCCCCTGCACGATGAGAAGCCGATGCGAGCTATCGGTAAGGGCGTCGCGCCCTAGTCTGTTCCCTGTGACGGACGCGCGCAGTCGGCTGATCGACTACATCACCGGTGAAGCTGTCTTTCACGGGGACTTCACGCTCACCAGCGGCAAGAAGGCCACCTACTACATCGACCTGCGCAAGGTGAGCCTCGATCACCGCGTCGCACCGCTGATCGGCGAGGTCATGACCGACATCATCGACGGCATCCCTCGTGTTGATGCCGTTGGCGGCTTGACCATGGGCGCCGACCCGATCGCCGCCGCCGTGCTGCACCAGGGCGCCGCCCGCGGTCGCAGCTATGACGCCTTCGTCGTGCGCAAAGAGCCCAAGGATCACGGCAGGGGCAAGCAGGTCGAGGGCCCCGACCTCGACGGCAAGCGCGTCGTCGTGCTCGAAGACACCTCGACGACCGGTGGCTCGCCGCTGAAGGCGGCAGAGGCGCTCGAGAAGGTCGGCGCCATCGTCGTCGGCGTCGCGGTTGTGGTGGATCGCGGCACTGGCGCGCAGCAGGTCATCGAGGCAGCCGGCTATCCGTATTTCGCGGCCATCGGATTGGCCGACCTCGGCCTGGATCCGCAGTGAGCGACGGAGGGTCGGGGTCCGGTGGGTCCGGATTCAACTGGGGACTGCGCCCTGGTGGGGCGTCGGACGAGCCTCCACAAGAGCCCGTTGCCCCCAAGCCCGCGGAACCCGAACCCGTTGCCCCGGAGCCGGCGGCCCCCGAGCCCGTTGCTCCTGAACCGGTCGCGCCGCAACCCGTTGCTCCCGAACTGGTGCCCTGGGAATCCGGTGCGACCCAGCTCATCCCGAACTCGGAGCAGCACGGTCCTGCCACCGAATTGTTCGCGACCGCAGTCCCGGCTTTCGCCACCGAGTTGCTCGGGTCGAACCCGGTGGCCTCCGGCGAACCGACATCGGCGCTGGACGCCCTGTTCGGCGAGACCCAGTTCCGCGAGTACGAGTCGGGTGTTGTGGACCCGCACGAGAGCCCGTTTGCGGCGCGACCGCAGCAGGACGCCCCCGGCTCGCCCGATGAACCTGCGGAGCGCGCCGGGGTCTCACGTTCTCAGAAGATCCTGCTGTCCGTGGCGGGAGGCTTGGTGGCCGTGCTGGCGCTGGTTGCGCTCTTCTTCGTGGGAACGCGCCTGCCCGCTCTGATGGCCCACGCCCCAGCCGTCGTGCTCTCGAGCCCATCGGCATCGCCAACGCCCACCTCGACGGCTAAGCCGATCGGTCCCGTCGCGAATGGCGTGCATCCCTGGACCGACCTGCTCGGAGGCGAATGCCTCGACCCGTACACCAATCCCTGGGCCGAGAAGTTCACAGTTGTGGACTGCGCGAAGCCGCATCCGGGGCAGATGGTGTTCCGGGGCACCTTCGACACCACTGCCGATCCGAGCTATCCGGGCGTCGACAAGCTGCAGGCCCAGATCTCGATACTGTGTGCGGCGCCCGGGGTGATCAACCTCGCGGCGGCAGGCGCATACAGCGATGCCCAGCTTCAGGGCAGCTATGCGGTCAACGAAGACGAGTGGGCCAACGGCGAGCACGACTACTTCTGCTTCGTGAGCCGCAGTTCTGGTCAGCCCTTGACGGGAAGCGTCGCGGTGCCGCACGCGGCACCGGCGACCCCCGCGCCCTAGCGCGCTGGAGCTAAAGGCGAAGGCCATTTCTGGGCTTCGCAGCGACGCCAGCGCCGACGCCCGTCTCGGGTGTCGGTCTTCACAACTCGGTTTCGGCTGTCACGGCATCCACAAGCTCGAATACGCCCCGTAGCACCTCATCGGGCCGGAACGGGTACCGCTCGATCTCGGCCCGGTCGCTGATGCCGGTCAACACCAGCACGGTGTGCAGGCCGGCCTCGATGCCGGCGACGATGTCGGTGTCCATGCGATCGCCGATCATCGCGGTGTTCTCGCTGTGTGCGCCAATCTTGTTCATGGCCGAACGGAACATCATGGGGTTCGGCTTGCCGACGACGTACGGCTCCTTGCCGGTGGCCTTGGTGATGAGGGCAGAGACCGCGCCGGTGGCCGGGAGCACGCCATCGGCGCTCGGTCCGGTGGCATCCGGATTCGTGGCGATGAAGCGGGACCCGTCATTGATCAGGCGGATCGCCCTGGTGATCGCTTCGAACGAGTAGTTGCGCGTCTCGCCCACCACCACGTAGTCGGGATCGTTCTCGGTGAGGATGAAGCCGACCTCGTGAAGCGCGTTGGTCATCCCGGATTCGCCGATCACGAAGGCACTTCCGCCCGAGATCTGCGAGGCGCAGAAGTCGGCAGTGGCAAGGGCGCTCGTCCAGATCGCGGCCTCAGGCACGTCGAGTCCTGAAGAGCGCAGCCTCGCTGCCAGGTCGCGCGGAGTGAAGATCGAGTTGTTGGTCAGTACCAGGAATGGCGTGCCGGCGTTGGTCCACTGCCTGATGAGGTCTTGCGCTCCGGGGAGTGCGGTGTTCTCGTGCACGAGCACACCGTCCATGTCGGTCAGCCAGCACTCGATGTCGCCTCGGGTACGCACG
This sequence comes from Pseudolysinimonas sp., assembly GCA_039928695.1. GTDB lineage: Bacteria > Actinomycetota > Actinomycetes > Actinomycetales > Microbacteriaceae > Lysinimonas. The sequence goes on along the minus strand of JBDSSQ010000041.1, from coordinate 79,521 downwards.
GGGTGGCGATCGCTCATAACTTCAGCGTATCGGCGCTTCGGATCGTGCCTCTTGCCGTCGCATCGTGCGGATCGCGAGGACGCGTTGGATGCCGAGGGTCAGGCTGCCGCCGACCACGATCGCGGCGAGGTTGATGCCCAGCTGCAGGGCGGCTCCTGTCGCCTGTTCGGGCACGCCGTAGGCGATGGCCACTGCGGCGTTCGCGGCCGCCGGGATAGTCGTCACAGAGATGAGCACCCCGACGAGCGCGCCCGACTTCGCTGTCGAGAGCGAGAGCATTCCGGCGACGCCCGCGAGCGACGCGACGATCCACGAGATTACGTTCGGCCGCCAGATGAACGAGGTGAGCGGGCGTGCGGCTAACAGTTGCTCACGGTGGACGAGCCCCGTTGCCGCCAGCAACCACGAGAACAAGATCGTGACGGCCACGGCGACCGCGAAGCCGACGAGCAAGGCGAGCGCGGCCCGACCCACCATGCCTCGCCGTCCACGCACGATCCCGACGCAGAGTGCGGCTAATGGGCCGAACTCCGGACCGACCACCATCGCGCCGACGATGAGGATCGGTTGGTCGAGCAGGACCCCGAGGGCCGCGATCATCGCCGCCACCGAGATGAACACGAGAAAGGTGGGAGAGAGGTGGGTCTCTTCGCCCGAGCGCTGCTCGAGTTGCTCCCAGATCACCGACTCTGACCCGTCTCCAGGGGCGAGCAACTCGGCGCGATCGGCGGCAGCCGAGAGCGTGACGGCGACCTCGTCGAGCGCGATGGCTCCGCGCTGCGCCAGCCCCGTCTTCTCCAACCGCTCGACGAGCTCGCTGGCCGACTCGCGCACGACGTCGCAGATCACGACATCGCCGTCCGGTGAGATCGCGGCTCCGCGGTGTAGCACCAGGTTGGCGGTGCCGGCGTCGTCTTCCAACACCTTGACAACGGAGTCGGTGAGATCAGGCGGTGAGATGAGGCGGAGATGCATCATGTGGTGGCTCCCTGGTCGAGGGCGAGGACGCGCGCTAGGGGGAGGCGGGCGTGCGTGACGGCGATGGCATCCGGGCTCTGGTCGACGAGAAGGTATCGTCGGTCGAGCGCTTGAGCCACCGCCCCCGTAGTGCCACTGCCCGCGAAGAAGTCGAGCACCCAGTCTCCCGGAGCACTCGAGGCCTGCACGATCCTGCGCAGCACGCCCTCCGGCTTCTGGGTGGCGTACCCGGTGCGCTCGCTGCCGTTGGTGCTCACGATGGTGTGCCACCAGACGTCGGTTGGCAGCTTGCCGCGCGCGACTTTCTCGGGGGTGACGAGCCCGGGTGCCATGTACGGCTCGCGGTCCACGGCTTCGCTGTCGAAGTAGTAGCTCGCGGGATTCTTGACATAAACCAGGATCGTGTCGTGCTTCGCTGGCCAGCGCCGCGTGCTTTTCGCGCCGTAGTCGTATGCCCAGATCAGTTCGTTGAGAAAACTGTCGCGCCCGAACAGCGCGTCAAGCGCAACCTTGGCGTAGTGCGCTTCGCGGTAGTCGAGGTGCAGGTAGAGAGTTCCCTGCTCGTCGAGCAGGCGCCACGCCTCCGCAAGTCGCGGTTCGAGAAAGGCCCAGTAGTCATCGAAGCGGTCGTCGTAGCGCGACAGCATGCCCTTGACGGTGTCGTAGTTGTTGCCGCCGAAACCCTGGCGGCTGCCGTCCGGCGTGCGGGTCGTGCTCACCGACTGCCTGCGCTGCACGCGCCCGGTGTTGAAGGGCGGGTCCAGGTAGATCAGGCGGAACGCGGCGTCCGGCAGCAGCGCGGTAACCGCCAGATTGTCGCCCAGGACGATCGCGTCGGGGCCATCGGCGTCCCACGAGAACGGACCGAGAGGTATGGCGACCGCGGGCATGCGCCGACATTAACAGCATTTGCACCAACCCTGCCCGGTCGTAGGTCTGCGTCGTTCAGGTCCGGGATGTCGTGGTAGCTGGCTCCGGGACAGCCTGGTCGCTAACCTGAACCTGATTCATCGTGCCTCCGTGGTCAGCTCGAAGCTGCCGCTCGCGACGGTGAACCGGGAGACGAGATCCGATGACGCCGCGCTCGCGCTTGATCCGAAGCGCCAGCCTGCTTGGGGGCTTCCTGCTCGTGGTTGGCGTCGCGGTGGTTGGGATCGCGGCGCCCGCGAGCGCCTCCACCGTCACCTACAAGTTCACGACCGCGGGAACTCACGTGTTCTCGATACCGGCCGGGGTGACCAGCGTGCACGTCGAAGGGCTCGGCGGCACTGGCGGCAATGGTGACCCCGTGGAAAGCGTCGCAGGCGCCGGGGCGCTCGTTGCCGCGGATATTCCGGTGGTCGGGGGCGAAACTCTGTACGCGGTGGTGGGCGCACATGGCGCCGTCAACGGCGGCGGAGCCAACGGCGGCGGCGATGGCGGCTCGTTCGGGGCGGCTGGAGGCGGAGGTGGGGCCTCCGACCTGCGGACAGCCGCCGCCGACCTCACGACGCGCATTCTGGTTGCGGCGGGAGGTGGGGGCGCGTCCGCGTTCGGCGCCGGCGGCGCGGGCGGCGCCCCGACAGGAGGCGACGGTCCGGTCGGCGGCGGCTGCGGTGATCCCGGTGCGACAGGCGCGACCCCGACGACATTCGGCACAGGGGGCGGCGGCTGTGACGGCTCGGCCGGAACCGATGGGTCGTTCGGACAGGGCGGAACCGGCGGGGAACGCGAGAGCGGCAACGACGGTGGCGGTGGTGGAGGTGGTGGCTGGTTCGGTGGCGGTGGCGGTGGCCCCTATGGCGGTGGTGGTGGCGGGTCGAGCATGGTGACGGCCGCCGCGACGGCTTCGTCTTTCGCGGTCGGCACCCTCGGCGCCGCTCCGTACGTCTCGATTTCGTTCGAGATCACGCCAGAGGTGATGTCGGTCGCGGTCTCGCCGGGCACCATCGTCCCAGACGGAACATCGACGGCGACCGTCACGGCCACCATCTCAGACCACCTCGGCAACGGTGCTCCGGGTGAAGCGGTCGTCTTCTCGAGCAGCGATCCCGGGCAGGTCTTCGGTGCCGTGACGGATGTCGGCGATGGGAGGTACACCGCCTCGGTGACGTCGTCGACGACCCGTGGCACGGCCACCATTACGGGGACCGATGTCAGCACGGCGGGACTGAGCGCTACGACCTCGTTGACCCAGCAAGATGCCGAGCTTGCCGCGACTGGGTCCGAACCAGGCATCACGACCGGCGTTGCACTCATCTTCGTGGTCGTGGGTGGCGCCCTGATGGGAGCACGTCGTCGACTGGCGGGGCAACCGCGCTAGAGCCGAGCTGATCGATTCCGGCCGGCAGCACTCGATACGCTCCTCGAATGGGAGTTGTGCCTCCGGATTCGGACATGAACTACGACGGTCCGCACGAGGACAGGATGCCGGTCGGCGTCGGCCCCTGGCCCGGAGGACCGGATGCCTGGCCCACCGACCCGAGATACGACCCAGAGCTGCTGGCCAACGGCGACGCGCGCAACGTGGTGGACCGGTTCCGGTACTGGAGCGTCGAGGCCATCGTCGCCGAGCTCGACACTCGCAGGCACGGCTTCTCGGTCGCCATCGAGAACTGGCAGCACGACATGAACATCGGCTCGATCGTGCGAACGGCCAACGCCTTTCTGGCTGAGACCGTGCACATCGTCGGGCGCAAACGCTGGAACAAGCGCGGCGCCATGGTGACCGACCGCTACCAGCACATCGTGCATCACGACTCGATCGCCGAGTTGGTCGCCTTCGCACGCGAGACGGACCGCGCGATTGTCGCCGTCGACAACGTGCCGGGGTCTGTCGAGGTGGGGCAGTTCGGGTTTCCGGAGCGCTGCATCCTGCTGTTCGGGCAAGAAGGACCGGGTCTCACGCCGGAGGCGCTCGATGCCGCGGATGCCGTTGTCGAGATCCGGCAGTACGGCTCGACCCGGTCGATCAATGCGGGGGCCGCCGCCGCGATCGTGATGCACGAGTGGGTTGACGAATGGGGCCGGGTGGACCGGTAGAGCTACCGGGACGCTTCTCGCGCCTTCCGATACGATGGGGTGTAATCCCGTCGCACACTTGAGGGAGTCAGCCATGCCCGCCATCGTTCTCATCGGCGCCCAGTGGGGCGATGAAGGTAAGGGCAAGGCGACCGACCTGCTCGGCAGCCGCGTCGACTACGTCGTCAAGTTCAACGGCGGCAACAACGCCGGCCACACCGTGGTGATCGGCGACGAGAAGTACGCGCTGCACCTGCTGCCCTCTGGCATCCTGACCCCGGGCGTCACCCCGGTGATCGCCAACGGCGTCGTCGTCGACATCGAGGTGCTGTTCGACGAGCTCGACGTGTTGATCGCACGCGGAGTCGACGTGAGCAAGCTCCTGGTCAGCGCCAACGCGCACGTGATCACGCAGTACCACCGCACGATCGACAAGGTCACCGAGCGCTTTCTCGGCAGCCGTCAGATCGGCACCACCGGGCGCGGGATCGGTCCGGCGTACGCAGACAAGATCAACCGGGTTGGCATCCGGATTCAAGATCTCTTCGACGCGAACATCCTGCGCCAGAAGGTCGAGGGTGCTCTCGACCAGAAGAATCACCTGCTGGTCAAGGTGTACAACCGGCGCGCGATCTCGGTCGACGAGGTGGTAGGCGAGCTGCTGAGTTATGCGGATCGGCTGGCCCCGATGGTGGCCGACACCGGGCTGGTGCTCAACCAAGCGCTCGACGCCGGTAAGACGGTGCTCTTCGAGGGCGGGCAAGCGACGATGCTGGATGTCGACCACGGCACCTACCCGTTCGTCACCTCATCGAACGCCACCAGTGGCGGCGCCGCGACCGGCTCGGGGGTCGCGCCAAATCGTTTCGACCGGGTGATCGGAATCGTGAAGGCGTACACCACCCGCGTGGGCTCTGGGCCGTTCCCGACCGAGCTACTCGACCAGTCCGGCGAGTTCTTGCGCGCCAACGGATTCGAGTTCGGAACAACCACCGGTCGTCCCCGCCGCTGCGGCTGGTACGACGCCCCGATCGCACGCTACGCGGCCCGCATCAATGGCATCACCGATTTCGTGCTCACCAAACTCGACGTGTTGACCGGGCTTGAGACGATCCCGGTCTGTGTGGCATACGACGTGCGCGGAGTTCGAGTCGACGAAGTTCCTGTCAACCAGAGCGACTTTCACCACGCCGTGCCGATTTACGAGGAGTTTCCCGGGTGGTCGGAGGACATCACCGGGGTCACGTCATTCGACCAGCTGCCCAAGAACGCACAGGACTACGTGCTGGCGCTCGAGGCGATGAGCGGCTCGCGCATCTCGGCGATCGGTGTCGGCCCCGGCCGTGACGCGATCGTCGAGCGGCACGACCTGCTGGGCTGAGTCAGCCTGTCCCGGCGATTGCGCTGAATATCAGCTGAGCCAGGACGACCCCGAGCGCTCCGCCGGCGATGGCGATGAGCAGGCTGCGGGTTCCGTCGGCGATCGTGGGAACCAGGGAGCCCGCCGACTCCGGCGCTTCCGACCGAAAGAACCCTCGCCGCGCCCTCGGTCCGGCAGCGAAACGACGGCCACGAATGTCGACGGTGCCGAGCAGCGCGCGGCGAGGGTCTGTCCACAGGAAGATCACTGCCGGGATCGCGCCCATCACCAGGAACAACGCCCCGCAGACGATGAATCCCCACCCGATGCCCGCGGCGAAGGCTCCGATGAAGAACGCGACGCCAAACCCCAGAAATGTCAGGGGGAATGCCCAGGTCGTCAGAGGGGTCCCGAAGCCGCCAGCGCCGTATGCCCCGACGGCGAGCGCGACGAAGGCAAGCGGAAGGGGGAGCATGATGAGCCAACTGATCGCGTCGGGGCACGGAGTTCGGACCTCGAATGGTCCCCCGCTTGCGCAGCTCGTACCGCCCAAGCCCACGATCGCCGCGGCCATGAGCAAGAGCGACGTGAAGCAGAAGGCGAAGAGGATCCACGAGAACGCCGAAGCGCTTACCCGCAGCGCAACAGCGCGTGTCACGGCATTCAGCCGTGCGCCCCGGCGGCTGCAAAGATCTGCATGGCCAGGTAGACACCCAGACCCCCGAAGACGATCAGGATGCCGAGACTCAGCAGCCAGTCACGCGCGGTCGGCGGGATCGGGTCTGACTTCGCGCCGACCTGGTCGGCATCCGGCTCGGCCGCCTGAAGCCCGGGGTACGGCTGGTTGCGTTCACCGGCCGACGTGAAGCTGTAGATCGAACGATGTCCGGTGTCGCGGCTCACGAACCGGGTGCCGTCGGCGTTCGTGGTGCCGAGGAAAAAGGCCTGCGGATCGGCGCGGAGCTCGAGGACGAGCGGAACGCCGCCCATGAGGATGAACATCACCGCCAGGAGGTCGAAGACGATCCCGTCGACTCCTGTGGTGATGCCCGAACCGGCGAAGGCAAGGCCCAGCCCGATGAACAGGATCGGCCAAGCCCAGGAGATCAGGGGAGTCCCGAAACCACCGGCAAGCACGGCCCCGATCCCGACCGCGATCAGGCCGCCGAAGATCGAGCCGGGCGTTGTCCAGGTCACCACATCCGGGCACTGGGTCTGGATGACGTACGCGCCACCCGAGGCGCAGAACCCGCCGAGACCCATCACGATGACGGCGCCCCCGGCGAGCAGCGTGAAGCAGAAGGTGAAGAGCAGCCACGAGAGTGCAGAGCCGAGGTACGTCCAGAGGGGACTCGTCAGTCGAGGCATGGCCACACCGTAGCGGATGCCAGGATGGAACGGTGCCCGCCATCCGACCCGCCCGCCAAACGCTGACCGGCCGTTTCATCCGCCTCGAGCCGTTTTCGCTCGACCACATGCCGGGGCTCTGGATCGCCCTTGGTCGGCCAGAGGTGTTCGCGGGGGGCTACGGCGGCGGGCCGCTGGGGCTGCCGGTCGACGAGTCGGCGTTCCAGGAGTGGGCACCGAACTACTTTCCGCACACCAGGGGCAACACCTACGTCGCGGTCGTGCAAGGCGGACCGCACGACGGGGTCGTCGTCGGTGCATCCAGCCTCGCCGACTTCGACGAGGTGAAAGAGCACGCCCACATCGGCTGGACCGGGTGGGACCCTCGCGTCTGGGCGACACAGGTGAACCCCGAGGCCAAGCTGCTGATGCTCGGGCTCGCCTTCGATCACGGCTACGGCCGCGTCAAGCTGCAGGCAGACGATCTCAACTCACGGTCAAAGGCGGCGATCGCGAAGCTCGGAGCGCAGTTTGAGGGCGTCGCACGACGCGACACGCTTCGCGCGGACGGCACCTGGCGCAACACCGCGATCTTCTCCGTATTGATCGACGAATGGCCGGAGGTGAAGGCTGGTCTCGAGGCGCGGTTGCGGCCGTGGGGCGATCGCCCCGTCGAGTTCCGCAGTGTCTGATCCAGCAGTGTGTGAAGACGGCAGCATCTAGGCTCGATGCATGACTGCTGAACCGGATGACGCCGGCACGGAAGCCGCGGCCGAGCTCGCCGCGATCCGCCTCAGCATCGACAACATTGACGCCGCGCTGGTGCACATGCTCGCCGAGCGATTCAAGTTCACTCAGAACGTGGGCAGGCTCAAGGCGGCGAGTGGGATGCCCCCGTCCGATCCGGAACGTGAACGCGTGCAGATCGCGCGACTGCGCCAGATTGCGCTCGAGGCTCAGCTCGATCCAGCGTTCGCCGAGAAGTGGTTCAACTTCGTCGTGGCCGAGGTGATCCACCACCACGAACAACTGGTCACTGGAGCCATCGCAACGCCCGACGACGCCTCGTGAGCTGGGATCCTCGCCACCTGCCCTCCGCGGCCGGCCGAACCGTCATAGTCACCGGCGGCAATGCGGGCATCGGGTACTTCACCGCCGAACAGCTCGCGTCCGCGGGCGCCCGCGTCATCCTGGCGTCACGATCTGCCGAGAAGGCGGAGCGGGCGATCGCGTCGATCGGCGAGCGCGTCGCTGAGGCGCGCCTGAGCTTCGTGCCCCTCGACTTGAGTTCGCTGAGCTCGGTGGCCGCCGCCGCTGGGAAGTTGCGGGCTCTCGGACCGATCGACGTCCTGATCAACAACGCGGGGCTGGTCAGCCCGCCAGCGCGTCGGGCGACTACCGAAGACGGCCACGAGATCGTCGTCGGCAGCAACTTCTTCGGGCACTTCGCTCTCACCGCGCAGCTCTGGTCGGCGATGACGCCGACGGCCCGCGTGGTCGGACTCGGCAGCATGGCGACCAGGATGGTGCGGCTCGACCCTGCCGACTTGCTCAGCGATCGGCGCTATCGCCCGTTCCGCGCGTACGGATTCTCGAAGCACGCGGTGCACGGATTCGCTTTCGAGCTCGACCGCCGGATCCGCGAGGCGGGCGAGCACCGCCTCTCGCTGCTCGCGCATCCCGGTTTCTCGGTCGACGGGCTCTCGGAACGCCGCCCCGGCATCAACGACATTTCTCGCGCGGAGAGGATTCGCGATGGGGTGCTCTCGCTGGCCGCCCAGGGCAAGCACCAGGGCGCATGGCCGGCCATTCGAGCAGCGCTGGACCCGGAAGCCGTGAGCGGCCAGTTCTACGGACCCTCGCGCATACTCACCGGCCCCCCGATCGTGATGGCCCCTGTGGTCTCGAGCACAACCCCGGAGTTCGGGGCCCACCTGTGGGCGCTCGCCGAGGAGCGCACCGGCGTGACGTTCGCAGTCTGAGCTCTCCGGCCGCCGAGCTAGAACACGAACCAGTCCACTGTCGACAGGTAGATCACGACAAACATCCAGTACAGCATTCCTGCAGCGACGGCAGTCAGCGCGACGAGGGCGAGCACCAGCAGCGACTTATGAATCGTGCGCGGCCAGAGCACCGAGAGAGCCCAGATGTTCGCTGGAACGAGGGCGAGCAGCCCAACGATGGGACCGGCGGTGTGGTAGCCGTCGTAAATGCCCCGCTGTTGCGAATGGAACACGACGTACGGCGTCAGCGCGAGGGCAAACCCGCCAACGAGCAGGACAGCGGTCGCGATGATGGAGGGGAACATGATTCGCCGGTCTGCGTGCCAGAGATATGGGTGGTCGTCCTCCACACGCTCAATCTAAGGCCATTCTCGCTGGACTACTCCGAGATGCGCCCGCCGCGCGGTGCGCCGTGCACGCCGGCCCCGCTGAGGTCGGCCGCGTAGCCCACGACCGGGCCGAAGTGCTCGGCCATCGTCGCGCGGGAGGTGGTGCGCAGCTCGTCGAGCCCGACGGTGAACAGGTCTTGCACCTCGAGGGCGGCGCCGGCGCCCTCGGCTCCGCGATCGGTGACCCCGATGCGGGCGACGGGAAAGTTGCGTCCCTCGCACAACCGCAGGAACTTCACGTCCTCTTCGCGCGGAACCGCGACGATGGCGCGCGCACCGGACTCGCTGAACAGGGTGGTGAGGGCATCCACCTGGTCGCGTTCGAGCAACTCATCGAGGTAGACCCGCGCGCCGATGCCGAAGCGCAGGCAGCCGTCGACCAGAGCGGTGGCGAGGCCGCCGTCTGACAGGTCGTGCGCCGCGTTGAGCAGACCCTCTTGGGCGGCAGCTGCGAGCAGCTCCCCGAGCGCCTTTTCGCGCTGAAGGTGCGGCTTCGGCGGATGCCCACCGAGGTGCCCGTGGATGACGCCGGCCCACGCCGATCCGTCGAGCTCGAGGTGGGTACTGCCGAGCAGGTAGAGGTTGTCGCCTGAGTCCTGCCAACCCGACGGGACCCGGCGCCCGACATCATCGATCACTCCCATGACCGCGACCACCGGGGTCGGGTGGATCGGCACATCGCCGGTCTGGTTGTAGAAGCTCACGTTGCCGCCGGTCACCGGGATGCCCAGCTCGAGGCAGGCGTCGGCGAGACCCTCGACGGCTTGGCTGAACTGCCACATCACCTCGGGGTTCTCGGGCGAGCCGAAGTTGAGGCAGTCGCTGACCGCGACCGGGGTTGCGCCGGTGACGGCCACGTTGCGGTAGGCCTCGGCGAGCGCGAGCTGTGTTCCGACGTAGGGATCGAGGTAGGCGTAGCGCCCGTTCGCGTCGGTCGCGAGCGCGACCCCGAGGCCGCTCTGCTCGTCGACGCGGATCATGCCGGCGTCATCCGGATAGCTCAACGCGGTGTTGCCGAGCACGTAGCGGTCGTACTGGCTGGTGACCCAGCTCATGTCGGCGAGGTTGGGGCTGCCGACCATGGCAAGCAGCTGCGCCTTCAGCGCTGGACCGTCTGTCGGCCGGTCGAGCTTGCTGGCGGAGTCGGCGTTGAGTGCGTCGATCCAGCCCGGGCGCGCGATTGGGCGCTCGTAGACCGGGCCGTCGATCGCGACCGTGCGAGGGTCGACATCCACGATGGTCTCGCCGTGCCAGGTGATGATCAGGCGGCCGGTCTCGGTGACCTCGCCGAGCACGCTGGTCTCGACGTCCCACTTCTTCGTGACGGCCAAGAACCCCTCGAGCTTGCCGGGCTCGACGATCGCCATCATGCGCTCCTGGCTCTCGCTCATCAGGATCTCTTCGGCAGTCAGAGACGGATCGCGCAGCAGCACCTCGTCGAGGCTGACCTGCATGCCGCCATCGCCATTGCTGGCCAGCTCGCTCGTTGCGCACGAGATGCCCGCGGCGCCCAGGTCTTGGATGCCCTGCACCAGATCGCCGGCGAACAACTCCAGGCAGCACTCGATGAGCACCTTCTCGGCGAAGGGGTCGCCCACCTGCACGGCCGGCCGCTTGGTCGGGCCGCCGGCCGAGAACGTGTCTGAGGCGAGAATGGATGCCCCGCCGATCCCGTCGCCGCCGGTGCGCGCCCCGAAGAGCACCACCTTGTTGCCCGCGCCCTTGGCATTGGCCAGATGCAGATCCTCGTGCCGCAGCACCCCGACCGCCAGCGCATTGACGAGCGGATTCGCCTGATAGATCGGATCGAACCAGGTCTCGCCGCCGATGTTCGGCAGCCCCAGGCAGTTGGCGTAGAAGCTGATGCCGCTCACGACACCCGGGACCACCCGCGCCGTGTCGGGATCGTCGATCGCGCCGAAGCGGAGGGCATCCATGACGGCGACCGGGCGCGCGCCCATCGAGATGATGTCGCGCACGATTCCGCCGACGCCGGTCGCGGCGCCCTGGAAGGGCTCGATGTAGCTCGGGTGGTTGTGGCTCTCGATCTTGAAGGTGACCGCCCAACCCTCGCCGATATCCACCACTCCGGCGTTCTCGCCCATGCCAACCATGAGGTTCTTGGTCATCTCGGGGCTGACCTTCTGCCCGAACTGACGCAGCCAGACCTTGGAACTCTTGTACGAGCAGTGCTCGCTCCACATCACCGAATACATGGCGAGTTCGCCGCTCGTGGGCCGCCGGCCGAGGATGTCGCGGATGCGTTGGTACTCGTCGCTCTTGAGCCCGAGCGCCGCGTACGGTTGCTCCTTCTCGGGGGTGGCGGTCGCGTGCGAGACGGAGTCGAGGGGAGCGCTCATTGCTCCGATTCTACCGAGCGCGTTCTACCGCGCGTACGCGGTCACGAGGACCGTGATCACCAGGCCGGCGATCATCAGCGGCAGCAAGATCATGAGGGCGACCCCGGCGGGACGACCCAGGTTGAGCGTCCAGCCGAGACCGAAGCGGCGGGGAACCATGAGGGCAGGGTCGTCGCGGTTGACGTAGAAGATCCCACCCTTCCAGTGCTCGTCGTCGTCGACCGCGTCTGGCCGATGACTCTGCGGGTCGCGCACGTTGGCGGGGGCGAGTTGCGCCCGCCCGCGGACGACGTTCGCGATGACGACGACCATGACGAGCACCGCCATCCCGATCGCGCTCACGGCGATCGCCCACGACGCGCTGGGCAACAGTCGCTGGACCAACTCGATGGCCGAGATGCCGAGGGCGACCACGAACGACAGCTGGGACAGCAGCGAGGTGAGAATCGAGCGCTGCACCTGGGTGCGCAGCGTTGCCTGCTGCGCCGTGTCGTCGGCCTCGGTTCGCGCGGAGTAGCGCGCCGCGACGACCGAGAGCGCTGCGAGCAGCACCACGATCGCGGCTCCGATCATCAGGATGCCGAAGACGCTCCATACAGACTTCGCCGCCCAGCGATCCGCGTCGCCGGCCACGTTGAAATGCACGGGAATCGGATCGGGCAGGGTCGGATACAGCGCGACGTCGACGGCGGTTGCCGCGGCCAGCACAACTGCGGCCAGGGCGGGCCAGAGCACCGGCGGGTGATGGTACGCGGGCGCAGTAATCTGCGCGCTCACCCGCACCGGCACGCCTTCGAACCAGTTGCCCTCGCGCTTGGCACGCACGATGAGCTGCCGACTGAGGACGAGGTCCAGGATGCTGAGCCCGGAATACAGCAACACCGGCAGGACGATGGCCAGCGCTGTCTGCCCGAACATTCCCAGCGCCACCGTGAGAGCCGCGGTAACCACCCAGGCCAGCACGAGACCCCAGCGGAACCGCCGGATCGCTGACAGAACCACCGCGTCGCCGGCGTGCGCCTGCGGGACACGCACGCTGAGCGGAAGGCCGGGAGGCCGCAGCGCGATGACCGCCGAGAACAGGAAGCCGAACAGTGCGGTGAAGACGGGAGCGAAAATCAGGACGAACGCGGTCATGACGCCACGTCAGACCTTCGCCAGCGCGCTTTCGATGACGCTGGTGAAAAAAGTGAGGCCGTCGGTGCCGGAGCGCATGGCATCCGGGGTGTCCGGGCCGAAACCGGGCTCGGTCGCATGCTCGGGATGCGGCATCAGCCCGACGACATTGCCGCCGGCGTTCGTGAGCCCGGCGATGTCGTCGAGCGACCCGTTGGGGTTGACGTCCAGGTAGCGGAACGCGACCTGGCCCTCGCCCTCGATGCGCTTGAGGGTCTCGGCGTCCACGATGAAACCGCCCTCGGCGTTCTTCAGTGGGACCGTGATCTCTTGGCCGACCGCGAATCCATTGGTCCACGCGGTCGAAGCGTTCTCGACCCTGAGGCGCTGGTCGCGGCAGACGAAGTCACCGTGGTTGTTGCGGATCAGCCCGCCGGGCAGCAGGTGGGCCTCGACCAGGATCTGAAAGCCGTTGCAGATGCCCAGCACCGGCATCCCGGAGTTTGCCGCCGAAATGACCTCGCTCATGATCGGCGAGCGGGCCGCGATCGCGCCGCAGCGCAGGTAGTCGCCGTAGCTGAAGCCGCCGGGTAGCACGATCGCGTCCACGCCCTGCAGATCGTGGTCGCCGTGCCACAAGGCGACGGGCTGGCCGCCTGCGAGCCGAATCGCGCGCTGCGCGTCGCGGTCATCCAGTGATCCGGGGAAGGTGACGACGCCGATTCTCACGCGGACGCCTGCTCGAGCACGTAGACCCGCACGACGTCTTCGATCACCGAGTTGCTGAGCATGTCGTCGGCGAGCTGCTGTGCCTCGGCGAGCAGCGCTTCGGTGACGGCGCCGTCGACGGTGAGCTCGAAACGCTTGCCGATGCGCACGGCGCTGAACTCCGTCTTGCCGAGTCGGCTGAGGGCTCCCGCGACGGCTTTGCCAGCGGGGTCGAGCAGTTCGGCCTTCGGCATGACCTCGACGACGATGGTGGGCACGGTCACTCCAGGGGGTCGCGGTTGTCGGCCGACAGCGGTGGGTGGATGCCCTCAGTCTACGGCGAGGGTGCGCGTCGCCCGGGCGGCGCTCGCGGCGATCAGGCGCGCGTTCGGTTCGTCGACGGCGTCGATCCAGGCGGCGGCCGCATCCGGAGTCTTGCCGCTCGCCACATGTCGCTCGAGCAGCCGCCGCCGACGAACGTGAGGGTCGAGCTCGAGGTACCAGGTCTCGTCGAGCAGTTCGGCGATGCCCTCCCAGAGCAGCAGATAGTTTCCCTCCACATAGACGGTCCGGATGCCGCGCCCGATCGTGATGGCGTCGGGAATCGGTTCCTCGATCGTGCGGTCGAACGAGGGTGCGGTCACCGAATCGCGCCCACGCAGCTCACGCAGGACCCGCGTGAAGGCGTCGACATCGAAGGTGTCTGGCGCTCCCATCCGATCGCGGCGGCCGAGCTCGCGCAGCCGATCTTGGGGCAGGTGGAAGCCATCCATGGGGAGCACAGCCGCCGCGGAATCTGCAGCCGCCAGCCGTTCGGCCATGGTCGACTTGCCGGCGCCCGGCGGTCCCACCAGTCCGATCAGACGACGGCGCGGAGCGGCGCTGCCGGACGGGCTCATCCGATCGCCGAGACGATGCCTTGCGCCAGTGCGCGATACCCCGCTGCATCCGGGTGGAACTGGTCGGATGCAACGGACCGGCCATCGAATCCCGGCGCCACGACAGCGGCATGAGAGCGTGCGACTCGTTCCGCTCGCCCGGTCAGGCCTCGGGCGTGGCGGCCGAGCGCCCAGCGAAGCGGATTCGGCAGCGCCGAGAAGAGGCCGAAGAGCGGCGGTGCAACCACGACCAGCCGCGCATCGGGCGACGCCGCGTGGAGCCGATCGAGCAGTTGCCCCAGAGCGTGCGAGAACTCGCGGCCCGGTCGCAGCCGGAGCGCGTCGTTCCAGCCGACCATCACGACCGCGAGGTCGAAATGCGCGGCAATGGCCGCCGTCGAGAACTCCGTCAGAACCTCGGCAGCGGTCGCGCCGTTCCGGCCGACAGCGCGCCAGGCAACGCCACCGACCGCGGCGGAGCCGCCGACCGCCCCGCTCAGCAAGCGCCCCAGCTGACCGGGAACCCCGTCTTCCAGTTTCGCGACGCCGGTCCCCATGGCAGTCGAGTCGCCAACGACCAGGAGCCGCAAAGGCCTGGCTGTTCGCGATTCCGTGCCGCTCACGAGTCCGTCCCGAGCGCCGTGGGCCTCAGCCAACCGGGGCGTGTCACGCTGCAGTGCGCGGCCCTGCCTGAGCGCGACCGGGGCGACTAGGAAGACGGGGAGGCGGCTCACGGCGCGAGTCTAGCGACGGGCTCGTTCGTGCAGCACCGGGCGGCCCGCGATCTCACGGGGCGACGGGCACCGGGTCAGAGAGGGCCATCGACCAGACGGCCACGCCGTGCAAGCCGAGCGAGGCAGCCAGTTGCTCGCGCATGGCGATCGAACGGGCGTCAGCCCACCAGAAGACCTGGCCGTCTGGGAGGGTCGCCGTCCACTCCCCGCGAACCTCGTCGAAGGTCGGCGTGACATGCGCCTCGGCGACCAGGCGGCGTGCTCGGATGTCGCCGACGGTGTGGGTGCCGTCCGCGGCCCAGCGGTAGCCGTATCCCGCCACGCCGAGGTCCACCTGCCCGGGTTTGGCCGCGAGCAGCAGCGCGGCAAGGACTTTGCGCTGCCAACTCAGTTCGCCGACCGGCCCCGGGTTCGTCGGGTTGAACGTGCCGTGCTGGTCGTATCCCATCACCGTGACGTTGTCGAGCGACTTCAGGAGCCCGGCGATGTCGTATCCGAGTCTCTTGTAGCCCGCGAGCCTGGTCGAGGCTTGCAGAGCGGCATCCAGATGGATGCCGGGGCCGACATCCGCACGCAGTGTCGCCGCGAAGGCGGTGAGATCGTCAGCGTCACTGGCACTCAGCGCCTCGAGATCGAACATGACGCCGTCTAACCCGTAGCTCGAGACCACCGCAGCCAACGAGGCTGCGGCCGAGTCGCGGTTGGCCTTCGTCGAGAGCATCGACTTTGCGACCTCGTCGCTGAATCCGACGCCCGCTTGGTAGTTCAACAGCAGCACCTCTGCCTTCTTACCCAGTTGATGGGCGAGCCGCACCTGCCTCATCACGGCGGCGGTCGGCGGTGTGACCGACGTCCCTCCTTCGCCGATGTCGATCCCCGAGATCGCGACCATGCTGACGGCGGCCCTGCTGGCCTTGAGCACCGTGGACTCATCCCACGAGGGCTCGAATGCCGTGACCACCGGGTGACTCGGCTGAGCACTGTTCGGCGTCGGTGCCACCGCGCGCTTGGGGAACGCCTGAAGGTCCCGAGGATTGGCTCCGCAGCCTACGAGGGTCACTGCGAGCGCGGCGGAGACCGCGGCAACGAGCAGCGAGCGGAGGCGCATCCCTCCATCTTGGGCCCGGTTGCTGAGTTCCGGGTGATTCACGACGCCGCGGGCGCCTGAACTCGGATCAGGTTGCCCCACGGGTCATCGACCTCGACAGCGCGTCCGTCGTCGCGCGTCTCGAGTCCGTAGTGCGTCATGCGCTCGCCCACGGCACCGAGGTCGTCTGCTGTCGGGACCACGATCTCGACCTTGCCCAGCCCGAGCGTCTGCTGCCTGCGGCCAGCGCCGCGGCTGTTCCAGACGTTCATGGCCATGTGGTGGTGGTACTTGCCGGCGCTGACGAAGAGGGCCTGGTTGGGAAGCTCGATGGTCGCATCCCAGCCGAGCTGGTTCACATAGAACTCGCGCGCGGCCCCGACGTCACCCACCGACAGGTGCACGTGGCCGACCTTGGCGTCGCCCCATCCCGCCCCCTCGAGCCCTCGCTCGGTGAGATGCTCCTGCAGAAAGGAGTTCGGGTCGAGAAAGAGTGTCGACATCTCGATCTGACCGTGGGTCCAGCTCCACGCGCTGCGGTCGCGGTCCCAGTAGAGCTCGACGCCATTGCCTTCCGGGTCGTCGAAGTAGAACGCCTTGCTCACCAGGTGATCGCTCGATCCGGTGAACGAACCGGGTCGCATGCGTGCGACGGAGTAGACCGCTGCGGCGAGCGCGGCCTCGGTATCGAACACGATGGCGGTGTGGAACAGGCCAGCCTCGTGCGGTGCCGCGTGCCGCAACTCAGGAGTCTGGACGAGAATGACGATGTCGCGACCACCGGCAGGGTCGGCCCTGCCGAGCGTGACTCGCGCGCCATCGACTGTCAACACGTCGAGACCCACTCCGTCGCGGTAGTAGGCGGTCATCGCGTCCAGGTCGGCAACGTTGAGAGTTACCGCGCCCATGGCGGTGTCGGCGGCAAACTGTTCGATCATGGCTGCTCCAGCCTAAGGACGACCCCGCGGCGCCGCTCAGGCTTCGAGCGGTTCGAGGTTCTTCTCGTAACAGATCGACAGCGCGGAGTCGGCGTAGTAGCCGAAGTTCGGGATGAGTGTGTAGCCCTCCCGCTCGTAGAGGCGAATCGCGTCGGGCTGCTGGTCGCCCGTCTCGAGCACCAGTCGGCTCCAGCCGCGCGCGCGGGCCTCGGCCTCGAGCGCGCTGAGGATGGTCGTTGCGACGCCGGATCCGCGGCGCTCCGGGATCACGTACATCCGCTTGATCTCGCCGTGCACGTCATCCAGCGGGCGCAACCCGCCGCAGCCGACCGGGATCCCGGCGGCATCGCCATCTGCCACGTCGAACGCCACCAGGAACACCGCGATGTCTGCGGCGGTCGGCTTCGGCCCCGGCTCGGAGTCCGGAACGCCGTATCGCGCTGAGATCTCGTCCTGTTGAGCCACGCGCAGCGCCTCGCCAGCAGGGTCGTCCCACGGCACGGTGCGCACAACGAGACTCATTCGGTGATCCGGTCGATCAACTCCTGGTAGCGGGCCGCCGTGAGCTCGACGATGTCGTTCGGAAGCTCGGGCGGGGTGCCGGTCTTGTCCCAGTGCGCCGAGAGCCAGTCGCGCACGATCTGCTTGTCGAAGCTGTCCAGACGGTGGATGCCGCCTGCGGCATACGTCGCGGCGTCCCAGTACCGGCTCGAATCGCTCGTCAGCACTTCGTCGGCGAGAGTGAGTTCGCCGCTTTCGGGATCGTCGCCGAACTCGAACTTGGTATCGGCCAAGATGAGCCCGCGCTCTGCGGCCATCGCGGCGGCGGTCGCATATGTGCTCAGCGACGCGTCGCGGATCGCGGCGGCGGTGTCGGCGCCCACCAGCTCCACCGTGCGCTCGAAACTGATGTTCTCGTCGTGCTCACCTGCTGGCGCCTTGAACGCCGGCGTGTAGATCGGCTCTGGCAGTTTGTCGCCATTGCTCAGCCCGGCAGGCAGCGGGATGCTGCAGATGCTCTGCGACCTCTGGTATTCCGCCCAGCCCGAACCGACCAGGTAGCCGCGCACGACCGCCTCGATCGGATGCATCGCGAGTTCGTGCACCAGCATGGCGCGCTCCGCGATGCCGGGTGGCAGGTGCTCACCGAGCGAGGGGTGCGCGGCGGCGAGATGGTTGCGCATTCCGAGACGGCCGAACCACCACAGACTCAGCTGCGTGAGCAGCGCGCCCTTGTTCGGGATGCTGGGCTCGAGCATGCGGTCGAACGCACTCACCCGATCCGATGCGACCACCAGTACGCGGTCGGGAACGGCCGACGATGTGTACAGATCGCGCACCTTGCCCGAGTAGACGTGCGTCCACCCCAGGGCCTCGAGTCGCGTGTCTCCGCGGGGAACTCCCCCTTGTTGTTCAATCATCACTGCGCCTGTTCAACTGAGTACCCGTTCTGCGATGTCGTGCCGGTAGTGAGAACCCTCGAGCTGGATGCGTCCCATCGCCTCATACGCCGAGGTACGGGCCGCGCGAAAATCGCCGGCGCGGGCGACGACCGCGAGCACGCGACCCCCCGCGGAGACGAAGCCGCCGTCGGCGCTCCGCGCCGTCGCCGCGTGCAGCACCGTCACCCCGGCGACCTCGGATGCCGCGTCCAAGCCGGTGATCGCTCGTCCCGTGACCGGCGCATCCGGGTAGCCCTCGCTGGCCAGCACCACGACCACGGTGGCATCGGGCGAGAAGCGCGGGTACGGCATCCGTCCCAGACCGCCGGTGGCGGCTGCCAACAGCAGCTCAGAGAGCGGTGTCTCGAGCCGCGGCAGCACGACCTGCGTCTCGGGGTCGCCGAACCGCGCGTTGAACTCGATGACCCGCACCCCGTGCTCTGTCACGATGAGCCCGCAGTACAGCAGGCCGATGAAGGGGGTGCCCTCGGCCTCCAGAGCGCGGACGGTCGGCAGCGCGACGGTGTCGAGCACCTCGTCGACGAATGAGGCCTCTGCACCCCAGCGATCGCTGAGCCAGGGCAGCGGCGAGTATGCGCCCATGCCCCCGGTGTTCGGGCCGGTGTCGCCGTCGCCTGCCCGCTTGTAGTCCTGCGCCGGGCTCAGCGGAACGACGTCGTGGCCGTCGGCCAGGAAGAACAGCGACACCTCCTGGCCGTCGAGAAACTCCTCGACGAGCACGTCGCCCTGCTGCAGGTAGTGCTCGGCGTGTGCCAAAGCGGCTGCGCGATCCTCCGTGACCAGCACGCCCTTGCCAGCCGCGAGCCCATCGGCCTTCACGACGTGGGGAGCGCCGAGCGCGTCGAGCGCGACCTCGACCTCTGCAACGGTCTTTCCGCGGTGAGCCTGCCCGGTGGGCACCTGGGCGACATCCATGATCCGCTTGGCGAACGACTTGGAGCCCTCGAGCGCGGCAGCCGCCTTGCCGGGGCCGAAGACCGGGATCCCCTTGGCCCGGATCACGTCCGCAACGCCGGAGACGAGCGGAGCCTCGGGCCCGACCACGACCAGGTCGACCCGGTTGTCTGCTGCGTACTGTGCAACGAGCTTGCCGTTGGACGCGTCGACGCCGACGGTCTGCACCCCGGGCTCGGCTGCGATTCCCGCATTTCCGGGAGCCGCAGTGATCTCGTGCCCAGCATCCTCGCGCAGCAGGGCCACGACGATCGCGTGCTCCCGGGCGCCGGTGCCGAGGACGAGGATTCTCACCCGCCCAGGCTACCGGCGGTAGCGTGACGGCATGGACGGGCTCCCTGCATGAGCGTGCGGCGCAAGATCGACCCGGCCGCTGGGTCCGCTGCGGTCGAGTCTGTGCTTGCCGGTGCGGATGATCGCGACTTCGTCGCGCTCGCGGTCCGCTACCTGCTCGAGGTGCTCGCCTCCGATTTCGAGGGGCACACCGTCGAGGTGCGCGTGCCGCCCTGGGGCGCCGTGCAGGCGATCGAGGGGCCGCGGCACACCCGCGGGACTCCGCCCAATGTGATCGAGATGGACGCATCCACCTGGATCGCGCTCGCGACGGGGTTGCTGGCATGGGGCGATGCCGTCGCGGCGGCGCGCGCCTCCGCATCCGGTCAGCGGGCCGACCTGAGCGAGGTGCTGCCCCTGCGGTGGCGCACAATGGAGTCGTGAAGTCCGAGCGGCGCGAGAACGACACCCTGACCGAGGTGCGGGTTCGGCGCGCGCCCCGGCTGCCGGTGTTCCTCGTGCTGGGAGCGGCACTCGGGGCCATCGCCACCTTGATCGTCACGGCGACGCTGGGGCACGTCGACCCCCTGGTCGGCTTCGGCGCAACGTTCGGCTACTTCTGCCTCTACGGGATACCGGCCGGTGTAGTGGTCGGCGCGATCGTTGGACTGCTGCTCGATCGTCGCTCGCAGCGCAGGTCGCGCATCGTGACCGCCGAGCGCGAACAGGTGGAGTCGGCCGTCCGCTGAGGCGGTCTAGCCTCGGCAGCATGGCGACGCACAGCTTGTCGACAGAGGTGTGCATCGCTGGCGGCGGGCCAGCGGGCATCATGCTCGGCCTGCTGCTTGCTCGCGCGGGCATCGACGTGATCGTGCTCGAGAAGCACGCCGACTTCTTTCGCGACTTCCGGGGCGACACGGTGCATCCCTCGACCCTCGACCTGATCGATCAGCTGGGACTTCGCGAGCAGTTCGAGGCGATCCCGCACACCCGGCTGCGCAAGCTTGACATGGTGGTCAACGGACTCCGGCTGCACGCGATCGACTTCGGGCTGCTCCACCGTCGCAACGCAGAGCTCGCGCTCATGCCTCAGTGGGATCTGCTCGACCTGCTCGCGAGCGAAGCCAAGAAGCATCCATCGTTCACGCTGGTGATGAATGCCGAAGTCACCGGTGTGACGCACCGGGGCAACCGGATCGCGCGCGTCCGTGCCCGCACACTCGACGGCGTGCTCCGTATCGATGCGGCCATGACGATCGCGGCGGATGGCCGGGACTCTGCGGTGCGTCGGGCACTGCGGCTTCCGGTTCAGCAGCACGGTGTTCCGATCGACGTGCTCTGGTTCCGGCTGGACAAGCCGGCGGCCAAGCTGCCGGACACCCTCGGTTGGATCAGCACCGAGGCGATGGTCATTACGATCCCGCGGCCCGACTACCTGCAGTGCGGCCTGCTGATTCCAAAGGGCAGCTTTCCCGCCCTGCGCGCGGCGGGGCTGCCCGCCTTCCGCGCGCTCGTCGCATCGGCCGCCCCGCGAGTGAAATCGGTGCTTGAACGCGTCACCGACTGGGACGAGGTAAAACTGCTCTCGGTGCAGATCGACCGGCTCACCAACTGGTCGGTGCCGGGCGCACTGTGCATCGGCGATGCCGCCCACGCGATGTCGCCAGCCTTCGGGGTGGGCATCAACTACGCGATCCAGGATGCGGTGGCTACGGCGAACATCCTGGTGCCGCTGCTGCGATCGGGAGCGGATGCCGCGGCTCTCGACGCCGGGGCGCGCGCGGTGGAGCGGCGACGCACCCGCCCCACCGAGTGGATGCAGCGCATCCAGATCGCCGTGCACCGCACGATCGCCAAGGGCGGGGCCGAGCTGCTGCACGCCCCGCCGACCTTGCGCGAGCGCATCCTGCTCGCCAACCTGCTGCCGATCATCAAGCCGCTCGCCGTGCGGCTGGTCGGCTACGGCTTCCGGCCCGAGCGCATCGACGACGCCGTGCTCAACCCGCCGGCTCGCGCCCGCACGCTCCACTAGCTCGGCGAGCCGACCTTGTGCGGCTCACTCGCGAACTCGTGCAGGCGCCACCTAGCTCAGCTGATTCGCCTCGACCCACGCCAGGTACTCCGGCGTGACCGTTCCGGTCACGTAGTCGCCGGTGAAGCAGCTCATCTCGAGGCGGTCGATGTTCGAGCCCTCGAGGATTGCCGCCTGCATGTCGGCCACCTCCTGGTAGATCAGGTAGTCGGCGCCGAGTTCGGTCGCGATGTCGGGAATCTTGCGTCCTGACGCGACGAGCTCCTCGCGGCTCGGCATGTTGATCCCGTAGACGTGCGGGTAACGCACTGGCGGTGCCGCCGACGTGAAGGTGACGCTGTTCGCTCCGGCCTGGCGGGCCATGTCGATGATCTCGCGTGACGTTGTACCGCGCACGATCGAGTCGTCGACGATGAGCACGTTCTTGCCGCGGAACTCCGAACCCATCGCGTTCAGCTTCTGCTTGACGCTCTTCGTGCGCTGCTCTTGGCCGGGCATGATGAAGGTGCGCCCGACGTACCGGTTCTTGTAGAAGCCCTCGCGGTACTCGATGCCGAGCTTCTGCGCGACCTGCATCGCGGCCGGGCGCGACGAGTCCGGGATCGGCATGACGACGTCGATCGAACCTGATGGGGTGTACTTGGCGATGGTGTCTGCCAGCCGGTCGCCGAGCCTCAGCCGCGCCTCGTAGACCGAGATCCCGTTCATCACCGAGTCGGGGCGCGCCAGGTACACGTACTCGAACGAGCAGGGAATGAGCACCGGGTTCTTGGCGCACTGCCGCGAGAACATCTCGCCGTTACGGGCTATGTAGATGGCCTCCCCAGGGGCTACATCCCGAACCACCTCGTAGCCGGCGCTCTCGAGCACCAGCGACTCGCTGGCCACGATCCATTCGG
Source organism: Pseudolysinimonas sp. (assembly GCA_039928695.1). Taxonomy (GTDB): domain Bacteria; phylum Actinomycetota; class Actinomycetes; order Actinomycetales; family Microbacteriaceae; genus Lysinimonas. The sequence goes on along the minus strand of JBDSSQ010000041.1, from coordinate 57,002 downwards.
TGCCGACCAACCCGGCGCTGCGCTTGCCAAGAATCAGAGGGCGGATGCCGAAGGGGTCGCGGAATGCGAGCAGCCCCTGTCCCGCAATCAGGGCGATCGCGGCGTACGAGCCCTCGACCCGCTCGTGGAGCGTCTCGATCGCGTCGAACACCTGGTCGGGATCCAGGTCGGTGCCGCGCACCTGATGCTGCAACTCGTGAGCGAGCACGTTGACCAGCAGCTCGGTGTCGGAGTTGGTGTTGAGGTGCCGACGGTCGATGTGGAACAGCTCTTCGGTGAGCTCGCGCGTGTTGGTGAGGTTGCCGTTGTGCACGAGCACGATGCCATACGGCGCGTTCACGTAGAAGGGCTGCGCCTCTTGCTCTTTGTTGGCGTCGCCGCGTGTTGCGTACCGGACGTGGCCGAGTCCCATGGTGCCGAGCAGGCTCCGCATGTCGCGGGTGCGGTAGGCCTCTCGCACCTGGCCCTTGGCCTTCTGCATGTGGATGATGCTGCCGTCGGAGGTCGCGATACCCGTCGAATCCTGGCCGCGGTGCTGCAGCAGGGCGAGGGCGTCGTAGACCTGCTGATTGACAGGACTCGAAGAGACGATGCCGACGATGCCGCACATGTCGCGGATGGCTCCCGAAAGCGAAAGATGGGGCGCACTCGACCGAGTACGCCCCAGTCTCTCATGCTCAGTGCGCGACGACCGGCTCCCGCTCGGCGGCATCAGCGATGGGTGCCGCCACGGTGTGCGAAAGCGACAAGCCCTGGCTGCGGCGGCGGAACAACAGGGCGGCGATCACCAGGCCACCGGCGAAGAACGCCGCGCAGAGCGCAAAGGCCGTCGTGTAGCCGTGCACGGCCGCGTCGGCGGTGATGGCCGGCGTTGGCGGCAGATGCGAGGAGAGGTAGCTCGTGACGGCCGACGCGGCAAGGGTATTGAGCAGCGCGGTGCTGATCGATCCCCCGACCTGCTGACTGGTGTTGGTCATCGCCGAGGCGACGCCGGCGAACCGACGGTCGACACCGAGGGTGGCGGACTGCATGGATGCCGGCATGATCGTGCCCATGGCGGCGCCCAGCACGAGCAGCGCCGGGAGCACGTGAGCGGCGTAGTTGCTGTGCACCTCGAGCTGCGTGAGGATCAGCATCCCGATCACGCCGAGCCCCATGCCGATCGGCACCAGGACCTTGGGACCGAACCTGGGGACGAAGATGTTGGTCCCCAGTTGCGCGAAGAGTACGAGCGTCGCGACCATCGGCAGGAGCGCCAGGCCGGTGTTGATCGGCGTGAACTTCAGCGTGGTCTGCACGTAGTAGGTCAGGAACAAGAAGATGCCGAACATGCTCGCGCCGGCGATCAGGATGGAGAGATAGGCCGCGGCCCGATTGCGGTCGAGCACAACGGACAAGGGTAGCAGCGGGTGCGCTGCTCGACGCTGCCACAGCACGAACGCGACCAGCAGCACGCCGGCCGCGGTCAGCATGCCCCAGGTGAGCGGGGCGCTCCAGCTGTCGGTTTCGGCGTTCGAGAATCCGTAGACCAGCGCGAACAGCCCGCCGGACACCAGGACGGTTCCCGGGATGTCGAGCTTCGGCCGCGGTCCACTGCGGGCGATAGTCGGCACCAGGAAGACGGCGGCCACGATGGCGACGATCGCGATGACGACGTTGATGTAGAGGTTCCAGCGCCAACCGACATCCTCGGTCAGATAGCCCCCGAGCAACAGACCGATGGCGCCACCGCCCCCAGCGAGTGCGCCGAAGATGCCGAAGGCGCGTGCGCGTTCCTTAGGGACGGTGAAAGTCGTCGTCAGAACGGCCAGCGCTGTCGGTGCCAACAGCGCGCCGAACGCGCCTTGCAGGGCGCGCGCCGCGACGAGCAGGCCGAAGGAGTCAGCCGCACCGCCCAGCGCCGAAGCGATGGCGAAACCCAGGAGGCCGATCATGAAGGCGCGCTTACGTCCGATCAGGTCTGAAATGCGACCGCCGAGCAGCAGCAGGCTGCCGAAGGCGAGCGAGTATGCAGTGATCACCCATTGGCGGTTGCCGGTGCTGAAGTCGAGATCGGCCTGAGCGGTCGGGAGGGCGATGTTCACCACCGTGGCGTCGAGCACCACCATGAGTTGGGCGAGTGCGACGACGGCGAGTGTCCACCAGCGACGGGATGAGGGGGCGGAGGGCGGGGCGGCGACCGACGCGCCGAGAAGGTTCGAAGACATGACGACGACTATATACGGTACTGTCGAGTTTCGGAACCCCAAAGTTTCAGAACCGACGCGTTTCAGAACATCAGCGTATCATCGAGGTGACAGGGAAAGGAGAGCCGCAATGACGCAGCTCGACACGACCCCGGTGACCACCGCCTCCAAGCTCGGGCGCAAGCGCGACTTGACGCGCGATCCCGAGATCCTCGACGCCACCCTCGACGTGCTCGCCGAGACCGGCTACGACGGGATGACCATCGACATGGTCGCGGCCCGCGCCAAGGCGGGCAAGGCCACCGTGTACCGCCGCTGGGCGTCGAAGAGCGAACTCGTCATCGACGCCGTTGCCTGCATGAAGACGAGCGACATCGACTTCGACGCTCTGCCTGACACCGGCACCCTGCGTGGCGACCTGGTGGCCATGATCAAGCCGCACTCCATCGAAGACGGCGCGAAGAAGCTGCAGGTGATGGCCGGGCTGGTCTCGATGCTGTCGAAGCATCCCGAGCTGGTCGACAGCGTGCGCGAGGCCGTCACCGAACCTCGGGTGCGCGTGAACCGCATTTTCCTCAACCGCGCGATCGAACGCGGCGAGGTCCCGGCCGACGTGGATGTCGATCTGCTCTCACAGGTCGGCGGCGCCCTGGCCACGCATCGCACTCTTATCCTGCGCAAGCCGGTCGATCGGGCCTTCGTGATCTCGATCATCGACGGCGTGATCCTGCCGGCCTGCGGCATCCGCCCCCAGCCGTGAGCCGGCCGCCAGCCGGTACCCTGGACGCGTGACCAGCGCTCCGAATCCGTACGCCGAGGCCGGCGTCGACACGGCTGCAGGCGACCTGGCCGTCGAGTTGATGAAGTCGGCGGTCGCCAAGACGCACGGTCGAGAGGTGCTCGGCGGCGTTGGCGGATTCGCCGGACTGTTCGACGTCTCGTTCCTGCGCGACTTCACAAAGCCGCTGCTCGCCACCAGCACGGATGGCGTCGGCACCAAGATCGCGATCGCCCAGGCCCTGGACAAGCACGACACCATCGGGCAAGACCTGGTCGGCATGGTGGTCGACGACATCGTGGTGGTGGGAGCGAAGCCGCTCTTCATGACCGACTACATCGCCTGTGGCAAGGTGGTGCCCGAGCGGATCGCCGAGATCGTGTCCGGCATCGCCCGGGCATGTGCGGCGACGGGTACGGCGCTCGTCGGGGGCGAGACCGCCGAGCACCCAGGACTCCTTGGGCCCGACGACTACGACGTCGCGGGTGCCGCCGTCGGAGCCGTCGAGGCGGCAGAGTTGCTCGGTCCCGATCGGGTGGAGCACGGCGATGTCGTGGTCGCGATCGCCTCGAGTGGATTGCACAGTAACGGCTTCTCGCTGGTGCGCCGCATCGTTGCCGAACGCGGCGTGAGCTTCACCGCGAGTTCACCCGATCTCGGCGGAGTGGTAGGTGAGGTGCTGCTCGAGCCCACCCGCCTCTACACCACGCCGTTGCTGAGTGTGATCGACGAACTCCCGGGAGTTGTGCACGCGCTGAGCCACGTCACCGGCGGCGGCATTGCCGCGAATCTAGCGCGCGTGCTGCCCCGAGGCGCGTGGGTGGAGTTCGACCGCTCGACCTGGAGCCCGCAGCCCGTTTTCCGCGTGCTTGCCGATTGGGGCGGCATCCCGCTCGCTGACACTGAGGCGACCTGGAACCTGGGGGTCGGCATGATTGCCGTCGTCGCGCAGGGAGCCGCCAGCGCCGTGACCCATGCGCTGACCGCGGCCGGTCTGCCCGCCTGGGTCGCCGGACGGGTCGAGATCGGCGCGCACGACCTCGCGGAGTTCGAGCAGGGCGCCAAGGGCGTCGACGGAGGAGCCGTCAAGCTGGTGGGAATCTTCAGCGACTAACTCGGCTGGCGAGCGGAGCGAGCCGTTCGACGAGAAAATTCAGGCCGACTTGCTCTCGTCGAGATCGTCGAGTTCGTCGTCATCTTCTGCCAGGTACCCGGCGTATTCCGGCCACTTCTGGAGGTCCTCTTCCAGCCGCTCGGGGTTGGCTGCACTGGCCGCCGCGGCTGCAAGCTCTGCGTGGCTGAGCTCCTGCTGCAGGGCTCCATAGTTGGTGTCAGGGGAGAAGTATTTCAGGTCGCGAGCGACCTTCGTGTGCTTCGCTTTTTGACGGCCGCGCCCCATGCGTGACCCCCTCAGACTCAGGATGTGGAACAGGTGAAAGACTGCGCGGAAGTCTATCACGCGGGCCGCATCTATCCCTTGGCCGCTCCCCCGCACGGGTGCGGTGGGCCCCACCGGTCGCCCGGCGGGCGACCCCGGTAACGTAATGGGGTGACCGAGCGCACCACCGACACGTCCGTGGTCGTGATCGGCGCGGGGCAGGCGGGGCTGTCGGTCGCGTACTACCTGCGTCGGTTGGGACTGGATCCGGGCAATGAGTTCGTGCTGCTCGATCGCGGTCCCGGCACCGGTGGCGCGTGGCAGTTCCGCTGGGAAGCGCTGAGGCTCGGCTACGCCCACCGGGTGAACGACCTCCCCGGGATGGAGGAGCTGGGTGTCAGCTTCGACTCCGCAGACCGACAGGCTCCCGCGAAAGACGTGGTCTCGGATTTCTACCGCCGCTACGAAGAACAGTTCGACTTGCAGGTGGTGCGTCCGGCCAACGTGACGAAGGTGGATGCCACCCCCGATGGGTTCCTCGTGCACTTCGAGGGCGAGTACGGGCCTCGCGAGGTGTCCACTCGGGTGCTGGTGAACGCAACGGGGACCTGGGGTTCGCCCTTCATCCCGTGGTATCCGGGCATGAATGACTTCTCTGGACGGCACCTGCACACCGTCGACTATGTCGATGCATCCGAATTCGCTGACCAGGACGTGGTGGTCGTCGGCGGCGGAACGAGCGCCATCGGCTTCTTGATGGAGCTCGAGAACGCCACGAAATCGCTTACCTGGGTGGCGCGCCGGCCGATCGAGTTTCTCGAAGACCAGGAGCTCAACATCGAGGCGGGGGTGAACGCGGTGGCCCTGCAGGATGCCGCTGCGCGCGAGGGCCGCGCGCTGCCGAGCATCGTCTCGACGACCGGGGTGCCGCGCTCCCGCCGGATCCAAGCCGCCATCGATCGCGGTCTGCTGCGCGCGCTCCCGATGTTCAGCTCGATCGAGGGCGACGGCGTGCGCTGGCCGGACGGCACCTTTCAGCACGCAGACGCGATCATCTGGTCGACCGGATTCCGCCCGGAGCTTCGCCACCTCGCCCCGCTGAAGCTGCGTGAGAAGGAGGGCGGCATCGGCGTCGGGGGCGGAGCGGCCTGGCGCAACGCGCGGGTGTTCTTCGCGGGGTACGGGCCCACCGCGTCCACGGTCGGAGCGAACAGGGCGGGCCGCACCATCGCGCGCCAAGTGGTCGCCGCGCTCAGCCAGATCGAGCAGCAGTAGCGGAGGGCATCCGGATGTTGCGCATTCTTGCCGCCTGTCACTGGCCGACCCGCTGACCAGCTTTGTTTCTTGCCGCCTGTCAACCCGATCGGCACCGGCGCACGTTGTAGGGATATGAACACACTCCCGCACTTGCTGGCGACCGGACAGCCCGGCCTGCTCCTGCTCTCGGCGGTCGCACTCCTGGTGGGCGTTGTCCTGGCGGTGGCCGCTGTGCGGCTCCGCCCGCGCCGCCACTCGCGACCCGTTAGCTGAACCCGCCAACGACCGCAAATCCCGCGACCGCGGCCGCGATGCCGAGCACGAGGTTCGCGCCAACCGTCGCGGCCACAATGCCCCATCGCCTGGCCAGCACGAGTTGCACCGTCTCGACGCTGAAGGTGCTGAAGGTGGTCAGGCCGCCGGCGAGGCCGCCCAGCACGATCAGTTGCACGTCTGCCCCGACGGCGCGCGTGGTGACGAGCCCCAGCACGATGCCACCGACGAGCGAACCCACCACGTTGACGGTGAGCACGGCCCACGGCAGTTCATCGTTCAGACGGGCGAACAGCCGGGTCGTGCCATAGCGCAGCAGCGCTCCGACCGCCCCGGCCAGCAGCGCGACGACCACCACGAGCGGGCTCATTCGTCGGTTCCGATCGGTGGATCGACCGGCGCTCGAACGCCGAGCCGGATCCCCAGCAGTGCGGCCGCGAATCCGACAACCACCGAGGCGACGAGGTAAACGGCGGCGACCACCGTCAATCCGGCGACCGTGAGCGTGAGGAGCGAGACCATCACCGCAGAGAACGTCGTGAACGACCCGAGCAGGCCAGCCCCGAGTCCGGCCCTGAGCCAGGCCGGAGCAGCGGGCCACACCCTGGCCACGAGAAGGCCAAGCATGAACGATCCGAGCACGTTGATGAAAAACGTCGCCCACGGGAACGCGCTGCCCGGCAGCACGAGGCCGCTGATTGCCAGCCGCAAGCCTGTGCCCAGAATGCCGCCGATGAAGACCGCGACCAGCGTCATCCCTGGTCGGTCGGCTTCGTGCTCGTTGCCGCCTTCGCCGCGGCTTCGACCTTCTCGGGCTTGGGGGACTGCGCCTTCTTGGTCTTCGTCGGCGTGCGCATCGGGTCGCCGTTGCGAGCCTCGCGAGCCGCCTCGCGAGCCGCCGTCAGGTCGGCAGGCGGCATGGCGCGCCGTTGAACGGGACGCCTCGGCTCGCCTCGTCGGTCTTGGCCTGGCAGCGGTCGGGAGCGCCGGCCGTAGATGAGGTCGGAGGAGTCGAGCAGCCACGGCACGAGAGCGAGCATCACCCCGTGCACGAGCATGAGCTTGTGGCGGATGCGCCGTGCCTTGTGGTTGTGGAGCAGGTACTCCCACCAGTGCCCGACGATGAACTGAGGGGTGTAGACAGTGACGACCTCGGAGCCGTTGTTCACCCGACAGGCTTTGATGTACTTGATCAGGGGCACGCTGATATCGCGGTACGGAGAATCGAGCACCCGCAGTGGGATCTTGATGTTGTGCTCAGCCCACTGCCGTTCGAGTTCTTCCGTTGCCGCGTCGTCGATCGAGACATGGATGGCCTCGATCGTTTCGTGGCGAGCGGCAATCGCATAGTCCAAGGCCTTGAGCACCGGCTTCGTCAGCTTGCCGACCAGCACGATCGCGTGGTCGCCCTGTGCGCCGAAGCGGGTGGTGGCGTCCGCCTCGATTTCCTTGTCGACGTCGCGGTAATAGCGGTTCACGCCGAGCATCAGGGTGAACAGGATCGGCATGATGATGAACACGATGTACGCGCCGTGGGTGAACTTGGTGATCGTGACGATCACCAGAACCGAGAAGGTCATGAAGGCGCCGAAGCTGTTGATGACTAGGTAGGTGCGCACCTGACCGCGGCTCAGATCGCCGGTGCCTTCACGCAGCAGTCGTATCCAGTGCCGGATCATGCCGGTCTGGCCAAGCGTGAACGAGACGAAGACGCCGATGATGTAGAGCTGAATCAGCGAGGTGACGTTGGCGCCGAAGACGACCAGGATGACGATGGCCGTCGCCGCGAGGGCGAGCACGCCGTTCGAGAAGATGAGCCGGTCGCCGCGGGTGGCCAGGGACTTCGGCGCGTACCAGTCGGTGGCCAGCACCGAGCCGAGCAAAGGGAACCCGTTGAAGGCCGTGTTGGCAGCCAGCAGCAGCACGAGCGCGGTCGCGGCTTGGATGACGAAGAACGGCAGGCTGTTGTTGCCGAACACAGACGCGGCGATCTGGGCGATCACGCTGCGCTGCGGAGCCGTGTGGCAATCGACGAACCCCACCAGGTTGCAGGTGTTCTCCACGTAGTGCACGCCAGAGATCAGCGCGATCGTGATGAGGCCGCTGAAGAGGATGATGGCGATCCCGCCCATGGCGACAAGGGTCTTCTGGGCGTTCTGAATCTTCGGCCGGCGGAACGCCTGGACGCCATTGCTGATCGCCTCGACACCGGTGAGGGCGGAGCATCCACTCGAGAAGGCCCGAAGCAGAAGCAGCACGACGGCGGCCTGAGCGATCGACTGACCCTTGATCGCGAAGCCGGCGGTCTCGGCCACCGGCGCGTGGCCGGATGCCGTCTGCACCAGGGCGACGACGATCATCACGGCGATGCTGCCGATGAAGAGATAGGTCGGCACGGCGAAAGCCTTGCTCGACTCGCGAACGCCGCGCAGGTTCACCGCGGCGAGCAGAACGACGAAGATCACCGCCATCTCGACGCGGAAGTTGTTGAGCGCCGGAAGCGCCGAGATGATGTTGTCGACGCCGGAGGCCACTGACACCGCGACAGTCATGATGTAGTCGACCAGCAGCGCGGAGGCGACCACCAGGCCGGCCTTCTCGCCGAGGTTCTTGCGGGCGACCTCGTAGTCGCCGCCGCCGCTCGGGTACGCCTTGATCAGCAGGCGGTACGAGGTGACGACCACGATCAGAAGCAGAACGACGGCACCCGCGACCCAGGGGGTGAACGCGAGGAACGACAGGCCACCGAGTAGGAGGATCAGCAGCAGCTCCTGGGGGGCGTACGCCACCGACGAGAGCGGGTCGCTCGCGAAGATCGGAAGCGCCAAGTGCTTGGGGAGGAGTTGACCCTCGAGCTTGTCGGAGGGGAGTGGGTCTCCGAGCAGCCAGCGCTTGGGCGAGCGGCCCCCCTCGGGAGGCCGGGTATCGTCAGTCACGAGGGGTCAGCGTACACCGCAGAATCCGCCAGTGCATTTCCCACGCGTTGCCGCCAACTGGGTCGTTCTGCGCAGCGCGACGCGCCAGGATCTCAGCCCCGCAGCGCCGCCGTGATCTCGCGCCGCAACGCGGTCAGTCCGGTCGTGATCAGTCCCACGATCTCAGCGTCGAGCCGCCCCTTGGCGACCTGCGCCCTCAAGTCGGAGCGCAGCTCTTGGCGGAAGTCGTTGATCGCAGCCTCCGCATCACGCAGGGCCATCCGGGCCTGAACCCGCGGGTCGTCACTCCACTCGGTGCTGCGTGCTTCCGCGCGCACGGTGCGACCGGCGTCGCGCGCCTCGGAGCGCGCATCCTGAGCCGCAGCGGCCAGGTCGGCACGCAGGGTCTTCATCGCGTCGTTCACGGAATGGCGCACCTCGTTGGCGAGGCGCCGCACCGAGTCGCTCAGCTCATCCTCGATGCCGTCGAGTTCCGAGCCGCGCTCGGCCAGCTCACGTCGACCGGCGTCGGTGATGGCGTAGACGGTCTTGCGGCCGTCGGACTCCTTCGTCACCAGTCCCTCCTCTTCGAGCTTGCCGAGCCGGGGGTAGATGGTGCCGGCACTGGGAACGTAGGTGCCGCCGAACCGGTCACTGAGTGCCTGGATGAGCTCATAGCCGTGCATCGGCCGCTCGGCGAGCAGGCTCAACAGATAGAGGCGAAGATGACCGTGGGCGAAGACCGGCGGTGTCATGCCCGCTTCTTCGTGGCAGAGGACTTCGTGGCAGAGGCCTTCTCGGCCGGAGCGCGAGTGGTGTGCAGCACGCTGACATTGCCGGTGACGGTGTTGCCTCGGAAATCGAGCCACCGGCCATCAAGCGTGCCGTACTTGCCGGTGTACCGCCCTCGCACGCCGGTGATCTCGGAGTCGTCGAGCTGCAGCCGACCGTTCACGGTGTTGATCGTGTACGACACCGGAACGCCCTCATCAAGCCGCGTGGTGATGTTTCCGCTCACGGTGCTCAGGCGCAGTTCGTCCGGTGTGCCGGTCACGTCGAGAAAGATGTCGCCCGTCACCACCTCGGCGGTCATGCCCCGGATCTCGCCCGACGCCGTGATGTCGCCGTTCACCGAGTGCACAGCAAGCCGACCGACGTGGTTGCGCACCGAGATCTCGCCGCTCACCGAGTTGATCTGGATATCGCCGGTCACGCTGTCGATGACCAGATCGCCATTGACCGTGCTGATCGAGGCGCTGTCGTGGATGCCGCTGATCAGCGCCTCCGCGTTCACCACGCCGAACTTCAGGCGCACGTCGCGAGGAACCATGATGCTCACATCCGCCCGCGCATTCCCACGAAACGACTTGAAGACATCCAGCCAGTTGTCCCAGTTGAGCTGGGGGTGGTCTACCTCGAGGGTGTCGCCCTCGACCGCCACCTTGAGGTCACGGCCGCTGACCGAGTGCACCTCGACCCGCACGCCGGGCTCGTCGTGGCCGACGATGTCGACTTGGCCGCTGATGAGGCTGACCTTTAGCTTGCGGACGTTTTCGACATCGATGGTTTTGGGTCCGTCGACGAGCCATTTCTCCTGGGCCACGGTGGGCTCCTCTCCGCGGCGGCGCCGCGTGGTGATGAAGTCGCGATATATCGCGTGTTGTCGTGAGACACGATATATCGCGAGTCACGGGATCCGCAACCCCGCGCAGATACCTGGACCAAATGAAGGAGATTCCGTGTCGCGTTGGTCGCTCGCTCGGGTCTCTCCCCGCAGAGTTCTCGTTTCTCCTTCATTTGGACACGGCCAGGGGCGCTGCGGCGCTTGACATTGACGTTGCGTCAACCTTTAGCGTGGTCGACATGAGCACGAGAGTCGAGCAGGAGTGGAGCATCCAGCAACTCGCCAAGTTGGCGGGCACGACCAGCCGCACCCTGCGGCACTACGACGAGGTCGGCCTGGTTGCCCCGAGCCGGATCGGCAGCAATGGCTACCGCTACTACGACGCCGGCTCACTGGTGAGGCTGCAGCGCGTGATGCTGCTGCGCGAACTCGGACTCGGCATCCCGGCGATCGCCGAGTTGCTGCGCGGACAGCGCGACGATATCGCGGCGCTCGAGAGCCACCAGCACTGGCTGATGGCCGAGCAGGATCGCATCACCCGGCAACTGGCGAGCGTGCAAGACACCATCACACGAGTAAGGAATGGAGGAACGATCATGGCCGACACCATGTTCGATGGATTCGACCACACCCAATACAAGGAGGAGGTCGAGCAGCGCTGGGGCGCGGGGGCGTACGCCAGCGGCGACCGCTGGTGGACCAGCATGTCCGCCGCCGAGAAGGCGCAGTGGAAGGCGCAGCTCGCCGCCCTGCAGTCCGACTGGGTCGCGGCTGCGAGCAGCGGCGATGACCCGGCAGGCGAGGCCGGTCAGCAGCTGGCGAAGCGCCAGGCGGAGTGGCTCGCTCAGGTGCCCGGCACTCCCGGGTACGGCACCGGAGCTCCGGCGCGCGCCTACCTGATCGGGCTGGGCGAGATGTACGTGGCCGATCCCCGCTTTGGGAAGAACTACGGCGGCGCCGAGAACGCGACATTCGTGCGCGACGCGCTGCGGATTTACGCGGAGCGCGAGCTCTCATAGTCAGGCGGGGCGAGGGAGGCGGTCACGGGATTGCCTCCTCGCCTCCCCTCCGGAATGCGCAGCAGCGGCAGCGCGACACCGACCATCGGCCCGATCAGCAGGGCGAACGCGACGGTGCCGATTCCGAACTGTCCGCCGAGCGCCCAGCCGACGGCGAACACGATCACCTCGACGCCGGTACGGACGATCCAGATGGGCCATCCGGTGCGCCGGTGCAGGCCCGTCATGAGTCCGTCGCGCGGACCGGGGCCGAGCCGCGCGCCGATGTAGAGTCCGGTCGCCAGGGCGACAAGGACGAGACCGCCGGCGAAGACCACGCCCTGTGCCCACGGGATCGTTTGCTGGGGGATGACGCCCAGGCCCAGTTGTGCGCTGGTGCCGATCAGGAGCACGTTCGCGACGGTCCCGATTCCGACCCGAACCCGGATCGGAATCCAGAGCAGCAGCACGACGGCCCCGACGATGTTCGTCACTAGACCGAACGGCAGGCCGGTGCGCAGTGAGATCCCTTGCGACAGCACGTCCCACGGCGCGACACCGATGCCTGCTCGCACCATCAGGGCGAGGCCGATCCCGTAGAGGAACAGGCCCCCGACCAACTGAGCGATGCGCCGAGCCCACACGCCGCGGGGGTCAGCGAGTGGTCTGGCGCCAGTAGGGGCTGTCATGACGGCAAGCCAATCGCGAGATTGGCCTTCTGTGAAGATGCCAATTCGCGTACGGTGGACGGATGGGATCCCTCTCGGCGCGAGCGCTGGCCTCCGCACTCGGCACCTGGCGCGGCCTGGGCCCCGCTCCGGTCTACGCGGCGCTCGCCGATCGCATCCGGCTGCTGGTGCTCGACGGGCGGCTGGCGCTGGGCACACGTATGCCAGCCGAGCGAGAGCTCGCAGCGCACCTCCACCTGAGCCGCACCACGATCTCGGCCGCGTACGCCGAGTTGCGCGATTCCGGCTACCTCGAGAGCGTGCGGGGTTCGGGCAGCGTCGTGCGACTTCCGTCGCGCGGACCGGTGCCGGGTGACTTCATCGCGCCGCCCGAATTCCTCGACTTCAGCAGGGCGACGCTGCCCGCCGTACCCAACGTCACCGGAGCGGCCGAGCGGGCTGCGGCTCTGCTGCCCTCCTATCTCGGCGAGTCGGGATTCGATCCCCTCGGTCTGCGCGCACTGCGGCAGGCGCTCGCCGATCGCTACACGGCACGCGGCTTGCCCACGGATGCCGACCAACTGATGATCACGGTGGGCGCCCAGCACGCGATCGGCCTGGTCGCACGAACGCTCCTGTCGCGCGGGGATCGCGCTCTTGTCGAGTCGCCCACCTACCCGCACGCTTCCGAGTCGCTGCGGGCACACGGCGCGCGACTCGTTCCGGTCGCGGTCACGACAGACGAGGGCTGGGACGAGCTCGGCCTCGAGCAGGCCCTTGAGCGCACCAGCCCAACTCTTGGTTACCTGATGCCCGACTTCCACAACCCGACCGGCCGCTCGATGCCGGCCGATCAGCGCGAACGGATCGCCGGGCTCGCCGCCCTCCAGGGCACAACGCTGATCGTCGACGAAACAATGGGCGAGCTCGGGTTCCGCGATCTGAGGGTCGACGCACCTCTCACCCTGCCGTTCGCGGCATCGGCTGCCGACGACTCGGCCCGGCGGATCGTCACGATCGGCTCGGTCGGCAAGACCGTGTGGGGCGGGTTGCGGCTCGGGTGGATCCGTGCAGACCGCGAACTGATCCAGCGCGTCGCGAGGGTGCGCTACTCAAGCGATCTCGGCACGCCGATCCTCGACCAGCTGGTCGTGCTCGAACTGCTGCGCGACTACGACCGGATCCTCGCAGACCGTCGCGCATACCTCCGCGCCGGCCGCGACCATCTGCTCGCACGGCTGCGCGATCGACTGCCAGAGTGGGAGCTCCCGGAACCCGATGGCGGCCTCACGCTGTGGATCAACATCGGAGCGCCGCTGAGTTCGCAGCTCGCACTGGCGGCGCGCAACGAACGGCTCGTGATCGCCGCCGGCCCGCGCTTCGGCATGAACGGCGTGTTCGAGCGGTTCCTTCGCGTGCCGTTCAGCCACCCGCCCGAACTCATCGACCGAGCCGTCGACGCGCTGGCCACCGCGTGGAGGGGGGTCACCCGGCATCCGGTCGCGCTGGGCCAGGAGGACCTGGCCGAGGTGGTCTAGCCGCTCACTAACCGGCGGGTTTCATCCCGCAGGAGTACTGTCCGCGATACCCGCCTTGGAATACTGGGCGGGAGTGCACGGCGGCGTGCGCGTCACACAGCCACGCCGCGGTCACGCGGATCAGGACCAGGAGAACTCCCTCGTGCATCTGCTGTCCGTTTTCAGCTTGCGTAACCGCGCACTCATCGCCCTGATCACGATCGTGGTCGCGGTGTTCGGCGGAATCTCGCTGACGCTTTTCAAGCAGGAGCTCATCCCCTCGCTCTCGCTGCCTTCTGTCTACATCGTCACCAACTACCCGGGCGCGTCTCCCGATGTGGTGAGCAAAGACGTCTCGACGCCGATCGAGAGCGCTGTGCAGGGCATCGAGAACCTCGATTCGACCACCGCGACCTCGAACACGGCAGCATCCATCGTGACCGCCTCGTTCACCTACGGCACCAATATCGCGACCGCAGAGCAGAAGGTGCAGTTGGCGCTCGACCGGCTCTCGAATACCTTGCCGAGCGGAGTCACCCCCCAGGTGATCACCTTCAGCCTCAGCGACTTTCCGGTCATCCAACTCGCCGTCACCAGCGACCTTGACCCGCACACCCTGGCATCGCGCCTGTCGACCCTGACGGTCACCGATCTCAAGCAGCTCAAAGGGGTGAGCGACGTCACACTGCTGGGCGCGGCATCTCAGCGGGTGACCATCACTCCGGATGACGACACGCTGACCAAGGACGGCCTCAGCATCCAGTCGATCAAATCCGCCCTCGCGGCGAACGGCACCCTGCTCGCCAGCGGATCGATCACCGAGAACGGCAAGACGCTCACCGTTCAGTCGGGCGGCAGGCTCACCTCGACAGACGACATCGCCGGCCTTCCGGTGCTGGGCGGACGCCTGGCAACACCCCCCACCATCGGCGACCTGGCGACCGTCGCCGTCGTCGACGACCCGGTGGGCGGCTACTCGAGTGTCAACGGCAAACCGGCGGTCTCGCTCAACATCACCAAGACCGCGGCCGGCAACACGGTCGCCGTGTCGAAGGTCGTGCGCGACGACATCCCCGCTCTCGAGAAGCAACTCGGCGGCAACACGAAGTTCACCGTGGTATCCGACCAGGCCCCGTCGATTACCACCTCGATCAACAGCCTCGCCGAAGAGGGCGCGCTCGGCTTGGTGTTTGCCGTGATCGTGATCTTCCTGTTCCTCTTCTCGGTGCGCACGACTTTGGTCACGGCGGTCTCGATCCCGGTATCGGTGCTCCTGACCTTCCTCGGGATGACCGCGGCGAACTACACGCTCAACGTGATCACGCTGGCGGCCCTGACGATCGCGATCGGTCGCGTGGTCGACGACTCCATCGTCGTCACCGAGAACATCAAGCGGCACATCGGACTCGGCGAAGACAAGCTCACGGCGATCAAGAACGCGGTGCGCGAGGTCGCGGTCGCCGTCACGGCGTCGACGGTCACCACCGTCGCCGTCTTCTTGCCCGTTGCCTTCGTAGGTGACATCACGGGCGAGCTGTTCCGGCCGTTCGCGCTCACCGTGACCCTCGCGCTGCTCTCGTCGCTGTTCGTGTCGTTGACGATCGTGCCCGTGCTGGCGTACTGGTTCCTCGGCAACCGCAAGACGATTCACAAGCACGCCGAGGGCGAGCCGACACCGGATGCCGCAGTGCGCGACGAACTCGAGACTCCGACCAGGCTGCAGCGGGTGTATCTGCCGGTGATCCGGTGGACGCTCAAGTTCCCCGCCATCGTGCTTGTCGCCGCCCTCTTGATCCTGGCCGGCAGCGGCCTGGCGGCATCGGCCCTCAAGACCAACTTCATCGGCAACAGCGGCCAGAACACCCTCACCGTACGGCAGACCCTGCCCCTCGGGAGCAGCCTGGAGGCGCAGAACGAGGCGTCGACGTCGGTCGAGAAGACCCTGCTCGGCATCAAGGGCGTTAAGACCGTGCTGCTGACGATCGGCTCGGGTGGAAGTTCGCTGCGCGCAGCGTTCTCGGGCGGGGGGTCAAGTACCTTCTCGTTGACCACCGATCCGAACGCCGACCAGGCGAAGCTCCAAGACACGATCACCAAGAAGCTCAAGACGATCCACGGCAAGGGCGACATCAAGGTGCAGGCGGCCCAGGGCGGCTTCGCGTCGTCCAACATAGAGGTCGACATCACGGCAGGAAGCGACGCCGATCTGCGCACGGCGAGCGACGCGATCCTGGCCAAGGTGGACAAGTTGAAAGTCGTCTCGCAGTCGACCAGCAATCTGTCGGCGTCGCTGCCCTACCTCGCCGTGCAGATCGACCGCGCCAAGGCGGCAGCGGATGGGTTGACCGATCAGCAGGTCGGCGCGATCGTGACCCAGGCGATGAACCCGAGCGCAACGGGCACGATCGTCATCGACGAGAAGACGCTGTCTATCTATGTCAACAACCCCGACAAGCCGACGACGCAGGCCGCGCTCGAGGCGTTCTCGATCCCGACCCCTAGGGGCGCCGTGGCACTGAGCGAACTCGCCACGGTGAAGACGGTGAAGGGGCCGTCGAGCATCACGACGATCAAGGGGCTGCGCAGCGCCACCCTGACCATCGTGCCGGGAACGGACAACACCGGCGGTGCGTCGGCAGCGGTTCAGACGGCCGTCGACGCGACGAAGCTGCCGTCGAGCGCGAACGTCAGCCTCGGCGGTGTCACCTCGCAGCAGAGCGACTCGTTCCAGCAGCTCGGCCTGGCGCTGCTGGCCGCAATCCTGATCGTCTACGTGGTCATGGTGGCCACCTTCAAGAGTCTGCGGCAGCCGCTGCTGCTGCTGGTCTCCGTCCCCTTCGCCGCAACCGGCGCCATCGCGCTGCAGGTCATCTCGGGCGTGCCCCTCGGCGTCGCGTCGATCATCGGTGTCCTGATGCTGGTCGGCATCGTGGTGACCAACGCGATCGTGCTTGTCGACCTGATCAACCAGTACCGCGCCAGAGGGATGGCGGTCGGCGACGCGATCGTGCACGGTGCGTCGCGACGACTCCGCCCGATTCTGATGACCGCCTTGGCGACGATCGGCGCTCTGCTGCTGCTGGGGCTCGGTATCACAGGGCACGGCGGATTCATCTCGCAGCCCCTTGCCCTCATTGTGATCGGCGGCTTGGTTTCGTCCACCCTGCTGACCCTGCTTGTGCTGCCGGTCCTCTATTACTTGGTCGAGGGCGCTGCCGAGCGCCGGGCTCAGTATCCGAAGCTCGCTGCCTCGGCCTTGACGCGCGTTCTCGCCCTCGGGGGCGGCCTGGTGCTGGCCGCGGGGATCGCCCTGACGGCGGTCGGTCTCGCCGGTCACAAGGTCGATGCGAGCACGATCCAGCGCTTGCTCGAAAAACACCAGGGACTGATCCTGTTCGGCGAGCTGGGAACCGTGGTCGGCGTGCTCATGCTGCTGGCGGCCCTGGCCGTGTGGGTGGTGCGGAGCTGGCGCAATCGTCGCGCTCATCCCCTCGCCTCGGCGGGTCAGCCGGCGCCGTCGGCGGGCGAGGAGGAATTGACTCCGATGGTCGACGCGTAGAAGTCGAGAATCCGGCTGCGCAGGCTGGGGCCGAGCATTGCCACCGCGTGGAGTCCCCCCGGCACACTGACGAAGGTGGTCGAAACCCCCGCGGCTTGCAGCGCCGCGGCGAATCGCTCGGACTGCTCGATCGGAATCAGCTCGTTCGTCGAGTTGGCGATGAAGAACGGCGGGTCGTCTGCGCTCACCGCAAAGATCGGTGACGCCTCTCGCGCAGCGGGGCAATCCGTCTCGGCGGCGCAGCCCAAAAAGGCGAGCTGCACCGGGATGAAGCCCGGCTTGACATCCGCCCCGGTCAGATCGACGGGGCCGCTGAGGTCGACGACCGCAGACACCCGGTTCCCCTCGCTGAGCGGACCGCTGCCCACTGTGCCGAGCAGCGAGGCCAGGTTGCCACCGGCCGAACCACCGAACGCTGCGATGCGGGTGGTATCCAGATTGAATCGGCCGAGTTGGGCCGGAGCGCGCAGCCAGGTGACGGCGGTGCGTACGTCATCGAGTGCTGCCGGAAAGATGAACGCGGGATCCATGCGGTAGTCGACGGCGAACGTCGGGTAGCCGGCCTTGGCCAACCACTCGCAGATCGCCCGGGATGCGGCATCCGACTTGTCACCGCGGGTCCAGCTGCCGCCGTGGATCACGACGATCGCGGCTCGAGGCGCGGGATCGGGAGCGTCGGAGGTGCTCGACTTCGCGGAGGGGGGCAGGCAGGCATCAAGCAGCAGGTCCGAGCCGCCGATGTGCCCGTAACTGATGTCCGGAATGATCCGCACCCCGTTGTTTGTCACGGGCTGCGGCCGGGCGGCGGTCGGGGTTGGGGTGGGCGTCGCTGCCGTCGTTATCGCGGAGCATCCGCCCAGAGACAGCGCCGCCACGACGAGCACGCCGAGCAGCGGCATTCTGTTCGGGCCTGACTCGTGCATTTTGGCGAGTGTAATGCGGGGTCTCCGAGAATCGACTAACGTAGTCAGGTCGGCTCACGACACCTCGCGGGGGTTTTCCCCGTTTGCACCACTGTCAGTCGTGCGGGCCGGATCGTCAGCGCATCCGTTGATGAGGAATCCATTCAGGAAAACGGCCCCGGTCAGTATCGCCCGGGTTCTCGCGGCGCGAGTCTCTGCTTCGGTAGGGCCCTGTGTCGCGCACTCTGTACAGAACACCGGAAGACATCACCATGCCCATCAACAAGAAGGTCGCGCCTGCGCGCTCCTCCCGCCCCACCCGTGCCAACTCGGCGGATGCCGTGCGCAAGTCGGGCAGCATCAGCCCCAAGCACCGCGGTTACCGGGCTGACGCTGCCGCGTCGCCCGAGCGCGAGCCCAAGAAGCGCTGGAGCTCAGACGAGCGCGCGGCCCGCGGCCACAGCGAGCAACGTCCGCGCGGTGCCTCGAGCACTGGCACCTCAAGCACAGGAGCCTCGAAGGCAGGCGCCTCGAAGAGCGGCACCTCGAACTCCGCTCGCGTCGGACGCGAGCGCGTTGAGCGGTCGGCAGACGGTCGCCCGAACTGGGAACCGAAGCGCGCGTACGACGGTCGGCCGACGCGCTCAGCCGCGCCGCGAACTGCTGCACCTCGTGACGGCCAGCGTGACGATCGTGGCAATCGCCCGCAGCGCTCAAACGACGACCGCCCGGCTCGCAGCTGGGATCGCAACGAGCGTCCGGCTGCCCGCACCGAGCGCCCCGCCAAGAGCTGGGATCGCGATGCCCGCCCCCCGCGCAGCACCGACGACCGCCCGGCTCGCACCTACGACCGCGACGCACGTCCCGCTCGCACCACCGACGCCCGCCCGGCTCGCACCTGGGACCGCACGGCAGACCGCAGCGAGCGACCCGCTCGTGCTTTCGACCGCGACGCTCGCCCGGCCCGCACGTTCGACCGCGACGCTCGCCCCGCGCGCAGCTGGGACAACGACCGCGCCCCTCGCCGCGACCACGATGACCGCCGCGACGCCGCGCCGCGCGTTCAGCACGAAGATGTCGTGCTCGACCGACTCACCGCGCAGGCGGTCACGGCAGGTGAGGTCGACGGCATCAGTTTTGCCGACTTGGGCCTCGGGGCGAACATCGTCCGGGTGCTGACCGAGCTCGGTGCTGAGACGCCGTTCCCGATCCAGGCCGCCACGATCCCCGATGTGCTCGCGGGTCGCGACGTGCTCGGCCGCGGCCGCACCGGATCCGGTAAGACCATCGCGTTCGGTGCACCGCTCGTCGAGCGGTTGCTAACGATGCAGGCCGGCGACGGCAAGCGCCGCGAATTCGGCCGCGCCCCGCGCGCGCTGATCCTCGCACCGACCCGCGAGTTGGCCTTGCAGATCGACCGCACGGTGCAGCCGATCGCGCAGAGCGTTGGCCTGTTCACCACGCAGGTCTATGGCGGCGTTCCCTACGCCCGCCAGCTGGGCGCGCTGCAGCGCGGTGTCGACATCGTGATCGGCACGCCTGGTCGCGTCGGCGACCTCGCCGCGCAGGGCAAGCTCGACCTGTCGAAGACGATCATCACGGTGCTCGACGAGGCCGACCACATGTGCGAGCTCGGTTTCGCCGAGCCGGTGCAAGAGATCCTCGACCGCACAGCAGAGGGCGGCCAGAAACTGCTGTTCTCGGCGACTCTCGACAAGGGCGTTGCCGACATCGTCGACAAGTACCTGGTCGATCCCGCGGTGTTCGAGGTCGAGGGCGAAGACCAGGCCAGTTCGACGATCGACCACCAGGTGCTGCTGCTCGACCAGCGCGACAAGCAGCAGGTGCTCATCGAGCTCGCCTCCGGTCCCGGCAAGAAGCTCGTGTTCGCGCGCACCCGCGCGTTCGCCGAGCAGCTGGCCGATCTTCTGGATGACGCGGGAATCCGCGCCGAGAGCATCCACGGTGATCTCAACCAGAGCCGACGCACCCGGGCCCTCGAGAAGTTCACGAGCGGCCGCGTCGACGTGATGGTGGCGACGGATGTTGCGGCACGCGGCATCCACGTCGATGACATCGCTCTGGTGATCCAGGCCGACGCGCCCGACGAGTACAAGGCCTACCTGCACCGCTCGGGCCGGACCGGCCGCGCCGGCAAGGAGGGCACCGTCGTGACTCTCGTGCCGCGCAGTCGTCGCCGTCGCACCGAAGAGCTGCTGGCCCGCGCTGAGATCGAGGCGCAGTGGACGAGTGTGGTTCCCGGTGACGCGTTCATCGAAGAACTGGCGAACCGCTGAACGCTTTAGTCTGACCGGATGCTGATCCGGCCATTCGAGGAGGGCGACACCGACGAGGTGGTCGCCCTCTGGCGTCTCTGCGGGCTGACCCGCCCCTGGAACGACCCGCACCGCGACATCGAGCGCAAGCTGCTCGTGCAGCGCGAACTTTTCCTGGTGGGGGTCGAGGAGGGCAACGGCGAGGTGATCGGCAGCATCATGGCCGGGTACGAGGGCCACAGAGGCTCGGTCAACTACCTGGCGGTGCATCCGGATGCCCGCGGCGCGGGGCACGGCCGAACCCTGATGGCCGAAGCCGAAGCACTTCTGATCGCGCACGGTTGCCCGAAGATCAACCTGCAAGTGCACGGAGACAACGCCGAGGCGCTTGGCTTTTATGCGGCGATCGGATACCTCGTGGATGACGTGGTGTCGCTGGGCAAGCGGCTGATCGCCGACTGAGCGGTGAACACACCGGCGGCTGAGAACGCCGGTGTGCAGCTCGTAGCGAGTCGCTGCGAAGAGGGCGCGTCGCCCGCTTCCCCCCAGAAGCGGGCGACGCCACGAGACTCTCCCCCCGGAGGTCTCCTGTTGCCGAGCCCAAGTTATCGGCCTTCGTCTCCCCCACAAAAGCACGCTTTGGGGGGCCACCCGAGAGGGGGGCAGACAACTCGTGGCGCGTCGGCCCCGGCACGTACGCTGGACGGCATGGTCGCCACCGCCTCGCCAGCGCTCGAAATCCTGCATCGGGTCTTCGGCTACGAGTCGTTCCGCGGGCAGCAGACGGCGATCGTTCAGCGTGTCATCGAGGGCGGCGACGCGCTGGTTCTGATGCCGACCGGCGGTGGCAAGTCGCTCTGCTACCAGATCCCAGCTCTGGTTCGATCGGGCACTGGCGTCGTGATCTCGCCGCTGATCGCTCTGATGCAAGATCAGGTGGATGCGCTGTCCGCCGTCGGCGTGCGTGCCGCGTTTCTCAACTCGACACAAGACCTCGATGAGCGTCGCCGGGTCGAGGGCGCTCTGCTCGCCGGGGAGCTCGACCTCGTGTACCTCGCTCCCGAACGGCTCAAGCTCAGCTCAACGCTCGATCTACTTGATCGTGCCCCGGTGTCGCTGTTCGCCATCGACGAGGCACACTGCGTGTCTCAGTGGGGGCACGACTTCCGCCCCGACTACCTGGCACTTTCGGTGCTGCACGAACGGTGGCCCACCGTGCCCCGCATCGCGCTCACCGCGACGGCGACCGAGCAGACCCGGCTCGAGATCGCGGCGCGACTCGACCTCGGCGAAGCAGAGCTGTTCGTGTCGAGCTTCGACCGTCCGAACATCCAGTACCGCATCGAGCCCAAGGCCCAGCCGCTCGGGCAGCTGCTGCAACTGATCCGCACCGAGCATCCCGGTGAAGCTGGCATCGTCTACTGCCTGTCGCGCGCGTCGGTCGACAAGACAGCAGACGCCCTGGTCGCCGAGGGGGTGGCGGCGCTCCCGTACCACGCGGGCCTTGACGCGGCGACTCGGGCGCGCAACCAGTCGCGCTTCCTGCGCGAAGACGGCATCGTGATGGTTGCGACCATCGCGTTCGGGATGGGTATCGACAAGCCAGACGTGCGCTTCGTCGCGCATCTTGATCTGCCGAAGAGCGTCGAAGGCTACTACCAAGAGACCGGCCGTGCAGGGCGAGACGGACTGCCGTCGACCGCCTGGCTCGCCTACGGGCTGCAAGACGTGGTGCAGCAGCGCCGCATGATCGACGAGAGCGAGGGCGATCTCGCGCACCGCCGCAAGCTGTCGGCGCACCTCGACGCGATGCTGGCGCTCTGCGAGACCATCGAGTGCCGCCGTGTTCAACTTCTCGGCTATTTCGGGCAGCCTTCTGTCGCCTGCGGCAACTGCGACACCTGCCTGTCTCCGCCCGAGTCGTGGGACGGCACAGTGCCAGCTCAAAAGCTGCTCTCGACGGTGGTGCGGCTCTGGCGCGAGCGGCACCAGCGCTTCGGGGCCGGGCATCTCATTGACATCCTGCTCGGCCGCGAGACCGAGCGGGTGCGCACGCAGTCGCATGGCGAGCTGACTACCTTCGGCATCGGCAACGAGCTCAGCGAGCAGGAGTGGCGCGGCGTCGTGCGGCAGTTGCTCGCCCAAGGGCTGCTGGGGGTTGCCGCCGACGGCTACGGCACACTCGTGATCACAGATGCCTCGGCGTCGGTGCTCGACGGATCCCGCACCGTGCTGCTGCGACGCGAGACGGCGAGACCAACGCGGGCGGCCAAGTCCAAGGCCGGCGCCGAGTTGCCTGTCGAAGCGCGGCCGCTCTTCGAGCGCTTGCGCGAGTGGCGCGCAGGTGTTGCGCGTGAGCAGGGGGTACCCGCCTACATCGTGTTCGGCGACGCGACCCTGCGCGGCATCGCGCTCACCAAGCCGTCCTCGCTCGAGCAACTCGGCACGATCTCGGGAGTCGGCGAGAAGAAGCTCGAGAGCTACGGGGCTGGCGTGCTCGCCGTGGTAGCTGGCCCGGTCCTGTAACCGGTTGGCTGGGGAGCCGCGATCACGCCCCTTTGCGCGGCGGAGCTGATCGCTCGATCAACGATCGCCGTCATCACGCCTCAGGACCTTGACCGCGTCCGGATCAACCGAAAATCGGACCTCGCCGGTCGAGACATCCACGGACGCCAGCACCGGCACCCGATGACTAGCGTTAATGCGTTTTCCGGCTGAAATCTCCACCGGGAACACGCCATTGGCGAACACGCTCAGCCCGTCGATCTGTGACTTTTCCATGCATGCATCCTGTCACGCGGACCCTCGAGCACTTCGGTGATGCGATGGGTCGAGGGACTGCCGCAGCCGCGGATGGAAGCCGACTAAGCGCAGCTCGGACTCCAGCTGCTCCCACTGCCAGGTGCGCTCTGCATCGCGAGCCGGCTCGCCGTCGTGGAGGCCGACGGCCCACTTCGGCAGCATCCCGCGCCGTGAGCTGCGAATGCTGCGGTGCGGCACTCCGTCACGGTCATCTCGCCACGCACCCACGCGCGCAGCGCGTCGATTGCAGCGCGAGGTCGGTCATCGCCTGCTCTCAATTCCTCGAAAATCGGCAACGCACGCTCGGCGCAGACCGCCGCCCATTCTGCGATCGCGTTGTGAACCGTGAGCGCGGGATTGGTCCACTCTTCTTTCGATTCCTCACTCACCCTCTGATCGTCTCAGGAACGGCCGCCGGCAACGCTCACGGGAGGTTGACATGTGACCGATTGGTCACCTAATCTCGCAGCATGGACGAAGCGGACACCCCCGACGACGCGCCGGTCTTCCGTGCGCTCGCCGACCCTACGCGGCGACGCCTGCTCGACCTCCTCCTCGAGCGTGGCGGTCGCACCGTCGGTGAGCTCGCTGGCGACTTCGAACCGGAGATGACCCGCTTCGGCGTCATGAAGCACCTGCGGATCCTCGAGGGGGCCGGCCTTGTCCTGAGTCGCCGTGACGGTCGCGCGACAATCCTTCACCTCAACCCTGTCCCCATTCGCGAGCTGTCTCGACGCTGGCTCGACAAGTACGCCGAGCGCATCGCCGATGCGCTTCTTGACCTCAAGCAGACCCTGGAGGACACCGAAATGACCCAGCCCGATCTCTCTACCCAGCTGTACCAGGTCTTCATCCGGGCGACGCCGGAGCGCATCTGGCAGGCGATCACTGATCCGGAGCAGACCAAGCAGTACTTCCATGGGGCTCAGATCACGGTCACCCCCGCGCGGATGCGGTCTGAGGGCCCCGGCGGCGCCGTCTGGGGGGATTCGGAGGTTGAGGTCTTCGATCCGCCCCGCAAGCTCGTCTACGGCTGGAGCTCGCTGTACGACCCAGACATGGCTGCCGAACCCGCGAGCCGCGTCACCTTCGAGATCGAAGAAGTGGGCAACGGTGTCTGCAAACTGACCCTGCTCCATGACCGCCTCGATGGCTCGCCGAAGACGGCGCTCAGCGTTTCGGGCGAGGGCTGGATGTTCGTGCTCTCGAATCTGAAGAGCTGGCTCGAGACCGGTGAAGCCCTTCAGCCAGCCGGCTGAGCGGTCGGCGCTGCGGCTGCGTCAGGCTCGTCGTGATCCGGCTTCCGGCCGTTGCCCAGCGAGATCGTGGCGAGCAATCCCAACGCCAGGAAGCCGGCGGCCGAGAACGCCGACACCTTCGTCGCGTCGCTGAACGCCTGCTGGGCGAGCTTGCCCACTGACGGCGACTGTTTCACGAGGGAAGGGATCGCACCGCCCGCACTGTCGACCACCGCGTTGACGAGCTGGGTGCGGGTCGCGACCGGGATCGAGTCCGGCAGCTTGTCGGCGAACTGCGACCCGAGCGTGCTGAACAGGATCGTGCCGAGGATCGCGATCCCGAGCGCCGAGCCGACCTGCCGAGAGGTGCTCTGCGTGCCAGAAGCCTGCCCACTTTGCTGCACGGGTACGTCGGCAAGCACCACGCCGGTGAGTTGCGCGGTGGCGAGGCCGACCCCCATCCCATAGATCACGAGCCCGATCACGATCGCCCACCACGGGGTGTTGACCGCGATCACCGAGCCGATGATGAGGAGCCCGGCGATCTCGAGCGCGATGCCGGCGCGCACGACCCAGACCGGCGCGAGGCGTCCGCTGAAGGCACCGGCGAATCCGGATGCCGCGAACGACCCGACCGCGAGGGCGACCAGCACGAACCCGGTCTGCAGCGCGTCGTAGCCGAGCACGTTCTGCAACCACAGCGGAAGCGACAGGATGATGCCGAACTCCCCGAGCGAGACGATCATCGCGGCGATGTTGCCGTTGCGGAACGACGCGATGCGAAAGAGCCCGAACGTGATCATCGTGCTCTTGCCCGCCCGCTGACGGCGAAGGCCCCACCAGACGAACGCCACGAGGGCGAGGAGGGCCAGGGCGAACGCGAAGGGGATCGGCGAGACGTCGAGCTTCCAGAACGGGGGCGGACTGTCGCTGAGCCACCAGCCGTATGTGCGGCCCTCGATGAGACCGAAGACGAGCGAGGCGAACAGGACGACCGAGAGGGCGGCGCCCACGACATCCACTCGTCCGGCGTCTGATGACTTCGATTCGCTGACGAACACCAGCGTCCCGATGATCAGGATCACGCCGAGCGGCACGTTGATGCCGAAGGCCCATCGCCACGAGAAGTAGGTGGTCAGCCATCCGCCGAGCAGCGGGCCGACCGCAGCCATGCCACCGATCGTCGAACCCCAGACGGCGAAGGCGATGCCACGCTCGCGACCGCGGAACGTCGCGTTGATGATCGAGAGCGTGGTCGGCAGCAGCATGGCGCCGCCGACGCCCTGCACAACGCGGGCGCCGATGAGAAGGTCGCCGGTGGGGGCGAGCGACGCGCCGATGCTCGCGAGGCCGAAGACCGCGATTCCGATCAGCAGCAACCGGCGGCGCCCGACCCGGTCGGCGAGCGTGCCCCACACCAGCAGCAGGGCGGCGAACACCAGCGTGTAGCTCTCTTGCACCCACTGCACCTGGGTCGAGGTGATATCGAGTTCTTTCACGAGCGAGGGGATCGCCACGTTGACGATGGTCGAGTCGACAATGATCAGGGCCACGGCAATGCTGACGACGACCAACCCGATCCAACGACGCCGATCGGGTGCTGGTATGGCGGTGTCAGACATCGTGTTCTCCGAAAAATAGTCAGCCGGCTGATCGTTATTCGACGGTAGCACTAACGTGAATGCATGAGCGACGGGATGGCGGGGTGGCCGACTGGCCGGCTGCTGTCCACGGCATCCCGTCTCGTTGAGCACGCCTGGCTGGACGCCCTGACCCAGCTCGGGTTGAGCCACGCTGGCTTGATCGTGCTGCACCTGCTCGACGCCGGACCGACCTCGCAGGTTGCCCTCGCAGGCTTGGCCCGGGTCGAAGCCCAGACCATGTCGCGCACCATCGACCGGCTCGAGCGGGAGGGCTTCGTGGAGCGGCACGCGGATGCCGTCGACCGCCGCCGTCGGGTGGTGGAGCGAACCCCATCCGGAGCGGAGGTCTTCGCGCGTGCCCGCCGCGTCGAGGCCGAACTCTTCCCGGACGTGCCAGAGCTGCCAGCGCTCCGCACGGCGCTGCTGAGCATTATCAATTCGTCGAGCTCGATGCGATGGAACGACGATCCCGGTTCTGCGGCACCGCGGACCGGCAGTAGCGTCATCCCATGACCTTCAACGACGACGCCGACATCCAGGGCGGGCGAGTCAGCAACCGCGGACGCAACACGGCGATCGGACTCGGCGGTGGCGGCCTCGGGCTGCTCGCCATCGTGATCGTCGGTCAGTTGCTCGGCGTCGACCTCACCGGCCTGGTCGGCGGCACCGGTGGCGGCGGTTCGAACGCGACGGACACGCCGCTCGCCCAGTGCACCACCGGCGCGCAGGCCAATACCGACATCCAGTGCCGGATGCAAGGTGCCGCGACCTCGCTCGACAGCTACTGGAGCACCACGGTCGAGGGCTACACGCAGCCCGAACTCGTGATTTTCGATCAGTCGACCGACACTGCCTGCGGCGGCGCGACCACCGCGGTCGGTCCGTTCTATTGCCCCAACGACCAGATCGTCTACATCGACACCGCCTTCTACGACGAGCTGAAGAGCCAGTTCGGCGCGAGCGGCGGGCCGCTCGCTCAGCTCTATGTGATCGCCCACGAATGGGGCCACCACATCCAGAAGATCACCGGCGTCATGGACCAGAACCTCGACCTCCAACAGACGGGGCCGACCTCAGACAGCGTGCGCCTCGAACTGCAGGCCGACTGTTACGCGGGCTCGTGGGTCGGTGCTGCCCAGACCACCAAGGACCAGAACGGAGTGCCGTTCCTGCAGCCGGTAACCCAGGCCGAGATTTCGGATGCCTTGAACGCGGCCGCCGCGGTCGGCGATGACCACATCCAGCAGTCCACTCAGGGCCAGGTCGACCCGGAGTCGTTCACGCACGGCACCAGCGCCCAGCGCGAGAAGTGGTTCACCGCGGGACTCAACGGCGGCCCGCAGTCGTGCGACACCTTCGCAAGCGCGGGAACCCTCTAGGGCCGACCCGGCGACAGTACTTTCGGCGCCCCGAGCGTACAGAGACTCTCCACACATGCTTCGCGCAGCTTTTGTAGAGTGTCTCCTACCCGATCCGGCGCTTGTCGGCGGGCGATCGTGGCCTTTCGCAACGAAATCGCGCCCCGCCAGCATCCAGGCGTAGCGTGCGAAGCACGACTTTCAGGAGTGCATAATGACCGACACCATCGAACGCACCACCGTCTCCGGAGCGGGCACTGCCCCCGGCGATGCTCAGCTCGTCGACTCCGCCGCGCTCGCCGAGGTGCTGTTCGCCCGTTGGGCGGATGCCCGCAAGCACTCGCGTGAGTTGCTGAAGCGCGACGAGTTTCACCAGATCCCTGGCTTGAGCATGGCCGAGCACCGCACGCGTGTTCTCGGCCAGTTGCAGCGCCTGGTCGATGAGGGCTCCGTCCATCGCGCGTTCCCCAAGAGCCTCGGCGGCGAAGAAGACCACGGCGCCAACATCGCGAGCTTCGAAGAACTGGTCATCGGTGACCCGTCGATGCAGATCAAATCGGGTGTGCAGTGGGGGCTGTTCGGCGCCGCCGTCATGCACCTGGGCACTCAGCGCGCGCACGAGCAGTTCTTGCCATCGATCATGAGCCTGGCAACTCCGGGTGCCTTCGCCATGACCGAGACCGGGCACGGATCGGATGTCGCGAGCATCGGCACGACGGCGACGTTCGACAAGGCGGCCGACGAGTTCGTCATCGACACCCCGTTCCGTGCTGCCTGGAAGGACTACCTGGGCAACGCGGCCAAGGATGGTCAAGCCGCCGTGGTGTTCGCCCAGCTGATCGTCGAGGGCGTGAACCATGGAGTGCACGCGTTCTTCGTGCCGATCCGCGACGGCAAAGACTTTCTGCCCGGCATCGGCGGCGACGACGACGGCCTCAAGGGCGGTCTCAACGGCATCGACAACGGGCGTCTGCACTTCACCGGAGTGCGCATCCCGCGCACCAATCTGCTGAATCGCTACGGGGATGTCGACGAGAACGGCGTCTACAGCTCGCCGATCGCCAGCCCCGGTCGACGCTTCTTCACCATGGTCGGCACGCTCGTGCAGGGTCGGGTCTCGCTCGACGGCGCCGCCACTGTCGCGAGCAAGCTGGCCCTGACCATCGCGATCCGCTACGCAGACCAGCGGCGCCAGTTCGCCGATGGCTCCGATGACAACGAGGTCGTGTTGCTCGACTACCAGCGTCACCAGCGTCGCCTGCTGCCGCGCCTCGCCACCACATACGCGATGTCGTTCGGGCACGATCAGTTGCTCGAGAAGTTCCACGGAGTGTTCTCGGGCGAGCACGACACCGACGAAGACCGTCAAGACCTCGAGACCCTCGCCGCCTCGCTCAAGCCGTTCAGCACCTGGTCGGCGCTTGCCACGCTTCAAGAAGCGCGGGAGGCCTGCGGCGGCGCCGGCTACCTGACCGAGAACCGGTTCACCCAATTGCACGCGGACCTCGACATCTATACGACCTTCGAGGGCGACAACAACGTGCTGTTGCAGCTGGTCGCCAAGCGCCTGCTCACCGACTACGGGCGCCGTCTTGCCAAGCCGGATGCCGCGACTCTTGCCGCCTATGCGGGCCAGGCCGCCGGGTCGGCCGTCAGCCGCTCTGGCCTGCGCGCCCTCGGTCAGCGCATCGCCGACTTCGGATCGACGGCCCGCTCCGTTGGCAACGTGCGCGGCGAGGCCGCGCAGCGCCAGCTGCTCACCGACCGCGTCGAGACCATGGTGGCCGCGGTCGCCGGTCGGCTGAAGAACGCAGGCTCGCTCAGCGCCTCGGATGCCGCAGCGCTCTTCAACGAGAACCAGAACGAACTGATCGAGGCGGCATACGCCCACGCCGAACTGCTCGAATGGGAGGCGTTCAGCGAGCGCCTCGCCACCATCGAACACGCCGGCAACAAGCAGGTGCTCACCTGGCTGCGCGACCTGTTCGGCTTCACGCTGATTGAGAAGCACCTGGCCTGGTACCTGATCAACGGGCGCCTGTCCGCATCGCGTGCCGCGTCGATCACCGACTACATCGACGACCGGCTGCTTCCCCGGCTGCGTCCGCACGCTGTGGCGCTGACGGATGCGTTCCAGTTCGCTCCCGAGCATCTGCGGGCGTCGATTGCGACTGGCGCCGAGCGCGAGCGCCAAGACGAGGCGCGGGCGTACTACGCAGCTCAGAAGGCGAACGGAACGGCTCCGATCGCCGAGAAGGCTCTCGCCAAGAAGAAGTCGGGCGCCGACAGCTAGGCCACCCGGCTGCGGATCGCTACTTGTTCGCGGCCTTCGTTACGGCATCCGTGTTGTTGACGCGCTCGTTGCTGGCCTTCTTGTTGTGCTTCTCGAGACGCTTCTCTTTGAGCGTCTTCGACGCCGCGGTCTTCGGCGTGTTCTTGCGTGCTGACTTCTCGCCCATGGTGTTCCTCTGTTCTGTGCAGTCCGAGCCGCTGTGACCTTGTGGCGCTGAGACTACGCGCCCTCGGTCGGATTCGGTCGTGTGTACCTTGACGTGTACGTACACGTGTCTGTACATTGGCGACATGGATGCGGTGGTGCAGGCGCTCTCGGACGACAACCGTCGTGCGATCCTCGAGACCCTGCGGCAGGGGCCCGCGACGGTGAACGAGATCGCCGGAAACCTGGCGATCGCGCGCCCGGGAGTGTCGCGGCACTTGCGCATTCTGCGCGAAGCCGGCCTGGTGCGCGTGCGCAAGGATGCGCAACGTCGGATCTACGCGATCGATCCCGACCCGTTGGCCCGGCTCGACGAGTGGCTCGCGCCGTACCGCGAGCTGTGGACCCACCGCATGGCTGCTCTGCACACCGAGATCGCGCGCGGCAAGCGCGCGAAGCGGACGAACCAGGAGGAAGAACGATGACTGACGCCCTGCAGGTCACAACGATCCCCGACGGCGATCGAGGCACGGTCCGTCTGGAGGACCGCTTCGACACCGACATCGCCGACGTCTGGTCGGCGATCACCGATCCCGAGCGAACGGCCAGGTGGATCGCGGTGGTCACGGGCGACTTCCGTGTCGGCGGCGAACTCCAGGGCAGCTTCACCAGCGACTGGCAGGGCCCGATGCGCGTCGAGGTCTGCGATGCGCCGCACCGGTTGCAGCTGCTGTCGGGCACCGGTGACGATCAGACCGTCATGGAGGCGGTGCTCAGCGAAGACGGGGATGGCACCCGACTCGTCGTCGAGGAGCGCGGACTGCCGCTCGCCGACGTGCCGTATCACGCAGCGGGGTGGCACGTGCACCTGCAAGACCTCGACACCGAGCTCGCCGCCGGCAGCAGGTCGCCGTGGGAGCCGCGCTGGCGCGAACTGCTGCCGGCCTACGGCGTCGTCAGCGAGTGACGTTGAGTTCAGGTCGGCAGGCGGAAGGTCTCGATCGGCCGGGTTGACACCAGGTCGACGGCGATGTCGTGGGCGTCATCCTCGCTGAGTTGGTGACGGGCCACGAGTCCTGCGAGGTAGCCGGCGTCCACGCGGCGCGACATGTCGTGGCGCGCCGGGATCGAGCAGAACGCGCGAGTGTCGTCGATGAAGCCGGATGTCTTGGTGAAACCGGCCGTCTCGGTCACGGCATCGCGGTAGCGCAGGATCGCGGCCGGGCTGTCAAGGAACCACCACGGCGCACCGGCGAAGACCGAGGGATAGAACCCGGCAAGCGGAGCGATCTCACGGGAGAACGCGCTCTCGTCGACCGTGAAGAGCACGATCCGGAAGGTTGGATTCGTGCCGAAGTCGCGCAGGATCGGCTCGAGCGGGCGGGTGAACGAGACGCGGTCGGGCAGATCGTGCCCGGAATCCGGCCCGTAGGCGTCGAAGGTGGGCCGGTGATGGTTGCGGATCACGCCGGCGTGCAGCTGCATGACCAGTCCGTCGTCGCTCGCCATCTCGGCGAAGCGGTAGAGCATGTTGTGACGGTATGCGGTGGCCTCGTCGTGTGTGATCGAGCCGTCGAGGCCCGCGCGGTGCAACCGTTCGGCGTCCGCGGGCTCAAGGGGAGTGGACCCGGCGTCCAGCACCCCGGTGTCGGTCGCCGTCGAGCCATGCGCGATGAAATGCGCCCGCCGCCGCCGAAGCGCCTCCAAGAGGCCGACATACGTTCCGGCGTCGGCGCCGCTCACCGCGCTCAAGGCGTCGAGCTTGCCGCGCCAGCCGGAGGTAAGCGGGTCAAGGTAGGCGTCCGCGCGCATGGTGGGCAGCACGTGGCCCGTGAAGGTCGGGTCGGCCATGAGCGCGGCATGGGCGGCAAGGTCGTCGACCGGATCGTCTGTGGTGGCGAGCACCCGGATGTTGAAAGTCTCGAAGAGCGTGCGGGGCAGCATGGCCTCGGTGTCGATGCGGGCCGCCAGTGCGTCGTAGACGGCATCGGAGTTTGCCGCCGACGGCACCTCAGTAATCCCGAAGACCTCGCTCAACTCGGTCTCGAACCAGTAGGCGACCGGGGTGCCGCGGAAGACGTTCCAGTGCTCGCTGACCCGACGCCAGATCTCGCGACCCGCGACGTCGGACGGGTGCCCGTTGCGGGCAAGACCCAGCTCGTGCAGCTCGACGCCGTTGGCGTGCAGCAGACGCGTGACGTAGTGGTCGGGGGTGATCAACAGCGATGCAGGATTCGCGAACGGCTGGTTGGCTCTCAGCATCGCGGCGTCGACATGCCCGTGTGGCGAGTAAATGGGCGCCGTCTTCACCGCAGAGTAGAGCCGCCGCGCAATGTCGCGTTGTGCAGGGTCCGATGGGAGCAGTCGATCGGGATGAGGGGAGAGCAGCGTCATTGCGCCCTCCTCTGTTGGGGCGCGGGGCCGGTCGACTCGCGCACGGTCAGGTTGGTGGTCAGGATGACGCTCCTACGCAGACTCTGCAGCGGATCCTTGGTCAACTGGGCGATGAGCATCGAGACCGCGACGCGGCCGGCCTGCTCGGTTGGCGCGGTCAGGGTGGTGAGCGGCGGGTTGCAGAAGTCGGCGCCGAAGATGTCGTCGCATCCCACAATGCTGATGTCATCCGGCACCTTCACCCCGCGTTCGCGCAGATGGGTCAGCATCCCGATGGCCAGCAGGTCGTTGAACGCGACGCACGCCGTGGCTCCACTGTTGAGGACCGCGTCAGCGGCACCCGCTCCCCCGGCTCGCTTCGGCGAGAACGGACCCAGGCGCTTGGCGGTGAGCTCGTGTCGTCGCATCGCGCGCTGGAACGCCCGCCACCTACCCTCGTTCGACCAGGACGTCTCAGGTCCCGACACGTAGACGATCGAGCGATGCCCAAGCGAGATCAGATGCTCGACCGCTTGATCGATGCCGCGAGGAGTGTCGATGAACACGCTCGGCACACCCTCGGTCTGGCGGTTGATCGCGACGATCGGCATCTCGGCCGAGATCGCCGTCAGCTCGCGGTCGGTCAGGCGGGATGCCCCGAGCACCGCCCCGGCGATCGAGCGGCTGAGCCCGTTGAGCAGCGACTTCTCGAGCTCGGGCGACTCCTCGGTGTCGATCAACAACTGGGAATAGCCGCCGGCACGGGCTTGGTGCTGCGCCCCACGGATGATGTCGAAGTAGAAGGGGTTCGCCACATCCGCGACCAGCATCGCGATTGCCTTGGTGCCGGTCGGCTGCGATGACTTGGAGTGCGCGGTGCGGAGGTATCCGAGTTCTTCCGCGGCCTTCTCGATGCGCTCGCGGGTGACGGCATGCACACGACCCGGTGTTGACAGGGCCCGTGACACGGTGGACGGCGCGACTCCGCTCAATGCCGCGACATCTCGAAGGGTCGGTGTCCGCTTCGGCTGCAGCGCCGACGGATCGATCATGCACAGAGACAAGCAGATTGAACAAGATTTGGCAATCTTTGGCAATCTTTGGCAATCTTTCCACAAATTTGCCGGTTTGCCTATAGTTCGAGTCAGTCACCGAACCCGGGCTCCAAGCCGAACTGGTTGAACTCCCAGGTTCCATCAATCGCTCAAAGAGGAGTTCTGATGAAAGCACGCAATGCCCTCGCGATCGCGGCAGCCGTCGCGGTCGTGACTCTCGCCCTCCAGGGTTGCTCGTCTACCCCCGTCTCCAAGCCCACCGCGAGCAGCACGGCAATCGACGGAACCGGCAAGACGCTCGACGTCCTAGTCGCGGCCAACACGATCTACCCCACGCAGCAGAAGCAGTGGTTCACCGATGTCTCGGCCAAGTTCCAGAAACTCACCGGTGCGACCGTGAACTTCGAGACCTTCGCCTCGGGCAACGACGAGCTGACCAGGATCCAGACCTCCGTGGTCTCGGGACAAGGCCCAGACGTCTACTCGCTCGGAACCACCTTCACCCCCACCGCGTACTCGACCGGGGCATTTGTCTCGCTGGGGAGCAAGCAATGGGCCGAGGTCGGCGGCCGCGACAAGTTCGTACCGTCACTGCTCGGAATCTCGGGTCCGAACGCCAAGGACGAGATCGGGATTCCGCTTGCGAGCCGTCCGTTCGTGGTCGCATACAACACGGAGATGCTCGCCGCTGCGGGCATCGACAAGCCCGCAGACAGCTGGGATGGACTGGCCGCGCAGGCGAAGAAGATGACGACAGGTGGCCAGTACGGCATGGCGATCGCCTATGCAGATGGTTTCGACCCCTGGAAATTCATCTGGGGCATGTCCCTGCAGGCCGGCAACCCGCTCATCAAGAACGGCAAGGCGAGCCTGGACAACGCGGCGACGCTCAAGGCGTACGAGACGTATTTCGGATGGATGACGAAGGACAAGATCGTAGATCCCGCCGCGGTGGGCTGGAAGAACGCCCAGGCCGTCGCGGCATTCGCCGATGGCAAAGCGGCGTTCCTGCCGATGGTCTCCGCCAGCTCGAAGGTGGCTCTCGACAAGTCCTCGGTGGCTGGCAAGTACGCGTACGCCGTGCTCCCGGTGATCCCGCCAGGAGTCACCAAGGCCCCGAAGAACTCGATTGCAGCCGCGTCGATCATCTCGGGCGACAACATCGTCGTCGCCAAGTACTCGAAGAATCAGGACCTCGCGTTCGCCCTGATCAACATGCTCACCAGCCCGGCGTCGCAGAAGACCTACTTCGAAACCTTCGGCGACCTGCCGACCAACGCCGTCGAGGCCAAGGCCGTCGAGTCCGACAAGCTGCTGGCGCCGATCCTCGTGGCAGGATCCAAGTCGGTCTCGACGCCCTTTACCGGAGCGTGGGGCGACACCCAACTCGCACTGGTGAACGTGGTGGTGCAGTCGTTGCCCGAGTTGCAGTCGGGCAACGTGGCCGAGAGTTCGCTCAAGGACAAGTTGAAGACGGCCCAAACCGCCGCTCAGACCGCCCTCGACCGGGTCCACTAGCCGACTCGATCTCATGAGAAGCTCTCCCGCTGTGACCCGCGGGCGTGTCGTTCCGGAAGGGGACGGCTCGCCCGCAGGGGCGCGCCGTCCCCCCCGCCGCCGCCAGGTCGCCGAGCGCAACCGGCCCCTGTGGATGCTCGCCCCCGGCGGCATCCTCATGGTGCTGGTCATTCTCGTTCCCCTCCTGTTCGCGCTCTACATCTCGCTGATCGACCTCGACCAGTACTCGTTGCGGGAGTGGGTGAGCGCGCGATTCATCGGGGTCAAGAACTACCTGGAGGCGGCGACCAGCTCGCCCCTGTTCCACGGGGTCGGGATCAGCGTCTCGTACGCGCTGATCGTCGCCCTGATCACCCTTCCGGTCGGCACGGCCGCGGCGCTCGCGGTGCAGAACCGTTTTCGAGGGCGTGCGCTCGTGCGCTCGATCTTCCTCATCCCCTACGTGCTGCCGGCATTTGTGGTGGGGACGGTCTGGCGCACCATGCTTCAGCCGTCTGGGGTGGTCAACAACATCCTCGACGTCTTCGGGATCCACGCGGGCCTCTGGCTCAACGGTCCGCAAAGCTATTGGGCCCTGATCGCCGTTCAGGCCTGGTCGTCGTGGCCGTTCTTTTACCTGTTGGTTCTCTCGGGTCTGCAGTCGGTCGACACCGAGGTGCACGAGGCCGCAGCGATCGACGGCGCCGGCTGGTGGACAAAGCTGCGTTACGTGATCTTCCCCTACCTGCGGGGCCCGATCGCCCTGGCTCTGATCATCTCGTTTCTGCACAACATCAACAGCTTCACGTTGACGTTCGTGCTCTTCGGGGTGCCGGCGCCGACCGCCGTCGAAGTGCTTCCCGTGCTCACCTACATCACGAGCTTCCAGAACTTCCGCTTCGGCTTGAGCGCGGCGATGGCAGTGTCGTCGCTGATCCTGATCGCGATCCCGCTCGTGGTCTACCTGCGAGCCGTGAGGCTGGATACCGGAGACGAGGGGAAGAAGCGATGACCGTCGAGGTAGAAATGGTGGCTCGGCCGGTCAGGCGCCGGGCGGGTACGAGCAATTCGTCGATGCGTCTCTTGCCCCGGCCGCTGATGGTGATGATCATCGCGGTGCTGATGATCGCGGTGCTGCTGCCGATGCTCTACATCTTCTTCGCCTCGATCAACTCCGACGTCAGCGTCGCCCGTGGTGACTTCTTCCCGACGGAGGTGACGTTCGCCAACTACGCGACGATCTGGACGACCGTCGACCTGGGTCAGGGACTGGTCAACAGCATCCTGGTCGCGGGGTCGGTGGCCGTGGTCTGCGCCTTCCTGGCGGTCTCGATGGCTTACGTTCTTGTGCGCTTCTCGTTTCTCGGGCGGCTCACGATCCTGCGGGGCCTGCTCGCGCTGCAGTCCATTCCGGGCACGCTGATCCTTCTGCCGGTATTCGTGATCTTCGCGAGCCTGGGGACCTTGCTCGGTGTGCCGATCATCGGGACGCGCGGGGCGCTCTTCGTGACGTACCTCACCTTCGCCCTGCCGTTCTCGACCTGGGTCATGGTCACCTACCTGCGCGGTCTCCCGCGCGAACTGGAGGAAGCCGCCCGCATCGATGGGGCATCGTCGTGGCGCATCCTGACTCAGATCATCGTTCCCCTGAGTTGGCCAGGGATCGTCGTCTCGGGCATCTTCGCCTTTCTCCTCGGCTGGAACGACGTGCTGTTCGCGTCGGTCATCACGAATGCCGACACGCGAACGGTCGCCGTGGCCCTGCAGGTGTTCGGGGCGACCGCCGAGGGCGGAGCGGTGCCGATCTACGGGCAGATGATGGCGGCATCCCTGGTGTGCGCCGCGCCCGTCGTCATCTTGTACCTCGTTTTCCAGCGCTACCTGGTCGGTGGCCTCACCGCAGGAGGAGTCAAATGAGCTCCGCGTCCGCGTCCGCGACCGAATGGCAGCTTTCGGGGTTCGGTGATGAGATCAGCCCCGATCCCGCCGTGCAGGTCGCCGTTCTGCAAGCTCTCGGGGCGAATCACATCGAGGTGCGAAGCGCTTGGGACATCAACATCGTCGAGCTCGACGACAGTCGGCTTGATCAGCTCGCCGCGCTCTTCACCCATCGGGGAATCGGGGTTTCGGCGATCGCGTCGCCAATCGGCAAGGTCGATGTCTCGCTGCCGGTCGAACACGAGATTGGGCGACTGGAGCGGGCGATCGTTGCGGCCCGCCGGCTGGGCAGCCGGTACATCAGGCTGTTCTCCTTCTATCGAGCGGCTGGGGTGACGCCCGAGAGCATCCGCGACGCGGTGCTGGAGCGGATGAGTGCGCTGGCCGCGGTCGCCGAGCGCGAAGGCGTCGTGCTGCTGCATGAGAACGAGAAGGAGATCTACGGCGACACGCCTGAGCGGGTTCTCGACATCATCGAGTCGGTCGGCTCGGAGTCGCTCAAGGTTGCCTGGGACAACGCCAACTACGTGCAGGTCGGCGTGCGGCCTTTTACCGAGGCATACCCGCTGCTCCGCGCGCACCTCGAATACCTGCAGGTGAAGGATGCCGTTGCCGCCACCGGCGCTGTGGTCCCCGCTGGTCAGGGCGACGGCCAGTTGCTCGAGACCATCACGGCACTGCGGGACTCCGGCTATGTCGGATTCGCCTCGCTCGAGCCGCACCTGACCGACTTGAATCATCTCGGCGGCTTGTCGGGGCCGGAGGCGTTCGGGCGGGCGGCGCGTGCCTTCGCGCGGCTCACCGACAGCATCGGAGTCACCACGAAATGAGCGAGCTGACCGTCACCATCGTGGGCTGCGGGGTCATCGGCTACAACCACGCCAGGGCCATGGTCGCGCTCGGCGGACTTCGGATCGCGGCACTCGTCGACGCGATCCCGGCGGCAGCGGCCAAGCTCGCCGACTACCTCGAGTCGGAGCTGTCGGTGCCGCGTCCGCCGACCTTCGAGACGCTGGCCGACGCCGGGCACGCAGACCTAGTCGTGATCTGCACGCCGAGCGGACTCCACGTCTCGGTGGCCGAGCAGGCGATCTCGGGGGGCAGCAACGTCGTGATCGAGAAGCCTCTCGACGTCAACCTGCCGCGTGCGCGGCTCATCGCCGAGTTGGCCCACGCGGCCGAGGCCAAGGGTCTCGTCGTCTCGGTAATCAGCCAGCACCGCTTCGATCCGGCAAGCGTCGTCGTCGACCAGGCGATCCGCAGCGGCGCCTTCGGCCGAATCACCTCGGCGGTTGCATCTGTGGCATGGTGGCGCAGCCAGGAGTACTACGACTCCGGCGACTGGCGCGGAACCTGGGAGCTCGACGGCGGCGGAGCCGCGATGAACCAGGGTGTGCACACGATCGATCTGCTTGTCTGGTTTCTCGGGACGCCGGTGCGGATCAGCGCCGAGACCGGCCGCCTCGCCCATGACCGCATCGACGTCGAGGACATCGCCGTCGCGACGATCCGCTTCGAATCGGGAGCGCTGGCGGTGCTGCACGCGACGACCGCGGCCTTTCCCCAACTCTCAGTGCGCGTCCAGGTGCACGGAGACCGCGGCTCGGCCATCCTCGACGATGACCAGCTCGCGTTCTTCCATGCCGGCGGCGATGGCTCGGATGCCGGCGGCGGCAATCAGGCGGCCGACGTCGTCGCAGCCGACGAGGTGCACGGCGCGCCGAAGGCCGATGACTCCTTCACCCAGGCTCATCTGCGGCAGTACCGCGACATCGTGCGCGCCATCGACACGCATACGGCACCGGGCGTTCGCGTCGATGACGCCCTGATCTCGTTGGCAACCGTGGAATCCCTCTACGTCTCGGCGACCCTCGGTGTGCCGGTGCTCTTCGCCGATGTGCTCGCTGGCCGCTATGACGAGACGGTTCTGGTCACGGGAGGTACTCAGTGAAGTTCTCCGTCTTCACGGCATCGACACCCGAGTGGGAGCCCGCGCAGGCGGCTGCGAACCTGGCCGCGCAGGGCTGGGACGGCATCGAGTGGCGCATCACCGACCAGGAGCAGACCGACGTTCCGGGATTCTGGGCGGGCAACCGCGCGACCTGGCCGTTGACCGGATTGGAGGGCTCGCTCGACGAGATCGCGCGGATCACTCGCGATGCGGGCCTCGAGTTCTCGGGTATCGGCGGATATGCGCGGTGCGACAACCACGCCGACGTCGACCGGATGCTGTCCGCGACGGCCGCGCTCGGCGCCCGCCAGGTGCGTGTCACGGTGCCCAGCCGAGGCGGTGGCGATTATCGTGAGGTGTTCGCTGCGGTGCGGTCCGACCTGGAGCGTGCGGCCGACCGAGCTGCCCACCACGGGGTGAAAGCCCTGATCGAGTTGCATCACGGCACCGTCTCCGCATCGGCCTCGGCGGCGTTGCGGCTGGTGGACGGGCTGGATCCTGCCCACATCGGCGTCATCCATGACCTCGGAAACCTCGTCATCGAGGGCCAGGAGGACCACGTCTCGGCTTTCCAGCTGCTGGGGGAGTACCTGGCGCACATCCATGTGAAGAACGTGGGCTGGTATCCGGGCGACGTCGTCGACGGGGTCACGACCTGGCAGGCGCGCTGGGCGCCCCTCGCAGACGGTGTCGCGGATGTTGATGCATACTTCCGTGAACTCGAAACCGTCGGCTACGACGGCTGGGTCACAATCGAGGACTTCTCGACCGAATTGCCCCTTGAGCAGCGCACGCGCGAGAACCTGGCCTTCCTGCGGGCGGCCGCCCGTGTCTGATCGCGCCCCGGTCCGGGTCGCGCACCTGGGCCTTGGCGCCTTTCACCGTGCCCATCAGGCCTGGTACACCCAGCGTGCGAATGAGAACAAGGCGGAAACCGGCGATGGGCCATGGGGGATCGAGTCGTTCACCGGACGCCGGCCCGATTTGGCTCGTGCCCTCACGGCTCAGAACGACGTCTACTCACTTGTCGTGCGCGGTGTGGACGGCGACACGGTCGAGCGCATTTCGAGCATCGTGCGCGCCACCGACGGCGCCGACGCGGAACGCTGGCGGGAGGTGCTCGCCGACCCGCGGGTCGGCGTGCTCACCCTGACCATCACCGAGGCCGGCTACCTCCGGGGCCCCGACGGAGAGCTGGACTGGACCGACGAAGCCCTCTCTCGCGATCTTGCCTCCCTCGCGGACGACGACGGCACGGCGATGGTGACGGCGGTTGCCCGCATCGTCGATGGGCTGCGCGCCCGTCGCCGGGCGGGAGGCGAGCCGCTCGCGGTCGTGAGCTGCGACAACCTGCCGTCCAACGGCGACGTAACCCGCGAGGTCGTCCTCGCCGTGGCGTCGCGCATCGACTCCGATCTGGCGGACTGGATCGCCACAAAGGTCTCGTTCGTCTCGAGCATGGTCGATCGGATCACCCCGTCGACCACCCCCGACGACGTCGAGACCGTGCGCAGGCTGACTGGTATCCAGGATGCCGTCCCGGTCGTCACCGAGCCCTTCACCGAGTGGGTTCTCTGCGGCGAGTTCCCCGCGGGGCGTCCTGCCTGGGAGGCCGGTGGCGCTCGGTTCGTCGAACGGCTTGAGCCGTTCGAGCAGCGCAAGCTCTGGTTGCTGAACGCCGCCCACTCGCTGCTGGCCTATACCGGGTTGGCGCGCGGCTGGGAGACGATCGACGAGGCGATCGCCGATCCCTGGTGCCGCGAGGGCGTCGAGCGGCTCTGGACAGAGGCCCGTGCGGTGCTCGACCTCCCGGCCGATGAGGTCGACGATTTGCTGGAAGCGCTTCGCCGACGCTTCGCCAACGACCGCATCCGCCACCGCCTGGTGCAGATCGCCGCCGATGGATCGCAGAAGCTCGGTCCACGCGTCGTGGAGGTGCAGCGCCGTCGCCTCGCCATCGGCATCCCTATCGGAGAGGCCGGAGCGCTGACCATCGCAGCCTGGATCGTCCACCTGCGCGATCACCCCGAGCAGACCGCCGATCCGGGCGCGCAGGCGCTGGCAGCGTCGATGCCGGCGTTGAGCGCGGCCGCGCAAGTTCAGGCGGCGCTCGGGCTTGTCGCCCCCGACCTCGTGTCAGCCCTCGCCGGTCCCGTCGATCGACAACTCACCCAGTTGGACCAAGACTGACTCGCAGAGCGCAAGGAGAACAGCCATGAGGATCACCAAGGCCGACGTCGTCGTCACCAGCCCCGACCGCAACTTCGTCACCCTCCGACTCGAGACCGACGACGGTCTGGTCGGCCTGGGCGACGCAACCCTCAACGGGCGCGAGCTCGCCGTCGTCAGCTATCTGGCCGATCACGTTGCCCCGCTGCTGATCGGTCGCGACGCCCACCAGATCGAAGACACCTGGCAGTTTCTCTACCGAGGTGCGTACTGGCGCCGTGGTCCGGTCACGATGGCGGCGATCGCGGCCGTCGATGTCGCGCTCTGGGATATCAAGGCGAAGGCCGCAGGCATGCCGCTCTACCAGCTGCTCGGCGGGGCGAGCCGACGCGGTCTGCTTGCCTACGGCCACGCAAGTGGACGCGACCTCCCCGAACTGTTCGACAGCATCCGGTCTCATCAGTCGAAGGGCTACCAGGCGATCCGAGTGCAGACCGCGATTCCGGGGCTGAAGGCGATCTACGGGATCGCGGCGAACGAGACGAGTGCGGGCAACAAGGGCAAGCGCTACGACCACGAACCGGCCCAACGCGGGGGGCTTCCCGCTGAGGAGGACTGGGACACTCGCGCCTACCTGCGCCATCTGCCCGGCGTCTTCGAAGCGGTGCGCAACGAGTTCGGCCCCGAGTTGCCGTTGCTGCACGACGGCCATCACCGGATGACGCCGATCCAGGCCGCCAAGCTGGGCAAGTCGCTCGAGCCTTACGACCTGTTCTGGCTGGAGGATTGCACCCCGGCCGAGAACCAGGAGGCCCTGCGACTCGTTCGACAGCACACCACCACTCCGCTGGCGATCGGCGAGATCTTCAACACGGTCTGGGACTACCAGTACTTGATCCGCGAGCAGCTCATCGACTACGTGCGCAGCGCGGTCACGCACACCGGCGGCATCACCCACCTGAAGAAGATCCTCGACTTCGCGGCGCAGTACCAGATCAAGTCGGGCATGCACGGACCGACGGATGTCTCCCCTGTCGGGATGGCGGCCGCCATGCACCTGGGACTGGCGATTCACAACTTCGGGATCCAGGAGTACATGGAGCACGGTGCCGCGACGAACGAGGTGTTCGAGCAGTCATTCAGCTGGAACGACGGCCTCCTGCATCCGGGCGAGAAACCCGGCATCGGGGTCGATCTGAACCTGGACGCGGCCGCCAAGTATCCCTATCAGCGGGCATACCTTCCCTTCAACCGGCTGGCCGATGGCACGGTGCACGACTGGTGAGCCGCTCGCCCGGCGAGCCAGTCGCCCTCAGCGGGTCAGCGCGAGCCCGAGCGTTGCCATCACGACTGTGACGGGAGCGACCACGAGCCCGAGCAGCAGGTACCGCGACCAGCGCAGCTCGACATCGAGCGCCTTCAACTGTGAGTGCCAGAGCAGCGTGGCGAGGGATGCCCACGGTGTGATCAGCGGTCCGGCGTTGACCCCGATGAGCAGCGCCGCCAGGCGCACGGGCGAGGCGTGCTCGGGCAACGACGCGACGGGCTCGAGCGCGAGATAGGCGGGGAGGTTGTCGACGGCATTGGCGCCCAGCATCCCGCTCAGAGAGAGTCGCAGCAGTGCCAGCGGGCTCTCGCCGGACCCGGCGGCCTGGGCGAGCACGGCCGTGAGACCGAGTGAGTGCGCGGCTTCGACCACGAGAAACAGACCGGCCGCGAACATCACGAGCTGCCACGGGAGCAGACCGAACCGAAGCACCGTGCGGTGTCGGATCGCGAACGCGATGGCCAACACCACGGCCCCGGCGCTGGCCGACATCCAGACCGGGATGCCGGTTACCAGGAGCGGGAGGAGCACGATCAGCGTGCCGCTCGCGATCCAGAACAGCACGGGGTCCGTCGGCGCCGATGCGGCCACCGGCACGAACCGCTTCCGGACTTCCCGGCGGAACAGGATCAGCAGCGCGGCGCACGGCACCGCAATCGCGATCACCGCCGGCACGATCAGCAGGCCGATGAAGCGGAGCTGATCGGTGAATCCGAGCGCGTGCAGCGCCAGCAGGTTGGTCAGGTTCGACACCGGCAACAGCAGCGACGCTGTGTTCGCCAGCCAGACCGTGGTGAGCGCGAAGGGCAGTGGCGGCAGACCGTTGTGGCGGGCGACCAGAACAACGACCGGCGTCAACAGAACCGCGGTCGTGTCGAGGCTGAGGAACGCGGTGCTCACCACGGCCAGGAGCACGACGAAGAGCCAGAGCAGCCACACGCGGCCGCGCGCGGCGCGGGCCGTGCGCTCCGCAACGGCGGCGAAGACGCCGGCCTCGGCGGCGAGTTCGGCCACCACCGTGATCGCGACGGCGAACAACAGGATCGGCCAGACCCGCTCGGCGATCGCCGCTGCATCCGGGAGCGGCAGGATCCCCGTGGCGATCGCGATCCCCCCGAGCACGAGCAGGACTGCTCCGAGGATGGCGAGACGCACCATCCCATTGTCATCCCGGGCGGCGTGACCTCCAGCCACTACCGTGGCACCGACGGGAGGTCGAGATGGCTCGAGTGCGCAATCCGCTGCTCTGGATGCTCATCGGTCCATCATTTATCTACGGCACCATCGTCGCGGTGACCGACATGGTGTTGGCAGACGACTCCGAGGCCGACATCCAGGTGTTCCTGGTCGTGCTCGCGTCGATCGTGATCTTCTGGATCGCGCACGCCGTCAGCGAGATCGTCGCGGGCGGACCGGCTGGCGACGAGGCGCCGACGCCGGCCAAGGTCGTGGTGCGGCATGCGCTCGAGCACTCGGTGGGGCTCCTGGCTGCGGCCATCCTGCCCATGATGTTCCTCCTGCTGGGCGCTCTCGCCGTGCTCGACGAGTACCTCGCCTATTACCTGGCGCTCGCTGCCTCGATCCTCACGCTGGGCGTGGTCGGCTGGCTGTCGGTGCAGCGCCGCGGCTACATCTGGCCGTGGCGGTTGCTCGGGGCGCTGGGATCCGTGCTGCTGGGAGTACTGGTCGTCATTCTGAAGGCCGAGATCAAGTAGCTGACATGATGTTGAACGAGCCCATCCAGACCCGAAGGAATCGCATGCAGATCGGCATCGTTGTCGAGAGCGCACCCGGTGAGACGCGCGTCGCCGCCACGCCGCCTACCGTCGCGCAGTTGCTCCAGCTGGGATACGACGTGGCGGTCGAACGAGGAGCGGGCGCCGGTTCGTCGTTTCCGGATGCCGACTATGCAGCCGCCGGGGCGCGGCTCGTCACGAAGAAGGCGGCGTGGGGCTCTGACGTCGTTCTGACCGTCGCCGCCCCCACGGATGCCGAGCTCGCCATGCTCTCGAAGGGCGCTGTACTCATCTCGTGGCTGAGCCCCGGGCTCAACCCCGGTCTCGTCGACAAGCTGGTCGCGCTGCCGATCACGGCGCTCGCGGTCGACGCCGTGCCGCGCATCTCTCGCGCCCAATCGATGGACGTGCTGTCATCCACGGCCAACATCTCGGGCTATCGGGCGATCATCGAGGCCGCCAACGCCTTCGGGCGGTTCTTCACCGGTCAGGTAACCGCGGCCGGCAAGGTGCCGCCTGCCAAGGTGCTCGTCGCGGGAGTTGGGGTCGCCGGGCTGGCGGCGATCGGCGCGGCGTCGAGTCTGGGCGCGATCGTGCGCGCGACCGATCCGCGTCCCGAGGTCGCCGAGCAGGTCTCGTCGATCGGCGGAACCTACCTGCCGGTCGAGGTCGGCGAGAAGATGGAATCGTCCGACG
The DNA here is from genome assembly GCA_039928695.1 of Pseudolysinimonas sp. Taxonomy (GTDB): domain Bacteria; phylum Actinomycetota; class Actinomycetes; order Actinomycetales; family Microbacteriaceae; genus Lysinimonas. Next base: position 12,451 of record JBDSSQ010000041.1, on the reverse strand, counting down.
GCTACGCCAAGGTCACGAGTGAGGCGTACGACAAGCGGGCGGCCGAGCTGTACTCAGAACAGGCGCGTGACGTCGACATCATCGTCACCACGGCGAACATCCCTGGACGGGCCGCCCCGAAGCTCATCACAGCGGCCGATGTCGCGTCGATGAAGTCCGGCAGCGTGATCGTCGACCTTGCTGCCGCGAACGGCGGCAACGTGGTCGGCACCGTTCCCGGCGAGAAGATCGTCACGCCCAACGGGATCACGATCATCGGCTACACCGATCTCGCCCGCCGACTGCCCGCTCAGGCGTCGCAGCTCTACGGGCAGAACCTGGTGAACCTGCTCAAGCCGCTGACTCCTGGCAAAGACGGCGCGCTCGTGCTCGATCTCGACGACGTGGTGCAGCGCGCGATCACCGTCGCGCGAGACGGCGAGAAGCTGTGGCCGCCGCCTCCCGTGCAGGTCTCGGCCGCGCCCGCCGCCGCGGCCGCGCCGGGCGTCGCGATCGCGAGCAAGCGACGCGGCATGCCGCGTCCAGTGCGCATCGTCCTGATGGTCGTGGGCATTCTTGCCCTGTTCGTGATCATCGCCATCGCGCCGCCGCCGCTTCCGCAGCACATCACGGTGTTCGTGCTGGCGATCGTGATCGGGTTCTACGTGATCGGTAAGGTGCATCACGCGCTGCACACCCCGCTCATGTCGGTGACCAACGCCATCAGCGGCATCGTCGTGGTCGGGGCGCTGCTGCAGATCGCCGTTGGCGATCCGCTGACCCGGGTGCTGTCGGTCATCGCCGTGCTGCTGACCAGCATCAACATCTTCGGCGGATTCGCCGTGACCCGCCGCATGCTGCGCATGTTCTCGAAGGGCTGATCCGTGTTCGATTCTCTCGCCACTGCAACGGTGGCCATCGCGGGCGGCGCCTACATCGTCGCCGCCCTGCTCTTCATCCTCAGCCTCGGCGGCCTTTCGAAGCACGAGACCGCACGCACGGGTGTGGTCTACGGGATCATCGGCATGATCATCGCACTGGTCGCGACGGTGGTGCTCGTGATCCAGCGCACCGACTGGCTCGGGATCGTGCTGCTGGTCGTGGCCGTGGCGATCGGCGGCAGCATCGGGCTGTGGCGTGCCGCCCGAGTGCAGATGACCGGGATGCCTCAGTTCATCGCCTTGCTTCACTCCTTCGTGGGTCTCGCGGCCGTGCTGATCGGGTGGAACGGCTACCTGCAAGACGGCGGGATCGCGGCGAACCTGATCGGCATCCATCACGCCGAGGTCTTCATCGGCGTCTTCATCGGCGCCGTCACCTTCACCGGATCGATCATCGCGTTCCTGAAGCTGTCGGCACGGATGCCGTCTGCCCCGCTCGTGCTGCCCGGCCGCAATGCGCTGAACCTCGGAGCACTGGTGGTCTTCGTCGGCCTGACCGTCTGGTTCGTCGTCACACCGGTGCTCGGCCTGCTGATCGCGGTCACCGTGCTCGCGCTGCTGCTCGGCCTGCACCTGGTTGCGTCGATCGGCGGCGGCGACATGCCCGTCGTGGTGTCGATGCTCAACAGCTATTCGGGATGGGCGGCGGCTGCCAGCGGATTTCTGCTCGACAACGACCTGCTGATCGTGACCGGTGCGCTCGTCGGCTCGTCTGGTGCGTTCCTGAGTTACATCATGTGCACGGCGATGAACCGATCGTTCCTCTCGGTGATCGCCGGCGGGTTCGGGATCGAGGCTCCGACCAAGGGGGTCGAACAGACCGGCGAGTACCACGAGATCAGCGTGGCCGACACGGCGGACTTGCTCGCGGATGCCCGTTCCGTCATCATCACGCCGGGCTTCGGCATGGCTGTGGCCCAGGCGCAGTACCCGGTGGCCGAGCTCGCGCGGATTCTGCGTGCGCGGGGCATCGAGGTGCGGTTCGGCATCCACCCTGTCGCCGGCCGGCTGCCCGGCCACATGAACGTGCTGCTGGCCGAGGCGAAGGTGCCCTACGACATCGTGCTCTCGATGGATGAGATCAACGACGACTTTCCCCACACCAGTGTCGTGCTCGTGATCGGTGCCAACGACACGGTGAACCCCGCGGCGGCCGAAGACCCGAGCAGTCCGATCGCTGGGATGCCGGTGCTCAAGGTCTGGGAGGCCGAGGAGGTCATCGTGTTCAAGCGGTCGATGGCATCCGGCTATGCGGGTGTGCAGAACCCGCTGTTCTACCGCGACAACGCGCGGATGCTGTTCGGCGACGCGAAGGACCGCGTCGAAGAGATCGTGCAGGAGCTTGGTCGGCTGAGCCCGGCGTCGTCTGGGGGCGGGGCCGCGCGCTCGTCGGAGTAGGTTGGCGGCATGCGAGCTCGGGGTGCGATCGGCCCGGTCAGCCTGGCCGCTGTGGCTGTGGCTCTCGCGCTCGGTCTGAGCGGATGCAGCGCGGGGCCGATCACGGTGAACGGTCGAACTCTGCTGACCTACGTGAGCCAGGGAGTCTCGGCCGACGCTCTGACGCAGGGAACTCTCGGCACCAACGCACGTGGCTGCATCGCCGTCGACGGTGCGGTGCTCGTGGTCCCGACCGGCTCACGGCTCAACGACGACGGGTCGGTCGACATCGGCGGTGTGCACTACGAGCAGGGCGACACGGTGTCGCTGGGCGGAGGCGTGGGGGACGCGCCAACTCATAGCCAGTGCGGGCCCGGCGATTATTGGTGGGTGTGAGGAGGTCAGGCCGTCGCGTGGGTCGGCTGAGCCGAGCCCTGAGATGAGCCGCGCTTGCGAACTTCGCGCAGCACGATCTGCTCGGGGCAGACGGTCGAGAGAAAGTCGCCGACCGACAGCGCGAGCCGGTCGCTCACCAGCGAATAGAGGATGCGGTTGGCATCGCGGCGCTCGGTGACCAGGCCGGCCTGACGCAGCACGCTCAGGTGTCGCGAGATGGTGGGACCCGAGGTCTTGAAGCGTGCGGCGATCTCGCCGGCCGGCAACTCGCCGTCTTTGAGGTCTTGCAGAATCTGCCGACGGGTCGGGTGCGCCAGAGCCGTGAAGATGTCGCTCGTCGAATCTGCCATGTTTGCAATATAGCACCATTGCTAGATAGAGTGCGGTAGATAGCACTTAGCTACATTGCGAAATAGCGAAAGAGGAAATCATGCGCATCGCCATCACGGGAGGCACCGGCTTCGTCGGCCGGAACCTCGCGGCGCGACTCAACCCGGCCGACCTGGTCGTCATCTCCCGGCGCACCGGCATCGACATCGAGAACGTCGATGAGCTCGCGGCTGCCTTTTCCGGATGCGATGCCGTCGTTCACGCGGCAGGGATCAATCGCGAAATCGGCGACCAGACCTTCGAGCGGGTTCACGTCGAGGGCACCCGCGCCATGATCGAGGCGGCCCGCCGTGCCGGGGTGAAGCGGATCGTGATGGTGAGTTTCCTGCGAGCTCGGCCGAACTGTGGATCGGGTTACCACGAGACCAAGTGGGCTGCAGAGGAGTTGATCCGGCACTCGGGGATCGACCACACCATCCTCAAGGCCTCGATGATCTACGGGGCCGGCGATCACATGGTCGATCACGTGACGCGCGCTGTGCGCACCTGGCCGGTTTTCGGGACGGTCGGATTCCGCGAACGCACGGTGCGCCCGATCCCGGTTGCCGACTTCGTCGACGTGATGATCGCCGCGGCGGAGGGCCGCATCCCGGATTCCACGGTGGCGGTCGTCGGTGCCGAGGAGCTCACGCTCGGGGCGGCTGTTCGGCGCGTCGCTCACGTTGCTGGTCGCCGACCGCTGTTCGTCGCGCTGCCGGTGTGGGCGATACGAATCCTGGCGCAGCTGACGGAGTGGACGATGATCGTGCCGCTCGTGGCGAAGGCCCAGGCGCAGATGCTGGCCGAGGGGGTCAGCGAGGTCGCCCCGCCAGCGCCCGAGGCGCCGGTCGGCATCCGGCCGTCGCATCCCTTCAGCGAAGAGAGCATCCGGGCCGCACTGCCAAGCGCGGGCCGCTTCGGCTGGAGCGACTTGCGGGTTGCACGGTGGCTGCGAGCGCGCCGTGTCGGCCGGCCGGAGCGCGCCGCGGCCTAGCCGCGATCCAACTCCAGCTCCGCCTGTCGCAGCAGCGGCGCGAGCCGGTACGGCACGAGCTCGTTGATGGCGATCGACGTCTCGGTCCGCTCGACGCCCTCGCAGGCGAGGATCCGCTCGTTGATCCTGAAGAGCTCGTCAGTGTCGACGCAGACGATCCGCACCAGCAGATCTGTCGGCCCCGTCATCCCGAAGGCTTGCACCACCTCGGGAATCTGCGCGAGCTCTGCCGCGATGTGCGAGAGCTTCTGCTGTGTCGCGAAGACCGTGGTGAAGGCGGTGAGCGGGCGGCCGATCGCGTGCTCGTTGATGCAGCGGTCGTAGGGCAGCAGCACCCCTGCGGCCTCGAGACTGGCCATGCGCGCCTGCACGGTGTTGCGCGTGACGCCCAACTTTTGCGCGAGCGCGACTGTTGTGGCTCGTGGATCGTCGGTGAGAGCGAGCAGGAGGCGGAGTTCGGTGCGGTCCAGGGCGCGCATTCTGGTCTCCTTCTGGCTGATTCCGGGTCGTTAGTGACCCATGACTGAGCATAATGCTCAATCCACCGGACGGCGGTTGCGCACTTCGGAAAAGCGAGCGTAGCCTCGTTGCAGACGTCGTCGTCGAACCCGGGAGGCACCATGAAAGCCGCGCTGCTCGAAACCCTCCCCGGGATCACGCCCTTCGTCAGCCTGATCGGTCCCGACGGGCATCGCGACACCACGGGCGCCTTCGCCGATCTCGTTGCCGACATCGGCCCCGCCGAGCTGCTCGCGCTGTATCGCGACATGGTGATCATCCGGCGCATCGACACCGAGGCGACCGCGCTGCAACGCCAGGGCGAACTCGGGCTGTGGCCGCCGCTGCTCGGTCAAGAGGCCGCGCAGATCGGTTCTGCCCGCGCGCTGGCTCCCGACGACTTCGTCTTCGCCAGCTATCGCGAGAACGGCGTCGCCTGGGTTCGCGGCGTCGCCCCAACAGACCTGCTTGTCACCTGGCGCGGCGTCGCGCAGTCCGGATGGGACCCCTTCATCCACCGGATGGCGACCCCGCAAGTCATCATCGGCGCGCAGACCCTGCACGCCACCGGGTATGCCCTGGGGATGCAGTTGGCGCAGAGCGACTCGGTCGCGGTGACCTACTTCGGCGACGGGGCGACCAGCGAGGGCGACGTCAGCGAGGCCCTGATCTTTGCCGCGTCGTTCGCCGCGCCCGTCGTGTTCTTCTGCCAGAACAATCACTGGGCCATCTCGGAGCCGGTGCGAGTGCAGAGCCACTCGGCGATCGTCGATCGCGCTTCGGGATTCGGAATCCCCGGCATCCAGGTGGATGGCAACGACGTGCTTGCCGTCATGGCCGTGACGCGATCAGCAATCGAGCGCGCGCGCCGAGGCGAGGGTCCGACCTTCATCGAGGCGGTCACCTATCGGATGGGGCCGCACACCACCGCAGACGACCCCACCCGATACCGGCCGGCAGACGAGCTCGCGGAATGGGCGGCCAAGGATCCGCTGGCTCGCGTCGCCGCCTACCTGCGCGACGCCGGGGTGCTCGACGCGGGCGCCGAGGCCGAGGTCACCGCGGCAGCCGACGCGGTGGCCGCCGAGCTGCGCGCCGGTTGCCTCGCGATGTCCGACCTGCCGTCTGACGCCCTGTTCGATCACGTGTACGCCGAGCCGCATCCGCGCATCGACGAGCAGCGCGCCGAGCACGAGGCCTACCTGCGGATGTTCTCGTGACGGCCGCGACGCTGACGATGGCGTCCGCGATCAATGCGGGGCTGCGGCGCGCCATGGAAGACGACGACCGCGTGGTCGTGATGGGCGAAGACGTCGGCAAGCTCGGCGGGGTCTATCGCGTGACGCAGGGGTTGCAAGAGACCTTCGGCGATCGCCGGGTGATGGATACCCCGCTGGCCGAGTCGGGCATCCTCGGCACCGCGGTGGGACTGGCGTTCGCCGGCTACCGGCCGGTCTGCGAGATCCAGTTCGACGGATTCATCTACCCGGCCTTCGACCAGATCGTCAGCCAGGTGGCGCGGATGCACTCGCGCACCCGCGGTGCGGTGAAGATGCCGCTGACCATCCGCGTGCCGTGGGGCGGCGGCATCGGAGCAGCGGAGCACCACTCGGACTCGCCCGAGGCGCTCTTCACCCACACCTCGGGCCTGCGCGTCGTGAGCGTCAGCGATCCGGCGGATGCCTACGCCGTCATCCGCGAGGCGATCGTCAGCGACGACCCGGTGCTCTACTTCGAGCCGAAGCGCCGCTACCACGTCAAGGGCGAGGTGGAGCTGGATGCCGCCCCGAGTCAGGTGCGCGCCATGGACCGCGCGCGCGTGGTCGCCCACGGCACCGATGTGACCCTGGTCGCCTACGGCGGTCTCGTGCAGACCGCGCTCGCCGCCGCAACGGCCGCGCAGACCGAGGGCATCTCGATCGAGGTCATCGACCTGCGCTCGCTCTCGCCGATCGACTTCGACACCGTGACCGCTTCGGTCGAGCGCACCGGTCGGCTGGTGGTGGTGCACGAAGCATCCCAGACCGGGGGACTCGGCGCCGAGCTGTCCGCGGCCGTCACCGAGCGCTGCTTCTACAGCCTCGAGCACGCGCCGGTGCGGGTGACCGGATTCGACATCCCGTTCCCTCCTGCCAAGCTCGAGAAGTTCCACCTGCCCGACATGGACCGGATTCTCGACGGGGTCGAGCGAGTGCTCGACCGACCGAACTCGCTGCAAGATCGGGGCTGGTGACGATGGCGCAGCGCGAGTTCCGTCTGCCCGACCTCGGTGAAGGCCTCACCGAGTCGGAAATCGTGGCCTGGAAGGTCGCACCCGGCGACCGCATCGAGCTCAACCAGGTGATCGCCGAGGTCGAGACCGCGAAGGCGGTGGTCGATCTGCCGTCGCCGTATGCGGGCATTGTGGCTCGGCTGATGGTGGATGCTGGCGTGACCGTGTCGGTCGGGGATCCGATCATCAGCGTGGACGTTGCCGATGTCGCGGGCGTCGCGGATGCCGGCGGCGAGGCGGACCCGCCGAATCTGGTCGGCTACGGTGCTGCGCCAGAGTCGACCTCGGGGCGCAAGCCGCGTCGCTTTGCGGACGCTCCCGTTGTGTCGCCCGTTCCGTCGCCGCCCGTGACGACCGTGACCCGCCGCCGCGCGGCACCTCCGGTGCGCCTCCTCGCGCGCCAAATGGGAATCTCGCTCGACTTCGTCGAGGGGACGGGCGACAAAGGTCTCATCACGCGCTCCGACCTTGAGCGCGTCGGCGGTTCGTCGACGGGCGCTGCGACGGGCGCGGCGAAGCCGAGGCCCCTCACCGACGGCGATGACTCGACCCTGATCCCCGTCACCGGCGTACGCAAACTGACAGCAAAGGCGATGGTCGACAGCGCGTTCACCGCGCCGCACGTCACGGTCTTCCTCCAGGTCGATGTGACTCCAACGATCGAGTTGCTCGAGCGGCTGAGGAACCAGCCGAGGTTCCGCGGATCGCGGCTCACCTTCCTCACCGCGGTCGCTCGCGCGGTCTGCCTGTCATTGATCGCCGACCCCTCGGTCAACGCGCGTTGGGAAGAGGGCGGCATCCGCCAGTTCCGTCACGTGAACCTGGGGATCGCGGCGGCCACCCCGCGCGGGCTGCTGGTGCCGGTGATCCCCGCGGCTGACACCCTGAGCTTCGGCGAACTCGACGGCGCCCTGACCGACCTGGTGCAGACGGCTCGGGCTGGCACGACCTCCCCGGCGGCCATGACCGGTGGCACGTTCACCATCACCAACGTGGGCGTATTCGGTGTTGAGGGCGGCACGCCGATCCTCGCGGACGGCCAGGCCGGCATCCTGGCGGTGGGCGCGGTCGCCCGGCGGCCGTGGGAGTTCGAGGGTCAAATCGCCCTGCGCAGTGTCGTCACGCTGAGCCTCTCGTTCGACCACCGGGTCGTGGATGGCGCGGAAGGTTCGCGGTTGTTGGCTGCGATCGCCGCGCTGCTGGCCGACCCTGCAAGTGCGTTTGCGTCGTAGTGCCGCCGGACGGCAACCTCGAAGAAGATGAGGCACCGCTGCTGGTGCATGTCAGTGCCGCTGGTTATCGTGCCGTCATGGGCGCAGTGCTTGACACGATCCCGTCGTTCGACGGCACGGCGCTCATCAACGCCCTCGATGAGAAGCGGCAGGCCGACGGCCTGACCTGGACGCGGCTGGCCGACGAGCTCTGGCGGCAATCGTCTGAGCTCAACGAACGGCTAGGCGGCGACGCACTCTGCCCTGGTGCGCTCTACCGGACCTCGCTGCGCGGCACCATGACGGGGCACTGCGCGCTTCCACTGTTGCGGTGGCTCGGCCGCCCTCCCGAAGACTTTCTGGATGCGCCGAGCGTCGTGAGCGACGACGCCACCTTGCCGGTGGCGGGCCCGGATCACCGCCTCGCCTGGCAGCTCGGCGACCTGTACGAAGCACTCGATGATCGTCGCCGCGAGCTCGGACTCACCTGGACGGCTCTCGGAGCCCTCCTCGAGGTGAGCCCGAGCCGACTCACGAATCTGCGGGTCGCGCGGCTGGCCGACCTGGGCTTGACCCTGCGCATCACTCAGTGGCTCGGGATGCCCGCGGCTCGCTTCATTCACGCCACTGTGGAGTGACCAGCCGCGATCGACTTGCGCATCACCGTCTTACTCGTGCCGATGTGGCGCTCGAAGGTGAAACCAGCCCGTTCGAACATGGCTCGCGTTCCGTTGTGCAGAAATGACGACGAGGTCCTCTTGCCGGGGGGGAGTTCGTTCGGGAACGACACGACCTCGCCTCCGCCCGCCTGTGCGATCAGCTGGAGGGCGCCCTCAAGGGCCTCGTAGGCCACGCCGTCACGACGGTGGTCGCGATCCACGAAAAAGCAGGTGATGCGCCACGGGGCAGGGTTGGTCTCGCCGGCGTCGTACTGTTTGCGGTGGTAGATGCGGGGCAACTCGATCGGGCTGCCGTACTCGCACCAGGCAATGGCGGCGTCGCCCTCGAACACGAGCGCGGCGTGCGCGACTCCCTCGTTCACGAGGCGCTGCTTGAACGTCGGCCCGTCGTAGTCGTCCTTGACCGTCTCGGCGGTGTCACCGTGAAAGTACGAGCAGTAGCAACCGCCCCAGACCCCGTTGTGCTTCTCGGCGAGGGCGAGCCAGGCAGGGAAGGTCTCGGCGGTGAGCGGCTTGATCACGTGGGTGTCGGCCATGCGGCAAGTGTGCTCCCTGGCACCGACGCGCTGCCAAGGAATGTGGCGTTCCCGCGCCGATCAGTCCTCGAACGGGCCGAGCCTTGAGACGTGGAACGTGGATGCCGCAGCCCTCATTTTCAATGGCATTGCCAGCCCAACGCCCCCTGACCGGCGTCGTTGATCCATCCATAGAAGATCGCCCCGTCACCGCGATCGCATCCTGTGAGTCCCGCGTCGACCTGGAGGACGTAGCCCCATTCCGGTCCCGGGGTGTCGTCCCCTTGAAGCCAGACCGGTGTGCCGCCGACCTTGTTCCAACCCTCGGTCGTGATCTCGGCTTCAGGGGGATATTCAGCAGGATCTGCGCCATCCGACCAGACCACGTAGCGCTCATCGCGAGGAAGCCGGCGAGATCGGCGGATGAATCGCGACCCCTCCGTCTCCCAGTCAAAGCTTCGGGGGCCGATATCGCGATCCACCGTCGGGAGGTGGCACTCGCCGCCAGGCTGGATCACCATCGCGCTACCCGGCCCAAGTGCCTGCCACTCATCCGGTCCGGCGGTGAAGAGGTATGCGGTGCGTTGGTCGTCGATCGACAGTTGACCATAGAACATCAGGAGCTGGCCATCCCCGCCCACGGGCCAGCTCGGCGCTTCTCGCCACTCGGGCACTCCGAAGAACTTCGCGGGCGGTCCGACGGCGTCGGCTTGCGGTGAATCAGTGTAGTCCGCGATGCTGCGACGCGGAACCACGAGCGGACCGAGCAAGGCCTCCGACTCCTCGGGCGTCTGCATCACGTAGGGGTGCCAGGTCAGCGCAAGTCGCGCGGCATCGGAGAGGCCATCTTCTGCTTGCCTGACTTCTTCGGGAGCGACCGAGCCCACAGCGCGCTTGTATGCCTCCCAATCCTTGGTGCGTTCGTGGCGATGCTCTACATAGCCGTCAGCGGCACTCCGCTCCAGGCGCGCAATCGCGACGCGAGCGATCTCGGCGCGATCGCCTGAATCGCCGACGAGCACCAAGGAGTCTGCGACGGACTTCCCATCGACCCGGTGCCCGGCACCCCCTGATCGCACCATCTCGCGCAATTCGGACAGGACACCTGGGTAACGCAGCCACGCCAGGCACTCGATGAGTCGAGGTCGCTCTGGTGCGTCTGGGTCGAGTCGGGCCAGTCGTGTTGCCAAGGGCTCGACGGCCGTTTCGATCTCAAGCTCAGCGAGCGACTCCATAGCGCGGCGGCGCACTCGCTCGTCGTCGTGGCCGATCAGGCCGATCAAGGCCGGGCCGTCGGATGCGTCTCCGCTCCATCCCAGGGATGACACCACCAGAGCGAGAACCTGAGCGTCGTCGCTTGTCAGGTGGCTCCGAAGGGCTTCGGCTGCTCGGGCGGATCCGATCGAGCCCAGGTACCGACGAGCGCCGTCGTGCGGGTCGCGTTCGATGCGGCGTGCCCACTCGTGAACCTCATCGGGTAGCGCGTTGGCATCCCAGCAGGCCCAGTCGGGCAGCCCCTCCAACCACTGACCTTCGCCGCAGATCTCACACCGCATCGAGCTTCCCCCATTCCACGTCTACCCTGGCACGGCACGCGCGCGGCCTGGGAGCGGCCTGGGGGGTTGCGGCGAACTCTGGCGCAGCCGGGCGATCGGAGGTGGGCTTGACGGCATGAGAGCAACAGACGACGACCAGCCGATGGACCGCGAAGAAGTGGCGCGGGACGTGAACGGCGACCCGGTGGTCGTCACACCTGCGGCGCGACCCAGGTTCGGCCAACGCTTGTCGGCCGAAAGGGCTGCTGCCCAACCCGTGGTGGCCGAGCCCGTTGTTGCCCAACCCGTGGTGGCCGAACCGGTGTCTGCTGAGCCCGTCGTCGCCGACACGTCCACCGTCCCGGCCCGTCACGAGGCGGTCGTCGATGACGAAACGGCCCACCGCGAGGCGGTGGTAGCCCGTGAAGACATGGTGGCCCGCGAGAAGCTGGCGTACGGCGGCATGAAGTTCGGGACAGCGTTCTTCGGATGGCTGACCGCGACCGGCACTGCCGTGCTGCTGTCGGCACTGGTGGCGGCGGTGCTCGGGGCGGTGGGCTTCCGCGCGAATGAGAACAGTGTGAAGACCAACGGGCTGGGTGGCGCGATCGTGCTCGTCGTCATCCTGTTCATCGCGTACCTCGCCGGTGGTTATGTCGCGGGTCGGATGGCAAGGTTCAGCGGTGCCAAGCAGGGAGTCGCCGTCTGGCTGTGGGCCTTGGTGATCGCCATCGTGGTCAGCATCATCGGCCTGATCGGCGGACGCAACTGGGACATCTTGGCCAACCTCAACACCTTCCCGCAGTTGCCGTTCGGGCAAGACCAGATCACCATCGTCGGCGTCATCAGCGCGGTCGTGCTGCTCGTCGTCACGCTCCTGGGTGCTGTGCTGGGCGGCGTGTTGGGCATGCGGTTCCACCGCAGAGTCGACCGGGCTGGCGTCGGCGAGTAGCTCGCCTCGCGGCTCGGACCTACCGGATGACGTGGACCTGACTGGTGGCTCCGACGGGCGTCGATCCCGTGACCTCTCGATTTTCAGTCGAACGCTCTACCAACTGAGCTACAGAGCCGTGTGGCTTACGAGAAACGGCTCCTCCCGAGGAAGGAGCCGCGTCGCATTCCGCGACCCTGACGGGACTTGAACCCGCGACCTCCGCCGAGACAGGGCGGCGCGCTAACCAACTGCGCTACAGGGCCTTACTTGAACGAAGCTTCCCTCGCTCACAAGACAAGAACTCTACCAGAACTTTTTAGCTCTTGCAAAACCCGCATCTCGTTCGTACCCCCAACGGGATTCGAACCCGTGCCGCCGCCGTGAAAGGGCAGTGTCCTAGGCCGCTAGACGATGGGGGCCAGGAACGCCGCGGTGAATTTCTCCCCCGCAGTGGACTTCATAAACTATAAGGGGTTCCGCGCCGATGTGCAAAACGAGGCCGACCCACCCCCTTCCGGCGCTGGATAGAGTCAACGGCATGGCCTTCGAAATGAGCGACGACGCATTTGAACTTCTGGTCGAGGACGCGCTGGACCAGATACCGAAAGACTTTCTGCGCCTGATGGACAACGTCGCCATCTTCATCGAGGACCGCTACCAGCCACTGGCCCACGAGGATCCCACGACGGTATTGCTGGGACTCTACGAGGGAGTGGCCCTCACCGAGCGTGATGGAGGGTGGGGCGCCGG
>JBDSSQ010000040.1:0-14644 GCA_039928695.1 Pseudolysinimonas sp. | reverse complement strand
ATCACCGCCAACAAGGCGCTGCTCGCCACCCACGGTCCAGAGCTGTTCGACGAGGCCGAGCAGGTCGGCGCGCAGTTGTATTACGAGGCGGCGGTCGGCGGGGCAATCCCGATCATCCGCCCGCTGCGCGACTCGCTGGCTGGCGACCGGGTGCACCGCATCCTCGGCATCGTGAACGGCACCACGAACTACGTTCTCGATCGGATGGACCGAGAGGGCGACTCGTTCGAGGAGGCGCTCGCGGCGGCCACCGAGCTCGGCTATGCCGAGGCCGACCCGACCGCCGACGTCGAGGGCTACGACGCGGCGCAGAAGGCCGCGATCCTGGCCAGCCTGGCGTTCCACACCACAGTCCCGCTCGAACTGGTGCACCGTGAGGGCATCAGCTCGATCACGCACGAGCAGGTGGTCTCGGCTCGCAAGGCCGGGTTCGTCATCAAGCTGCTAGCCGTGTGCGAGCGGCTGACCGATCCCGAGACCGGAATCGAAGGGGTCAGCGCCCGCGTGCATCCCGCGCTGATTCCTGACACGCACCCGCTGGCCGCCGTGCACGGGGCCAACAACGCGGTGTTTCTCGAGGCCGAGGCGGCTGGCAGCCTGATGTTCTACGGGGCTGGGGCGGGCGGCATCCAGACCGCGTCTGCGGTGCTCGGCGACGTGGTGTCTGCCGCGCGGCGGCACGTCATCGGCGGCCCGGGAGTCGCCGAGTCGACGCACGCGAATCTGCCGATCCTGCCGATCTCGAGCGTGGTGACCCGGTATCAGATCACCCTGACGGTCGCCGACCGGCCAGGTGTGCTGGCGCAGATCGCCACGATGTTCAGCGAGCACGGCGTCTCGGTCGAGGCCGTCGCCCAGTCGGTCTCGCCGTCGCCCTCGCCGTCAGCGCTGGCCGCGACGAATGGCTCAGAGGCAGCCGACGCCACCGCTACCCTGGTGATCGGAACGCATCTGGCCACCGAGGGCGCGCTCGCCGACACGGTGGCCGCCCTCGGCGCCAGTGACGTGGTCATCGAGGTGGCCAGTGTTCTGCGCGTTGAAGGCACGGAGTAGGAGATCGAGATGGCACACCAGTGGCGCGGCGTTCTGCGCGAATACGCCGACCGACTCGACGTGACCGACGCGACCCCGATCGTCACGCTCGGTGAGGGCGGCACGCCTCTGCTTCCGGCCGACGCCCTCTCGGCGCGCACCGGCGCGAAGGTGTGGGTGAAGTTCGAGGGGATGAACCCCACCGGCTCGTTCAAAGACCGCGGCATGACGATGGCGGTTTCCAAGGCGATCGAGCACGGAGCCAAGGCCGTGATCTGCGCGAGCACGGGCAACACCTCGGCCTCGGCCGCCGCCTACGCGGCTCACGGCGGGATCACCGCGGCCGTTCTGGTGCCAGAGGGCAAGATCGCGATGGGCAAGCTCGCGCAGGCGATCGCCCACAACGCGCAGCTGCTGCAGGTGCAGGGCAACTTCGACGACTGCCTCGACATCGCGCGCGAACTCGCGGCGAAGTATCCGGTGCACCTGGTCAACTCGGTCAACAACGACCGCATCGAGGGTCAGAAGACGGCCGCCTTCGAGGTGATCGAGGTGCTCGGCGATGCGCCGGACTTCCACTTCATCCCGGTCGGCAATGCCGGCAACTACACCGCATACGCACGCGGCTACGCCGAGGATGCGGCCCGCGGCGTCACCACCAAGCGCCCGCGCATGTTCGGGTTCCAAGCCGAGGGCAGCGCGCCGATCGTCCGCGGCGAGATCGTCAAGAACCCCGACACCATCGCCAGCGCGATCCGGATCGGCAACCCGGCATCCTGGGAGCTCGCGCTCACGGCTCGCGACGAGACGAACGGCTACTTCGGTGCGATCTCGGATGCCGACATCCTCGCCGCGCACCGCATCCTCTCGGCCGAGGTCGGCATTTTCGTCGAGCCGGCGTCGGCGATCAGCGTCGCCGGACTGCTCGAACGCAGTGCTGCCGGCGAGATCCCCAAGGGCTCGACCGTCGTGCTCACCGTCACAGGCCACGGTCTGAAAGACCCGCAGTGGGCATTGCGCGCCGCCGACGGCAGCGACGTCACACCCACGGTGGTTCCCATCGACACGGCGGCCATCGCGGAGGTACTCGGGCTGGTGCCCTCTCCGCCGGCAGGGGCATGACCGCCGCGCCGGCGAGCGGGGTCGCGGCTGCCATGCACGGCCGCTCGGTGCACGTCAAGGTGCCCGCGACGACGGCGAATCTCGGACCCGGCTTCGACACCCTCGGTCTCGCCCTCTCGGTCTACGACGAGTTGACGGTAACCGTCCGCGACAAGCCGGGCGTGACCGTCACGGTGGTCGGCGTCGGCGCCGGAGAGGTCCCGACCGACGAGACCAACCTGGTGGCACGCTCGATCGCCTCGGTTTTCGAGTCACTGGGCTACGAGCTGCCGGGTCTCGACATCCTCGCGCACAACTCGATCCCGCACGGCAGGGGAATGGGCTCGTCGGGCGCGGCTATCGTGTCGGGCATCATGGCGGCCAAGGGGTTGCTCGAGGGCATCGTCGAGATCGACTCGCACGAGCTCCTGCGGCTCGCGACGGCGCTTGAAGGGCATCCAGACAACGTCGCTCCTGCCTTGTTCGGTGGCCTGACCATCGCCTGGGTCACCCCTGAAGGCCCGCAGTTCAAAAAGCTGATCGTGCATCGCGGGGTGTCTCCGCTGGTTGCGGTGCCGGCAGCGACCATGTCGACGGCGCTCGCGCGCAGCCTGCAGCCCGAGTCCGTTCCGCACGAAGACGCCATCTTCAACGTCTCGCGCTCTGCGTTGCTGATCGCCGCTCTCATCCAGAGCCCCGAGCTGCTGCTGGCTGCCACCGAAGACAAGCTGCACCAGAGCTACCGGGCGGGCGCGATGCCCGAGACCGACTCCCTGATCCGGATGCTGCGCTCTCACGGTCTCGCCGCCGTCGTCTCGGGTGCCGGACCGTCGCTTCTGGTGCTCGGAAGTGACCCCGCGCAGCGCCTCCGGGCCGCTGAACTCATCGCCGAACACGCTACGACCCCGTGGGAATGCCTGCTGCTCGCCGTCGACTTCAAGGGTGCTACAGTGATGATGCATCCGGCAGACGCGGTGGCATAACCCGCACAGTCTTATTTCGTCGGATGCATATCCCACACCGGCATTCGCCCCGCGGACTCCCGCTCTGAGCAGCCTGCTGCAGACACCCGACCCGCGCCCAGGCGAAACGCCGAATCCCGGGGCGCTCTGTGCCCGGGTCGAACCGAAGGAATCCCCAGCCGTGACCGATGTCGATGCACGCGCCGATCTGAGCCGTCTCAAGCTCCCCGAACTTCAGGCGCTCGCCGCTGAGCGTGGCATTGCCGGCGCCTCGAAGCTTCGAAAAGGAGATCTCGTGGATGCGCTGTCTGCCGATGGCCCCCCAACCGCCAGCGCGGAAATCGCCGCGCCGATCGATGAGGTGAGCGCCCAGGCGCCCGGCGAGACCGTTCAAGACCTGGCGCCCGAGAGTGACGCAGCGCCCTCCGATGACACAGTGCCGGTCCGCCGCTCGCGCCGCGTGACGGCATCGAGCGCGGATGCTGCAGCGCTCGCCGCGGCGACAGCGGCACCCGCGGTCCAGCACGTCGTCGCCGCCGATGTCGCGGCCGACCTTGACAAGCTGCTCCCCGAGGTCACCTCGGGCGCAATGGACGCCGAGGCCGAAGAGGGTGGAACGGGTCGTGGCCGTGGCCGCAACCGCAATCGCGGCGGCGGTCAGAACGCAAGCGCCCAGAACAGTGACCGCCAGAACGGTGGCGCCCAGAACGGCGACCGCCAGCAAGGCGACCGTCAGAACGCCCAGAACGGAGGCGCCCAGAACGGCGGCCAGTCCGGCCAGAACCCGAACCGCCAGCAGGGCGGCCAGAACGCCAACGTCCAGCAGGGTGACGGCGAGGGCAGCAGCCGCAGCCGTTACCGCGACCGCAAGCGCGGCCGCGGGGGCCAGAACGACGAGTTCGAGCCGGAGCTCAGCGACGATGACGTGCTGATCCCGGTTGCGGGCATCCTCGATGTGCTCGACAACTACGCATTCGTGCGCACCTCCGGCTACCTGCCGGGTGCCAACGATGTCTACGTCTCGCTCGGCCAGGTCAAGAAATACAACCTGCGCAAGGGCGACGCCGTGGTCGGCGCGATCCGCCAGCCGCGCGACGGCGACCAGCAGAGCGGACGCCAGAAGTACAACGCGATCGTCAAGATCGACTCGATCAACGGGCAGACCGTCGAAGATGCCGCAAACCGCGTCGAATTCGGCAAGCTCACGCCGATCTACCCGAACGAGCGCTTGCGCCTCGAGACCGACCCGGCCAAGCTCTCGACCAGGATCATCGACCTGATCGCCCCGATTGGCAAGGGCCAGCGCGGCCTGATCGTCGCACCGCCGAAGGCCGGCAAGACGCTCATTCTGCAGGCCGTCGCCAAGGCGATCGCCGACAACAACCCCGAGGTGCACATCATGGTGGTGCTCGTCGACGAGCGCCCAGAAGAGGTCACCGACATGCAGCGCTCGGTGAAGGGCGAGGTCATCGCCTCAACCTTCGACCGTCCTGCCGAAGACCACACGACGGTCGCCGAGCTCGCCATCGAACGGGCGAAGCGTCTGGTCGAGTTGGGCAACGACGTTGTCGTGCTGCTCGACTCGATCACCCGCTTGGGCCGCGCGTACAACCTGGCGTCGCCGGCATCCGGTCGCATTCTCTCCGGTGGCGTGGATGCCAGTGCGCTCTACCCGCCGAAGCGCTTCTTCGGTGCCGCGCGCAACATCGAGGGCGGCGGCTCGCTGACCATTCTCGCCACGGCCCTCGTCGAGACCGGCTCCAAGATGGACGATGTCATCTTCGAGGAGTTCAAGGGCACCGGCAACATGGAGCTGCGCCTCTCGCGTCAGCTGGCAGACAAGCGCATCTTCCCGGCGGTCGACATCTACGCGTCGAGCACTCGTCGCGAAGAAGAGCTGCTCAGCCCCGAAGAGGTCAAGATCACCTGGCGCCTGCGCCGTGCCCTCGCGGGCCTCGAACTGCAGCAGCAGCTCGAGGTGGTGTTGAGCAAGCTCAAAGAGACGCAGTCGAACACCGAGTTCTTGGTGCAGATCCAGAACTCGCTGCCGGCAGCGAACGGGAACGGCAACGGCCACGTCGCCAACGGCAACGGGTCGCACGGTCACAAGGAGTAGCGAGTGTTCGAATCGGTCGCCACGCTGCGGGCCGAGCACGAACTGGTGCAGCAGCAACTCGCGGAGCCTGAACTCTTCGCGGATGCCGGGCGCGCCAAAAAGGTCAACCGTCGCTATGCCGAGCTCAGCAAGATTCTCAAGGCCGACGACGATTGGCACCAGGCGCAGGATGACCTGGCAGCAGCGCGCGAGTTGGCCAAGGAAGACGAGGCCTTCGCCGACGAGGTGCCGGGTCTCGAGACCGGTCTGGTCGATGCGCAAGAGCGCTTGCGCCGCCTGCTGATCCCACGCGATCCGGATGACGGGCGCGACGTGATCATGGAGATCAAGGGTGGCGCGGGCGGGGCCGAGTCTGCGCTGTTCGCCGCCGACCTGCTGCGCATGTACCTGCACTACGCGGAGTCCAAGGGCTGGAAGACCGAGATCCTCGAGTCCGACCCGACCGACCTGGGCGGCTACACGAACGTGCAGCTCGCCCTGAAGTCGAATGCGACCGATCCGGCAGAGGGGGTGTGGGCGCACCTCAAGTACGAGGGCGGCGTGCATCGCGTGCAGCGGGTGCCGGCAACCGAGTCGCAGGGCCGCATCCAGACCTCAACGGCCGGCGTGCTGGTGTTTCCCGAGGTGGACGAACCCGAAGAGGTCGAGATCAGCCCCAACGACCTGCGGATCGATGTATTCCGTTCGTCGGGGCCGGGCGGCCAGTCGGTCAACACCACGGACTCGGCGGTGCGCATCACCCACCTGCCGACGGGCATTGTGGTGTCGATGCAGAACGAGAAGTCGCAGATTCAGAATCGCGAGGCCGGGATGCGCGTACTGCGCGCCCGCATCCTGGCGCGTCAGCAGGAAGAGCTCGACGCCGTGTCGAGCGCGGCCCGCAAGTCGCAGATCCGCACGATGGACCGCTCGGAGCGCATCCGTACCTACAACTTTCCCGAGAACCGCATCGCCGACCACCGCACCGGATACAAGGCCTACAACCTCGACCAGGTGATGAACGGCGCGCTCGACGCGCTCATCGACTCGTGCATCCAGTTCGACGAAGAGGCGCAACTGGCCGAACTCGGCGCGGAATAGCGCTCGACGCGTCGATGACGACCCTCTCCGCGGTGCGCCAGCACGCCATTGCCGTCTTGAGCGGCGCAGGCATCCGCAATGCCGACGTCGACGCGGACTTGTTGCTCGGCCATGTGCTTGGCCTCTCGCGAGGGCAAGTTCAGGCCAGGGCGGTGACGGATGCCGGCATCGATCCCGAGCAGCAGTTGGCCGTTCTCGAAGCGGTCGAACGCCGTGCCGCGCGCGAACCCCTGCAGCACATCACCGGTCGGGCGCCATTTCGCGCCCTCGAGCTCGCCGTCGGCCCGGGAGTGTTCGTTCCGCGCCCCGAGACCGAGTCGGTCGCGCAGATCGCGATCGATGCCCTGCTGGCCGTGCCGAGCCCCGCGCCTCGCGGCATCGATCTCGGCACCGGATCCGGCGCCATCGCCATCGCGATGGCCACTGAGGTGCCGCACGCCGAGATCGTCGCCGTCGAGAACTCGCCACGTGCCTTCGTCTGGGCGCGTCAGAACGCCCGCGAGTTGGCCGGAGCGAACCTGCGGCTGATCTTCGGCGACCTGGCCGAGTTGCCGGCTGAGCTCGACGGTTCGCCGTTAGACGGCTCCTTCGACGTGGTCGTGTCGAATCCTCCGTACATCCCGCTCGGGGCCATCCCGCGCGATCCCGAGGTGCGGCTGCATGACCCCGAGGTGGCGCTCTACGGCGGCCACGACGGGCTCGACGTGGTCCGCGCCATTTCGATCCGCGCCGCCGCTTTGCTTCGGCAGGGCGGCACCCTCGTTCTGGAGCACGGCGAGTTGCAGGGGGGCGCGATCCGCGAGCTGCTCGCGGCCGACGGCTGGCGCGCCCCGGCAACGCACCGCGACCTGCTCGGCCGCGATCGCACCACCACCGCGTTGAGCTGAATCTCTCGCGCGCCGCCGCTCCTGCGGCGCACCTGCTTCGCGGCACGAGCGTCGTCGCGCCGCTTCCCTGCGCCCAGTCGGCGAACTCGGGCCTCGAGCGCGCCTATGTGACGCAATCGCACAGTTCGGCACGTGCCGACTGGTGGATCGCGTCACATGATGGCGTGGGCCCCGCGCGCGCGGTCGGCGAAACGCTCGATTGCCGCGCTCAGTGACGCCGCATCCGTGAACTGGTGTCCATCGATGCCAACCGAGCGGGCGCCGTCGACGTTGACCTGCAGGTCGTCGGCGAAGAACACCTGGGCAGCGGGGATGTCGTAGTGCGCAAGCAAGTTGCGATACACCCGCGGATCGGGTTTGCGCGCGCCGTAGAAGCTCGAGGTGTGCAGTTCGTCGCCGAACAGCGGAATCAGCTCGGGTGCGAGTTCGGCCAGATGCGACTCGACCAGAGGGCCGTTGTTGGTCAGCAAGCTGACCGAGCCCAGTTGCGATGCACGTTCGACGGCGGCGAGCGACTCCGGCCAGGGAGTCATCGCCGAGCGACGATTGGCGATCCAGTCGGTCACCGAGATGGGCAGTTCGAGCGCCGCCGTGAAGGCAGTGTGATACGCGTCGGCGTCTGGAAATCGGCCGGCCTCCGCCGCCCATTCGCCCTCGTCGTGCCACCAGCGGCGGCGCAGCTCGGCGATGTCGTAGCCCGTCAGTTCGGTCAGACCGTGCATCCTCACGCGCCAGTCGTAGTCGTAGAGAACGTCGTCCATGTCGAAGACGAAGAGTGGGGTGCGGGTCATGGTGCCTCAAGTCTCCCGCACTCGCAGGGATGCCGTCGGTGCGCCAAGTAGGCTTAAGTCCGTCATGCCCACCTTCGACACCGCCCTCCCGGCCGAGCTGCTCAGCGGCATGCGGCTGGCGCGCGCCGCGATCGCTCGCGGTGAACTCGTCGTCATCCCCACGGACACCGTCTACGGGGTCGCCGCCGACGCCTTCTCGCCCGCCGCTGTGCAGCGCCTGCTCGATGCCAAGGGGCGCGATCGCACGGCTCCTCCGCCGGTGCTGGTGCCCGGCATCCACGTGCTGGACGCCCTGGCCGAGTCCATTCCCGACGAGGTGCGCGCCTTGGTGGACGAGTTCTGGCCGGGCGGGTTGACGATCATCCTGCGAGCCCGCGCGACGCTCGAGTGGGATCTCGGCGAGACCCGTGGCACCGTCGCGTTGCGCATGCCCAGCGACACAATCGCCCTCGAGCTGTTGGCTGAGACCGGGCCGCTCGCGGTCTCGAGCGCGAACCGCACGGGCGAGCCGGCCGCCACGACGGCGGCAGAGGCCGAGGCCATGCTCGGCGACAGTGTTGAGGTCTACCTCGACGGAGGTCAGGCCGGCGTGGCGTACGCCGGTGCCGAAGAGCGAGCGGGCTCGACGATCGTCGATGCGACGGGCCTCGGCGCGCCCGGCCCCGATGGCGCGCCTGGCAAGCTGCGCATCGTGCGCCACGGAGTCATCCCGGATGCCGAGATCGCCCGCATCGTGGGGGCCGACAAGTGCGCATAGTCTTCTACGTCCTGGTGGCGGGAGTCGCGGCCCTGGTGACCTTCGCGCTCGCCCTGCTGATCTGGAAGCTGAGCACCAAGTACCGCCTCTACCCGAAGATCCGGGCCCGTGATGTGCACACGCGGCCGACGCCTCGCCTCGGTGGCGTTGCCATGTTCATCGGCGTGGTCGTCGCGTTCGCGATCGGCTCGCAGGTGCCGCAGCTGTCGATCGTGTTCTCGGAACCCGGCAAGATCCTCGCAGTGCTCGGGGCCGCGGCGATCATCGTCGGCATCGGTGTTGCCGACGACATCTGGGATCTCGACTGGCTCACGAAACTCGCGGGCCAGATCATCGCGGCAGGTTTGCTTGCCTGGCAGGGCATCCAGATCGTGCAGCTGCCGGGTCTGCAGCACACGGCCCTGATCCTGTCGCCCTACATGTTCTTGGCGATCACGGTGTTCGCCGTGGTGCTCGTGATGAACGCCCTCAACTTCATCGACGGTCTCGACGGCCTGGTTGCCGGTGTGGCCATCATCGCCAACAGCGTGTTCTTCATCTATTCGTACATCGTCACCTACCAGCCGACGGCACAGAGCGCGTACTTCAACCTGCCCCAATTCGTCTCGGCGGTTCTGATCGGTGCCTGCGTCGGCTTCTTGCCGCTGAACTGGCATCCGGCGAAGCTCTTCATGGGGGATGCCGGGGCGCTGCTGGTCGGCATGCTCATGGCCACCTCGACGATCGGCTTCACCGGCAACATCGATGCCGCGACGCTGACCAACAAGGAGTTCCTGCCGGCCTTCATCCCGATCCTGCTGCCCTTCGCGGTGCTGCTGGTGCCTCTGCTCGATTTCGGGCTCGCGGTGTTCCGACGGCTGCGCGCCGGCAAGTCGCCGTTCAGCGCCGACCGTTTGCACCTGCATCATCGGCTGCTCGACATGGGGCACTCGCATCTGCATGCTGTGCTGATCTTCTACGGCTGGACGGCCGCGGCATCCATCGGTCTGCTGCTCTTCCTGTTCACGCCGTCGTGGGTTGCGATCGGGGTCACCGCCGCCGGCCTGGTGATCTGCACGATCGTGACGCTCGCACCGCTGAGCAGGCGCAAGGCTGTCGAGGCGGCGGTGCAGAACGCGCCCCCTGGCGCCCCTGGCGAGGCGGATGTTGCGCAGTACGACCCGCTCGATGCGGCGGCGGACGCAACCGACGTCGAGTCCGAACCCCCGCCCGCCGAGGCCGACCGGGTGCTCGAACGCTTGAGCGAGCGCCAGCGTCCCAAGAAGAAAGCCGCTCCCTGACGATGACAAGGGTTCTGACACTCGCGTTGCGCTATGGAGCGATCTTGGCCGTGGCCGTCGCGGTCGTTGCCGGATCGATCGGATACCTGGTGGCTGGTGCCCCTGGACTCGTTGGCGGCCTGCTCGGAGCCGCCCTCGCCGCGATCTTTCTCGGCATCACGGCCGCCAGCATGCTCGTCGCCGGACGCGTCGCCAAGGGCGACAGCACGCATCCGGCGTTCTTCGGGATCGTGATCGGCGTCTGGCTGCTCAAGCTCATCGTCTTCATCGTGGTGGAGGTGATGCTGCGCAGCCAGACCTGGTTCGACCCTCTCGTGTTCTTCTGGTCGATCGTCGTCGTCGTGATCGGCTCGCTCGCGTTGGACGGGGTGGCGATGTACCGGGCCCGCGTGCCGTACGTGGACGTCGCGCTGCCCGGCGAGACCGACCGCAACGGCGCCTCCTGAGCCCGTTCGGCGAGGCCGGCCACCGTGCGGCGGCTGAGAATCCTTTGATAGGGTTGGGGCTATAAACCCCCTCAATCGCCGCGATTTTCGCGCCCGATGCTGGAGAAGGTCCTGATAGCCTCCGCCCTCACCACCGCTCTGCCTTTCCTCGTCACTGCTGACGATCCGAACGGCGGATTTGTGGGTCCCTCGATCGACGATTTCTTCCCGACCGCGGTGCTGTTCAAGGGCACGCCGTTCGAGTTGAACCGGGTTCTGCTCATTCGTCTCCTGGTCGTGGCGGTCGTCGTGCTCGTGCTCTGGCTCGGCACCCGCAACTGGAAGATCGTGCCGACGCGCGGCCAGGCGGCGATGGAGTTCGTAGTCGACTTCGCCCGCAGGGGTATCGTCATCGAGACCCTGGGCGAGAAGCAGGGCAAGCGGTTCATGCCGTTGCTGCTCACGATCTTCTTCCTCACCCTGGGGCTGAATGCCACCGGCACGATCCCGGGACTCCAGATCGCCAGCACCGGACTGATCGGTCAGGCGATCATCATGGCGATCATCGCCTACGCCACGTTCATCTACGCAGGCATCAAGGCGCACAGCTTCCGGTTCTTCCGTAACTCGCTCTGGCTTCCGGGTGTTCCGCTGCCGATTCGCCCTGTGATCGCCGTCCTCGAGTTCCTCTCCACCTTCATCGTTCGACCGATCACGCTGACGCTTCGGTTGACCATGAACATGGTGGCCGGCCACATGCTGCTGACCCTGTGCTTCCTCGCCACCAACTTCTTCTTCGTCACACTCCTCGCTGGCGGAAACTTCTTCGGCCTGCTCGGCATCGGCACCCTGGCGTTCGGCATCGTCTTCGTGGTGCTCGAGCTGTTCATCGCCGGCCTGCAGGCCTACGTCTTCACGATTCTCACCGCCATCTACATTCAGCTGGCGCTGTCCGACGAGCACTGAGCCCGTCGGACGAAATCACCACCCTCGAAAGGAATACCCAGTGAATGTTGTCGGAGCGCTCGCGCCCCTCGCCTTCGGTCTCGCCGTCATCGGATCGGCCATCGGTGTAGGCATCATCGTCGGCAAGACCATCGAGTCGGTTGCTCGCCAGCCCGAACTCGCCGGTCGTCTGCAGACCCTCATGTGGATCGGTATCGCGCTGACGGAAGCGCTCTGCTTCATCGCCATCGGCGTCGCCTTCATCCCGTTCCCCGCGCCTACGCACTAGGTTCCGGACCCAATCCAAGGAGTCTGAATGCTTCACGCAACAGTGAAGGCAGCAGAGAGCAACAGCATCCTCATTCCGTCGATCCCCGACCTGGTCTGGGGGACGATCGCGTTCATCGTCGTGCTCATCGTGGTCTGGAAGGTCGCGCTGCCCAATGTCATGCGCGCCCTGGATGCCCGTGCCGACGCGATCGAGGGCGGCCTGAAGAAGGCCGAAGAGGCCCAGGCCGGTGCCCAGCAGGCGCTCGAGCAGTACAACGCCCAGCTGGCTGAGGCGCGAGCCGAGGCGGGACGCATCCGGGATCAGGCACGCGAAGACGCGAAGAAGATTCGGGCTGAACTCGTCGAGCAGGCCCAGTCGGATGCCGCGCGCATCGTCGCGAACGCCCAGACCCAGATCGAGGCGGAGCGCGCGTCTGCTCTGACCTCGTTGCGTACAGAGGTCGGATCGCTCGCCCTCGGTCTCGCGTCGAGCGTGATCGGTGAGAGCCTCAACGACGACAAGCGCTCGGCAGCGATTGTCGACCGCTTCCTGGCCGACCTCGAGACCGTGGATGCCGCGTCGGCCGCGGCCCGGCCGTCAGGGGCACGCCGGTAATGGGTTCTGCATCCCGGCAGGCGCTCGGCGCTGCTGTCGACCAGTTGATCGCGACGTCGGGCGTTACCGTCGCCACGGGCGAGCAACTGCTGACAGTGAGCCGAGCCGTCGATGACTCTGCGCAGTTGCGCGCGATCCTCGCCGACCCTTCGGTCGTGGCGAGCGAGAAGTCGCGGCTGCTTGCGCAGATCTTCCCCGGGATCTCTGCAACGGCGACCCAACTCGTCGACACCATCGTCAGCTCGCGCTGGTCGAGCGGCGATGAGTTGGTCGACGGCCTCGAGCAGGTGGGAATCCGGGCAATCGCTCAGGGTGACAGCCACTCCGCGGTGATCGAATCCGAGCTGTTCGACTTCGCGAGCGTCACGGCGGGCAATGCGCCGCTCGAGCTCGCGCTCGGCAGCAAGCTGGCCGATCCGAAGGGCAAGGCCGCGATCGTGCAGCAGCTCATCGGCAAGAAGGCTCACCCCGGCACCGTCGCGATCATCGAACACCTGGTGAGCAGCCCGCGCGGCCGTCGCATCGGCGAGATGCTGGCCGGCGCGGCAGACCTGGTGGCCGCGGCAGGGGCGCGCCGGATCGCGACCGTGACCTCTGCGGCTCCGCTCAGCGCTGCTCAGCAGGAGCGGCTCGCGACGGTACTCACGAAGCAGTACGGAAGCGACATCCAACTGAACCTGGTGACCGACCCGACCGTCGTCGGCGGTGCACGGGTGCAGGTAGGTGACGACGTCATCGACGGCACGATCGCCTCGCGGCTCGCCGACCTCAAACTCCAGCTCGCCGGCTGACCCGGCACTCACACCACCCCACACAAAGGGAAACCCCAATGGCAGACATCACCATCAGCCCCGACGAAATCCGCGACGCCCTGCAGAGCTTCGTCGACTCGTACCAGCCCGCGCAGGCGAGCTCGACAGAGGTCGGCTCGGTGCTCGACACCGCAGACGGCATCGCGCACGTCGAGGGCCTGCCCGGCGCGATGGCGAACGAACTGCTGCGCTTCGAAGACGGCACCCTCGGGCTCGCGCTCAACCTCGACGAGAGCGAGATCGGCGTCGTCGTGCTCGGCGAGTTCGACGGCATCGAGCAGGGTCAGAAGGTCACCCGCACCGGCGAGGTGCTCTCGGTCGCTGTCGGAGATGGCTACCTCGGACGTGTCGTCGACCCGCTCGGCAACCCGATGGACGGCCTCGGAGAGGTCGCCACCGACGGCCGCCGTGCCCTCGAACTGCAGGCACCCGGCGTGATGCAGCGCAAGAGCGTGCACGAGCCGATGCAGACCGGCATCAAGGCCATCGACGCGATGATCCCGATCGGGCGCGGCCAGCGCGAGCTCATCATCGGCGACCGCCAGACGGGCAAGACCGCCGTCGCGATCGACGCGATCATCAACCAGAAGGGCAAGGGCGTCTTCTGCGTGTACGTCGCCATCGGGCAGAAGCTCTCGACGGTCCGTCAGGTCGTCGATCGCCTCGAGGCCGCCGGCTCCATGGAGTACACGACGATCGTCGTCGCGACCGCGAGCGACGCCGCGCCGCTCCAGTTCATCGCGCCGTACACCGGCGTCACCATCGGCGAGTACTTCCGCGACACCGGGCGCCACGCGCTCTGCATCTACGACGATCTCTCGAAGCAGGCCGTCGCCTACCGCCAGCTCTCGCTTCTTCTCCGCCGCCCGCCGGGCCGCGAAGCGTACCCGGGCGACGTCTTCTACCTCCACTCCCGCCTCCTCGAGCGCGCCGCGAAGCTCGCCGACATCTTCTACGTCGTGAAGAAGGGGACGAAGATCGAGGGCGGCGACAAGAGCTACAAGGGCGTCGACGACAAGCAGCATGTCGGCGCGACGGGCATGCACACCGCGAAGGACTCGGCCTACCTGCTGGCCGATCCGGTGCTGGGCGCCAAGTGGGCCACGGCGAGCGACGACGAGAAGAAGAAGCTCAAGCCGCAGCTCGAAGAGAAGCTCAAGGGGAGCGAGTACGAGATCATCAAGGAGCCCCACTCGGGCGGCTCGCTCACCGCGCTCCCGATCATCGAGACGCAGGCCGGCGACGTCTCGGCGTACATCCCGACCAACGTCATCAGCATCACGGACGGGCAGATCTTCCTCGAAGCGGATCTGTTCTTCTCGGGTGTTCGCCCCGCCATCAACGTCGGCATCTCGGTCAGCCGCGTCGGCGGCGCGGCCCAGATCAAGGCCATGAAAGAAGTCGCCGGCTCGCTCCGACTGAGGCTCGCCGCCTACCGCGAGCTCGAAGCCTTCGCCCACCTCGGCACCGACCTCGACAAGGCGACTCAGACCGACCTCGACCGCGGCGCTCGCTTGGTTGAGTTGCTCAAGCAGGCACAATTTCAGCCAATGGACGTGATTGACCAGTG
>JBDSSQ010000039.1:0-175007 GCA_039928695.1 Pseudolysinimonas sp. | reverse complement strand
ACGCGTCAGCGTTCGCGCCTTGCTTCTGCTCGGCGCGGTCGCGCTCGTGCTCTATGGAGCGGACCAACTCGCGAAGCACCTGATCGTCGCGAACCTGCACGAGGGTGATCTCGTTCCGGTGCTCGGCCAGGTGCTGCAACTCCACTTCGTCACCAACTCCGGCGCCGCCTTCTCGTTGGCAACGGGGTTCACCTGGATCCTGTCCATCGTCGCCGTCGGGGTCGTCGCCTTCATCGTCTGGTTCGCTCGACGTATCAGCTCGCTGGGGTGGGCCTGCGTGTTCGGCCTGGTTCTGGGAGGCGCGGCAGGCAACCTGACCGACCGACTGTTCCGTGAACCGGGATTCGGCACCGGCCACGTTGTCGACTTCATCCAGGTCTGGGGATTTCCGGCCATCTTCAACATCGCAGACTCCGGCATCGTGGCGGCGATGGGACTGTTCATCATCCTTTCGTTGCGCGGCATCGGCCTCGACGGCCGCAAAGCGGTTTATGTGCGCCGCAAGCGTTCTGCCGACGACGCGGACATCGTGCCGGCGAAGTCGGTCGCCCCGAAGTCGGTCGCGTCGAAGTCGGTCGACACCGCGCCGAAGCCCGCTTCGAAGGCGTAGCGACCGCCATGGAATCGCGCAGCCTTCCGGTACCGGACGGGCTGGCGGGTGAGCGGGCGGATGCCGCCATCGCGCGCCTGCTCGGATTCTCACGCACCTTCGCGGCTGAGGTCGTCGAGTCGGGTGGGGCAACGCTCGACGGGGTGACCCTCGGAAAGTCCGACCGCCTTACCGCGGGGGGCTGGCTTGAGGTGAGGTGGACTCCCAAGTCGGAGCCGAGCATCGTTGCCGCACTCGTGCCCGGCTTTGCGATCGTGTACGACGATGACGACATCGTCGTCATCGACAAGCCGGTCGGGGTGGCGGCGCATCCCGCCGTCGGCTGGGACGGACCGACTGTGCTCGGTGCCCTCGCGGGAGCCGGCTTTCGAATCAGCACCTCGGGTGCTGCCGAGCGCGCCGGCATCGTGCACCGGCTCGATGTCGGGACGAGCGGGCTGATGGTGGTGGCCAAGAGCGAGCGCGCCTACACCGAACTGAAGCGGCAATTTCACGACCGCGAGGTCGACAAGATCTACCACGCTGTCGTGCAGGGACATCCCGACCCGTTCTCGGGCACGATCGACGCGCCGATCGGGCGCCATCCGAGCTCGAGCTGGAAGTTCGCGGTCACCGCGGGCGGCAAACCGAGTGTGACCCACTACGAGACGCTCGAGGCGATGCGCGGCGCGACTTTGCTCGAGGTTCACCTGGAGACCGGACGCACCCATCAGATCCGCGTGCATATGGCGGCCCAGCGGCATCCATGTGTCGGCGATCTGCTCTACGGCGCGGATCCGGTGCTCGCCGCGCGAGTCGGGCTCGAGCGGCAATGGTTGCACGCGATGAAGCTGGGTTTCCGGCATCCCGGCACCGGGGAGCGCGTCGATTTCGCGACCGAGTACCCCGCCGACCTGCAACACGCACTTGAGGTTCTGCGGGAGGACTGAGGCGCGGGTTAGTCTGGGCAATCAGACCTCCGGAGCGACCTTGTCCGACGATTCCTTCGTGCATCTGCACGTGCACACCGAGTACTCCATGCTCGACGGTGCGGCGCGCGTCACCGATCTGATGGCCGCGGCAGTCGAGCAGAAAATGCCGGCGATCGCCATCACCGACCACGGCAACAACTTCGGGGCGTACGACTTCTGGAAGCAGGCGACTGCCGCGGGCATCAAGCCCATCATCGGCACCGAGGCCTACGTCACGCCGGGCACGCCGCGCGGCGAGCGCACTCGTGTGCGCTGGGGCAACGGGGGCGAAGACGACGTCTCGGGTGCCGGCGCGTACACCCACATGACTCTCTTGGCCGAGAACACTGCTGGCATGCACAACCTGTTCCGGCTGTCGTCGCTGGCATCGATCGAGGGCTACTACTACAAGCCCAGGATGGATCGCGAGCTCCTCAGCACCTACGCATCCGGCCTGATCGGCACAACGGGGTGTGCGGGCGGCGAGGTGCAGACCCGGCTCCGGCTCGGACAGTACGACGAGGCCCGCAAGGCCGCAGGCGAATTGCGCGACATCTTCGGCGCCGAAAACTACTACGCCGAGATCATGGACCACGGCATCGGGATCGAACGCCGAGTGATGGGTGACCTCATCAAGCTCGCCAAGGAGCTCGACCTGCCGCTGCTCGCCACCAACGACCTGCACTACACGCACGCGCACGATTCGAGTGCGCACGAGATCCTGCTCTGCGTGCAGTCAGGGTCGACGATGGAAGACCCCAACCGGTTCAAGCTCGAGGGCCACGAGTACTACCTGAAGTCGGCAGCGCAGATGCGGCAGCTGTTCGCCGACCATCCCGAGGCCTGCGACAACACCCTGCTGATCGCCGAACGCTGCGAGGTCGAGTTCGAGAAGCGCGATCTGATGCCGCGCTTCCCGGTGCCGGAGGGCGAGACCGAGGCCAGCTGGTTCGAGCAGGAGGTCGAGGTTGGGCTGATCCGGCGCTTCCCCGATGGACTCAGCGACGAGCACGCCGTTCGAGCCCGATACGAGATCGATGTCATCAAGCAGATGGGATTCCCCGGCTATTTCTTGGTGGTCGCCGACTTCATCGGATGGGCGAAGAGCCAGGGCATCAGGGTCGGACCGGGCCGCGGATCCGCGGCGGGCTCGCTGGTGGCCTACGCCATGGGCATCACCGAGCTCGACCCGCTCAAGTACGGCCTGATCTTCGAGCGCTTTCTCAATCCCGACCGCGTGTCGATGCCCGACGTCGATGTCGACTTCGACGACCGCAGACGCGGCGAGGTCATCCGCTACGTGACCGAAAAGTACGGCGACGACCGGGTCGCGCAGATCGTCACGTACGGCACGATCAAGGCCAAGCAGGCTCTCAAGGATTCGGCCAGAGTGCTCGGCATGCCGTTCTCGGTGGGCGAGAAGCTCACCAAGGCGATGCCTCCGCCCATCATGGGCAAAGACATCTCGCTCAGCGACATGGTGACGGCGGGTTCGGAGCGCTACAAAGAAGCCAGCGACTTCCGCACCCTCATCGCGCATGATGCCGAGGCGGCCAAGGTCTTTGAGACCGCGCGCGGCATCGAGAACCTGAAGCGGCAGTGGGGAGTGCATGCGGCGGGCGTCATCATGTCGGCGGAGCCGCTGATCGATGTGCTGCCGATGATGAAACGCGAAGACGACGGCGCCATCATCACGCAGTTCGACCAGCCGCCGCTTGAAGACCTCGGCCTGCTCAAGATGGACTTCCTCGGGTTGCGCAACCTGACGGTGATCCAGGATGCGCTGAACGCGATCGAGAGCAACACGGGCACCGCGCTCGAGATCGAGGCGCTCGACCTGGACGCCGATGGCCCGACCTACGAACTGTTGGCGCGGGGAGACACGCTTGGCGTGTTCCAGTTGGACGGCGGCCCGATGCGCGCCCTCATCCGCCAGATGAAGCCGACCAACTTCGAAGACATCTCGGCGCTCATCGCCCTCTACCGCCCCGGCCCGATGGGCATGAACTCGCACACCAACTACGCGCTGCGCAAGAACGGGCTGCAGCAGATCGACGCGATCCACCCGGAGCTGGCCGAACCGCTTGGCGAGATTCTCGATCCGACCTTCGGCGTGATCGTCTACCAGGAGCAGGTGATGGCCGTCGCCCAGAAGGTGGCCGGATTCTCGTTGGCCCAGGCCGACATCCTGCGCAAGGCGATGGGCAAGAAGAAGAAGAGCGAGCTCGACAAGCAGTTCGCCGACTTCGAGGCCGGAATGCTCGGCAACGGCTACAGCAAGCAGGCCGTGCAGGTGCTGTGGGACACCCTGATGCCCTTCGCCGACTACGCCTTCAACAAGGCGCACAGCGCGGGCTATGGCGTGCTCAGCTATTGGACCGCCTACCTCAAGGCGAACCATCCTGCCGAGTACATGGCGGCCCTGCTCACCAGCGTCGGCGACTCCAAAGACAAGCTCGGCATGTACTTGAACGAATGCCGGCGGATGGGCATCCAGGTGCTGCCGCCCGACGTCAACGAGTCGGCGGGCGACTTCACGGCGGTGCCGAGCGCCGCAGCCGACGGGCGGCCCGGTCCCGGCGACATCCGCTTCGGGCTGGGCGCAGTGCGCAATGTGGGCACGGGCGTCGTCGATGGGATCCGGGCGGCGCGCGAGAGCAAGGGCCGGTTCACGAGCTTCCACGACTTCTTGCGCAAGGTGCCGATCCCGGTGGCGAACAAGCGCACCGTCGAATCGCTGATCAAGGCTGGAGCGTTCGACTCGCTGGGAGCGACTAGGCGCGCGCTGATGGAGATCCACGAAGAGGCCGTCGAGGCGGCGGTAAGCGTCAAGCGCAACGAGGCGAACGGCCAGGTCGGCTTCGATTTCGACAGCCTGTGGGACGAGCCAGAGGCGATCGACAACGTTCCCGCCCGGCCGGAGTGGGCCAAGCGCGACAAACTGGCATTCGAGCGCGAGATGCTCGGTCTCTATGTGAGTGACCATCCGCTTGCTGGGCTCGAGTTGCAACTCGCCAAGCACGCGACGATCTCGATCGCCGAGTTGCTCGACGGCGAGACAGTGGGCGACGGTGAGACCGTGACGATCGCCGGCCTGATCACGAGCGTTCAGCACCGAACAGCGCGCAACTCGGGCAACCAGTATGGGATCGTGCAGCTCGAGGACTTCGGCGGAGAGGTTGCCGTGATGTTCCTGGGCAAGACCTACCAAGAGTTCTCGCCCGCGCTGGCCAACGACGCGATCGCGGTCATCAAGGGCCGGGTCAGCACCCGGGATGACGGTCTCAACATCCACGCCCAGAGCATGTTCCTGCCAGACACCGGGCAGAGCCTGGGGTCGGGTCCGCTGGTGATCTCGGTGCAGGAGCAGCGCGCCACGACCGAGGTGGTCAGCGCTCTCAACGATGTGTTGATCCGGCACTCCGGCGACAACGAGGTGCGGTTGCGGCTGGTGCGCGGCGACTCGGCACGGATGTTCGAGATCCCGTTCCCGGTGTCGGTGACAGCCGATCTGTACGGCGAGCTGAAGCGGCTCTTGGGGCCCAATTGCGTCGTGTGAGCTAGGCGAAAACGCATCGCGTTTTCAGCTCACACGACGGCGTGAGCAAACTGGGCGTTCGATGCAGACTGTCCGCCGACAGCGAAGATGACGTCCCTGCGCTATACCCGATCGCCCGGCTTCCAGTAGGAGCGCTCGTGATACAGCAGGGGGACGTCCGGCGTACCCAGCGAGCCGCCTTCGATGCGCACGACGATCGCCGCGCTGTGCTCGACCGGATAGCGGCCGATGATGCGGCACAGCATCCAAGCGGGCACGTCGTTCAGCAGTGGCAGGCCGCGCGGTCCCGGCGCCCAATGATCGCCGACGAAGCGCTGATCAGCCGTGCGTGACAGCTGGTCGGCCACCTGGCGGTTCCGGACGCCAAGCAGATGGATCAGCACGTGGTCTGTCTGCTCGATTGCCGGCCAGGCACTCGCTTTGCGCGCCATGTTGAACGTGGCCATGGGCGGATCCGCGGCCAGGGATGCCAGCGACGTCGCCGTAAAACCAGCGGGCTGCCCGTCGGGGTGCAGAGCGGTAATCACCGAGACGCCAGCGGCCAGCCGACGGAAGGCCAGCTTGAAGGCCGAGACGTCGTCGGTAATCTGAGATTCAGGCTCCACCCCTCGACTCTGC
This sequence comes from Pseudolysinimonas sp., assembly GCA_039928695.1. Classification (GTDB taxonomy): domain Bacteria; phylum Actinomycetota; class Actinomycetes; order Actinomycetales; family Microbacteriaceae; genus Lysinimonas. The sequence goes on along the minus strand of JBDSSQ010000039.1, from coordinate 169,270 downwards.
CACCATTGAGCCATGATCCAGACGCTCGACCTGCGCGGACGACGGCTCGGCCGGGCCGAACTGATGACCCTCGTTCCACGAGCGCAGTTCGACGTCGCAGTGGCCAGCGCCACCGCCGCGCAGCTGATCGCCGAGGTGCGTTCGAGCGGCGAGGAGGCCCTTCGGGCGCAGGCGGAGCGGCTCGACCGGGTGCGCCCTGCTGCGATCCGGGTGGATCCCGCTGACATTGTCGCCGCTGCAGAGGCTCTCGATCCCGCGGTGCGTGCCGCCCTCGACGAGGCCATCCGCCGGGTGCGGCTCGCCAGTGAGGCGCAAGTGCCGCCCCCTGCCGTGACCGAGCTCGGGCCAGGCGCCCAGGTCGTTCAGCGCTGGCAACCGATCGAACGGGTCGGGTTCTACGTGCCGGGCGGCAAGGCCGTTTATCCATCCAGCGTCGTCATGAACGTGGTCCCTGCTCAGGTCGCCGGCGTCGCATCCGTTGCCCTGGCCTCGCCGCCGCAGGCCGACTTCGGCGGGGGAGTGCACCCCACCATCCTGGGGGCCGCCGGCCTGCTGGGAGTTGAAGAGGTCTATGCGATGGGCGGTGCCGGCGCGATCGGCGCGCTCGCCTATGGGGTGCCCAGCCTCGGCTTGGACCCGGTCGACCTCATTACGGGACCGGGCAACGTCTACGTCGCCGCCGCCAAGCGCCTGGTGCGCGGGACGGTCGGTATCGACGCAGAGGCCGGACCCACCGAGATCCTGATCATCGCCGACGCGACAGCCCGAGCACAGCTCGTCGCTGCCGACCTGGTCAGTCAAGCCGAGCACGACGAGCTGGCGGCCGCCGTGCTGGTTACCGATTCGCCCGAGTTGGTCGACGCCGTGCTGGCGGAGCTCGCCAGGCGTGCCAGCACCGCTTCGGCATCGACCCGAGTGATGGCAGCGCTAGACGGTCGGCAGTCGGCCGTCGTGCTTGTCGACGACATGCAGGCCGCTGCAGAGTTCAGCAACGTGTACGGCCCCGAGCACCTCGAACTGCAGACGGCAGATCCCGGCGCAACGCTCGATCTCATCACCAACGCCGGCGCCATCTTCCTGGGGCCAGACGCCCCGGTCAGCCTGGGCGACTACCTGGCCGGTTCGAACCACGTGCTGCCCACCGGCGGGCAGTCGCGCTTCTCGTCCGGCTTGGGGGCGATGACGTTCCTGCGGTCGCAGCAGGTGATCCGGTACGACCGGGAGGGGCTCGCGCGGGTGCGCGCTGGCATCCGGGCCCTGAGCGATGCTGAGCAATTGCCTGCCCACGGCGACGCGGCCGATTCGCGCTTCAGCGATTGAGCTGACCGCCTCCCGGCAGGTGCGCGGCTCAGCCTTTATCCTGATGGAACCATGTTCTGCCCGTTCTGCAGGTTTCCGGACTCGCGCGTTGTCGACTCCCGTACGAGCGACGACGGGCTCGCGATCCGCCGCCGCCGGCAGTGCCCGCAGTGCGGTCGGCGGTTCAGCACAACCGAGACGGCGAGCCTCAGCGTGATCAAGCGCAGCGGCATCGTCGAGCCGTTCAGCCGGGAAAAGATTGTGTCGGGCGTTCGAAAGGCCTGTCAGGGGCGTCCGGTGAGCGACGCGGATCTGGCGCTGCTCGCCCAGAAGGTCGAGGAGTCGATCAGGGCCACCGGCGTCTCGCAGATCGAGGCCAACGACATCGGGCTCTCGATCCTGCCTCCGCTGCGCGAACTCGATGAGGTCGCCTACCTGCGTTTCGCCAGTGTGTACCAGGGCTTCGACTCGCTCGAGGACTTCGAGTCGGCCATCACCCTGCTGCGCGTCGAGCACCAGGCAGAGCCCGAGGTCGCAGTCGCCGAAGTCTCCGCCACCGAAGTCTCCGCCACCGAGTCGTAGGCAATATCCTGGCTGCGGTATGTACCGCCTCTTCTTCCGCCTCGTGCTCTCGCGCCTGGATCCCGAGTTCGCGCACCACTTGGCCTTCCTGGTCATCCGGATGCTGCCGGCGCTCGGAATCGGAGCCCTGATCCGCCGCGCCACCCGCCCAGACCCCCGGCTCGCGGTCGAGACCCTCGGGTTGAGCTTTCCGTCGCCGTTCGGCGTTGCGGCCGGATTCGACAAAGACGCCCGCGGCATCCGCGGGCTCGGCCAGCTCGGCTTCGGTCATGTCGAGGTCGGCACGATCACGGCCCATGCTCAGCCCGGCAACCCGAAGCCGAGGTTGTTCCGGCTGATTCCGGATCGGGCGGTGATCAACCGCATGGGGTTCAACAATCACGGGGCTGCGGCGGCGGTGCCGCGGTTACGGCGCGAGGCGAGCCGCAGCATCCGGCCGATCATCGGCGTCAACATCGGCAAGAGCCGGGTGGTCGACGTGGATGAGGCGATCCCCGACTACCTCGAGAGCACCCGGCTGCTCGCGCCGTACGCCGACTATCTCGTGGTGAACGTGAGTTCGCCGAACACCCCGGGACTGCGCGGCCTCCAGGATCTGGACAAGCTCGCCCCGCTGCTCGAGTCGGTCCGCGGGGCGGCTGGCGGGGTGCCCGTGCTGGTCAAGATCGCCCCAGACCTCACCGATGACCAGGTGCGCAAGATTGCCGAACTCGTGGTGAGCCTGCAGCTCGACGGGATCATCGCCGCGAACACCACGCTGTCGCGCCAGGGGCTGCACACCGCGCCGTCCGTCGTGGAAGCCGCGGGCGCCGGCGGGCTGTCCGGCCCGCCTGTCGCGGCGCGGGCAGTCGAGATCCTGAAACTGCTGCGTGCGACGGTGCCCCCGGAACTCTGCCTGATCTCGGTGGGCGGAGTGGAATCCGGTGCCGACGTTGCAGCGCGTCTCGCCGCGGGGGCTACCCTGGTGCAGGGCTACACCGCGTTCCTGTACCAAGGCCCGTTCTGGGCGAGCGCGATCAACAAGGAGTTGTCACGACTCAGCTCGGGTACTGCCCGCGCTTGACCTGCGGCTTGGGCAGGCGCATCGGCCGCAGCTGGATTGCGCGCATGAACGAGTACCACCGCAGCCCGCGCTCGACCTTGTCTTTTCCGTACTTCGCGCCCAGCTGCGTGATGATGCGCTGTCCCATCCAGATGCCGTCTGCCGTGACGACGAGCAGCACGAGCCAGGTTCCGATGAGGGCGATGCTCGCGAACTGCGGCGGCAGGAAGTAGCTGAGAATGACGACCACCAGCACCGGCAGCAGCACCTCGCCGATGCTGAATCGCGCATCGACGAAGTCGCGCGCGAAACGCCGCTGGGGTCCCTTGTCACGCGCCGGCAGGTACTTGTCTTCGCCGCGGGCCATGCCCACGCGCGCCCGGTCGCGCTGGCTCGTCTGCTGCTCGCGTGACTGACGCGCGGCAAGCCGACGGTCGCTCGGAACCAGCGGCTGCTTGCGCGCCGCCTCTTGCTCCTTGCGGGTCGGGGTCGGGCGACCCTTGGCGACGGGAGCTTCCACCTGCGCCTCGCTGATGCTCGCGCTGTCGCTCGCGCTGTCGCGATCGGACTTGGGGGTGCGTGCCACGGTTGGGTCCTTGCTCTTGGGTGGTGTTTAGATTACCCGCATGGCTTCGCACCACGCTTCCGAGTCTTCGTCCGCATCCGTCCCGGCATCCTCGCCGCACGCCGAGGAGCTGCGCGAGGCCGTTCAAGCCGGTTTGCCGGCGTCGATCGCCGAGTTGTCGACTCTGGTTCGCATCCCCTCGGTCTCGTGGGATGGCTTCGATCCCGACCACGTGCGCGCCAGCGCCGAGAGGGTGGCCGAGTTGGCCCGAGAGACCGGCGTCTTCGACAGCGTCGAGGTCATTCAGGAGCCGATTCCTGCCGACGCCGTCTCTGGCGCTGGCAAGCTCGGCCTCCCCGCTGTGCTGGCCCGCCGCGCTGCCCGCAACGGGCGGCCGACCGTCATGCTCTACGCGCACCACGACGTGCAGCCCGAGGGTGACGAGGCGCACTGGGAATCCAAGCCTTTCGAGCCGACGCTGCGCGGTGACCGACTGTACGGGCGCGGGGTTGCCGACGACAAGGCAGGCGCGGTCACGCACATCGGCGCGATCCGGGCCTTGACCTCGGTGCTCGGTGCCGAGCCGGACGTCGGCATCGTGCTGTTCGCCGAGGGCGAGGAGGAGTTCGGTTCGCGGTCGCTTCCCGCAATCCTGGAGCGCTACCACGATCAGTTGGCTGCCGACGCGATCGTCGTTGCCGACGGCGGCAACTGGGATTTGGTTTCGCCGGGCCTGACCGTCGCGCTCCGTGGCGCCGTTGCCTTCAACCTCCGCGTTTCGACCCTCGACCACGCATCGCACTCGGGCATGTTCGGTGGCCAGGTGCCGGATGCCATGCTCGCCGCCATCGAATTGCTCGCCACCCTCTGGAAGAAGGACGGCTCGGTCGCCGTCAAGGGTCTGACCTCGCACGAGGCAGAGACTCCGGAGTATGACGAGGCGAAGCTGCGCGACGAGACCGGGCTGCTGGAAGGCGTCGAGCCGATTGGCAGCGGCGACATCCTGTCCCGGGCCTGGTACCAGCCGTCGATCACGGTGACCGGGATCGACGCGCCCTCTGTGAAGAACGCATCGAACACCCTGATCCCGAGCGTCCGCGTGCGGATCAGCGCGCGGGTCGCCCCCGGGCAGCATGACCGGAAGGCGTTCGAGGCCATCTCGGCACATCTGTTCGAGCACGTCCCGTTCGGTGCGCAGCTGTCGATCGAAGACCTCGACCTGGGTCAACCCTTCTTGGTGGATGCCAGCGGCTGGGCAGCAGAAGACGCCATCGCCGCGATGGAGGAGGCATACGGGGCCGAGGTGGTGCAGATGGGATCCGGCGGGTCGATCCCGTTCATCGCCGACCTCGTTGAGCGATACCCGAACGCGCAGATCCTGATCACGGGGGTCGAAGACCCGGACACCCGGGCCCACAGCCCGAATGAGTCACTTCACCTGCCGACATTGCAGCGGGCGATCCTCGCCGAGGCGTTGCTGCTGTCTCGGATGAATTCGCGAACCCTCTAGCCCGCGAAGCCGCAGGCGGTCGTCGTACACTGGTCACATGTCCGACACGATGACCGCCACTGAGACGTCAGAGCCGACCACGCATGGCGTCAAGCTCTCTGACGTTGCCGCCGACAAGGTGCGCAGCCTCCTCGAGCAAGAGGGCCGCGACGACCTGCGACTGCGGGTGGCCGTGCAGCCGGGTGGATGCTCCGGGCTCATCTACCAGCTCTACTTCGACGAGCGCCTGCTTGACGGCGACACCACGGCCGATTTCGACGGGGTCGAGGTTGTCGTCGACCCGATGAGCGTGCCGTACCTCGACGGGGCATCCATCGACTTCGAGGACACCATCCAGAAGCAGGGATTCACCATCGACAACCCCAATGCCGGGGGCAGCTGCGCCTGTGGAGATTCCTTCCACTGAGTTCTTGACGCGCCGCCGCTCCTGCGGCGCGTGACGCTTCCGCGTGACGAGCGCGGTCGCCACGCTTCGCTGAATCTCTCCTCCAACACGCTTTCTGAAGGCCTCCGCCACGAAAGGCGAGGGCCTTCCTCCGTTGTAGAGTGGAACAGAACCAGCCCCACACTCGAGAGGTTTCAGGTGCGCTCCAACCGCCCCCAGGCGCAGTCGGATAATCGGCAGTCGTCGCTGAACTGGCGGCCGCGCCGATCTCGTTTGGCCCGGTGGGCACTTCTGCCCATCGGTGGCGTCGTTGCGATGGTGCTTGCGGGGTGCACGCAGCAGCAACTGGCCGGCTTCCTGCCCGGCGGTCCCGGCATCACCAACCAGACCGGGCGTATCACCGGCCTGTGGGTCACCTCGTGGATCGTGTTGCTCGTCGTCGGCTTGGTGACATGGGGCCTCATCATCTGGGTTGCGGTGGTCTACCGACGCCGCAAGGGCCAGACCGGCCTTCCCGTGCAACTGCGCTACAACCTGCCGATCGAGATCTTCTACACGATCGTGCCGCTCATCCTGGTGATCGGCTTCTTCGCGTTCACCGCTCGTGACCAGGCGGCCATCGAGGCGAACCCCGGCCATCCCGACGTCAAGATCGAGGTGTTCGGCAAGCGTTGGTCGTGGGACTTCAACTACCTCGACGAGAAGGTCTACTCGCCGGGTGTGCAGGTGCAGAACCGCCTGAATCCCGACGGCAGCGTTGACCTCAGCAAGCTGCCGACGCTTTACCTTCCCGTCCACAAGAAGGTTCAGATCGACATCGAGTCTCGCGACGTCGCGCACGACTTCTGGGTCGTCGACTTCTTGTACAAGAAAGACGTCATTCCGGCGCAGACCAACCACATGTACTTCATCCCCGAGAAGATCGGGACCTATGCGGGCAAATGCGCAGAGCTCTGCGGCGAGTACCACGCAGACATGTTGTTTCAGGTGAAGGTCGTGTCTGAGGCCGACTACGAGCAGCACATCCAAGACTTGAAAGACCTGGGCCAGGTCGGCCGACTGGGTCCGGACGTCAGCACCAACTCCAACCTGCCGGGCAACAACGGCACCAGCACAGAGGGCTAGGCCGATGAGCACCGCAACCGCACCTGCCACCAGCCACGAGCCGACCACGACGACGGTCAATGGCAACCGGGTCGAGCGCCAGGGCAACGTCGTTGTCAAGTGGATCACCACCACCGACCACAAGACCATCGGCTATCTGTACCTGATCACCTCGTTCATCTTCTTCTGCGTCGGCGGCGTGATGGCGCTGTTGATCCGTGCCGAGCTGTTCACTCCCGGCCTCGACGTCGTGGCCTCGAACGAGCAGTACAACCAGCTGTTCACCATGCACGGCACGATCATGTTGCTGATGTTCGCGACACCGCTTTTCTCGGGCTTCGCCAACGTCGCCATGCCGCTGCAGATCGGCGCGCCCGACGTCGCGTTCCCGCGGCTGAACGCGTTCGCCTACTGGCTCTACCTGTTCGGTTCGCTGATCGCCGTCGGCGGCTTCCTCACCCCGCAAGGCGCCGCCGACTTCGGCTGGACGGCTTACGCGCCGCTGTCGACCACCACCTTCACGCCCGGTCTCGGTGGCAACCTCTGGGTCTTCGGCCTGGCCATGACCGGATTCGGCACCATCCTCGGCGCCGTGAACTTCATCACCACGATCATCACGATGCGAGCCCCCGGCATGACGATGTTCCGGATGCCGATCTTCACCTGGAACATCCTGGTCACCTCGATCCTGGTGCTGGTCGCCTTCCCGGTGCTCGCCGTCGCACTGTTCGGCCTGGGCGCCGACCGAGTGTTCGGCTCGCACCTGCTGGATCCTGCCAACGGGGGCACCATCCTCTGGCAGCACCTGTTCTGGTTCTTCGGGCATCCCGAGGTCTACATCATCGCCTTGCCGTTCTTCGGGATCGTCAGTGAAATCTTCCCGGCCTTCAGCCGGAAACCCATCTTCGGGTACAAGACCTTGATCTACGCGACCATCACGATCGCGGCACTGTCCGTGACGGTGTGGGCGCACCACATGTACGTCACCGGCTCGGTGCTTCTGCCGTTCTTCTCGTTGATGACGATGCTGATCGCGGTTCCGACCGGCGTGAAGATCTTCAACTGGATCGGCACCATGTGGCGCGGCTCCGTGACCTTCGAAACGCCCATGCTGTGGGCGATCGGATTCTTGATCACGTTCACGTTCGGGGGGCTGACCGGTGTCATCCTGGCGTCGCCGCCGCTCGACTTCCATGTCTCTGACACCTACTTCGTGGTCGCGCACTTCCACTACGTGGTGTTCGGCACGGTGGTCTTCGCGATGTTCGCGGGGTTCTACTTCTGGTGGCCCAAATGGACGGGCAAGATGCTCAATGAGCGTCTGGGCAAGATCCACTTCTGGCTGCTCTTCATCGGATTCCACACCACGTTCCTCATCCAGCACTGGCTGGGCGTGATCGGCATGCCTCGTCGCTACGCCAGCTACCTGCCCAACGAAGGTTTCACCTGGATGAACCAGCTCTCGACGGCCGGTGCCGCGATCCTCGGGCTGTCGATGCTTCCCTTCCTCATCAACGTCTACATCACGGCGCGCTACGCGCCCCGGGTGACGGTCGACGACCCCTGGGGCACTGCGCGCTCGCTCGAATGGGCGACCTCGTGCCCGCCGCCGCGGCACAACTTCACCTCGATCCCGCGGATCCGGTCGGAGTCACCCGCGTTCGACCTGCATCACCCCGAGGTCGGCATCCCGATCGGAGTCGGCGGCTTGAAGGATGCGCCTGACGCGCCGACTCTGGACGCGGCCTCCGGAAAGGTGAAGTAGCAGATGCGCGCGAACTCGAACCTGTTCTGGATTCTCGGCGGCTTCTTCTGGTTGGCCGACGCGGTCTACATCTACTGGTCGCTGTTCTACTCGGAGCACGACAGGGTGGAATGGGTCGGCGCGGTCGCCATGGGGCTGTCTGGCGTGTTCTCGTTCTTCCTCGCCTTCTACCTGGGGCGCACGCGCGCCGCTCAGGGTGGAGACGTGCCGTCAGACCTGGTGGATGCCGACATCGACGACGGCGACCCCGAGATGGGCAACTTCAGCCCGTGGAGCTGGTGGCCGTTCGTGCTGGGCTTCGCGCTGGCGCTGGTCTTCCTCGGCTTCGCGGTGGCAACGTGGATCTCGTTCATCGGCGCCCCGATCCTGATCGTGGCGATCATCGGCTGGTACTACGAGTACTACCGCAACAACTTCGCCCGCTGAGGCGCGACCATCAGAGTTGAGCTGTGATCCGCGAAGCGAAACCCGGTGACGAAGAGGACCTCTTCGCGCTGGTCGCAGAACTCGGCCATGCCTTTGCGCCGCTACGTGCCGCGTTCGACGTGACGATCGCCTCGTATTTCGCGGGAGAGCAGCCCAGCGTCGTCCTCTACGTCTCCGAGGGCGAAGATGGCGCGCTCCAGGGCTACGCGCTGACGACGATCGTGCCCCTGCTGGCCACCAACGGCCCGTCAGCGCAACTTCAGGAGCTGGTGGTGAATGCCTCCGCTCGTGGGCTCGACGTCGGCACACAGCTCGTCCGGGCGGTCGAGGCCGAGTGCGAGCGCCGGGGCGTTACCCAGCTCACGGTCGCCAGTCGGCGTGCCGGCGGCTTTTACGACCGGCTCGGCTTTCACGAGAGTGCCGAGTACATGCGCAGATTCTTCTGAAAGAAGAATCTGCATCGCGTTAAGCACTGCGTCCGGTAGCGCGTGAGAGCCGTCAGGACTCTTTAGGCTGACCTGATGTCTTCCCTCCAACGCACCAACGTCGCCGGTCACCCGGCCCTCGTCTTCGATTTCCGACGGCCCGCTGCTGCGCACCAGGGTGGCCGGCGTGTTCGCGCAGAAGCTGGCCAGGGCTTTCGTCGCCGTGGTTAGTGGTGCGAAGACGACTCGATCTCGGTGCGCGACACCGGGGTGATCCGGTCTTCGAAGAACCACTGCGACAAGCGTGCGCGCAGGCGGGCGCCGTTGGTGATTCTGCCCTGCTTGTCGGGGCGGAGCATGATCGGCGCATAGTCATCGAAGCTGACGAGCTTCCAGCGCTCGTAGTCCGACAACTGCTCGTGCACCTCAATGTATTCGCCGCCGGGCAGACGCACGATGCGCCCGGACTCGTAGCCGTGAAGCGCGATCTCGCGATCCTTCTTCTGCAGGCCGATGCAGATCCGCTTGGCCACGTGGTAGGCGAAGAACGGTGCGACGAAGGCCAGAACCTGCAGGGCCGTGATCACGCCCTCGATCGTCAGGCCGAAGTGCGTGGCGATGAGGTCGGAACTCGCGGCAGCCCAGAGGACGGCGTAGAACGTGACGCCAGCGGCGCCGATGGCCGTGCGAGTGGGCGCGTTGCGCGGGCGATCGGCCATGTGATGTTCGCGCTTGTCGCCGGTGACCCAGGCCTCGAAGAACGGATAGGCCGCCACCAGCACGAGGAACACCACCAACACCAGAATCGGGATCAGGATGTTCATCGAGACCGTGTACGGGCCGAGCATGAACTCCCAGCCATGGGGGATGAGTCGCAGCGCGCCATCGGCGAAACCGATGTACCAGTCTGGCTGGGTTCCCGCCGAAATGGGGGATGGGTCGTATGGCCCGTACACCCAGATCGGGTTGATCGTCACGAACGAGGCGGTCAGCATGATGACGCCGAAAATGATGAAGAAGAACCCACCGGCCTTGGCCGCGAACACCGGCATGATCGGGACGCCGACCACGTTGCCTTCTGTGCGACCTGGCCCGGCGAACTGCGTGTGCTTGTTGACGATCAGGAGCACCAGGTGGATGCCGAGCGCCGCCACGAGGATCGCCGGCAGCAGCAGAATGTGCAAGCTGTAGAGGCGACCGATGATTGCCGTGCCGGGGAACTCGCTGCCGAAGAGCAAGTACGAGATCCAGGTGCCCACCACCGGCATCCCCTTGACCATGCCGTCGATGATGCGCAAGCCGTTGCCCGAGAGCAGGTCATCGGGAAGCGAGTAGCCCGTGAAGCCTTCGGCCAGGGCAAGCACGAACAACACGAACCCGATGATCCAGTTCAGTTCGCGCGGCTTTCGGAACGCGCCCGTGAAGTAGATGCGCAGCATGTGCAGTCCGATGGATGCCACGAACAGCAGAGCCGCCCAGTGGTGCACCTGGCGCAGCAGTAGTCCGCCGCGGATGTCGAAGCTGATGTTCAGCGTCGACGACATCGCCGCCGACATCGGGATGCCCTTGAGCGGGGCATACGAGCCGTCGTAGATACCGACCGCGCCGGAGGGCTGGAAGAAGAACGTGAGGAACGAACCGCTGAGCAGGATGACGACGAAGCTGTACAGCGCCACCTCGCCCAGCATGAACGACCAGTGGTCCGGGAAGATCTTGCGACCGAGCTCCCGGACGAGGCCCGAGATGCTGGTGCGCTCGTCGATGTAGTTGGCTGCCCAGTTGGTGAGCTTCATCCCGTTGCTGGGCGGGACTTCATCCGAGTCGATCGCCGGGGCGGCGGCGGGGGCTGTGGTCTCGACGGTCAATGTTCCCGCTCCCAAAAGCTCGGGCCGACGGGCTCATGGAAGTCGCTCTGCGCGACCAGATAGCCCTCGGAATCGATGGTGATCGGCAGCTGAGGCAGCGGACGCTTGGCCGGGCCGAAGATGACCAGCGCCTCGCGCGTGATGTCGAACTGCGACTGGTGGCACGGACACAGAAGATGGTGCGTCTGCTGCTCATACAGGGCCACAGGGCAGCCGACGTGCGTGCAGATCTTCGAGTAGGCGACGATGCCCTTGTAGTTCCAGTTCTCGCGACCCTTCGAGACGTGCAGATCTTCGGGCTTCAGGCGCATGAGCAGCACGGCCGCCTTGGCCTTCTGCTCCAGTTTGTCTTCGAGGTCGTTGAGGCCATCGGGGATCACGTGGAAGACCGAGCCGAGGGTGACCTCCGAGGCGAGAATCGGGGTGCCGCTTGGGTCTTTGGTGAGCCGAGTTCCCTTCTTCCAAATGGTGTGCTTGAGCACGTCGTTGGGGTCGGCCGACGGCGCCAGGTCGCGGAATACGACGATTCCGGGCAGCGGGAAGAGCACGAGCGCACCGATCAGGGTGTTACGGATCAGCTTGCGCCTGGTCCAGCCGGACTCTTTGTTGCCGAGGTGGAACACCTCGATCGCCTTGGCGCGGGTCTCGTCTGAGCCGCGGGTGCCGTGACGAAGTTCGACCAGATCGTGGCCATCCATCAGCGCCTTTGCCCAATGCACGGCGCCGAAACCCAGGCCGAACAGAGCCAGGGCAAGGCCGAGGCCTAGCAGGAAGGTGTTGTCGCGCACCGAGCCGGTGTCGCCGGCCCTGATCGGGAAGGCGATGTATGCGGCGATCGCCGCGACGCTGCCCAGCATCGATAGCCCGAACATCAGGCCGACGCGGCGCGAGTTTGCCGCGTCTTTCTTCGGGTCGAGTTCAGACACCCGCGGGCGGAATGGCGGAAAGCCAGGGTTTTCGACCCGATCAGAGGTCACGATGGCCGTGCCCGGAGACACCTTGGCGTCGTATCTCTCGACGTCGGTGCCGTGGTCGGCGCCCTGGTCAGCCATTGCGATCCCTTTCGGTGGTGCAGGTCAGTTGGACTTGGCGGTCAGCCACACGGTGATGGCGACGACCGAGCCGAGTGCGAAGATCCAGACGAAGAGGCCCTCAGAGACCGGCCCCAAGTTGCCCAGGTCGAGACCACCGGGAGACGGGTGCTTGTCGAGGTACTTCAGGTAGCTGATGATGTTCGCCTTGTCGGCGGGCGTGAGGTTGAGGTCGTTGAAGACCGGCATGTTCTGCGGGCCGGTGACCATGGCCTCGTAGATGTGCTTGGCCGTCGTGCCGCCCAGGGCCGGGGCGTACTTGCCCTCGGTGAGCGCGCCGCCCGCGCCGGCCACGTTGTGGCACATGGCGCAGTTGATGCGGAACAGTTCGGCGCCCGCTGCGACGTCGCCGTCGCCCTGCAGGAACTCCGATTCGGGAATGGCAGGGCCGGGGCCGAGCGAGGCGATGTAGGTGGCCAGCTCCGCGACCTGCGCGTCGGTGAACTGCACGGGCTTCTGCTCGACCTGCGGGCCAGACGCGGCCGCCGGCATCCGACCTGTTCCGACCTGGAAATCGACCGCTGCGGCGCCGACGCCGATCAGCGTGGGTGCGACACCAGAGCCCTGCGCGTTAATTCCGTGGCAGCTCGCGCAGTTGGCTGCGAACAGCTTCTGACCCTCGGAGACCATCGAACTGACCTGCGAAGACGTCTCGGCCGTTGCACTCGTGGTGAACAGGGCGTACGCGCCGCCGGTGGCGAGCAGCCCGATCACCAGCAGGGCGACGGAGGCCAGCGGCGAGCGACGACCCGCGCGGGCTGAGGGGGTTGCTGTCTTCGCCATGTGTTGGAAGTGATCCGTTCTGGGTGCTGTGCGTGTCGAAGCTATTTGAGGACGTAGATCACGAGGAACAGGCCGATCCACACCACATCGACGAAGTGCCAGTAGTACGAGACCGCGATCGCCGTGACGGCTTCTCGGTGCGTGAAATTCTTCACTGCGAACGCACGGCCGATGCAGAGCAGGAACGCCATCAGGCCGCCGGTGACGTGCAGAGCGTGGAAACCGGTCGTCAGGTAGAAGGCCGATCCGTACGAGTCTGAGGTGAAGCCGATGTGCTCACTGACCAGGTTCGCGTATTCGAACACCTGGCCGCTCACGAAGACGGCACCCAGGGCGAAGGTCACGAAGAACCACTCGACCATTCCCCATTTCCAGAACGTCAGCAGACCGGCGGTGCGGCGGCGCTGCAGCCGCTCGGCAGCGAAGACACCGGCCTGAGCCGTGAATGACGACGACACGAGCACCAGGGTGTTCGCGAGCGCGTATGGCACGTTGAGGTGCGCGGTCTGCTGCGCCCAGAGCCCGGGCGATGTCGAACGGAGCGTGAAATAGACCGCGAACAGCCCCGCGAAGAACATGACTTCGCTGCCGAGCCACACGATCACGCCCACCTGCGTCACGTTCGGTCGGGTGATGACCGATGTGCCAGGGGCGCTGGTGAGGGAGGTGGACGTCACCCTTCCATTATGGCCGATTTCGCCACCGGCCGATTCCATTCCGGGCGGGTCGCTACGATCGAGCCCATGCCAACCGAACTGACCTGGCCAGCCGTTCTGACCCAACTTCTCGCGGGTGCCGACCTCTCGATCGCCGAGGCGTCGTGGGCGATGGAAGAGGTCATGGCCGGGCGCGCGACGCCGTCCCAATTGGGCGGCTTTCTGGTGGCGTTGCGCGCGAAAGGCGAGACGGTCGATGAGATCGTCGGATTCCGGGATGCCATCCTCGCCAACGCTCAGCCTCTTGACGTCGACCCGATGGCCCTCGACATCGTGGGCACCGGTGGAGACCGCTTCGGCACGGTGAACGTCTCGACCATGTCATCCATCGTCGCGGCGGCAGCGGGCGCCAAGGTGGTCAAGCACGGCAACAAGGCTGCGTCGTCGGCGTCGGGATCGTCTGACGTGCTCGCGGCTCTCGGCATCGACCTCGCTCTGCCGCCCGAACGCGTCGCGGCGATCCTGGATGAGGTCGGCATCACCTTCGCGTTCGCCGCCCTCTTCCACCCCGGTTTCAAGAACGCGGGGCCGACGCGCGCCGAGCTGGGTGTTCCGACGGTGTTCAACTTCCTCGGGCCGCTCTCGAATCCGGCGCGACCGGAGGCATCGGCCGTCGGCGTCGCGCACCTCGACAAGGTGCCGCTGGTCGTCGGCGTCTTCCAGACCAGGGGAGCGACCGCTTTGGTGTTCCGCGGCGACGACGGACTCGACGAACTGTCAACGACGGGTCACAGCCACCTCTGGGAGGTCTCGCGTGGATCGGTGACCGAACACGACCTGGATCCCGCCGACCTGGGTCTGAAGCGCGCCACGCTCGACGACCTTCGGGGTGGGGATGCCGCGCACAACGCCGACATCGCCCGGCGGGTGTTTGCGGGCGACAGCGGCCCGGTGCGCGACATCGTGCTACTGAACACCGCGGCCGGACTGGTGAGCTGGGAACTCGCGCACGATCACACGCTGGGGGAGCAAGACATCCGGGCACGGTTCCGCGACAAGTTGGCGGTGGCTGCGGAGACGATCGATTCGGGGGCAGCAGCGGCAAAGCTCGAGGCGTGGGTGGCGGCGACGCGCGCCTGACCGGGAGGCCCTCGCTCAGCTCACGTCGTCGTCGACCCAGTCGAAGGTGCGCGTCACGGCCTTCTTCCACATCCGCATCCTGCGGGCGCGTTCTGCCTCGTCGATCCGGGGGAGCCAGCGCGTGTCTTCGTGCCAGTTGGCCTTCAGCTCGCCGAGATTGCTCCAGAACCCGACGGCGAGGCCCGCCGCGTAGGCCGCGCCGAGGGCCGTCGTCTCGGCCACCACCGGGCGCACCACCGGCACGCCGAGGATGTCGGCCTGGAACTGCATGAGGGTGTCGTTCACCACCATGCCGCCGTCCACTTTCAACTCCGCCAGCGGGACGCCGGCATCGGCATTGACGGCTTCGATCACCTCCGCGGTCTGAAAGGCGACCGACTCGAGCGCCGCGCGCGCGATGTGGGCCTTGGTGACGAAACGGGTCAGGCCGACGATGACGCCCCTGGCATCCGGACGCCAATAGGGCGCGAACAGGCCCGAGAATGCCGGCACGATGTAGACCCCGCCGTTGTCGGTCACCGAATCGGCGAGCGTCTCGATATCGGAGGAATGCCTGATCAGACCCAGGTTATCGCGCAACCACTGAACGAGGGATCCGGTGACGGCGATCGATCCCTCCAACGCGTAGTGCGGCGCGCCGTCGCCGAGCCGGTAGCCGAGGGTCGTCAGCAATCCGTTGTGGGAGTGCACGATCTTCTCGCCGGTGTTGAAGATCAAGAAGTTGCCGGTGCCGTAGGTGTTCTTCGACTCGCCTGCCTCGAACGCGGCCTGCCCGAAGGTGGCCGCCTGCTGGTCGCCAAGGATTCCGGCCACCGGAACCTCGCGTAGCAGACTCGAGTCTTCGACCTGCCCGTACACCTCGGATGAACTGCGGATCTCGGGGAGCATCGAACGCGGCACGTCAAAGGCGGCCAGGATCTCGTCGTCCCACTGGCAGGTCTCCAGGTCCATGAACATGGTGCGGCTGGCATTGGTCACGTCGGTAGCGTGCACACCGCCGTCCGGTCCGCCGGTCAGGTTCCACAGCACCCAGGTGTCGGTGGTGCCGAAGAGCAGCTCGCCGGCCTCTGCAGCAGCGCGCGCACCTTCGACGTTTTCGAGGATCCACACGATCTTGGTGCCAGCGAAATAGGTCGCCAGGGGAAGCCCGACCTTCTTCGCGAAGCGCTGGACCCCTCCCTCGGCGGCCAGGCGATCGACGATGGCTTGAGTGCGCGTGTCTTGCCAGACGATTGCGTTGCAGATCGGCTCTCCGGTCGCCTTGTTCCAGACCACGGTCGTCTCGCGCTGATTCGTGATGCCGACTGCCTTCACGTCGTGGCGTGTCACGTCCGCCTTGGCGAGGGCTTGGCCGATCACCTCGCGAACGTTGTTCCAGATCTCGATCGGATCGTGCTCGACCCACCCGGCCTTCGGAAGGATCTGTTCGTGCTCCCGTTGGCCGACCGAGGCGACTCTGCCGTCGTGGTCGAAGAGGATCGCGCGCGAACTGGTCGTGCCCTGATCGATTGCGAGGACGTACTCGGCCATGCCCGGATGCTACCGGCTGGCTCGCCGCGGAGGCGCGGACAGCTCGACCTCGTGACGTTGCGCGAGGTCGCTCGTCGTCGCGGTTACCTCTTCCGCGCGCCGCGTGGCAGACCACCCGAGCACGCCTCCCGCGAGCTCGGCGAGTTCGAGCAGCAGGGCAGTGGTGACCCGCCCGATGAACGCGAGGCTGGTGCGGCGGTAGATCAGATCCGCGAGGTGCACAGTGTGCTCTCGCGCGACGAGGTAGCGCACCTCATCGGTGCTGTAGCCCTCGAGATTCGCCAGCGGGGCATCCTTCTCAGTGAACGAATCGATGATCGCCGCAGCGCTGGTGCCGTAGCGCAGCAGCAGCCGCTCGGCGTGCTCGGCACCCACGGCACCCGCGTGCGCTTCTGCCCAGGCGCTGCAGCCCTCCTCGTTTCGCGGAAAACCGGTGCCGCCGCCGATCGCGAGGGTCTCGGTGCCGACGACGCGCGTCACGCCGAGGCGCGCGAGCACCAGGTTCGCCATGTGCTCTCCCAGGGCGCGGAAGGTGGTCCACTTGCCGCCGACCAAGCTGAGCAGCAGGGAGCCCCCCGGCAGTTCCGCCGGCTCGATGCGGTAGTCGCGCGAGACGAATCCCGGTGCTTCGTCGTCGTGACGCGGCAGGGGGCGGATGCCGGCGAAGCGGTAGACGATCTGCGAGCGGTCCAACTGAATTTCGGGCAGCACATGATGGACCAACTCGAAGAAGTAGTCGACCTCTTCCTCTGTGCAGACAACGGGCTGGCTCGGATCGGCGTCGATGTCGGTCGTTCCCACCATCACCCGACCCTTGAGCGGGTAGATCAACACGATGCGGCCGTCGTTGTTCTCGAAGAACAGTTCGCGACCCTTGGTGGCGTCCAGTAGCTCGGGGTGGTCGAGCACGATGTGCGAGCCCTTGGTACCGCCCATGTAGCGGGTGGGTACGCCGAGTTTGTCGTTGGTGAGATCTGTCCACGGTCCCGTTGTGTTGACGATGACCTTCGCGCTCATCGAGAACTCGTGGCCGGACACCACATCGCGCAGCTTGACGTCGGCGCCAGCGGCATTCGACGCATCCACTCCGATCACCTCGACGTAGTTGGCCGCTCGACCGTGGCCGGTCGCGATGCCGTCGAGCAGCACGTCAAGCGCGAGGCGCTCGGGATTGTGCATCGATGCGTCGTAGTACGTCGCCGTGTATTTGACGGTCGGGTTGAGGTGCGGCAGCGCGGCGAGCGACTTCTTGCGGCCCAGAAAGCGATGCCGCGGCAGCGAGCCACCGTCGCGCGAGAAAAAGTCGTAGATGATCAGTCCGACCTTGATCAGCACAGCGCCACGTTCGACGGTGCTGCGCTGCTTGTGCGTCAGAAAGCGCAGGGGAGCGGCGAGCAGGCCCGAGAAGGTCGTGAATATCGGGATGGTGGTCTCGAGCGGGCGAACGTAGTGCGGCGCGTTCTTCAGCAGTCGATTGCGCTCATGCACAGCCTCGTTGACTAGCCGGAACTCACCATTCTCGAGGTAGCGAACTCCGCCGTGCACCATGTGGGACGAGGCCGACGACGCGCCCGAGACGTAGTCACCGCGCTCGATCAGCGCGACATCCACGCCCTGCAGCGCGAGTTCTCGGAACGTGGCGATGCCGTTGATCCCACCGCCCAGAATCAGAACGTCGGCCTGTGGCCGATCGGTGAGCTCCGTGAGGGTCGGGCGGAGCCGGGTGGTACGGGGAGTCATCTGGTCTGCTCCGGTTCGGTTCGGGTTCTTCGGTCTCCAGTTTTCCGCACGTTCGACTCAACGCACGTGCACATATGTGCAGAATGGGGCATGGCCACGTACGACGGGGGAGACGCACCTCGCACCCGCGATGCTCTGACGGCGGCGCGCCTCTACTACCAACAGGACCTCACCATGCAGGCGATCGCGCGCGAATTGAGCGTCTCGCGGTCGTCAGTTTCCCGGCTGTTGAGCTTCGCGCGCGACACGGGACTTGTCGACATCACCGTGCGCTCGCCACGCGAGATGCCGAGTGGAATCGAGCGCGAGCTTCGCCGTCGGTACTCGGTCGTCGCACACGTTGTTCCGATGCCCGATGTGACCACCGATGTCGACCGCCGCGAGCGGGTCGCCCTCTATACCGCGCGCATCATCGGCGAGTTCTTCGACTCGAACATGACGATGGGGATCGCATGGGGCTCCACGATGAGCGCGATCAGCAGGCATTTGATCGAGAAGCCGACGCACAATTCGCAGGTCGTGCAGCTCAACGGGGCCGGCAATCCGCGCACCACCGGCATCATCTACGCCAGCGAGATCCTGCAGCGCTTCGGTGACGCGTTCGGGGCGTTCGTGCAGCAGTTCCCGGTGCCGGCCTTCTTCGATCACGCCGAGACCAAGGCAGCCATGTGGCGCGAGAGCAGCGTGCGCCGGGTGCTCGACGTGCAGCAGAACATCGACATCGCGTTGTTCGGGCTCGGGGCACCGTTCGGCACCCTCCCGAGTCACGTCTACACGGGCGGCTACCTCGACGACGACGACCTGACCTGGTTGCAAGAGAACGGCGTGGTCGGCGATATCGCGACCGTGTTCTACCGCGAGGACGGCAGCCACGACGGCATCCCACTGAACGAACGTGCGACCGGTCCTGATCCTGCTCTGCTGAAGAGGATCGCGCGGCGCGTCTGCGTGGTCTCGGGCGAATCGAAACTGCCGAGCATTCGGGGCGCGCTTGCCGGGGGATTCCTGACGGACCTGGTCATCGACGCTGGGACCGCGCATCTGCTGCTCGAGTCGGGGTGACCGCTGGTCAGGCGCGGACCAGAGCTTCTGGCGTGAGTTCGGCGACCGAGCGGTAGCCGCTGAGTCCGAGCACAAGGTCGAACTCGGCGATCAGGTTGCGCAGGGCCTCGCGAGCGCCCTCCTCGCCGGCGATCGCCATGCCGTAGACCCACGGCCGCCCGACGCAGACGGCTGAGGCTCCCAGGGCGAGCGCGCGGAACACGTCGGCTCCGCCCCGGGTGCCGCTGTCGAAGAGCACGGGAACGCTGCTGCCGACGGCAGCCACCACAGCGGGGAGCGCGTCGAGCGATGCAATGGCTCCGTCGATCTGGCGGCCCGCGTGGTTGGAGACGATGACGCCGTCCATGCCCGCCTCGACGGCACGGCGCGCGTCATCCGGGTGCTGGATGCCCTTGAGCACGATTGGAAGCGAGGTGCGCGAGCGCAGAAAGGCGAGGTCGCTCCAGGTGAGGTTCGCGCGCGAGAACACGTCGAGAAAGGTCTCGACCGCCGCGCGCGGCTCGCCCGAGCGCAGATTGGCGCCGAAGCTGCCGGGGTGGCGGCGGGTCATCCCGATCAGGGTACGAACCGCACTGGGGGTGACCTTCGGCTTCGGTGCCGCCGGATCGGCGGGGCCGGCCATCCGCTCGGCAACCAGCTGTCGGAACACTGGGTCGCTGGTGTACTGCGCGATACCCATGCCACGGATGAAGGGAAGGAATCCCAGGTCGAGGTCGCGCGGCCGCCAGCCCAGCATCTGGGTGTCGAGAGTGATCACGATGGCGTGCGCTCCCAGCTTCTCTGCCCGGCTCACCAGGCTCTCGACCAGCTCGTCGGAGGTGCTCCAGTAGAGCTGGAACCATCTCGGCCCTTCGCCGCCCTCTGCGAATACCCGTTCCATCGGGATTGAGGCCTGATTCGAGAGGATCGCGGGAACGCCCAGCGACGAAGCGGCGCGCGCGATGGCCAGGTCTGCATCCGGGTCGACCAGCTCGAGCACGCCGACCGGAGACGCGAGCAGGGGAGTTGGATAGCGGTGACCGAACAGCGTGACGCCCAGTTCGCGCTCAGAGACATCGCGCAGCACCCGCGGAACGATGCGCCACTGCTCGAACGCCTCGGCGTTGGCCTCTGCTGTCGACTCGACTCCGCTCGAGCCGTTGACGTATGCCCACGCCTCGGTCGACATCGCGCGCTCGGCGGCGGCGACCAGCTCTGGCCACCGGGTCGGAATCCGCGGCACGGCGCCAGATGCCCCCGCGCGGAAGATCGAGGTCTGGGTGCGTCGTCCGAATCCGTCGGCCACGCTGCTCACCCTAGCCGCGCGAAGGGCGCAGACTTCGAGCATGTCCGATCCACTCATGCTGATCCTTGCCATGGATCACCGCGACAGCCTCGAACGCGAGCTGTATCGGCTGACCGCTTCGCCGACCCCGGTCGAAGCCGCTCGAATCGCCGCAGACAAACTGTTGGTGTATCGCGCCCTGCTGGACGCCGTCGGGCAGCTTCCCGCCGACGCGCGCGCGGGCGTGCTGGTCGACGAGGAGTACGGAGCGTCGGTCGCTGAGCTCGCACAGCACGTTCCGACGCTGGATCTGGCCATCCCGATCGAGGCGAGCGGGCATCCATGGTTCCAGTTCGCGTTCGGCGCTGACTGGCAGCGGCACGCCGAATACTTCGGCACCGGTCACTCGAAGGTCCTGATCCGCGACAACCCCGGATTCGCCTCGGCTGACCGTACCGCCCAGATGGCCACGGTCGCGACGGTGTCGGCCTGGGCGCGCAAGGCGGGCCGTCCGCTGATCGTCGAGCTGCTCATCCCGGCGACGGATGCTGACCTCGCCTCGGTGGGCAACGACGCCATGCGCTACGACGTCGAGGTGCGGCCGCGCCTGACGGTTCAGGTGATCCACGACCTGCAAGACGCCGGTGTCGAGCCGGCCCTGTGGAAAGTCGAGGGGCTCGAAGCGACGGCGGACGCGCGCGCCGTCGCCGAGGCGGCTCGTCGTCACGGACGCGATGCCTTGTGTATCGTGCTCGGTCGGCATGCCCCAGCCGACCGGCTCGACCACTGGCTCGAGGTCGCGGCTCCCGTCAGCGATTTCATCGGGTTCGCCATCGGCCGGAGCATTTGGTGGGACGCGCTCAGCGACCACCTGGCCGGCAGCATCGACGAGTCGGCGGCGCGCGGCCGGATTGCAGCGAACTTTCTGCAGTATGCGAACGACTTCGTGGCGGCGCGCGCAGCCTCGCAGAAGTAGAGCGCGCGCCATACTGGGCGCATGCCGACCACCAAGCTGCTCGACCGGGTGCGCGCCCAACTCGTGGAACTGCACCTCGACGGCGAGCTGGTCGAAAAGGGGATCGTCGGCGGCACCGGATTCCTGTGGAACGGCAACCTGGTCTGCGGCGTGGCCGGCAATGATCTGCTGGTGCGACTCGGCAAGGAGGGCGGCGCCTATGTGCGTCTCGCGAAGGCAGAGGCCGCGTCATTCGAGAACGCGAAGCTTTCGGTGCGCCGCATGATCATGGGCGGACGCGAGAGCAAGACCTGGTTCCTTGTTGCCGGCGATCAGGTGCGCACCAAGCGCCCGTTGCGGATGTGGATCGAGCGGGCGGTCGCCTTTGCCGAAACGGTCACGGATGAGGAGTAGCAGCGCATGACGTTCCAGGCATACCTCGATGCGGTCGAGAGCAAGACCGGGCTCACGCCTCGCCAGCTCATCGCGATAGCGCATGAGAAGGGATTGGATGCGCCCGGCGTGAAGGCTGGCGAGATCCTCACCTGGTTGAAAGACGACTACGAGCTCGGCAGAGGGCACGGCATGGCGATGGTGCACCTGATTCAAAAGGGTGCCCCGAACGAACCGGTCTGGCTCGACGGCAAGGGGACGAAACCGACCGGTGAGGCCCCGAGCTAGCGTGCCGGACGCAGGGCGTCGGTCGTGAGTCTCAGGGCCCTGCCCAACCACTCGGAGTCGTTCAGGTGCGAGGTGTCGACGACGAGCGCGGGCTTGGCGCCCGGGTACGGCGATCTGCGCTCCAGACCAGCGGTGAGGGCTTCGGCCTCGGCCGTCTGCTTGAGAAACAGTTCACCCTCGTTGATTTGGCCGACCAGCACATCGTCGGAGTAGACAAGCCAGCCCCCCATCATGCCCCGAATGCGGATGTCGCCCAACGGTTCGAGGAATGCGGCGATCGCCTCTGCTGCTTCTCGTGACGTTGCCATGGCCCGACCGTATCGCCGAGGCCCGACGTCTTAGTTCAGCTCTTCTGGAGTGATCTCGAGGCCCATGGCCTTGTACTGGTCCAACATCTGCTGTCGTCTCGCGGGGTCGTTCACGTTGATCAACGAGCGCTTCAGGGTGTCGACCAGCATCTGACGCATCTGGGGTGGCATTCCGGTTGCCGCCATCGGTGTGCCGGCCGGAGCCGCAGTCGCCGCCGCCGTCGCGGCCTGCATCTGCTCGCTCATCGCGGCGAGCAACTTGGCATTCGCACTGGTGGCATCGCCCATCCGTGCCGCAATCTGCTCGCCAACGCCGGGCATGTCAGCCCAGAGAATCTCCACGCCCTGCGGGTCGGCCGTCGTGACCAGTACTTCCATCGGATCCCCCGGGATGACGAGATGATTGCGGGGGACCTTGAACTTGGACAGGTAAGCCGCGTATGGGGGTTCGCCCGGGACCACCACCGAGAGGACTGCGGGGCTGTCGCGCATCAAAGACACGCCGCTGCGGGTGGCGCCCCCATCGTCGTCGCCGCTGGATTCAAAGCGACCGCGCACGCTCGCGAGGGTCGCGACTGCACGCCGTGCTCCGACGGGCGCTGGCTTGGATCCCGCCTCGGCGACTGCCTTCTGGAACCGCTCGTACTGCGCGGCGGTCTTCTCGCTCGGGGTGATCCCGAGTGCCTGCGCGACCCGGCGGGATGCCGCGAAGGGGTCAGCGATCGCGGGGTTGTTGGCCTCGACCTGCTGCTGCATCGTGGGAACATTCGCCCAGTCGACCTCGAACGAATCTGGATGCAGCGGGTCGAGCAAGATGGGCACGTCCATACCCGCCACGAGCCAGTGGTCGTCCGCATAGCGGAATGTCGCGGTGAGCTGGCGGTGCGGCGCGGCAGGGGTGTCGACGACGACACGGATGGTGCCATGCGCGTAGCTGCCCGAGAACGGCGCGCCCAGGGGCGGAGCATCAGCGCTGACCACCAAAGCCGTGGTTCGCTCACGAGACTCGTCTTGCTCGGACGCACTCTTCTTGCTGAACAGGCCCATCGTGGCCTCCTCGCGGTAGTACCCACGATGATAGCTTCACGGTCATGAGCGCGAGCGCGAACGTCTCGACCCTTCCGACCGGTGCGCTGGTCGGGCTCGCGGTCGTGTTGGTGGTCGAGGTCGTGCTCGACGTGATCGTGCTCGTCGACCTGTACCGCAGACCGGCCGCGAGCATCGTGTTCGGCAACAAGTGGATCTGGGTCGCCGTCATCGTTCTCGTGAACCTTGTTGGTGCGATCCTGTACATCGCCATCGGTCGCAAGCCAGTCCAAACCGGAGACGCGCATGCGCCGGCCAGGGCCACGAAACGCTCGAGCGCCGAGATCGTAGACGCGCTCTACGACACCTCCGACGAAACCACTGAGCCATGACTGCTGCTATCCGTGCCCTCGGCCTGACGAAGTCCTACGGAGGCAAGCTGGCGGTGGAGTCTCTCGACCTCGAAGTCGAGGAAGGTTCGATCTTCGGCTTCTTGGGACCGAACGGCGCGGGCAAGACGACGACCCTGCGACTCATTACCGGTCTCGCCAGGCCGACGAGCGGATCGATCCAGGTGCTCGGACGCGATGTCGATGCGGCGGGCAACTCCGTTCGAGCCGAGATCGGGTTTCTGCCCGACGTCCCGGCGTTCTACGGGTGGATGACAGCCGAAGAGTTCCTGCGCTTCGCCGGCGGGCTGTTCGGGCTTCGCGGCTCGATTCTTCGGGACCGCACCGAGATGCTGCTCGACCTTGCAGGGCTCACCGATGTCAGCACCAGGATCGGCGGGTACTCGCGCGGGATGAAACAGCGCCTTGGCGTCGCGCAGGCGCTGATCAACGCTCCACGGCTCTTGCTGCTGGATGAGCCGACGAGTGCCCTCGATCCAATGGGCCGCAAGGACGTGCTCGACATGATCGCGTCGTTGCGCGGGCGCACCACGGTCTTCTTCTCGACACACATTCTCGGTGACGTCGAGCGCGTCTGCGACACGGTCGCCATTCTTGATCGCGGAAAGCTGGTGGCTCAGGCGCCGATCGACGAGCTGAAGAAGCGCTACGGCAAGGAGAAGGTCATCGTCGAGGTGACCGAGAGTGCCGATGCCTTGGCAGAGGAATTCGACGCGCGCTCCTGGGCCAAATCCGTCGCTCGGGGGTCGCAGGGATCGATCGAGATCACCGTCACCGACCTCGCGGCGGCGCAGCGCGACATCCCGGCGATGGTCGCCGCTCGCCGGAGTGGGTTGTCGCTGCTCGAAGCGGGAGAGATCGGGCTCGAAGAGGTCTTCGTCGAGCTGGTCGGGGGAGAGCGCCCGTGAACAGCACACTCGTGTTCGCGCGCAAGGAGGCGGTCGAGATCGTGCGGTCGTGGCGCATCTGGGTGCTGCCGGCGATCATCTTCTTCTTCGCGATCAGCGCCGCCATTCTGGCGCGCTACACCCCCGAGATCGTCGGTGCGGTAGCCGGCGATCAGCTGGGCGGCATTACATTTCCTCCGGGAACCTACCTCGATTCGTACGGCCAGTGGATTAAGAACCTCAGTCAGATCACCCTGTTCGCGCTGATCATCATTTATGGCGGCATCGTCTCGTCCGAAACGTCGAGCGGCACCGCGATTCTGGTGCTGACGAAGCCGATGTCGCGCGGTGCCTTCGTCATCGTCAAGGCGGTCATCCATGCGGCGTTCCTCGCCATTCTCACGGTGATCGGCACATTGGTCGTCTGGGGTCTCACCTGGGCGATCTTCGGCAAGGCTCCCGCAGATCCTCTGTGGTCGAGCGCGCTGACCTGGCTCGTTGTCGGGGTCTTCTATGTCGCGCTGATGACGTTCTTCTCGGTGCTGATCCCGTCGGCGGCGGGGGCGTCAGGTGCGGGCATCGGTGCCTTCGTGCTGCTGTCGATCGGCGGCCTCTGGAAGCCACTTGGCGACCACTCACCGGCCGGCCTCGCCGGTCAGGCGGCTGCCCTCGCTGCGGGGAAGCCGGTGCCTGATCTGCTGTGGCCCGTGCTGGTGTCGTTCGCTGTCGCCATCGTGCTGGTGGTCGCTGCCGCTCTGCTGTTCCGGCGGAAAGAGCTGTAGCCGAGTAGAGTTCGTGGCGAACGTGACACGACTTGAGGAGGTGAGCCCCGATGCACACACTGTCCACTCCGGGCGCTCCTTCGAGTTCACGATCGCGCGACTGACGTAGCCGTCGCTGGAGCGCCTTACGCACTCTCAGAAAGCTACGAAGATGAACGAATCGCGAAACACACGTACCGCCTTGGTGCTTGGCGGCGGGGGATCGACGGGCAATGCCTGGCTGATCGGCGTCGTGGCCGGGCTCCACGAGGCCGGCCTTGATGTAACAGATGCCGATCTGATCATCGGCACATCGGCTGGATCGACCGCTGCGGCCCAAATCACCAGCGCCGGCACTGCGGAGCTTCTTGCCGTCACCCTCGCGCCGGTAGCGCAACGAGTCACACGCCCTGGCTCGGATGCGCCGCGACCATCCCCGGTAGTCGACCAGCTCGACAGGATGAAGCTGATCATCGCCGGCTCGTCGGACGCCTCCGATCTGCGCCGCCGCCTCTGCGCTGCCGCGCTCGCGCGCGACGCCGAGTCTGACGGCGCATGGACGAGCCGTTGGCGGTCGATTGTCGCGCCGCGACTGCCCCAGCCCGACTGGCCGCGGCAGTCGGTTCTTATCACGGCCGTGAACGCGGAGACCAGTGAGTCCGCGGTTTTCGACGGCGATAGCAACGTGGAACTGGTGGACGCCGTTGCCGCGAGCACCTCGAGTGGCCTGCCGTACTGGATCGACGGCATCCCGTATCTCGATGGTGGCTTCAGAACCAACGCCGAGAATGCAGACCTCGCCGGGGGGTACGACAGAGTGCTCGTGCTGTCGCCCTTCGGCGGTCGGTCGCTGGTTCCCCAGGAGTGGGGCACGCATCTGTCGACGCAGGTCGACGCGTTGCGGGCGGGTGGCAGCACGGTCGAAACGATCTTTCCGCCGGGAGAATCCGAGCACCTGTTCGGCCCCAACGGGATGGATCTCTCGCTGCGGCCGGCGGCCGCTCGAGTGGGTCTCGAGCAGGGTAGGGCCGACGCCGAGAGACTGGCCGCGTTCTGGAGGTGACGACAGCTGGATCCCGTGTCGTTGAATGCCGATTGCTCTACCGAGTGAAGGTGACGTGGAGGGTGCCGCTTTCGGCCACCTCGGTCGACACCGTGTAGCCGAGATCGAGACCGCGCAGCTCGTCCCACAGTCGAGGCCCCTTGTCGAGGACGATGGGCGCGACCATGAGGTGCAGCTGGTCGACCAGCCCGGCCGTCAGGAACTCGCGCGCGGTGCCGAATCCGCCGCCGACGCGCACGTCCTGACCGGTCGCGGCCTCGGCCGCCTCGGCGAGCACTTGCTCGATCGGGCCGCTGCGGAAGCGGAAGGTCGTGCCTCCGTCCATCGGGATGTCCGGTCGCGGGACGGTATGGGTGAGCACGTAGACCGGGGTACCGAAGGGTGGTCGATCGCCCCACCATCCCTTCCAGTCCGGATCGTTCGGGAAGGTGTGCAGTCCGAACATGGATGCGCCCATGATCTCCGCACCGATGCCCTCGAAGAACTGGCTGGCGTATCGCTCGTCGACTCCAGCGGAGCCGGCGCCGCTGGTGTCGCCGAACACCATGCGCCTGAAGGTGCGCGTGGCCGTGTACGCCTCGGTGAGCCGCCCCCAATCGGCACCCATCGGGTTTTCGGGGTCACCGTCTGATGTGGAGGTTCGGCCGTCCAGCGAGAGGAACAGGTCCATGCGAACGCGAGTCATGTCAAATATCATGCGTCATGACCAACGGGAAGTCCGACGGCGACAGCATGCCGAAACCGATGAGCTTGCCCGAATCAATGACAGGCAGGGCGAGCCCGGCAAAAGCGGCCGTTGGCGACAAGCCGGTGTTCGCCTACCTCGCCAGTCTGCCGCAGCCCCAGCGTGGAATCGCTGAAGCTGTCGATGAGTTGGCCGCAAAGACGCTGCCCGACCTCCGGCGCTCCGTGAAGTGGGGGATGGCGTACTACGGTGTCGGCGACGGATGGTGCTTCAGCTGTGGCGGGTTCGCGGGTCACGTCAAGCTCATGTTCATCAACGGAGTGGCGCTTGATCCGGTGCCGCCCGTGACACCAGTGGGGATGGGCAAGGCGACTCGGGGCGTTGAGCTCGAATCCCTGGATGATCTCGACGAAAGTCAGCTCGCGGCGTGGATGATGCAAGTCACGTCGGTGCCGGGCCTCGGGGGCGCGAAGCGCTGACTAGTCACTCCGGGGGAGTGAGCCCCACCCTCAGAATGATTTCTCATCAGATCCTCATGTCTAGTGTGAAGAGAGTGACGTCGACGAACACCCCGCCCCGCCAGACACCGCGGCACCCCCAGACCGTGCTCGCCGTGGTGGTCGCTTCGCTGGTCGTGCTCGGTGGTGCCTTGGTCATCGGCGGAGTAACCAGCAGTGCTCAAGGGTTCTTGCCCGACTGGTTGCGCTCCTTGGCGAATTCAGCCGGGGGTTGGAGCATGTTCGCGTTCCTGCTCATTTGGCTCTCGCGCGCGCGTCCCATCCTCGGGGCAGTTCTCGGCGTCGTCGCGTTCGAGGCGATGCTCGAGGCGTACGGCCTGGTGTCGCTGTGGCGCGGATACTTCTACGCTGAGCCTTTCCACAACCAGTTCACAGTGCCGGGCGTTGTGGCAGGCCTCGTCATTGGCGCTGGCGCCGCGCTGGTGCGCAACGCGAAGCCAGGCTGGCTGCGAGTTGTTGGCGTGGCACCTCTCTGTTTGGTCCTCGAGCTGGAGGGGATCTACGGATTGGTCGTGCTGCGGTCCAGCACGAGCCCGGTGTATTGGGTCATCGAGCTGCTGGCTGGACTCGGCTTTTTCATCGCCGCATTGCGGCGATCGAAACGGCGCAACTAGGTCACCGCTCAGGCGTCGACGAGCTCCCGCTCGAGGCGCTGATACGACGCCTCCATGCCGTCGGTCATCCCGGTCGCGAGGATCATGTCGCGCTGTGTCACATCCGTGTACGTGATGTACAGGGTGAGCAGGGTCACCCCATCCACCTCGTCGAACGTCAGGTCGTTGACCGTGCCAGGGGCGTCGAGTCCGGTCATCCGCTCGGTGGAGACCAGGCGACGCTCGGGGTCGATCACCAGATTCTCGCCCTCGAAGCCGAATGGCTCGCCGCGGGCTGGGTCTTCGGGAGCCCAGGCGTTGCGATAGGAGCCCCCCACCGTCAGGTCGTTCTCGCAGGTCGTCATGACCCAGCCGTCAGGCCCGAGCAGCCAGCGCTTCATCAGTTCGGGCTCGGTGTGCGCCCGCCACAGCAGGTGTCGCGGCGCCTGGAACGCCCGAGTGATGCGCACGTGCTGATCGTCGATCACCTCCACCTGCACCCCCTTGCCAAGTGCGTACTCGCGCAGGTCGGCAAGCACGGTGTCGAGCTGCCCGATCGCCTGGGTCATGCCCTCGACCTGGCCCATGGCGAGCACCTGCTCGAGTGCCTCAGCTGTCGGGGATGCCGACACGGCCGTGAAACGCGAACCGGTTGCTGTGCTCTCGAACACGAGCGTCATCCGCCCGGTCGGCACCGAGGCGTCGATGTTCCCCTGTGCGTCGGCGAAGGAGTCGAGCACGACGATCTGGCGTGGCGCTTCGACCTCCACGAAGTCCCACCGGCCGTAGAACCGTTCGCCCTGGGGGCTTGTCATCCAATAGTGCGACATGCCGCCAGGGCGCAGGTCGTAGCTGTCGAACGTCGCGGGGTATCCGGGCGGTCCCCAAAAACGTTCCAGCTGGCGGGGATCGGCGAACGCTGCCCAGAGCCGTTCGACGGGCACCGGAAAGTCGGCCACGAGAGTCATCGTGAGAGCCTCGGGGTTGGTGGTCACAGAGGTGACGGGCATCGGTGTTCCTTCCTTCTTTTCGTTCAGTTCTCGTCGGCAAGCATCGCGTCGAGCCGAGTGACGCGATCGCGCCAGAGTTCGGTGTAGGAGTCGAGCAGGCGCTGGGCCCTGGCGATGGTTTCGGGGTCTGCCCGCACGATGCGAGTGCGACCGCTGTGCTGTTTGGTCACGAGCCCTGCTCCTTCCAGCACGGCGACGTGCTTCTGCACGGCCGCGAACGACATCGGGTACAGCGTGGCGAGCTCGCTCACGGTGGGTTTCGCGACGAGGGTGCGGCGCAGGATGTCACGCCGCGTCCTGTCGGCCAGCGCGTGAAAGAGGCGGTCGACTTGGACGTCGCTGAGATCTTGATCTACAACCATTTGGTTGTACGTTATCGCGACCTGGCGGGGGAGTCAAGAGGCGGCGCGGCCAGGGGAAGCTCATGGCGCCTTCCGGCGGTTGACGACCCCCTCGGGATCACGGACGGCTAGCGATGTCGGCCTGGATCACGCGAATGGTGGACCCAAGGAATCCGGATGCGAGGAGTCCCGGTCCGAGGGGTCCCGCGGCATCCTCGCCGAGCAGCGGCAAACGGGCGAGTGCCGATCTGGCTTTGGGACTCAGATGTGACAGTTGCCAGCGGATCTCTGCTTCCGCGGCACCGGGCCGCACGGGTGCCGCCAACGCCACAGCAACCGCCGCATAGGCGGCCGCGCCCAGCGCGTGCGCTCCCATGTGGGCGACGCCCGAGGCTTGTGCTGCCGAGCGCGCGGCTGCCACAGCAGCGGGGGAGGTCACCACACTTGCGGCCCGGCCG
This sequence comes from Pseudolysinimonas sp., assembly GCA_039928695.1. Taxonomy (GTDB): domain Bacteria; phylum Actinomycetota; class Actinomycetes; order Actinomycetales; family Microbacteriaceae; genus Lysinimonas. The sequence continues at coordinate 139,340 of JBDSSQ010000039.1, read as the reverse complement.
GCGACGAAGCGTCGGCGGATCTCGCCGGCGGCACCGAGTTCGCCGCGCGCGAAGGCGCGAGCGCGTGCGATCGCATCTCGCGGACGATCATCTGCGGGAGCTTCCGCCTCGAACAGGCTGAGTACCCGATCGGCGCAGTCCGCCGCCCACATGGCAACGATCCGCCGATCGACCTCGCTGAGCGCTTGTGCAGAAACCACACAGGCACCATCTCACGCCACATCTTTCCGCGCCGGACCGACCTCGACGGTGACGACTGGTCGAGAATTCGTCTGGCGTGGCGTGGACTCGTGGTTGGTGCGATCGCCGAGCCACCTCGAGCCAGCGATCTCGGTGCGCACCAAACGCTACCGGGCGGCCTGGAGCACACCAATCAGCGTCAAGTAGTCGCTCTGGGGAATGTCCTGGATGGTGCCAGGGTGCTCGTCGTCTGAAGCGAAAGCGACGTCTGTGCCGAACTCAGCGATGACTGCGTATGTGACGTCAACGGCCTTGTCGCCGATCCCCGGAACCGGCACAGCGGGGTCGCCGAGGGCGAGCCCGGTCTGCAGGTAGCTGAACTTTGCTTCGCCGCCGCCGTAGTAGATGCCAATGGAGAATTTCAACCAGTTCGGTATGTCATTGGAATCCCCGCTGCTGTAAACGCAACCACTCTCGCCTGTGGCGGAGTGCGACGAGGCGGTGACGTAGGTGCGTCCCGTAACCGAATTGAGCTTCGACACCGGGATGAGCTTGCACACATCGAGGTTCTTCGCCAAGCCGGTCGATGCGGGCGGTTGTTTCGACGGGGACGCGGGCGCCGGCGTGACGCTGGACGAAGTTGTTCCGGGCGAGCCGGCTGCCGCGCAGCCAGTCAGTGGGCCCGCGATCAGGAGCGAGCCTGCGAGGAACGCGGTGAGCGTGTGTCGTCGAACCATGAACCGGTGCACCTTTCGAGAGGGGTGTCGTCAAGGTCGCCACTCGACCTGGCTCCTCAATGGTCGCCGGGCGGCGTAACGCCCGCGTAACGCAAGCCGGGGGAGTCGTGTGCATCCATCGTTCTCAGGGATGGACACCTCAAGGTCGCTAGATGTGCACGCCATGCTCGAGGAGGTTGCATGCGAGGGCGCTGGCTTCGTCGCGAGGTAGGGCGACCCCCGGTGGCGGGGTATTGAGGCGCAGGGTCACGGGTGCAGGTCGAGATCCGGCGAGGCGCAATTCGCTGGCGCTGCGGGTGAGGGTTTCGGCGGCCGCGGGGTCGCTCTCCGCAATGATGGCGGCGCAGGTTTCGAGCGCGATTGCCGAAGTCCACGGAGTCGCAGACGCATCGGCGGAGTCGAGGCAGGCGAGAGCCGTGACTCTCGCTTCGTCATGTTCGCCGCGCGCCAAGTGGGCTCGCGCACAGATGGCCAGCACGAGCGGGAGTTCGCGATCGAGGTCGAGTTCGCGAGCGACTGCGATCGCACGTTGCGCGTGGTGCAGTGCGGCGTCGATCGCTCCGTCGGCGAGGTCGAGGGCTGCGAGGGTGCTCGAGAGTTGGGATACGGCAATGCGGGGTGGACCGTCCAGAAGCGGCATCGCTTCTGTCGCCCAGCGTCGCGCTGTTGCGAGATCGCCGACCTGCCATGCGAGTCGACTGCAGTTCGCAAGCACTGCTTGTCGTTGTTCGGCCGGCGTGTCTGGCCCCAAGGCCGCGAGTGCTTCGACGCAATAGTCGACGGCCCTCGGGTCACCACGCTCGGCGAGGACCGCGCCGACACCGGTGGTCGCCGCAGCCATCAGCCCCTCGCTGCCCACGATTCTGGCGAGCTCTACGGCTCGCAGCACGTCGCGGCTGGCATCATCGGCGAGATCCAGATCATCGGCGAGTCCGGCCGCGTAGATGAGAGCCCGTGCGGCGACGTCAGGTGCGTCAACCTCTAGCTCGGTTGCCGCCTTCCGCAGCAGGGGGAGCGCGGTTGGATCTGCGGCCCAGTAGCCGAGGTAGCCTGCGGCGAAGCGGGCGTGCGCGGTCGTCAGCCCCAGTGGTGCACCGGCGAGCAGTTGGCGAAGCCAATATCTGCCCTCCGCCATCCGAGTCAGGGTCCAGTACCGGTGCAATCGATATGCGAGGTCGAGAGCTCGCGTGAGGTCGGCTTCCCCCCGAGCGGACGCGGCAAAGAGGGTTCGGAACCCGTCGGAGGCGTCATCGATGGCGTCACGGTAACTGGTGGGGGATGCTGTGGCATCCTTCGGCGCGATGTGGTCGAGCGCCTCCGCTAGTCCGTCATAGGCGTCACGCGGAGCGACGATCCGTTGACGTATGAGCCGCCTGAGTTCGTCGTCAAGGCTGTACCGCCACCGGGCGCCATCTCGGGCGACTGTGATGAGACCCGAATCGCTGAGGGTGCCAAGGTGACGGGTCGTGCGAGCAGGCGAGACAACTCCGCGCACGAGACCTCGCACGAGCGCCCTGGGAACAGGGCCGTCAACGAGAGAGAGTCTCTCGAACACGACTCGTTCCTCGCCGTCCAAAGCTTCTCTCGCCTGATCCAGCATGACTTCGAGAACCCCTGTGCTTCCCGCAGTGACCCCCGGGAGTTCATCGAGAAGGTCGACCACGGCCATGCCAGCGAGCTGCGCAGCAGCCAGTTCGAGCGCGAGAGGGACGCCTTCGCACCGCGTGGCCAGTTCGTCTAGGGCGGCTTTATTCCGCAAGTCCATCGAAAGGTGGCCACCCCGAGCCGCCACTCGATCTGCGAGGAGGAGCACAGCAGGGGAGTGACCGCGGGCGGGACCGGGGATCTCCAGGGCATTGACCGGCATCCTGACCCGGTTTCCACTGAGCGGCAGCCGTGTAGTGATGAGGATGCGCAACTGCGGCAATGTTTCGCGGAGGTCCGTGACGAGGTCGAGCATCTCGTCGGCGACGGCTTCGCAGCCGTCGAGAACCAGCAACGCGGGCCCCAACGGGGCGAGCTTTTCCACGATCGCCTTCAGGGGACTCGTCACGTTCTGAGCGCCGACCGCCTCTGCAACAACGTCCGGGACGAGTTCACCTGCAGGGATGTCACCGAGGGCAGCCCAGTACCGATCTCCTTGCGCGTAGGTGTGGGCTGCGTGCAGCGCCAGCCGGGTCTTGCCGACGCCGCCACGTCCACTGAGCTCGATGGCACAGGGCCGCTCGAGCTCCGCGAGAATGATGGACAGTTCCGCGGTACGACCGAAGAACCCGTCGGTTGGCAGGGGCGGAAGTGTCCCGGAGGTCCCTGAACCCGATTGCAACATCTCGAGATAGAGGTTCGCCGTCTCGGGCGATGGATCGACGCCCAGATTTTCGGCCAACGCCGAACGGCACTTCTCAAAAGCTTCGATCGCTCCAGCGCGATCCCCTCGGGCACGAAGCGCGCGGATCCGCATCCGGTGAGCGGTTTCGTCAACGGGTGACGCGGCGAGCAGCGCATCGGCTTGTTCGAGCGCGATATCGGGTCGAGCTGAGGCGAGGGCCGCCGAGGCGATCAGGTGCCGGCATCGATCAACATCGCGGCGGTGCTGCTCGCGAAGGCCAGCGAGCCACTCGGCGTCGTCATCGACGAGCAACTCGCCCGTAAGAAACTCGCGAAGGCTTTCGGCGAGATCTAACGCTGGTGAGAAGCTTCCTGCTGAGAACTCGGTGTCGGCTCGCGCCAGGGCAGACTCGGCGTCCCGTAAGTCGGTACTGACCCCGCCGGCCAGCGCCCATCCCATGGTGGTCGTAGTGATGACGTTCGAACCACCGAGCCCGATCGGATCAAGCGCCGCGCGCAGGGCGGCAATGGCCCCGCGCAGGGCACTGGGCCAGGTCGCTGGAGGGTCAATCCACACGTGCTCCGCAAGCCGCGAACGACTCAGACCGCCGGGACTGCTGGCAAGTGCAGCGAGAATCCGTCGGGAACGAGCTGTCGTGACAATGCCAGCACCGATGCGACCGGTTTCACCCTCGACGGCGACTCGGCCGACCAGACATACCCGAGCAGTCACGACGTCCCACGCATCGACATGCCTCCGATTATCTTCGAGCGGGCCTGAATTGCGCCGAGAGCGCCGAAAGTTGCAGCGGAAAAGCGGACGCATTCGTCGTCCCGTTCACGCAGAAGCGCCGACGTCGGTACGGTGAGCAGGTGGCTTCTCAGTACCTCGACGGCCGATCCGAGGAGCCTGACCTTCTTCGAGACATCGCCTCACGGATGGCCGCGATGGCGCCCGTCGATGGTGATGTATTCGGAGGCCTGGAACTCGCCGGCGTACCGCTGGCCGCCGCGGTGACATTGGCGGACGGCCGACCGTTCGCCATCGTTCGACGCGCTCCCACTCCGGGCAGAAACGGGATCACTGCTCGCGCAGCCGTCGCGGGTAAGCACGTCATCCTGATCAACGACATGGTGCAGTCCGGTGCCGCCCTGTTAGCCGTAGCGCCCGCGCTCCGCTCTGAAGGGGCAATCGGCACAGATGTCGTCTGCGCGATCTGCTGGGACCCGGGAGCCGTCACCACGCTCCCCGATGCTGGGCTTGAGCTTCACACGCTCCTCACGTTGGCGGACTTGCGTGCGGCGTGGGAAACGCGAGCCTGACGCAGCGAGCGTGGTGCGGTATTTCGATCTCACCGGCAGTAGGCGTGCCGACCGACCTCCGCCTTCGCCGAAAAGACGAAAGACGGCGACGGGGAGGGACAAGGTCCTATCCGTCGCTACTCCAATCCGCGATCGCTTCGGGACCTTCGCCCCTAACGAACGATCAGCAGTGCTCGTTGCATTGTGATGTACGCCGAATTGGCGGCGAAGCCACGACCAGAGAACGGAACACCCCATGAGCGACACCCACGGCACAGTTCCACCGGAGAAGCCTTTCGTCGAGAAGATGCAACTCAAGGGAGAGGCGATGGTCGCCACGGTGAAGGAACTGCTTCACGAAGGCAACGTCCGTCGGATCTTGGTCAAGGACAGCCAAAGTCACACCGTCATGGAGATACCAGTGAATGCCGGTGTTGTCGCGGCCATCGTCGCACCAGTTCTCCTTGCAGTTGCGGCAATCGCTGCCCTCGCGAGTGATTGGGAAATTGAGGTCCTCCGCTCGGGCTCGGAAACAGAGCCGACATCCAACTCGTAGGCGTCGGGGCGGCGGCCTTCACGCAAAGAAACTGAAGGCACCACAAGTAGGCAGCACGGTGCAGGCCATCGCCAATTGGACGCCGGTGGGCGCGATGATCAACCTCTTCGGTGGCTCCACGACCTCTCGAAATGGAGTTGGGCCGACACCACGGGACTCATCGCTACCGCTGGGTACATCGTGATCGGCACCTTCGTCGGCATCCGGTGGTTCCGCTGGGACGCGCGCTAGTCAAAGCCCTGCTTCGGATCCCTGATCTGGGGAGCGGCCGGGCCTACTAACTTCTACTGCCGAGAAGGAGCACCAGGGCATCCTGCAGCTTGGCGATGCGCTCCCGGCCCACCAGGGCTTCCCACTCGGCCCGCAGTTCGTCGAACACAGCTTCGCCGTCGTGCATGAGCGACACGCCCCGCTCTGTCACGGTCAAGCGCGATCGCCTGCCGTCGCGCGGGTCGGGGCTGCGGGCCACATATTTGCCCTCTTCGAGGAAGGTGATGGTCTTTGCAGCTGCCTGCTTCGAAACCGACATGCGTCGCCCGACTTCCGAGACGGAAACCGCCCCACCTTCGATAGCCCGCAAGGCGAAATCGTGGGCTGGCCTGATGCCGGCGTGCCCTCGAGCGGTCAGTCGCTCGGTCGCCTCGTCGGCCATGAACCGGAATCCGCCGAGGAGCAGCATCGCGAGGTCGGCGCCAGCACGTGACATGAGACGAGTTTACGGTGCCTGCGCTCATAGACAACCAGGTTGTCGTATCCTATTAGACAACATAGTTGTCGACTAGAGGAGCGAACATGTTCACCAGCACAGCCGTCGGCGCCGACGAGGCCGATGTGGTTCATCATCTGGACCAGGTCAATGGCGCCACCTTGCACTACGTGACGGCGGGGGAGAGTGGCACGCCGGTGCTCTTGGTCCACGGATTCCCGGAGACGTGGTGGGCATTCCGCCACGTCATTCCGCTGTTGGCGGCTCGGCATCGGGTGTACGCAGTGGATCTTCGCGGTTTCGGCGACTCCGACGTCGCCGACGAGCACCACTCCAGCGAAATCGCGACCGAGGACTTGCAGCAATTGATCGAGCTCCTGGCGGTAGGGCCGATGCATGTGGTCGGGCAGGACATCAGTGGGGGTGTGGTGTACCGCTTGGCAGCGACCCATCCCGCAGACGTCATCAGCCTCACCGCCATTGAAGCCGGGCTCGCCGGCTTCGGCGCCGAACGTCTCGCGGACGTCACCCATGGCGGCGCCTGGTACATCGGCGCGCTGGCAGCTTCAGGAGTGGCCGGCCTGCTCTTCGAAAAGAGCGCGCACGAGTTCTTGGGGGAGTACCTCTACCCCTTCTACAACGTGAGTGATCTCGCCGTGACTTCAGCAGACATCGATGAGTTCTCGCGAACGTATGGTCGGCCTGGAGGGTTCTCTGGAGCCGCGGGTCTGTATCGCAGTCTCCTGACTGAGGGGGAGGACCTTCGACAGCTTGCACACGACAGCCAGCTGCGGATGCCGGTCACCACGATCGGATCCCGCGGTCGAGGGTTTACCGAAAACACGTTTCGAGAGACCGGTGCCCAGCAGGTCAGCGCGATCCAGCTCGAAGGCGTCGGTCACTACGTCGCGCAGGAGGCACCGCAGTTGCTCGCTGAGCACCTGCTCACAGTGTTTCGCTGACGCTCTCCGTCGATGCATCGAGCGCGGCGGCGGCCTGAGCCTCGAGCCGCAGGGACGCCCGCCGTACGAAGCTGACAATGCCGGTGGCCAGGATCACGGCGACCCCGACGGCGATCGGGATCATCCACTCCAGCCAGCCGATGGCGGAATAGCCGAGCTCGGGGACGAGCCCCTTGAGAAACCCGAGGAAGAAGTCCAGGACACCGCCCACGATCATCGCCGCACCGGTTGCGGTCAGGAGCCACGCCAGAGCGAGACGCGGCCTCCGGCGAGAGTGGCCGAACAGCAGAACGGCCGCCACAACATCGGTGACAAAGAGGCAGGTCAGAATCGTGTACAGAATAGCCAGCCCCGTGCCGATGACGCGCTCCCGACGCAGTTGCGCGATCGTTGCCCACGCGTAGACGGAGGTCGACAGCATGGTCAGGTAGGTCAAACCAATGCCGATCGCGATGACGGTCCAAATGATCGGTCCGATCATGATAAGGACAAGGCTGGCGACCGAGGCAAAAAGAAACATTGCGAAGTTGACCAAGAAGAACGGGATCGACGCGAGCTTCACGACCATGGCGTCGAACGCCAGCTGCCTGGTTCTCTTGGCACGAAGCCGCCGGACGCTGTCGGCGATGGCGATGATCGTCGCGACGAGCAGCGCCAGATTCCACGCGATTGCAATCCCGACGAACCACGGATCGTCGCTCATGCCGCCGTCGCCGAGAAATATCGCAATCACTGCGGCGTACACCCCAATGCCAAGCAGCAGCACCGCAGGCTGCACAAACCTCATTTTCGAAGCCTACGGTGGCCAATCGCAGTTCGCGTGACCCCAGTTGGCCCGACGCGAGTCCCTGGTCAGGGGAGGGGTTCGGTGCGTCAACGCAGTTCTAGCGCACCCCGTGATTTCTACTGGTGAAGACCGTTATCCGTTTTCACACTAAACCGAGCTCAGCGCGGTGCCGCGCGTCGTCTGAGGACGTCGAGCTAGACCTAGCCGAGGAGGACGTCAAGGGAGCAGCCTGCGCCCGCGCGCGGGTCGGCGGAGTACCGGAACTCCTTTGCTGGCGTACGTTGGGGTATAGAGACGACACACGCAGTTTCGCCGCAGACGGACACCTCGCGGGGAGGTTCAGGCATGAACGCAGACAAGACGGCCGACGGCGGGGCGCGGCGACCACGCTTGACGTTGGCGTCTGCCGAATGTTCGTAGCCGAGCTCGATCGGTCGGTAGCCTTCTATCAGGAACTGCTCGGACTCGAAGCCACCTCCCGCGATGGCGAGGCCGCGCTCCTGGTCAGCCCAGACGGGTACCAGTTGTATCTGCGCAGCATGGGCGATCGAGCGCCGCATTTCCATGCCAATATCGGCTTCCAATATCTCATTTGGACTGCCGAAAACGAAGAAGACCTCCAACGATGTGAACGGGTTCTGAGAGCGCAATGGCCAGGGGTCACCAGTACGACAGTTGATGGGTTCCGCATGGTCGAGGGTCGAGGACCGGACGGTATGCCGGTTGTGGTGACATTCCCAGGCCTCGACAAGGCACCACGCCATGAGATCCTGAAACGGATCTACGTCTGGTAGAGCGTTGCCGCGCCATCTTCCGCCCTCGTCCCTGTGTCTTGGTGAGCTGATGATTCCGGATTCGATCGACTCGTTCGTTGAACGGGTGGCGACCAGCGGTGCCGGCCTGAACAGCGTGAATCCGTTCGACTACTCGCAGCGCGCAAACGCGGTTCGTCGCCGGAACCTGGCGCGATACCTCGAACAGGTTGGGGAGCGCAGCCCGTCTGTTCTCCTTGTCGGGGAGGCGCCTAGGTATCGGGGGATGCGGATCACCGGCGTCCCGTTCACTAACACCGTGATCCTGCAGCGCGGGTCCCGCACTTCGGCTTGTTCGGGGAGGTGAACGGCTATTCAGTACCGGACGATCTGCCGGCAGTTGCGGCGGAGCCGACGGCGACGGTGATGTGGAACACCCTTGTGGATCTCGATTTCCTGCCCCTGTTGTGGAGCGCGTACCCGCTGCACCCGCACCGTCCGGGCAAACCGCTCTCTAACCGAAAACCGTCGATGGGGGAAGCGGCAGAGTGGTCGTGGTCGTGGCGTGCCCTGTAGGACTTGTTCTCGATCCGCTCGGTGGTAGCGGTCGGCAATGTCGCATACGACAGCATGCTGAGAAGCGGGCTGTCGGTTTCACGCGTCCGGCATCCCGCCCACGGCGGCAAGTTGATGTTCGTGCGTGGCCTGCGAGATCTGCTTGACGGGCAGATCATTGACTGAACGGGCGAGCGTCTACGGAGGAGGAGAGCATGGGTGACCAAAAGCATGAAGTGAGGGTGCGCAGGGCGTACGACGAGCAGACCGCGGGCGATGGGGCGCGTGTCCTCGTTGATCGTCTGTGGCCGCGGGGCATTTCGAAGGAGCGCGCGCATCTGGATGAGTGGTGCAAGGAGGTGTCGCCGTCACCGGAGTTGCGGAAGTGGTACGCCCACGATCCCGACCGATTCGCAGAGTTCACTTCCCGGTACGAGGCGGAGCTGGATGAGCCAGAATGCGCCGAGGCGTTACGTCATCTACGGGAACTGGCTCGGCAGGGCACTCTCACGCTGATCACCGCGACGAAGCGGGCGGATATCAGCGAGGCCGCGGTACTGGCGGGACTACTCAACCGCTGACTGAGCCACAGGCAGTGCCGCGCTCACCAGTGCGAGCAGTTCGCCCCACGAGCTGGTGAACTTCTGGATCCCTTCGGCTTCGAGCGTCTCCATCGCGTCGTCGTAGGAGACGCCGATGTCGGCGAGGGCGTCCAGATGGGCTCGCGCGGTTTCGTAGGTGCCGGCGATCGTGTTCCCCGATATCGAACCGTGATCGTAGGTGGCTTCGAGGGTCTTCTCAGGCATGGTGTTCACGACGTTCGGTGCGACAAGGTTTTCGACGTAGAGGGTGTCTCTCGTCTTGGGATCCTTCACGCCGGTGGATGCCCAGAGCGGACGTTGCGTGTTGGCGCCCTTCGCGAACAGGGCTTGGGCACGCGGTGAGCGCTGAGCGGCTTCGAACGCCTGGTACGCGAGTCGGGCGTTGGCGATGCCCGCCTGCCCCTTCAACGACGCGGCGCGCTCGGTGCCGACAGCATCCAGTCGCTTGTCGATCTCGACATCGACTCGCGAGACGAAGAACGAAGCAACCGAGTGGATTTCGCTCAGGTCACGGCCCGCCGTGGCGGCTAGCTCCAGCCCGGTGTAGTACGCGTCGATGACCTCGCGGAAGCGCTCGAGGCTGAAGATCAGCGTGACATTGATGCTGATTCCCTGGGCGATGCATTCGGTGATCGCGCCGAGGCCGGCCCGGGTTGCGGGAATCTTGATGAACGCGTTCGGGCGGTTGACGGCCGTGGCGAGGGCCACGGCCTCGGTGACCGTTTCGGCCGTGCTATGGGCGACGCCCGGACTCACTTCGATGGAGACGCGACCGTCGACGTGTTCGGTCTCATCGAAGACCGATCGGAAGACGTCGCACGCTTCCCGCACATCGGCGGTGGTGAGTTCGAAGACGGCGTCAGCGGCTGAGGTGTTCACCTCGGCAAGCCGCTGGAGCTCCGCGTGATAGGCATCTCCGTTGCGCATGGCGGTGGCGAAGATGGTTGGGTTCGTGGTGATTCCGACCACGTTGCGGTCGGCTATGAGGCGCTGCAGGGCCCCGGAGCGGATGCGATCTCTGGAGAGATCGTCGAGCCAAATGCTGACACCGGCATCGGTCAGCGCTTGCGTCGGTGTTCTGGTGTCATTCATATGTGTTCTCCTGCATGGTGTTCCTACCGGGACGGGCGCCGCTGGGGAAGGTCGCTACGAGAGGGGTGTCAGAACCGGTCGGCCCTATGTTTGCCGCGCCTCCTGGTGAGCCGAGCGCGTCGTCCTGCCCGGGCAGTGGTTCGGAGAAGAATCGGGCGTTGTCAGTCGTGTATGGCGCCCACTCGGCGGGAATGTCATCTTCGTAAAAGATTGCCTGAACGGGACACACCGGTTCGCAAGCTCCGCAGTCGATGCACTCGTCGGGCTGGATGTAGAGAGCCCTGGCACCCTCGTAGATGCAGTCCACCGGGCACTCATCAACGCAGGCGCGATCCACCACGTCGATGCATGGCTCTGCGATCACATAGGTCATGCGGGTTCTCCCAAGGACAGGGCCGGGTCGCTTCGGGCGGTGAGCGTGACCAAGCAAAGCTCGGGCTCAACGAACGGGATGAGCCGGATCTCGTGGTCGGAGCTTCCGTCGCTGTTCTGGACGACCCGTTCGAGTAGCCCGCGGTGCACTGAGCAGACGATCTCAGGATGGGCGCGAGCCGGGTCCCGGAAGGGGCATGATCGCAGGCGAATGGTGTCTCCGTCGGGCTCCGGCTCGAAGCCAAGGCTTTCTAGCAGTTCGGTGACGGCTCCACGATTGTGGACGGGCAGGTCGATGCTGTCTGCCCACCGCCGTCCTGCTTCTGCAGATGCGGCGGGGCCATCGGGTTGGTCGCCGAGCGCATCCACCAGCACGTCGATGAAACCGGCGCGCGCGGCGTCGCCGCGTGGTTCGCCGGTCGGTGTGTAGAGAACGCTGGGGCGGCCGCGTCGCTGCTGCATGCCGGTCTGGCGGCGCACGAGCGAGACACGCTCGAGTTGGTCGAGATGGAACCGGGTTGTTGTCACATGGAGGCCCAGCTCCCCAGCGAGCGATTGGGCGCCGAGGGGAACCGTTGACGCCCTCAACGTGTCGAGGATGAGTCGCCGCGTTCCGGATGCGAGGGCTGCGTGGTAGCCGTCCGGCTGCTCGCTCATTGCTTCGAATCCACGAACGCGTCGCGATGCCGGATGGTCTCGAAGTCGCTGCCGGATCCGCCCGCCAGGCGTCTCTCGATCGATCCGGCCATGCGTTGGGCCTGGACGACGGCGAGGTTGGCTTTCTCCCCGCTGAATCGCTCGCGCACCGCTGTCTCCCAGAGCTCCAGCCAGCGAGCAAAGTGCGGCTCCTCCAGCGGCGCGCGCGCATGCAGTACCAGGTGCACCTGCAAGGCGTTGCGGTGATATGTGTCGGTCCCGAACAGCACCGTCTCCCAGAAGTCGGTCATGATCGGCAGGTGTCGCACCAGATCGATTCGTGCGACATCGGTGAAGATCGGTCCGATCAGCGGATCCGCGAGGGCGGCCCGGTAGAACGAGGAGACCAGCTCCTCCACGTCGCCCCGGTCGGTCAGCTCCTTCATAAAATCAGGATACAAGAATAAACAGGAATGTAGTAGTTTTTAATCATGACGCTCTTCCATGTGGCGATCGCCGATGACTGGGAAGCCAGCCTTCCGTTCGGCTCCTACGAGGCAGCCACACACGGTCGTTCCCTCGAGGACGAGGGCTTCATCCACGCGACGACCGCTGACGGGGTGCAGCACGTTCTCGACACGTGCTACGCCGCAATCACCATGCCGTTGCTGGTGATTGCCCTTGCCCCAGAGGCTCTGGGAGTCCCCGTCCAGTGGGACCCGCCGTCGTCGCCGCGGATACTCGGCGCGATTCCGTGCACGAACGAGGACGCCGTGGTGAGCGTCACACCGTTGTCTCGCGAAGGCGGCCGATGGCTCGCCCCGCTGGATCTGCTTTCCTCCAAATTTGAAGCCTTGCGCTCACAGGAGCAGACGCCGTGACGAACCCCTATACGAAGCGATCTGGGTTACCGACCGCACACAGTCGACTCCACGTGCCGATGGCGTCTGATATGAGAAAGGAGTGGAGGTCATGGCTTTCGGACACAAAGTCGCCTCCCTGTTCCGTCGACCGCGCCCCGTGACGCGAGAAGAGGCGGCCGAGATCGCGGACTGGGTTAATGAGGGCGGTGCAGCAGACCCCGGGGGTCCTCCGCCGCTGATCGACGACGAGAACCGCACAAAGCGGGAAAGCGTTGCCACGCCTTCGGCCGTCGATCGAGCAAAAGGAATGGAGCGGCCGACATGAGCACCGAACTCGGCACCCTAATCGTTGGAGGCGGGCTCGCAGGAACCCGGGCGGCCGTGGGGGCGCGCAACGCGGGCTACGAGGGGCCGGTGCCCGGGGTGCTCCGACCATTGCCGATGGTCATGACCAGTGCACATTCCACAGCGATTCGAGCGTCGGTCTTACCGTTATCGTGTACGAGTCCGGGAGTGGAGCGACATGGCCAGTGCTCCTGGACGGGAGCGGCGCGGGCCAGGCGGTGAATGGCGTCGGAGACAAGGCAATGACGGATGGCGCTGTCGAGCTTGACGTGCAGACCGGTGACCAACCCATTGCGATCCAGGCCAGCAGCAGCGATGGGCGAATTGCCGTAGCAAAGGCGGTCGTCGACGCCCTCAAGTGAACTGGGGTTTAGCCGCATATTTCCCATCGTCACTCTAGTGGTGGCGACAATTCCGGGTTTGTATCCGCTCTGGATGACGATCGAACAGATCGTCTTCAGCCTGCTGATGATCGGGATCGGCGACATTCTCACCACCGACCACATGCGGGCAGCATTTCCACGCCCGCTCAGATCGACTGACTGTATCCAAAGAATTCGTGGTCGTTGTTGTAGCCACCGAGGCCTCCGCCGACCTCGGAGAAGTGCTCAACGAACTCGACGCCTTTGATCCACTTCACCATTTTGAAGCCGAGTTGCACTTCATTGCGGAGCCGTAATGGTGCCCCGTGACCGAACGACAGGTCTTCATCGTTCATCTCGTACGCGAGCATTGTCAGCGCGTAGCTCATTTGTTCGATGGGCTGCGCGTCATAGTAGATACCGCCGTCTGGTCCCACCGCGAACGAATAGAAGATGACCCACTTCGCCTCTGGCCGTGGCTTGACGATGTCGAGGATGGACTGCATCGACACGCCGCCCCACTTGGCGACGCCCGACCAGCCCTGAATGCAGAAGTGCTGAGTGATTTGTTCGTGGTGTGCGAGCGCGCGAAGCTGGCCGATGTTCAATTCGACCGGATTCTCGACCAAGCCGTTGATGCGGAGCTTGTAGTTGACGAAGTCTCCCGCGCGAAGTGCTTCATATTCCGGCGTTTCAGGGTCTTTGCCGTTGTGCCAAAAGTACGGGGAGATATCTTTCTCGGTGTACTGCCCCGGCTTCGAGTCGATGTGTTCGAAGAGTCGTTGCGCGGGCCCAATGAGCGCATACCCTGCCTTCTGAATCGCCCGCGGGTAGCGATAGGTGAGAGGAGTCGCAGCGACCCAGGCCGCCACAATGACCGCGAGCGATATGGCGAAGACGACGAAGCCGATCCAGCTCTCGTCGTTGCGGTTGGCGTACATGTGATTGAGGTTGTTCAGTGCGCCGGTGGCGATCACGAGGGACACGTGGACGACGATGAAGGCGACGAACCAGCACATCACCAGAAAGTGCAGGGTGCGCGCGATCTGGATGCTGAACACCGAGCTAATGAAGCGAAATCTCGTCGACAAGGCTGGCGACATCCCGAGGCCGGTGATCAGCGCGAGCGGTGCCGCAATAAAGACAGTGATGAAGTAGGCAAGGAGTTGCAGGCTGTTGTAGTTCTCCCAACCGGTCTCTGGCGGCCAATCCAGTGACAGGTACTGGATCGCAACCGATACCGCGTTGGGAAAGGCGTCCCAGTGCAGCGGAATCAGACGCATCCACTGACCAGTCGAAAAAAGCAGAACGTAGAAGACAACTCCGTTGAGGAGCCAGAGCGTGTCGACGCCGAGGTGCCACCATCGCGCAAGCCCGATCGAGTGTCTCCGGCCGGGAAGTCCGACTCCGTCGGGGAGGGTAAGCGAGTCGGCCTTGGCTGTGTACAGCGGGTCGGTCGGAACCGGGCGCTGCATTCGGAACCAGTCTTTACCAGGGGTCGAATGCCGGGTCAGGTATAGCCGCGGATGATCTGACAGGATCGTCACTCCCGACCGGATAATGAAGATAAGGAAGAACATATTGAGGAAGTGCTGCCACCCGAGCCACGCCGGGAATCCGACCGGCGCGCTGCTCGGAATCTCACTCATGCCGCCAAACTGCCGCAAGAACGCGCGAACGTCAGGAAGTTGGCGAAGCCCCTGAGCGACAGCGATGCCGATGAGCAGTAACACAAGACCGATCGGGATCAGCCAGAGCAGGTTGAACCAACGGTCTTTCCCGATGCGCACCCTTGGCGCAACGCCGTATTGAGGCGGCACGCCTCCCGCCCACGTGTCGTCGACGACGCTGTGGCGCTCGGTATCGAGCTCGACTCGGTAGCTCTCATTTACCGAAGAACTGGATGGTCCAACATCTACTGCCGGGTGAAGACGATCGCTCGAGGCACTGTCCATGGCCTCAAGCTACGCCGAATGTTCGGCGCATCCCCACCATTCTAAAGGCGACACCGGTCGCGCTCGTCAGGATCTGGGCGAGGACGGCCGGGCTTCGCTGATGTCCGAGCCGGGCGACAACACGACCGCATCGGTGCGGACTAGTACCCAGTGAACTCTTCGGAACGGATATCGTCATCGTCGATACCGGCACCGTTCAACAAGGTCCGCATGGCGGCGACCATGCCTGGGGGGCCGCAAAGGTAGTAGATGGCCGCAGTCAGGTCATCGACATACCGAAGGATCATGTCCTTGTCGATGTAACCAGTTTCCCCCGCCCATTCCCTCTCGCTCTTTTCGGGTTCGGTCATCGTCGGCACAAACGTGAAGTCCTCATTCATCTCTGCGGCAGCGAGAAACTCGTCCGTGAAAGCGGCATCCTCTGGGCGCTTGTTTGAGTAGAACACCACGATGGTGTGACCGGTCTTGTCATGAGTGGACTGCAACACGATGCTGCGGACTGGTGTGGAGCCGATACCTCCGGTGAGGAAGACCGCGGGCCGCTTGGTGTTGTTGTGCAGGGTGAAAGATCCGTAGGGGGCGTCCAGTTCCAACTCGGCGCCAATTGGGAGGTCTCTAAGGACTCGTTTGAACGCTGTATCGCGCAAACGTGTTGTGGCCATCAGCGTTGGCTCGAAGGGAGAGCTCGCTAGAGAGAAGCCTCGGGTATTGCCCTCGTCATCGGTTTCGGAAGGATTCACCAGTGTGTAATCAGCGAACTGGCCTGCCTTGTAGCTAAACCCATCGGGCTTCTCGAAATGGAAGGACATCGTCCCTTCGGCAGCTCCTACTTTCTCCAACAACTTTGTTCGTGGCAGTGACATGCGCATCTTCTCTGTTCTGTTGGGATCACATCGAGACCAGAAGGCTGATCTGCACATAACCAACCCCAGCATTGCCCGTTCACATGAGAAACCGCCGTGATCGAAGAGGCGGTACTGCTCGGACCGCACAACGCATTTCAAGCCCGCGCTGGATCGCGAGTCAGGCGCATACGATTGTTTGATGAGTGAGTCCGAGGGTTTGCAACCAGCGAGCCGCAGCTTCTTCACCCGCGATGTACTCGAGGTCGCGCCAACACTCCTCGGCTGTGTCTTGCGACGCACGATAGACGAAGGTTCCGTGTCGATCTTGATTACCGAGGTTGAGGCGTACGCGGGCGAACGCGACCCTGGGGCGCACACCTATCGTGGCAAGTCGAACCGAAACAAGACGATGTTTGGTGCGGCCGGCCACATCCACTGCTATTTCACCTACGGAATGCACCACGCGCTGAACTTGGTCACCGGCCTGGAAGGACAACCCTACGGTTGTCTGATTCGCGCAGGTGAGGTGATCGGCGGCACCGATCTTGCGCGCGCCCGCCGCGAACTCAAGCAGCGCAAAGCACCGATTCGAGATCATGGGTTGGCGCGAGGCCCGGGCTGTGTAGCCCAGTGTTTCGGAGCGAATCTGACGAACGACGGAGACGACCTGTTCGGCGGCCAGTGGAGCTTCTTCACCCCGGCCGAAGTCACAGTTTTGCCACATGAACGGGGTCCGCGGGTTGGGCTGAGTGGACCCGGCGGCGATGGGACGGAATTCCCATGGCGATATTGGCTACCCGGCGCGCCATCGGTGTCGACCTACAAATCTGGACGTCCGTAATCTCTCGCAAGGCGACGGTGACGTTTCCCTAGGGTATGCAGCTACCATCGCGAAGCGCATACTGACAAGAAGGACACCGGCATGGGGTTCACCGACTGCGAGCAGACCAGCTGAGAGACGCTGGCGCAGACTTCGTCATCGCCTCTCTTGCCAACGGACTACCGCACCCGCTGGGAGCAGAAATAATGATCGAACGCGTCATCGCGACATCCGTGTTGGTGATCGGTACCGGCGGTGGCGGGCTGCGCGCCTCGATCGAACTTCGTCAGCAAGGGGTGGATGTTCTCGCGGTAGGCAAGCGACGCAAATTCGACGCCCACACGACGTTGGCCGCTGGGGGCATCAACGCGGCGTTGGGCACAATGGATCCGGACGATTCGTGGCAGCAACACGCTGCTGACACGATCAGGGAGTCGTATGAGCTGGCCGACCCGCGGATCGTGGAAACGATGGCGAGGAATGCGCCGGAGGGCATCCACGAACTCGAGGCATGGGGGATGCCGTTCGCGCGCGAAGCGGACGGCCGTATCTCGCAACGCTTCTTCGGCGCACACACCTACCGGCGCACCTGCTTCGCGGGTGACTACACCGGTCTGGAAATTCAACGCACCCTGCTACGGCGCGCCGATGTCGTCGGGGTACCCATCATCGACACGGTTTACGTGTCGCGGCTTCTCGTGGCTGACGGCCAGATCTTCGGCGCGTACGGGTTTGACATTGTTGATGGCTCGCGGGTGGTGATCCATGCTGATGCGATCATTTTGGCGACCGGCGGTCATACGAGGATTTGGCGGCAGACCACCTCCCGTCGTGATGAGAACACCGGCGATTCCTTCCGTCTGGCAGCGCTTGTCGGCGCGCGAATCCGGGATGCCGAGCTGGTGCAATTCCATCCGTCCGGGCTTCTGGAACCGGCCGAGGCGGCCGGCCTGCTGATTTCCGAAGCAGCACGAGGTGAGGGCGGCATCCTCCGCAACGCCGACGGTGAACGTTTCATGTCCAGGTACGACCCAGCGCGGATGGAGCTGTCGACACGGGACCGAGTGACGCTGGCTATCTCCACGGAGATTGGCGAGGGCCGTGGCACGCCCAAAGGTGGCGTGTTTTTGGATTTGACTCATCTCGACCGTGAGCAGGTCCTGGCACGACTGCCGAGGGTCTACCGCAACATGCTTGATCTGCAGATGCTCGACATCACTCAGGATCCGATCGAGATCGCCCCGACCGCACACTATTCGATGGGCGGGGTGTGGGTGCGGCCAGAGGATCACGGCACTGATGTTGCCGGACTGTATGCGATCGGGGAAGCAAGTTCCGGCACTCATGGCGCCAACCGTCTCGGCGGGAACTCGCTGGCGGAACTGCTGGTCTATGGTCGCATCGTCGGGCAGGCCGCCGCCGAATATTCTCGACGGCTCCCCGCCCAGGTTCGAAGCTATGACGCGGTATCGGAGGCGCGCGAGGAGATCGACTTGCTGCTGGCCGGTCGCGGATACGACAATGTCCGCAGCATGCAACGCTCCATCCGCAACCTGATGAGCGAACACGCCGGCGTGATCCGCAACGATGAGGGCCTGCGTGCTGGTTTGGTGGAACTGGAGGCAGTCGAGGCGCGGATGCCGGACCTTGCCGTGCATCCGGATATCGCCGGCTTCGACGACCTTGCGCACGCCCTCGACTTGAAAGGGTCGATGATCGCCGCCCGCGCCACACTCGAATCGGCCCTGGCACGCACCGAAACACGTGGTGCACACAACCGTTCCGACTACCCCACACTTGACCCGTCGCTCAAGGTGAACCTGGTGTGGTCGCTCGGTGCGCCACTCGCACAGGAGCCGGTTGTGGACACGCCGGTCGAGATTGGCAGTGTTGCTGCCGCCCACAGAGCGAGTGTGCCGCCCATGGAGAAGCCGACCACCGCCACTTTTCGGACTCCGCGCGCGTGGGTCCACGCCAGGGCGCTTCCGATGTCTGAGGTGACGCCATCCACGGTGAGGGTGTCGTGAAAGCGCCGGGCTTTCCTGAATATTCCATCGGTGACGCTGGGGTCACCGATGCGGTGGTAGAGGTGTGGTGCCGCGGCAATATAGCCGCAGTCCGCGAGGGCGACAGTCAGAGCGACTACGGGCGCGGTCATGCCCCACACTTCGTGGAGGACAACGACGCCGGCACGGGGGAGACCAGGGCGCATTGAGGCCGTGAGCGGAACACCACCGGGTGTTACGGTTTCGAACGCACGCGAGTCCTGGGGCTTGGAGGTGGTGGGATGCATCCTTCCTCCGTTCGTTGTGGGGACGTTAGTTCGTGTGCGTTGCAGCACGCGGTTCAATGGGAACATGGCTGAAACGCGTGTGTACACGATCGGGCATTCGACTCATGCGATCGATGAATTCATCCTGATGTTGAAAGCAAACGGTGTCGACCGACTCATCGACGTGCGCACCGTGGCGGGGTCACGGCACAACCCGCAATTCGGTGAACGCGAACTTGCCACAAGCATGACCGAGGCGGGTATCGATTACCAGCGCTTGGAAGCGCTCGGTGGGCTACGGCACAGCCCGGTGGCAGTCGCATCCATCAATGGTGGGTGGCGCAACAGGAGCTTCCGCAGCTATGCGGACTATATGCAAACATCCGAGTTCGTCGCCGGTATTGAGAAACTGATTGCGGTGGCGAAAAAGCAGACGGTGGCGATCATGTGTGCTGAGGCCTTACCGTGGCGCTGTCACCGATCACTGATCGGCGACGCGCTACTTGCTCGTGGCCTGCAGGTCATCGACATTATGAGTCGGACGTCCGCGAAGCCGCACACAATGACGGACTTCGCGAAAGTCGACGGTGAGCTCGTCTGGTATCCGGAGGAACATTTACCCAAAGGAGCAAATGCTATGACCAAGAAATTCTCTGTCGGCGATCACGTGCGGTGGAACTCCGAGGCTGGCTATGTGGAAGGCACGATCACCAAAGTCCATACGAAAGACGTGGACTACAAGGGTCACACTCACCGGTGCAGCCCCGAAGATCCGCAGTATGAGATCACGAGTGATACCACTGACCACATCGCGATGCACAAGGGCGCAGCGCTGACGAAGATTTAGCTGCACCCACGCGCTTGTCGACTGAGGGCGGCTCTTCTTTATGTCGTTGGTGCTTTCGCGGTCAAAGTTGTGTCCGTATTCGGGGAAGCTAAGTCGGTCGTGTCCTTCCTCGATGCACGCTTAGGGCCCGTGGTTGAGATTCTTCCGACAACAGTGAGGACAATGACACTGTCGTCGACCGCGTCAAGCGTGTGACGACCGTCAGGAACAGTCAGTAGGTCGCCTGGCGAACCGTTCCACTCCGTGGACCCGGCGCGCAGCAACACCCGCCCGATGAGAACCTGCACCGTCGCTTCCCCAGGGTTCTCGTGCTCCGCGAGCGACTCCCCAGATCGGAGCGCGATGATGGTTTGCCGCAGATGATGTTCGTGACCGCCAAACACGGTCTCCGCGCTCCGGCCGCTCGATGCTCGCTTGGCCTGCTCCAAGTGATGCCGGCCCAGGGCGATCAATGAGACTTTCTGCATTAGTACGTCCTTTCATTTTTGCATGCTGCACGGCCGCGCTTGTCGCGCCTGGACACAACCCCGAGCCCTTTTGCCATCTCGAGAAAAATGGGGAAGGGGTCGTGGTTCACGTGCGCCAGATCGGGGTAGGGGATTGGCGCCCCTGGCGCCCCAACGCGAAGCCAAACTCGACCACGAGGGATGATGCCGAGATCATGAGTGCCTTCAACGAAGCATTGATGGATGCGGGAACCCAGGCAGGCTTCGGACGAGTCCAGGAAGAACTTGCTTCCCTGTCGCCAGTCTATCGCCGCGGAAACTGAAGAGTCCCGAGCGACGCAGCGGAGCGAAAGTCCAGTCTTCTGGCTGGTATTGGTTAAGCGCGATATCCGTTTTCACACTAAGGCCCAAGAAGCGGGAGGAGCCCCTGGCTCGAGTGTGCGGATGCTCGGCTCCGCCTATCGAGGGCGAATCCCTCAGTGCGGGGCGGGGTAGACCGATCGTCCGCACGCAACTATGGATTACTAAATGGGCCCGGTCATTCTTCGGTGTCGAAGGGTGGGTCGACGGCTTCGACTTCGTCCGAGCTGGGGGAGATTTGAACGCAATGGGCTACGGCGACGACATCGAGATCGGCGAGGACGATGGCCTTGACGAGTTGCCCGAGGGAACTATCAAACGCTTCGCCGTTCGTGCCTATCAGGGTGACTAAAGCAGACCAGGGTCGCGCGGCTTCACAACCTCACCTAGGACACAACTAGGTCAGTCCGTACCGCGCTCGACCACGGGCTACGAGCTCGTCGATGTCGATTCCTCCGTTGGCGTAGCTCTCTCCGTCGGCACGAGCGGCATCGGTGATGTGAAGGCCCTCCATTTCGCCGCTGTGTTCGGCCTGCGCGAGAGCGGTGCGTCGGCGAGCGATCTCGACAGGTGTGATGGCTGGCTGGTCCCCGTTGGTCATCTTCACTCCCGCCGCGATGTCACTGAATTTCACCGCCGGCCTCCTCACGGTGATTGGTTTGCTGCCGGCGAAGGTCGACGTAGTCGGACATCGGGTCACCCGCACGAGAAGCGTGCTGGGTGACGATCGTTCCGCTGTAGCCCAGGAGATCGATCAGCGAGCGGGCGTCGACCTGGCGCACGAGGTCTTGCAGGGTGGTGTTTCGGGCCCTCTGCGGATCAATGCCGAGCACCAGGAACCGTTCGCCGAGCGTGCGGTGATGGATGTGCTGACCGGCCCGGAAGCCGGGGAACAGCCAGTTCGTGCCGGTGTTTGACGTCTGCTGGTTGCCGCGGTTCGAGAGGTGCTCCCAGAACAACGGTGCGACCAGTTCTGGCACAGCTGCCGGGTTCTCGCCGAGTTTGATCGTCATTCCCTCGGGAAGACGCTCGAGCTGGTCGGTCGTGAGGGCAGCGATCTTCACGAGCGGATGCGCCCAAAGCAGAGAGATCAGACCTGCGATGCGGGTGGAGAGTGCTACTTGCTGGAACTCGAGGCAGTTGCGGACGAGTTCGAGGCGCTGGCTTTGGGTCAGCATCGGGATCGATTTCGCCGTGCGGTACGGCACCGTGATCGCCCGGCTCCGGGGTCGCCCTGGGTGGAGCCAGTGCACGAAGTTTCGGATGTGCTTGCAGGTGCTGGTGCCCTCGGCGAGGTACTGGTCGATGTGCGCCTGTTGGATGCCGTCGGCGACCACACCGTGCTCCTTGAGCAGCCATCTCAGGAACTTGCCGGCCTCGGTGATTTCCTGCTTCGCCGAGAGGGTCGCCGTGTTCATGTTCGTAGCGCCGGCGTCGAGTTTCTGGCGGAGGTTCTTTAGATGGTGCCAGCGGGCGAATCGTTCGATCGGGCCGTGGATGTCTGGCCACTCCTCGAGTTCGGTGAGCCGTGTTGCAAGCCACTGCTCGAAGAGCGCGAATGGCAAGCTTGCTCGGTTCGGCAGCATCCCGTGGTGCACCAGGATCTCCCGGAGGTGGCCGGCGGCCGCGGGGGAGGGGGAGTAGGCGTCGAAGCCCTCATGCGTAAGGTCGAGTTCTCGTCGACCGATCAGTTCCAGTAGGTGCTTTGGGGCCCCGAGGTTCATCCAGGTGTAGATGCTCTCGGGCCGGGCGGAGTCGGCCAAGATCGTCACCAGACGCTTGAGTCGGAGATCGGCAGGTGAGTTCGGATTCAGGAGCGATTCGAGGTCCTCGCGTACGACGCATCGCGCGCAGACGCCTTTGCGGAATCGCTCGGCCTCGCTACCGCAGCGGTCGCAGACGAGCAGGGTCGTGATTCCCGCGCAGTCACGGCAGAGATGCTCGTCGGTGGTTGAGCGGCCGGGGAGCATCCGTTCCTCGCTGCACCCAGAGCACCGACCGTACTTGTGTACGGCCGAAGTGAAGCACGCTCCGCAGATCGCTCCATCGGGCCAGCGCACCCGGATCTTCGCAACGTCCAGTTCGCATCGGTCGCAATGCTTGTTGCCAGTCGATCTCGGGCGGCCGCGGCGTCGAGGCTCGGTGAGGTTCTCGATCGTGGGGGAGCGGGATACCCCTATTCCGTTGGTCGCCGGCCTTCCGGTCCGTTTACTCGTCGACGTCATCCGTGACGACCCGCGCTCTGACCGGGCGATAGTCGCGAAGGTCGGGCAGCTCGGTTCCACCGGCGGCCTTGCGACGCACTGTGCGTGCGTCCGAAGCGGTGAAGACGATCAGCTCGTTGACCTGAACCCCGAGGATGTCGCAGAGTGCGCCGAGTACGGCGAACGAGATCCGTTCGGGGTCTTTGGTGACGAGGCGCCACACCTGGGTGGGGGAGAGCGTGATTCCCCGCTGGCGTAGCAGCTCGGTCAGTTCCTTGCTGTTGTAAATATGGCTGCGGGCCATGAACTCCCGCACCTTCCACTCGTAGGTGATCTCGCGTGTCATGGGTTCCTCTTTCGTGGTGGCAGTGCTCGCGCCGCGTCAAGGGTCCGGTTGTGAACCCTTTCGAGAGCCAGGCGCTGGTAGTCGGGGGAGGGGATCGAGTAGATCGAGGTGGTCGACGCATGCTCGTGGCCGAGTTGCATCTGCACGAAGGCGACATCGAAGCCCTCTGCGGTGATCAGGTGGGTCGCATATGAGCGACGAAAGGAGTGAAGGTCGAGCCCGGGTGGGAAGCCAAGTTCGTCGAGCAGCCGATGCAGGACGTCAAGCAGATGCGTCCCGCCCAGGATCAATCCTGTCGACGTCGGGAACAGGTCGGTGAGCGGAGTGCCGTAGCGGGGGAGTCCGCGCTCGACCCAATCGCGGAGAACCTCAACCGACCATTCCCACACGGTGAGGACCGATCGCGGCTTCTTCGCCGATCCACGATGGGGTTTGCCCCAGCGGACCCGCATCACCCCGTAGTCGCCGAAATAGGGCGCCTTGTAGTTCCGTGAGAGATCGACGACCTGCAGGTGGCGGAGCTCGTTTGAGCGAAGCCCCCAGGCATAGGCCGTCTTCAAGGCGACGGAATCACGCCACGCACTCAACGCGCCGTGCCGGCCGGAGTTGAGGATCCTATCCACCTCGAGGTCGGCCAAGTCGAACAGTTGCTGCAGCTCGGATTGAGTGAACGGGCGCTTCGCCGGCCGGGTCTCGCTCGGTTGGGAGTGGGTTACCCGGTTCAGCTCGGTGATGACTTGAATGAACACCGTGCCGAACAACTTGGCGCACGCCACGGACCAGTCGTATCGCGGGTTGCAGGCGTAGTCGCAGAACAGCTTGATCGCACCCTGATAGGCGCGAACCGTCGAATGCGACAGGTTCTTCACGCCGCGGGCGTGAGCGAAGAACTCGTCAGCATCGCCGATCGACCACTCCCACGGATAGTGCCCGGAGAAGTCGACAAGCTTGATCACGACCGCTCGGCGGGTGCGAACCGTGTTCGGCGAGAAGTCGCTAGCCCGCTGCGCACGTTCCCACCCCTCGAGCACGCGTTCGAGGAAAGCGTCGGGATTCTGGGCATCGCTGGCGACGGGGAGGTACGCGACGTTTCCCGATCCGTCCGCCACCGATCACTCCTCTTCTCGTTTGCAAGTTTTGCATTCCGATTGCAAGTTATGCAATCGGTGAGAGAGAAATACCTGATCAGACGGGCTTGAGCAGGCGGAAACATCAGCAGGATCTCGACACTGTGCAGTCTCGATTCGTCGGCGTGCTAGGAGAGAAAGTCCTGATCAGACACGCAGTCGGGGAGCGGCTCGGGCGTTACCCGTTTCTACTCTGATTGCAAAAAGTGCAATCAGAGTAATTACGAACTGACATAATGGAGCTTATCGGAGATCCGAACCGGCTGGAAAGGGGCGACCTGATCTGCCCGGACTGGGTCAGCGACCGTCGAGATAGCGCCGTACGGCTTCGGCGGTCACGGCGTGATCGACCACATCGGGCTCGCCCGAGGTCGTGATGCTGCCGACGAGTTCGCCGTTGACGCGGATCGGGCTTGCGCCGCCGTGCGCCTTCAGTACGTCATGGTCGACGTCGTCTCGTTCTTCGAACGGGGTCCCGGACTCCTGGTGGCGCAGCTTGACGAGAAGCGATGGCTCTCCGAAACGTTCGACGACCGCAGCCTTGCCGGCGAGCCACGGGTCGTTGCCGGCGCCGGTTCGCTTGAGCTTCGCCTGAAAGACAACGTCGCCGCGCAGCACGATCCGCACGGCGAGGCTCACGTCTTGTTCGCGGATCACCTGGACGGCGATCAGCCCCAGTTCGACGGCGTCGTCGTTCTCGAACGACGGGAGGTCGATCGTGGGTTGAGCCTGCACCTCGGCGGCGGTGAAGCTGGGAAGGTCGGTCACGGTGATTTCTCCAGTCGTTCGCGCAACATGGCAGGCAAGGCCTCGGGTTCGACGTCGTGGACCTCGGCGGCGAGTTCGTCTGCCGTCATCCAGCGCCACTCGACAACGTCGGCGCGCTCCTCGTCGGTCCACCCATCGCGCACCGGGTTGAAGCGGTTCGTTCGGATGTCGTACCACGCCCAGTGACCGCGCTGATAGGGATGCCAGCGCTGGTCAGGAGCGAAATCCTCCTCCAGAAACGGCTCGGGCAGGCTGTCAAGCACGAGCCCGGTCTCTTCGAACACCTCGCGGATCGCGGCGTCGCCGTGGCTCTCCCCCGGGTCGACTCCTCCCCCTGGCGTGATCCAGCGCGGGTGAACGGCATGATCCTTGCCGTACTGCAAGAACATGAGCACGGCGCCGAGAGGATCGATGAGCAGCACGCGTGAGGTCGCGCGGAATGCCCCATTCTCCGGAGGCTGTGCCTCGTTCACTTCGCCGGACCCTTCGCCACCGGCAGCATCCTCGACCACCATTCCAGGATCATCTCGAAGCGCTGCCGACGGTGACGCGGCTGGCCAGAGCGGCTCAGTTCGTGGTTCTCGCCCGGGAAGATCACCAACTCGGCCTCGACGCCGTTGCGCTTTAGGCTCGAGTAGTACGACTCCGCTTGTGGCAGCGGACAGCGCAGGTCGAGTTCGGAGTGCAGCACGAGCGTCGGTGTCGTGACCTGGCCGACGACGGCCTGCGGGCTCTGCGTCGCACGGTGCTCGGGCGAGTCGCCGGTATATGCGGCGCTGAAGAATGAGCCAATATCGCTGGTGCCGATGAAGGCCTCGGGATCGAGAAAGCCCCGCTCGACGATCGCCCCTGCCCAGCGGTGGTCGTGGGCGATCGTCCAGGCGGTCAGGTAGCCGCCGTACGAGCCACCGAGGATTCCCACCCGGCTTCCATCGAGTTGCGGGTGAGCCGCGACGGCCCCGTCGAGAAAGTCGAGGACGTCGTTCATATCGACGGTTCCCATGGCGTCTTTGATCGAGCGGCCGTGCGGCTCGCCATAGCCGGCTGAGCCGCGCGGATTGCAGTACACGACCGCGTATCCGGCGTCGACGTACACCTGCGTCTCGTCGAACAGGTGCACCGAGTACTGGGTGAACGGTCCCCCGTGGATGTTGAGGAGCACCGGATGCGGACCGGCGCCCGCCGGGACCGCGACCCACCCGTCGATCGGGTATCCGTCTCGCCCGGTGACCGTCAGGTCGACAGGCGTCACGAGCCCGCGGGCCCGTAGCGGCGCCCCGAAGTCGGTGAGCAGCTGGAGGCTACCCTCCGCGTCCGGCGTGAGCAGCGCGAGCTCGCCGGAGGAATCCGGCGTGGTGAGCGCGACGACCACCGCTCCCCCGCCACTCGCATGTCCGGTCACCTCGACGTCTCCCGGCGTCAAAAGCGTGACGGCGCCGCGGGCGTCGACGCGCAGAAGAGGCGCTCGCCCCCGCGCCGTCTCGGCGACCAGCGCGGTTTCGGCGGTCTCGACGGTCAGAACGGCGTCTGCGAGATCGTGCTCAGCGGGGTCGGTGAGCCGAGTGACGTCGTCGCCCTCGATGAGATACAACGCGCCGTTCTTCGCGACGAAGTCGGTGCCATCCGGCCCGAGGTCCTGGGCGGTGAACCAGATGCGTCCGTCTGGGCCGATGGCGAGTTCGCCGATCGCGAGAGGCGCGGTTCCGGTGCGACGCGCCGGTGCCGGTCGCTTCGACGATTCCGTCAGTGGCAACATCCAGATGTCGTCGCGCAGGTCGACGTCTGCGCTGTCGTGAAGAGCGGCTGTGAAGAGCACGTGCTCGCCGTCCGGTGTTACGCGCGGCGAGCCGTGATCCGCTTCGCCATCGGTCACCTGGCGCGACGGAGGAACCTTGGTCGGCTTCGGGGTGTCGCCTTCGGCATCCGACGGCATCGGTGCACGGTCGTAGGCCGGTTCAGCGTCAGGCGGCGGAACCTCCACGGCGAACAACTGGGATCGGCGGTCGTGACGGTAACCGAGCCCGTTGACCTTGTACTTGAGCGTCGTGATCCTGCGTGCTGGCTCGGCGGTCGGGGCGAGTCCCTCGACCGAGCCGTAGCGGCCGGGCTCGGCGACGCGGGCCGAGTAGACGATCGAGGCGGAATCCGGGGTCCACACGAATTCGCGTACGCCGAGCTTCTGGTCGGTGAGAGTGATCGGCTCGCCACCGCGCGCATCGACAATCACCAGCTGCGGCGGGCCGCCTGCGGCGCGCAGGAACGCAATCATGGCCCCATTCGGCGAGAACTGGGCAGAGAAGTCGCTCGCACCGCGGGTCAGCCGACGCGGGTGGCGCGCCGTGGCAGCTGCGGAGCCGCCCGCGTCGAGCGAGATCTCCCACAGCTGGCCAACGTTGTCGTCGGCATCGAAGGAGGGATGCGACACCGCGACGACCGCCCGGCTTCCGTCGGGAGCCACCGTTGGGCGGTCCAGAGACTGCAGCAGTTCGAGATCGGCGATCTTCATGGTCTCGCTCAGCCGGCGAAGCCCGAGATGTCGCCGACGTATCGCGTGTGGTTGTCGGGGATCGGATCGACGGCTGCCCGCGCGATCTCGGCCGCGAACTCGTTCACCGTGTACAGCCTGCCCGCCTCCTCGCGGCGCGATTCGATCGCTCCCGGATTGGCGCGCTCGAGCAGCGTCGCGGTGATGGTTCCCTCGATCATGTCGCCCGAGACGACGACGAATCCGATGCCCTTGTCGGCGAGCTCATCGATGCGAGAGCGCAGGGCGTCTTCGCCCGCTCGCTTGCTGAGAGCGACGGGCAGGTACTCCGGCATGGTCTCGGCGGTGCTCACGAAGTGGGCCTGGTGGCTGGTGACGAAGATCACCCGAGATCCGGATGCCATCAGTGGGAGCGCCGCATTCAGAACGTTCACCTGGGCGTCGCGATTGAGCTTCATCGCGTAGTCGTCGCCCATGCCGCTCTCCATGCCGCCCGAGGCATTGAGCACCAGCAGATCGAGCCCGCCCCACTGCTCCTGCACGGTCTCGAACATCGCTGCAAGCGATGCCGGATCTGTCAGGTCTCCACCAAGCGCGATCGCCTCGCCGCCCTCGGCTTCGATCGCCGCGACGACCTTCAGCGCGCGAGCCTCTTTGTTGCGGTAGTTGATGGCGACGCGCGCACCGGCGGCGGCCAGCATCCCGGCCGTGTCGGCACCGATGCCGCGGGAGGAGCCGGTCACCAGGGCACGGATGCCGGCGAGAGCTGCGGGGTTGAGCACGTTGTTCACGATTCCCGACCCTACCAATCGGCCGACCCTGCTTATCCTGCCCCAAGCATTCAGTAACGGCCCTCGAGGCTTCCCCACCCTGCGGAGAGTCCTGCCGCTCTGCGGCGTTGCGGGACGTTCCACGGATTGTCGTCTCTCAACGGCATGGGCAAAGCGGCCGCGGGGGCGCTCTGATAGGCGACTGCTCGCAGGAAGCGAGCGATGGCCGCCGTTCCCACGCTCGTTGAGTCGGTCGTTGTCGCGGGATATGGACCGCCGTGCTGCATCGCGCTCGTGACAGACACGCCGGTCGGCCATCCGGCGAACAGCACTCTGCCGCTGGTGGCAGCCAGTTCGGTCAGGAGGGGCGACCACTCCCCCGACTCCAGCTCGGCGTCAGTCGCGTGCAGCGTCGAGGTGAGGTTGCCGGGGAACAGCCTGCGATGCAGCGGAGCGAGCTCAGCGACATCTCGGTATCTCACAATGATCGAGAGCGGTCCGAAGCACTCGTCGAGCAGGATCTCGTTGCCGACCAGTTGGTCGAGCGTCACCTCGACGACGGTCGGCGTTGCAAATTGCTGGCCTGCCTCATCTGCGCGGATCGAGCCCTCAAGAAGCACCATGACACCCTCCACGTCGAGCACCTCCTGGCGCCGACGGGCGAAGGTGGTTCCGATCGCGGCGTTCAGCAAGCGATGCTCGGGCGGCTGGCCGGACTGCGCCGCGATGTCGCCCAGCTGCGCGTTGGCCGGGACGAAGAGGAATCCAGGTTTCGTGCAGAGCTGCCCAGCCGATCCTGAGACCGATGCGAGAAAGCCCGAGATGAGCTGAGGTTCGTGCTCGAACGCGCCGAGGGACGCATAGGCAGGATTCACGCTGCCGAGCTCGCCGAAGAACGGGATCGGGACCTCGCGGGTCGCGGCGATCTCGGCCAGCATGCGCCCGATGTGGGTCGACCCGGTGAAGGATCCCGCTCTGATGCGTTCGTCGCGCAACAGGGCGACGCCGAGCTCTTGGCCCGAGACGATCTGAAAAACGCCTGCTGGCATCCCCGACGCGGCGAGCGATTCGACCACGATCTTCGCGGTCTGGGCCGAGAGCTCTGGATGCCCGGAGTGCGCTTTCAGGATCACCGGGCAGCCGGCAGCCAGCGCCGCAGCCGAGTCGCCGCCGATCACCGAGAAGGCAAACGGGAAGTTGGATGCCGCGAAGTTCAGAACAGGCCCGAGGG
This sequence comes from Pseudolysinimonas sp., assembly GCA_039928695.1. GTDB lineage: Bacteria > Actinomycetota > Actinomycetes > Actinomycetales > Microbacteriaceae > Lysinimonas. The sequence goes on along the minus strand of JBDSSQ010000039.1, from coordinate 109,727 downwards.
GCTGTAGCACGCGGCGGAGGTCGGGTCGTGGCCCGATGACGTAGTCGGGATCTGCCTCATCGATTCTGGCGTCGAGGTACGCGCCCTCGACGATGACCTCGGCGAACAGCCGGAGCTGGTTGCTGGTGCGACGCACCTCGCCCTGCAGCCGCTGTTCTCCCAGGCCGGTCTCGCGCATCGCTGTCGCAATGAGTTCGGCAGCTGCACCGTCGATCGCGTCGGCGAGCTCGACCAGGGCCTGCGCTCGTCTGCGGGGCTCAACGGCCGCGTACGGGCCGGCTGCTGCTGCGGCTGTCGCCGCGATGTCGCCAACGGCGGAAAGATCGCTGCTCAGCTGCATCATCGGCTCCGCTCGAATGACATGGTGTTCGTCAGCGACCCGAGCTGATCGACCCGGACGGTGACCTCGTCGCCCTTGAGCATGCTGTGTCCGAGTTCGGGAACGATGCAGGTTCCGGTGCTCAGAACGACGCCATCCGGAAAATCCGTCGCGGCGAACAGCCAGGTGACCAGCTCCTGATAGCTGCGCTTCATCGCCGAGGTGCTTGCGGATCCCTCGAACCAGGTGGCCCCCGCGCGCTGGATGTTCAGCGAGATCGTGAGGTCGGTTGGATGTTCGATCTCCCACCAGGGCACGATCTCGTTGGAGAGTGCGCAGCTGCCCGTGAAGGTCTTCGCTTGGGGCAGATAGATGGGATTCTCGGCTTCGATGCTGCGCGAGGTGAAGTCGTTGCAGATGAGTCCGCCGACGATCTCGCGGCGGCTGTTCACGACGATGGCGACCTCGGGCTCCGGAATCGAGTCGGTCGAGTCGTGCCTCATGCCGCCGTGCTCGCCGTCGCCCAGCACCCGCCACGCCGCAGATTTGAAGAACAGTTCGGGGCGATCGGCCTCGTAGACATCGAGATACACCCGGTCGAATCTCGATTCCTCCATGCGCGCCTCGCGTGAGCGGAAGTAGGTCACTCCGGCTCCCCACACCTCGGTTCGGCCGTCGATGGGCGCGAGCAACGTCAGGTCCGCGAGAGGGAGCGATGCGCCCGATGCGACGACGACGTCGATCTTCTGACGCAGGTCGTCGATGGGCAGCTGCAGAAGTGCCGCGATGTCCACGCCGTCGATCGGGTGCACACGGTCGTGACTGCGCACTCCGACCTGCTGGCGTCTCTCGGGGCCGGAAAAGCGGACGATCGACACCGTGCCTCCTTGATCGGCAGTTATTTGCGCTGGGCGGTGTGACTATTCAATCGGACCGGGCGCATGACCGGGTGATAGGTTCTGACCATGCCAGCAGATGTGCTCACGACTTGGGCCTGGGTGTTTTGGTTGGCCCTGATCCTGGTGTTCCTCATCATCGAGGTTCTGAGCCTCTCTCTCGTGTTCCTGATGGTCGCCGTCGGCAGCGTCGGCGGTCTCGTGGCCGGCCTACTGGGAGCGCCCTGGTGGGTCGAGTTGATCGTCGCGGCTGTGCTGTCGCTGCTGCTGCTGTTCTTCGTCCGGCCGCCGTTGCTGCGTCTGACGCACCGCGGCGCCGATCCCGCGCGCAGCAACGTCGACCGCCTGCTCGGCACGGCGGGCACCGTCGTCAAGGCGTTCGACGACGGCACCGGTCAGGTCAAGTTGTCCAACGGCGAGACCTGGACAGCTAAGCTCGCGCACCACGCCATGATCCCCCTGGTCGAGGGCGACCCGGTTCTGGTCGACTCGATCGAAGGGGCAACGGCCATCGTGTCCCCGGTAACCAAGCCCAATCCGACAGAGAAGAGCCCCGCCTGATGGATGCCCAGGTCTTCGGCAACGTGATCCTCGTGATCGTGCTCGTCATCGTCGTGATCTTCGTGATCTCGGTGCTGGCCCGCTCGATCCGGATCATTCCCCAGGCGTATGCCGGCATTGTCGAGCGACTGGGCAAGTACCACAAGACGCTCATGCCGGGCCTGAACCTTCTGGTGCCCTTCGTCGACCGGCTGCGTCCGCTCGTCGACCTGCGCGAGCAGGTGGTGTCGTTCCCGCCGCAGCCCGTGATCACCGAAGACAACCTGGTGGTCTCTATCGACACGGTGGTCTACTTCCAGGTCACTGATGCTCGCGCCGCGACCTACGAGATCGCGAACTATCTCGGCGCCGTCGAGCAGCTCACTACGACCACCCTCCGCAACGTGGTCGGTGGCCTCAACCTCGAAGAGGCGCTCACCAGCCGCGACAACATCAACGGCCAGCTTCGTATCGTTCTCGACGAAGCGACCGGCAAGTGGGGCATCCGGGTCAGTCGCGTCGAGCTCAAGGCGATTGACCCGCCCCTGTCGATCCAGGATTCGATGGAGAAGCAGATGCGCGCCGAGCGCGACCGCCGAGCCGTCATCCTGACCGCCGAGGGCACCAAGCAGTCGCAGATCCTCGAGGCGGAGGGCGCGCGGCAGTCCGCGATCCTTCAGGCCGAGGGTGACGCGAAGGCGGCGGTGCTGCGCGCCGAGGGCGAGGCGAAGGCCATCGAGACGGTGTTCGGCGCCATCCACGCCGGCGACGCCGACCCGAAGCTGCTCGCCTACCAGTACCTGTTGACGCTGCCGAAGCTGGCGGAGGGCGACGCGAACAAGCTCTGGATCATTCCGAGCGAGTTCACCGAGGCGCTCAAGGGCGTCAGCGCCGGCTTCTTCCCGTCGCGCGATCCGAGCGTGGCCGCCGCGTTCGGTGCCGCAGCTGCGACAGTTGCGAAGGCATCTCAGGCCGCCGCGAAGCCGGACACGAAGCCCGCCACGCCGCGGGCGCGTTCGGCGAAGAGCGATTCCTAAGCGAAAGGCCGCACCCGAGCAGGGCTACTTCTTCCCCGCTCCCCCGCGCGTGCTTGCGCATCGTGGGCTGGCCATCGATGCGCCCGAGAACACCCTGCTCGCCTTTGCCAAGGCGCTCGCCGCCGGCGTCACGCACCTCGAGACCGATGTGCACGCCTCGGCGGATGGCGTCGCCATCCTCAGCCACGACCCCGACTTGTTCCGGCTCGCCGGCCGTCATGTGAGGATCGATCAACTCACGGCATCCGAGCTCGCTCGTATCGACCTGGGGCACGCCCAACACTTTGCAACGCTTGCCAGCGCCCTCGAGGCTTTTCCGGATGCCCGCTTCAACATCGACGTGAAGGCCGCGGCCGCCGTGATTCCTACGATCGAGGCGATCCGGACGGCTCGGGCTGAGCAGCGGGTGCTCATCGGGTCGTTCAGCAATGCTCGCCGGCTCGCTGTGGTGCGCAAGCTGCCTGGCGTCGCAACCTCGGTGTCGTCCCGTGGCGCGGTGATCGCCACCTGGGCCGGTGCGCTGGGGCTGCCCGCCCTCAGCCGATGGGCACTGCGAGGCGTGCAGGCCGTGCAACTGCCCGAGCGCATCCTGGGAATGAGAACCACCTCGCGGCGCGTGATCGCCGCATATCACTCGGCGAACGTCGAGGTGCACATCTGGACGATCAACAATCCGGACCTCATGAGTCGCCTTCTTAACGCCGGCGTTGACGGCATTGTCAGTGACCGCGCCGATCTGGCTCTGGCGGTGCTGGCACGTCGGTGAACGGCATCCCGAGCCTGATCTGAGCCATCCGGCTTTCAATCCGTGCCGAATCACCTGTGAAAGCTCTGAAAAGGGCCGCGACCGGGCATTCTTCCGGCCACGGTGTCGTTATACCTGTGTTCTGACCAGTAGGGGTGGTCGAGCCGGAAATCCAGCGATTCTCCGCCAGCTCAGTTGCCTCTCAGAACACGTAGATGAGCGCCCCACCGGGCGCGAGCGCAACGAGGGAGGCCACACAATGGCAGATCGCAGTTTGCGCGGAATGAGACTCGGTTCGCAGAGCTTGCAAAGCGAAGTTGGAGTCGAGTTCTCGCCGCGAAAGAAAAGTGTCTACCGCACAGAAGACGGCACCTCGTTCGAGGTGACCTTTGCGGCAGAGGCCGACGTTCCCGAGACCTGGGAGTCGCCTCGATCCGGACTTGAGGGTCGGCTCGTTGGTGAAGACGGCGGCCTCGTGCAGTCCGTTGTCGTCGAGACGAAGGCGCCGCGAACCCACTGGGACATGCTGCTTGAGCGCCGCACGCGCCCCGAGCTCGAAGAGCTGCTGCAGGAGCGTCTCGAGTTGCTGCGCGCCCGTCGCGGACAGACCAAGTCGAGCAAGAGTCCGGCGAAGAGCGCCTGACCTATTTCTTCGAACGGCGGCGGCCTGCGCCGCCGCGCAAGGTTCCTGACGCCAGTAGCGCGATGATCGCGATGCCGCACACCAGCCATTCGAACTGACGACCGCCGACGACCGCCGGGGTCGTGCCGGTCGCCAACGGCACGTCGGCGACGATCACCCCTGGCGTGTAGGTCGGCAGTCGGTGCGACACCGTGCCGTCAGGCGCGATGACGGCGCTGGTGCCGACCGTTGAGATGTTCACGACGGTGCGGCCCAGCTCTTCGGCGCGGATCTGCGCGATCGCCAGTTGCTGCACACTCTCGTCTGTGCGCCCGAAGTCGGCGTTGTTGGTCTGAGCGAACACGACGTCCGCGCCCTGACGGACCATGTCGGTCATCAGTTGGTCGTCGACGATGTCGAAGCAGATGGCGATGCCGGCGCTCACGTTCGTGACGCCGCTGCTCTTGGCGGTGCCGAGATCCATCACCTCATCGGTGGTGCCCGGGGTGTACTCACGCTGGATCAGGTCGATCAAGTCCGGCGCGAACTGACGCCAGAACGGTCGGTCAGGCACGTACTCGCCGAACGGAACCGGATGCTTCTTGTCGTAGTAGTCGACAACGCCACTGCCCGGCTCCCATAGCAGTGAGGTGTTGTAGTAGCGCGTCGTCAGCGAGCCGTCGGGATTTGTGGTGGTGCGGGTAGTGATCGTGCCGCCGACCAGGGGCGCGTTGGCGCGCTGGGCGACTTGGTTCCACAGCTCCGCTGCGTTGCCGTCTTCCAGCGGATCGACGTCAGAGCCGCCCTCTGGCCAGACGACGACGTCCACTTTCTGGCTGTACACCGGCTCGGTTGCGGCGATTTGACCCAGCAGATTGTCTCCGAAATGGGGCGGCGGGTCGAAGTAGCCCGCCTTGGTGTCGCCCTGCACAGCGCCGATGCGAAGCGTGCCGCTCAGGTGCGTCGGCCAGGCCGGGATGACGACCAGCACCACAAGCGCGGCGACCACAACAGCAGCCCGCGTGAGTGCGTCGAGTCCACGCCCGGCGGTCGAGAATCCGGGCGTCGAGAAGCCAGATGCCGCAGCCCCCGAACTGATCCCGGCCCGTGACATTCGACTGCCGACGTTGGTCGGAGGGCGGTGCCAGGCAGCACTTCTCCCCCGGAGCGTGCGCCGCCCCTCCTGCGCTGCCGCCACCGCGAGGGCGACCACGAAGACCATGGCGAAGCTGACGCCCGAGACTCCGAGCCAGGCGAACAGCGGTGAGAGCGGGCTCGCCGACTGCGAGAACGCCACGCGCCCCCAGGAGAATCCGCCGTAGGGCCAGACGCTGGCGACCGCCTCGCGCAGAGTCCAGAGGCCGCCGATGACGAGGGGCACGAAGAGCAACCGACTCCACACGGTGGGGAATGCGCGCGGCACCCAGCGGTAACCGAGCGTGATGAGCATGCCGCCCAGCCCGCACCAGAGCGCCATCAGCGTCGACAGGGCTGACCACGGGATCGGGCCGAGGAACACCGCTGCCCACTGGATGTCGACGAAGAAGAAGGTGGCGCCGAAGACGAAGCCCACCAGGAAACCGGCGCCCATGCGCCGGCCCTGCAGCGCGACGAGCTGCAGTCCGATCGCCACAAACGCCAGCGGCCACCAGCCCAGGTCGGGGAACGCACCGTCGAGGATCACTCCCCCACCCGCCGCCACGATGAGCGCGACCCAGAGCGGCAGCGTTGGTCGGTTCGGGTTCACCGGATGAGCCTAAGCGACCGAACTGTATGCGACGATGCCGCGGCGGATCCCGTCGATGGCGACCCGGGCAGTGCGCCCGAGCGGGCCATCGGCCACGATCGAGATCTGGTCGAGCAGATCGATGGCCTGCTTCATCCAACGCACGAAATCGCCAGCCGCAAGGTCAGCTTCGCGCAGCACAGCGTCGAGCTGTCCGCCTCGCGCCCAGAGTTGCGTGGCGAGCGCCAGGCCGGTGGATGGCGGGTTGCTGTCTGGCAGGCGGTGCTCGGCCTCAAGGTCGCTGAGCTGCGCCCACAGCTCGCCCGTGGCATCCATGGCCGCCCGGAACGGTCCGCGCGGCAGGTTGCGCTCCCCAGCCTCCTCGCGGCGCGGCTCGAAGATGAGGGTGCTGACCACGGCGGCGAGACTGGGGGCGTCGAGATCGTTCCAGGTGCCGCGTCGCAGGCACTCGGCGACCAGCAGGTCGCGTTCGCCGTAGATCCGTCGCAACGAGCGCCCGGGTGCGGCCACCGTCACGACTCCGTCGTGCGTTTCGAGGTAGCCGAGTTCGAGCAGCACGTCGGTGACGCGATCGAAAACCTGCGCGACGGCACCGGTGCGTCCACGGATCTGCGAGCTCAACTGATCGGACTCGCGCTTCAGTCGCCACCAGCGCTCAGCCCACCGTGAGTGCGCTTCACGATCGCTGCACGACTGGCAGGGGTGCGCCTTCATCCGCTTGCGCAGCTCAGTAATGCGGCGCTGCCGGCGGTCACGCTCCGAGCGGCTCTCACCGGCATTCGTGCCGGCACGACCCTCCGCACGCGCGTTCTTCTTCTCGAGGTCGGTGAGCTCTCGGCGCAGCCCCGAGTACTCCTGAAAGTCGCCGAGGTGGCACTGCATCGCCTCGGCGTACTTGGCCAGCGATGACTCCTGCTCGCGCACCCGGCGCGCCAGATCGACGACCGCGCGGTCTGCCTGGAACTGAGCGAACGAGCTTTCCAGAATCTCTCGGGTGCGATCGCGCCCGAATTGCTCGATGAGGTTGACGGCCATGTTGTATGTCGGCCTGAAACTCGAGATCAACGGGTAGCTGCGCCGCGACGCCAGCGAGGCCACCGCAGCCGGGTCAAGGCCCGCCGCCCACTGAATGACCGCGTGCCCCTCGACGTCGATCCCGCGCCTGCCCGCTCGGCCGGTGAGTTGGGTGTACTCCCCCGGCGTGATCGGCACGCGAGCCTCGCCGTTGAACTTCTCGAGCTTTTCGAGCACGACCGTGCGCGCGGGCATGTTGACGCCCAGCGCCAGGGTCTCGGTCGCAAACACGACCTTGAGCAGCTTGCGCTGAAACAGCTCTTCGACGACCTCCTTGAATGCGGGCAGCATGCCTGCGTGGTGGGCGGCGATGCCGCGCTCCAGGCCCTCGAGCCATTCCCAGTAGCCCAGAACGCCGAGATCCTGATCCGGGATGGCGCGGGTGCGGTCCTCGACGATCGCTCTGATCTCGTCCCGCTCCGCCCGCTCGGTGAGCCGGATGTCCGAGCGCACCACCTGTCGGACGGCGGCATCGCACCCGATCCGGCTGAACACGAAGAAGATCGCCGGCAGCAGATTCTTCGATTCGAGCATTCGGGCGAACTCGGGTCGATCCATGCGCTCGCCGAGGTTCCAGCCACCGCCTGCGGCGGCGGACAGCCCAGAACCCCGACTGCCCTCTGATCCCGATCCCCCTTGGCCCTTGCGATGATGGCGCCCGCCACTGCCGCCGGAGCCGCGGTATGTACCCCCGCTTCCACCGCCAGGACGCCCGCCGGTCGAGACGGTTCTGGTCAGCTCTGGGTTCACTCGGTTGGTCGCGGCCGGGCCGAGATTGATGACCGCCGAGCTGTCGAACAGGTCGAGCAGCTTGCTGCGCACCAGCACGTGCTGCTCGAGGGGCACCGGCCGTTCCTCAGACACGATCACGTCGGTGTCGCCGCGCACCGCCTGCAGCCAGTCTCCGAACTCCTCGGCATTCGAAACCGTCGCGCTCAGCGAGACCATCTTCACCTCGCGCGGTAGATGGATGATGACCTCCTCCCAGACCGCGCCGCGGAAGCGGTCAGCCAGGTAATGCACCTCGTCCATAACGACGTATGCCAGGTCTTTGAGCAGCGGGGAATCCGCGTACAGCATGTTGCGCAGCACCTCTGTGGTCATCACGACCACCCGAGCCGAGCTGTTCACGTTGCTGTCGCCGGTGAGGAGGCCCACCGTCTTCGCGCCGTGCTCGGAAGACAACTCGTTGTACTTCTGGTTGCTGAGTGCCTTCATCGGCGTCGTGTAGAACACCTTTGCGCGGGGATCTTCGAGCGCCAGGTGCACGGCGAACTCGGCGACGACCGTCTTGCCGGCGCCGGTCGGAGCGGCAACCAGCACGCTGTGCCCCTCTTCGAGCGCACGACAGGCCTCGACCTGAAAGGGGTCGAGATCGAACTCCTGTGCGCGCCGGAACTCCTCGAGCTGCGGCGCGGTGCGGCGCAGTTGCGATGAGCTGCGAGCCGCCGCGTAGCGCTCCGCCGGTGAGAGTGTCACGCGAGGTCGCAAGACAGGGCGTCAAAGCGACGGGCGCCCTCTGGACTGCCGCTCCGCCGACTTCGGGCGGACACGACTTACGACTTCGCGGTCTTGCCGGGCTTGCCAGACTTCTTCGACGTGGCAGGTTCGGGAATCGGAATGGCACTCGCCGGCGGGTTCACCACGGCAGACGGGGCAGTTGTCTGCTGGACCGTCGGAGCTGCATCACTTGCGGGAGCGTCGCTCTTGATCTCTTCGCGGAAGATTTTGGTCGACTGACCGATGCTGCGCGCGAGGGCGGGGAGGCGGGTCGCCCCGAACAACAACAGCACGATCGCCACGATGATGAGCAGGTGCCACCCGGTCAGATTTCCAAGCATGACTGGAGTGTACTCGGCGGGTCGGATGCATCGCTCGGACGGGTCGCGAAGTCGCGCGGCCTTTTGTCAGCCCTTGTATCGCGCGACGCCCGCCTGCGCCCACGATTCGACAGCGGCGCGCGCGCTCGGCGGGGCGACCACGGTAGCGACTCCGGGCATGCTCGCGATCAGCCTTTTGAGTCCGTGATAGTGCGAGACCCGAAGTGTTGTGCGGATGCGCCCATCGTGCTCGCTGGTCGTCGCGCCATCCGGGATGTAGTCGGTCAGGAGCGGCATCGCAGACGGGATCACCTCGATGGTCACCTCGAGGTCGTCGGGCGACGGTTCGAAGAGCACGTCGGGCAGGCGCACGTCGGAATCGGATGCGCGGTGCACGATCGGCTGCTCGGTGATGATGGCGTTCGAGATGCGGTCGAGCCGAAAGGTTCGGACGGCTTGGCGCAGATGGCACCACCCCCGCAGGTACCAGTCGGTATCGATGGATTCGACGCGCAATGGGTCGACCCTGCGCCGTTCGCGTTGACCCTGTGAGTTCTGGTAGTCGAGTTCGAGTTGCACCCCTCGCGCCACAGACTCGCGAATCAGGGCCAGCGTCGGTGCGAGCGGATCCGGTGCGGTCGCGTCGATCGCTCCCGTTGCCGTCGCCCCCTCGACTCCGACCTGGCTGGGAGCGGCGGATGCGCCGCGAGACAGCTTGCTCATCAGCGAGGCGATGGCAGCACGGTCGGCATTCTCGGGCAGGGCCGAAAGATACTGGAGGCCGGCTATGAGTGCGGCGGCTTCACGCGCCGAGAAGCGCGGCGAATCGTCGATGGCTACCAGGTTCGTGATGACGATCTCGTCGCGCTCCTCGAAGGCGTCCCAGTTGATGTCGAAGAGATCGCCGTGCTGGTACGCATCCGTGTCACCGGGCACGCCGCTCACCGCAATCAACTCGACGGCCTCGCGGATCTGCTGCGGCGTCATGCCGAAATGCGCTGCGGCTTCGCTCACCTTTGCGCCGTCGTGATCCATCAACCACGGCACGAGAGAGAGCAGGAAAGCGAGCTTGTCGCGAGCCTGTAGCGGTTGTGCTCGGTCAGCCATGGTCTCGCACCGTCCGTTCCAGGCGGGCGACGACGGCGTCGCGCAGTTCGGGTGGACTCACGACCCGCACCTCTGGCCCGAAGCCGGCGAGCTCGTCGGCCAGGATGTCGAGATCCACGAAATGCAGCTGAAGTCGCTTTTCGGTGCCAGACGCGGAAGTGAGCCGCTCTGTGCCGCGCCGGTTGGCAAGACGGGTGGCTGCATCCGAATCGCACACCACATCGACCTCGGCAACCCCGCGTTCCCACACTGCGTCCAGGCCGGCAAGCGCGGACGCCGCGTGGTCGCCTGGCCGGCTTGGCGCCTGCTTGCCGAGCTCGATCGGCCCGACGATCCGTCGGAGCAGATAGGTCTTGTGCGCGCCCTCGCTGCCTGCGGGTTGCGCGGCGGATGAGAGCACCTCTTCTGCGGACAGGTGCCACCGGCCCTGGTATTGCACGAGGGCGAGCGGAATCACCTCGCGTTCGCGGGCGCTGTCATCTCCCGGCTTCAGATACAAGAAGCGCACGATCAGATGTTTCTCAAGGGCTGCGCTGAGCGGCTCGAATGCCGCGTCGCGCAGTCGCACGCGCGGCGCATAGCCCAGCACCGGCTCGTCGGCTGTCACGCCGAGCGAGCGCAGCTTGAGCAGTGCTCGCCGCGACTCCCCAGACAGCGATCCCTCGCGCCAGACCATCGCGGCCAGGTTGAGCAGGGTGGTCTCGTCTGCCGAGAATCTGACGTCGGACGGCAATTCGTATGCGCCCCGCGGGATGCGGTAGCGCAGAGTCTGGTTGTTGCCGGCGTCACCTGGCGAGTCGATCGTCTCGAGCGGTACCCCGAGGTCGCGGATGTCGTCTTTGTCACGCTCGAACTGCCGCTCGAGATTGGCGTTGTCGCCGCCTGTCCGAAACCTCTGCCGGTAGCCCTGCACTGTCGACAGGATTTCGTTCTTCGTCAGACCCGACTCGGTGGCGAGGAGGGCGAGAACGAGGCTGAACAGGCGCTCCTCAACGGGCACGCGCGAGGCGGCCGAAGAGGTCGAGACACCGGAGGAAGACACCTAAGGAATCCTACGGCGGGCAGGACCCCGCGCTACGCGATGCCCAGCACGTCGATCACCATGATCACTGTGTCGGTGTCTGAGAAGCCGAGCGCGCTCGAGCTGGAGCCGAAGCCGTCTTTGGGCGGAATGACGACCAGAACCTGCGATCCGACCTTGGCGCCGATCAGCGCCTTGTAGAAACCGACGGGGAGGGTGGTCGACGTCACCTTGATGTCGGCGGCGCGGTCCGACTTCCAGGTCTCGTCCCCAGCCGGGACCGCAGTGCCGTCAGAACTCGTGCCACCGGGCCAGACGATCGGCTTGCCGCCCGATGAAGCCGGCCAACTCCACCCGCTGTACTTCACATGCGCAACGTCACCCTTCTTGAGGGCAGGGCCAGAGCCGGCCTTGATCGTCGAGATGCGCAGGGCCTTTGGCTTGTCCAGTTCTTGGATGACGATTCCGGGCTGGCCGTTGACCGCGGTGATCACGTTGGGCATCCCGTCGAGAGGAAGCTGATTGACACCGTTCGCCTTACCGAGAAAGGCATCTTTCACACTGACGACGATCACCAGGGTGTCTTGATCAGCGAAGTCGCTGCCACCCGCGCCCTTGCCGAACGAGTCTTCAACCGTCGAAACCAGGGTGAAACGTTCTCCGGCCCGTGCGCATTGCAGAGCCCTAACGATCGAGGTCGCCTTCTTAGAAGTCGACGCGGCGTTGCGCGGAGCGCCCTGCGACGACCCGATCGATTCGCCGGTCTTGCCGTTGTAAATGGTGAACGAGTAGTCGACCTGGTCGCCGGTCTGGATCGGGCGGCCAGCGCCAGCCTTGTTCACAGACACCTGACTCGTCTTGGCCACCAGCGGGGTCGGGAAACTCGCGGTCGTGGCTGTGGCCTTCACGTTCTTCGACACCGAGCCCGATGCGTACGCGGGCGTGCACCCGGCGGACGCGCTCGGCGCGCAGCCGGCAAGAGATGCGACGACGAAGGCGGCGACCGCCACGGCGGAGAGGAGCGCGGGTGTCTTGCGCACGGGGCCTTCTTCCAGGATCTCGCCGGATGACTCACGGCGCACGAACGAGCGGGACAACTCTACTGGCAGATCGCGCAGCCCTAGCTGAGAGGGTCGATCGGCGGGTTGTCGCCCAGCTCGATGCCCGAGTCGGCAGCAAGCGCGCGGGCATCGCGCACCACGCGCCGCAACCGCTTGTCGCTCTTGACCGCTTCGCCCAGGGCGCCGGGCGTCCAGAGTTCCACGTCGTCGTCGCCGTACTCGGTCTTCGACGCCCGTCGCACGGGCTGAGGGAGCACGGTGCCGGGGGCGAGTCGCCGAGCGGTGATCAAGAAGCCGGTGTGGCCGACCATCCGGTGATCGGGCCGCACCGCGAGGCCCTCGACATGCCAGCCACGCACGATCGTCTCGCTGGCGTCGGGGTCCGTGAAGGCAGAGGTCGCGCGGATCGCCTCGGCCACCCGCGACAACTGCGTGACGGTGGCGACGTAGCAGAGCAGCACTCCGCCGGGGGTCAGTGCGGTGGATGCCGCGTCGAGGCACTCCCACGGAGCCAGCATGTCGAGCACCACCCGGTCAACAGTTCCCGGCTCGGTCGTCGTCGGCAGCGCCTCGGAGAGGTCGCCGATCGTGACGCTCCAGTTCGGCGGCTCCGCGCCGAGGAACGCGGCCACGTTGGCGCGGGCGACCGTCGCGAACTCTTCGCGGCGCTCGTACGACAGCAGTCGGCCCTCGGGCCCGACGGCGCGCAGCAGCCAGAGCGAGAGGGCGCCGGATCCGACGCCGGCCTCGACAACCGTCGCGCCCGGGAAGACGTCGGCGATTCCGACGATCTGGGCGGCATCCTTCGGGTAGACGATCGCGGCACCGCGCGGCATCGACATGACGAAATCGCTCAACAGCGGTCGCAGCGCCAGGTAGGCGTCGCCGTTGGTGGCTGCGACGACCGTTCCGTCCGGCTGGCCGATGATCGTGTCGTGCTTGACCACTCCGCGATGGGTGTGGAACTCGCCGCCCGCTTGCAGGGTGACGGTATTGAGCCGGCCTCGCGGACCCGTGAGCTGAACGCGATCTCCGACCGCGAACGGGCCGGAGTGGCGCGGCGCCGGCACATTCGGCTGGGCGGTCATCGGGACACCTTGCGCAAGGCGAACAGATCGTCGATGGTTCGGCCGTCAAGCGAATCCCACAGCGTGTAGGCCGGGCTCGGAGGCAGCGGCACGTGAAGGGGCACCGCGAGGGTCGTGGCGCCACTGGCAACCGCAGACGCGACGCCGAACTCGGAGTCTTCGACGGCGATGCAGTCGGAAGGCTCCACTCCCAGGGCCTGGGCTGCGCGCAGGTACGGCTCGGGATCCGGCTTGCCGTTGACGACTTCGTCGCCTGCGATCACGACGTCGAAGGCGGGGAACCCTGCTGCCTCGGCGATGTGGTCGGCCATCCGCCGGATCGACATGGTCACGAGCGCGGTGGGCACCCCTGCATCCTTCAGCGCGATCAGTAGTTCGCGCGCACCCGGGCGCCATGGGACCTCGTCGGCAAGCTGATCCAGCACCCGATCCGTCAAGAGCTGAATGATCTCGCCGGGTTCCAACTCGACCCCTCGCGAGGCGAGAATCAGAGAGGAACGCTCCAACGACGAACCGACTAGCGCGAGCCCGTCTTCGATGCTCCATTCGCCGCCCCATGCGTGCACGAGCTCGGTTTCGGCGGTGAGCCAGTACGGCTCGGTGTCGACCAGGGTGCCATCCATGTCCCAGAGCACGGCTGCCGGGCGGGAGGCGGCGCTGATGGCTGGGATGTCGTCACTCACGTCGCACGAGTCTACGAGCACAGGATGCTGCGCTTGCGCTGATGGCGAACGCTGCGAGCCCGGCGGTCGGCAGGGCTGGGTCCTATTGTGGAGAGACGGCGCCGAGCACCTTCAGCGCACGGGACGCCGGGCGACCGGCGAGAGGAAACACGTGGCGGACGCAACCGGATTCGGCGAGAACTCTCTTCTCGTCGTCGCCTTCGAGGGCTGGAACGACGCTGGCGAGGCCGCCAGCGGCGCCGCGCGGGCTCTGCGCGATCAGCTCGAGTTGGTGCCGCTTGCCGATCTGGACCCTGAAGACTATTTCGATTACCAGTTCAACCGTCCGAGCTCGACCATCGACGAGAACGGCGACCGCGTGCTCGAGTGGCCGGGTGTGACGCTGTGGGGTCCGTTGGATGGCGGGCCGGGCATCCATGTTCTGCTCGGCACCGAGCCGTCCCGTGGCTGGAAGACCTTCGCGGCCGAGGTGATCGACGCACTCGGCTCCGCCGGGATCGACGGCATCGTCTTTCTGGGCGCCATGCTGGCCGACGTGCCGCACACGCGTCCGATCTCGATCTTCGCGACCAGCGAGAACGAGGCGCTTCGCGAGCGGTTCGAGTTAGAGAAGAGCACATACGAGGGGCCGGTCGGCATCCTCTCGGTGCTCGGCGAGGCCGCAGAGCGCGCAGAGATTCCGACCCTGTCGATCTGGGCATCGGTTCCGCACTACGTGCACAACGCGCCCTCCCCCAAGGCGACGCTCGCGCTCATCGAACGGCTCGAGGAGTTCGTCGACGTCACGGTCGACCGCGGTTCACTCGAAGAGGATTCGGCTGCATGGGTCGAGGGCATCGATGCGCTCGCCAGCGACGACGACGACATGGCCGCGTACATCGCCCAGTTGGAGCAGGCACGCGACACCGTTGACTCCCCCGAGGCGAGCGGAGACGCGATCGCCGAAGAGTTCGAGCGCTACCTGCGCCGTCGCGAGGGGCGAGCAGGCGACGACCGCAGCGGGTCGAACGGGCCATAGCCCGTCAGTTTCGTCGCTGGTCGACGCCAGTCGCGCGCAAGCGCAGAGCTAGTGGCGGCTGCGCCGCAACCGGGGCGAGACGAGCACGTTCCAGAGGCCGGCGAAGAGCAGCGCTCCCGCGACGCCGTTGAGGCATCCCCCGACGGTGTCCGTGAGGTAGTGCACTCCGGTGTAGAGCCGCGAGACGGCGACAACGATCGCGATCACGCCGAACGCGATGACGATCGCGGTCCGCGACGATCTCTGCGAGACGGCCATGAACAGCGCCGCCGCCAGCGCGGCCACGAAGGCGACGTGGCCACTGGGGTAGCTCAGGGTCGACGCAGACTTCAGCAGTTGGTGCGGAACATCGGCCAGATCGGGCCGCGGCAGGTGCACCGCGTACTTCACCGCGAGGCAGGTGACCCACCCGGCGCCGGCCACGATGACGATGCCCGCGGCCGGTCGCCACCCCTTGAGCAGCCACATCACCGCGAAGACCACCAGCAGGATCACGGCGACCATGACGGGCTGGTCCAGCTTGTCGAGAACGGTGGCCGCCGCATCGAACACCGGAGTGTTCGCGCGGTTCAGCGCCGCATCGAGCGGCAGTTGCGCGACTCCGATGGCGGGGACCAGCTTGACGACGAAGCCGAGGGCGAAGGTGGCCGCGAAGAGCACGATGGTCATGACGATCCAGCGGCGGGGCACGGCGAAGTCGGCAGGAGGGGGAACGGTCATGGAGCCATCCAAACGGATGCCGGGCGCGAACGACGAATCGCCGGTCAACAGTCCCTGAGAAAATCCGCAAGAACCCTGCGCCCGAACGCCAGAGCATCGAGCGGGACGCGCTCGTCGACGCCGTGGAACATCGCCGGAAAGTTCAGGTCGCCGCTCAGTTGCAGCGGGGCGAAGCCGTAACCCGAGATTCCGAGCTTGGCGAGCGCCTTGTTGTCGGTGCCCCCGCTCATCAGGTAGGGCAGCACAGGAGCTCCGGGGTCGTGCTTGTCGAGAGCTGCGATCATCTTCTCGACGAGGGGCCCTTCGAACGGCAGCTCGAGGCCGATGTCGTGGTGCATGACCTCGATCTCCACGTCAGGGCCGACCAACTCGCGGATACGAGCCAGCACCTCGTCCTCTTGGCCGGCAAAGGGTCGCAGGTCGACGAGGGCTTCTGCGCGGTCCGGGATGACGTTGTGCTTGTAGCCCGCCGTGAGCACGGTCGGGTTGCTGGTGACGCGCAGGGTCGCGCGCAGAAAGCCGGCTGCCGTTCCTGTGGCCTCGACCACCGCATCCGGATCTGCGTCTGGCATGTCCATGAGCTGCGTCAGCCTGGCGAGCAGGTCGGTCGTCGTGGGCGTGAGCCGTAGCGGCCACTCCTCCTGCCCGATCGCGGCGACCGCGAAGGCGAGCCTGACGATCGCGTTGTCGCGGATGACCCGCGATCCGTGTGCTGCGGTGCCGTGAGCAATGAGTTTGATCCAGACCAGGGCCTTCTCACCGGTTTGCAGCAGGTACGCCCGCGTGCCGTTCAGGTCGATCGAGTAGCCGCCGACCTCGCTGATCGCCTCGGTGGCTCCCGCGAAGAGTTCGGGATGCTCGTCCACCATCCAGTGCGAACCGTAAACGCCGCCGTTCTCCTCGTCCGAGAAGAACGTGACGATGAGGTCGCGCGCGGGCTGCTCGCCGCCCTCGATGAGGTCGCCGAGCGCGGTCAGGATCATGGCATCCATGTCTTTCATGTCCACGGCACCGCGGCCCCACAGCAGTCCGTCGCGGATCTCGCCGCCGAAGGGATCGACCGTCCAGTCGGCCGCGACGGCCGGAACCACGTCGAGGTGACCGTGCACAACCAGCGCCGGACGGTCGCGATCACGTCCCTCCACCCGCGCCACCACGCTGGTGCGCCGAGGTGCAGCATCGAACAGCCGTGGTGTCAGCCCAAGTCGCTGCAACTCGGCCTCCACGTACTGCGCGGCCTCGGTCTCGCCCTCCGACTTGCCGCCTCCCCAGTTGACCGTCTCGAACCGGATCAGGTCTCGGGCAATGCGCGCGGTTGCTTCGAGATCGTGAGCGTCATCCAACTCGGGCATGCACTGGACGCTACCCTGTGGCGGTCGTAGCGGTCCCAGCTCGCCTGCCGAGCATCCGCGCCGTGCTAATGTCATTCCTCGGTCGCCGCTGAGTTTTCGAACGCTGGGCGGCCGGTCTCGCGCGGGTGGCGGAATGGCAGACGCGCTAGCTTGAGGTGCTAGTGCCCGTAAGGGCGTGGGGGTTCAAGTCCCCCTCCGCGCACGAGACAACAGCCCCGGATCGTCATGGTCCGGGGCTGTCTGCGTTCACTGGTCGGCCTCGCTCCTGCCCTCTCGCCCGAGCCCGTGGTTTTCGTTCGCGTTCTTGAGCCGCTCGTTCCGCGGCTGGCGGCGATCGGTTCCTAGGGGCCGCGCGTCGCGTCACCTAGCATCGAAAGATGGCCAGCCGCATCGCACACCGCCTCGGCGGCGTGGTGACGACCTGGAACGATGATCGTGGCTTCGGATTCATCAAGCCGGATGACGGCGGTGCTGACGTCTTCTTGCACTTCACCGCGGAGCCCAGGGGAACCACGCGACCCTACCTGGGCCAGCGCCTGACCTTCGAGGTCGAACAGGACGAGAAGGGCAGGGCTCGCGCGGCGAACGCCGAGCCTGTCCTGGTCGCCGAGCGCGCGGAGCCGCCGGTGCGGCCGACCTCTGTGGTGGTGGCGATCGGGTCGATCCTCGCCTTCGGCACGCTGTTCTTCGTTGTGCACGTCGTGTGGCAGGTGCCGTGGACGATCGCCGGCATCTACCTGGTGCTCAGCATTCTGACCTTCGCGCTCTACGCAGCCGACAAGCGCGCTGCGCAGACGAATCGCTGGCGGACACCCGAGAACACCCTGCTACTGGTCGGCTTGGTCGGAGGGTGGCCGGGTGCAGCCGTTGCTCAGCAGGTGCTGCGTCACAAGACGAAGAAGTTGCGCTTTCGCACCCGCTTCTGGTCGACCGTGATCGTCAACGTGGTCGCCTTCGTCCTGCTTGCCTGGTACACCGGCGCCCACCCGATCCCGGGTCTTCAGCTGTTCTGATGGGCTGGCCGACGCCCGATGACGACGGTCGTGACGTCGTCGTCTTGGTCGTCAATCGTCGTCTGCACCCAGAGCCCGGCATCGGCCATGAGGGATGCCGCAACCCCCACCTGCGCGACACCCACCTCGATCAGCACCCGCCCGCTCGGCGCGAGCCAGGCCGGAGCACCCGCGATGACTCTGCGGTGCACCTCGAGCCCGTCAGCTCCGCCGTCGAGCGCGAGAAGGTGCTCGTGCTCGCGGGCTTCAGGGGGCAGGAGCGCGATGTCTGGCGTCGGAACGTACGGCGCGTTGGCGAGCAGCAGGTCGACGCGCCCGCGGAGTGAATCCGGCAGCGGGTCGAACAGGTCGCCCTCGTAGACCGTGCCGGGGTTGGTGGCATCAGTGCGACCAACGTTCACCCGAGCGCAGCGGACGGCGGCGGGATCGAGGTCCGCGGCATGGAGTTCGACGCCAGCACCCAGACGAGATCGCACGGCGACCCCGAGCGCGCCGACCCCGCAGCAGAGGTCGAGCACGACAGCATCCGGCCCACCGAGTTCCGCGGCCTTCTGCACGAGGAACTCGGTTCGGTGACGCGGCACGAACACGCCAGGTTCGACGACGAATCGGATTCCGTCGAACATGGCCCACCCCACGATCTGTTCGATCGGATCGCCGCAGATCCGGCGCGCGACCATGCGCTCCAGGGCGTCGTCGTCGGCAGCCTCGGCGAGCAGCAGAGCCGCTTCTTGCTCGGCGAAGACGCTGCCGGCGGCCCGCAGGCGCAGCACGATCTCGGATTCGGTCACTCAGCGACCTTGCCACGAACGACGCTGCGCCGAATCCATCGTGCAATCCGACTTCGCAGGGGCGAGACTGTTCACACGATCGAAGGAGATCCCATGACCATCTCGGAGCAGGCCGCTACGACCTCGCCCGCCACTGCCGCGCCCGCCGAGCTTTCGTCGACGCAGAAGGCTGAACTCGACGCCGACATCCAAGCGCTCGCCGCCGGTGTCGCCCGTTGGGCCGAGCTGCCGTTGACCAGGCGGGCGGCATTGCTGCGTGACGTGCACGCCTCCGTCTCGGCGCACGCCGAGGAGTGGGCGCACACCGCGGCCGACATCAAGGGGGTCGAGCCCGAATCGCCCCTGGTCGGCGAAGAGTGGATGTCTGGTCCCTACGCGGTGCTCACCGCTCTCGCCACTCTGGCGGAGACCCTCGACGCGCTGGCGTCCGGTCACTCCCCCATCGAAGGACTGACCCTGGGTATGGCTCCCGGCGGACGCGTCACCGTGCCCGTGATGCCCTACAACTCGTACGAGGGCCTTCTGCTGCACGGATTTCACGGTGAGGTCTGGCTGAAGCCAGGTGTCAGCGCGACCCAGGCGCGCGGTGAGGCAGGCCTCGGCGAACTCACCCCCACCCTCTCGGGTGGAGTGGGCCTGGTTCTCGGCGCCGGCAACATCACCTCCATCCCTCCCCTTGACGTGTTCTACGAGATCGTCGCCCACAATCGCGCGAGCCTGCTCAAGCTGAACCCGATCCAGCAGGGAATGATGAAGGTGTATCAGGCTGCCCTCGCGCCCCTGGTGTCGGCCGGGATGCTGCGGATCGTGCAGGGTGGCGCCGCCGAAGGCTCGTACCTGGCGCACCACGATGGCATCGAGCATGTGCACATCACCGGGAGCGCCGCCACCCACGACGCAATCGTGTGGGGGGTCGGATCGCAGCGCTCCGCCAACAAGAAGGCCGCAACACCGCTGCTCAAGAAGCCGATCACGAGCGAGCTCGGGGGTGTGTCGCCCATCATCCTGGTGCCCGGAAGGTGGTCAAAGCGCGATCTTCGCTATCAGGCCGAGCACGTGGCGACGCAGCGGCTGCACAACGGTGGCTACAACTGCATCGCCGGCCAGATCGTGGTGCTCAGCTCGGACTGGCCGCAGAAGGCGGCGTTCCTCGACGAGCTGCGCGCCGCCCTCGAGCGCACCCCGGGGCGTCGTGCCTGGTATCCGGGCAGTGATGACCGAGTGGCAGATGTCGCCGCCCACTATCCGAAGGCGCAAAGGCTGGCGGATGGCGCGAGACTTCTCGTCGACATCCAGGCCGACGAAGACGCCACACATCTGCAGACCACCGAGTCGTTCTCGCCAGTGCTCGGCGTTGTGGAGGTGGCGGGCACCGGCCAGGGATTCCTGGATGCCGCGGTCGCCACCGTCAACGCCGACTTCCTCGGGACCCTTGGAGCCAATGTGCTCGTCGCTCCCGCGGACCGCAAGAAGCTGGGCACCGGCTTCGACGAGGCCATCGCTGCGCTCCGCTACGGCTCGATCGCCATCAACAGCTGGACGGGATTCGCCTTCCTCGCCGCTGGCGCATCGTGGGGCGCGTTCCCCGGCCACACGCTCGAGAACGTGCAATCGGGGATCGGCGTCGTGCACAACGCGCTGCTGCTGGATCACACCGAGCGCACGGTCGTGACCGGGCCGTTCCGTCCGTTCCCGCGTTCGGTGGCCGGTGGCGAGTTCGCGCTCTTCCCGAAGCCGCCGTGGTTCGTAACCGCTCGCTCGGCCCGTCGGACCGGCGAATTGCTGACCCGCTTCGCGCAGAAGCCGAGCTGGCTGAAGATGCCCGGGATCTTCCTCTCGGCGTTCCGCGCGTAACGTTCGGGGTCATCCCCGAGTTATCCACGTCATCCTGAAGTCGGAAGTCTCGTCGTGACGAAACTTCATACCCTGGGGGGATGACGAAGGCCTGGACCGACGATGTCGCCCGCTACCTCCTGAATGATCGGTTCTGCCCGCGCTGCGGCGCACGTCTGACGACGCCCGAATGGTGCGCGGGCTGCTCGGCTGACCTGAGCGGTGGCGACGCGGTGAACGTGCGGGGTGCATCGCGCGATGCCGTCGACGCGCTTGAGCGGCGGCAGCAGTTCATCGAGCGGATCCCGACCCTGGTGCGGGCGCCGGTTGCCGCCTCCACCATTCCGGTACCGCCTCCGGCTGCCGGGCCGGCGGTCGCTACAAGCGCTGCTCCCGATGCACGCAGTTCGGTCAGCGTGCAGTCGGTGCTGGCTGTCGCGGGAGCCGCCCTGGTCGCCGTGGCCGCGATCGTGTTCACCTTTCTGAACCCCGACCTCACCGACTTCACGACCCGCAGCCTCATTGTCGCCGCGATTACGGTCGTCTTCCTCGGCAGTGCGTGGCTGCTGGTGCGGGCCGGCCTGCAGTTCTCGGCCGAGGCGGTCGGCGCGCTCGGCATGGTCTTTGTGGTGCTCGACATCTGGGCGTTCTCCACCTGGGACTTCTCCCACTCGGCGCCGCAGTCAAGCGGCTGGGTGTTCGCCGGCATCGGAACCGCCGTTGCATCGGGGGTGATGGTTCTGATCGCCTGGCTGGCCCGCATCCGCACCTGGCTGTGGGCGGGGCTGCTCGGTCTCACGATCGTGCCTGCTCTCTTCGCCTACGCAGCCGACAACCCGTGGGTCACGATCGTCGGCCACCTGGCCGTCGGCTTCGCGGCGCTTGCCGTTCACGACGCGGCGCGCGCCCTCGCACCTCGATTCGGGAGCACCCTTCGCGTAGAGCGAGTAACGGCAACCGTCGTCGAACTGATTGTCGCTGCCGTGGTGCTGGTGTCGGCGGCCATGCTGCCTCGACCCGCGCAGCTCGACCCGCTCGGGGTCTCCGGCGTTCTCCTCGCCCTCGCCGTTCTCGCAGCGACCAGCACCCGGCACCAACTCCCCCGGCTGTGGAGCCTGCTGGCCGGTGCGTTTCTCGCGATCGCGTTCGCCAACGCGCCATCGTCGATCGCGCACCTCGACCCGACCTGGCTCCTGGCACTTGTTCCTGCCGCGGCGGCGGTCGCCGTCGGTCTGGCCGCTGTGCTGCCATCGCTCGCCTCGATGCGACGCCTGCCCCTGCAGATCGGCGCATGGGGCGTTGCACTTCTGGTGACAGGCCCGGCGCTCCTGCAGGTGGTGGCCCGGGTGGTCACGCCGTTGCGGCATCCCGATGGCAGCTACCTGTTCGGAGCGGACGCCGAGACCGTACTGGCGGCGTTCCTCGGCGTTGCGGCAGCCGCGGCCGCCTCTGGCCTCCTCTGGGTTTTCGGCAGGCGGCACGCTCAGACGGCCACTCTGTCGCGGGGGGCGCTGCCCACCGCACTGTGGCTCGGGATGCTGGCACTCCTGGCCCTCGCAGACTGGAACGCCCTCGTGCCGACCGCCCGGGTCGGGCTGGGGCTCACGCTGGCTCTTGGCCTCGCCCTTGCCATGGCGCGGATTCCGCGGGTCACGGCCGCGCCGCTGCGCATTCGCGTCCCCCTGCTCGTCGGTGCTCACCTGCTGCTGATCTCGGGCGCCGCGCTTGCCTGGACCGACTCCAATCTGATGGTCGCGGGCGGCGCCATGAGCGTCGTGGTGCTTGCGACGATCGCCCGTGCGTTCCCTGCCGTCATCCGTCCGCTGTATCTCGCCGTTGGCTACGCGTATGCGCTGATCGTGTTCGCCGCCGGGTTGAACCTGGTGCACGTCGAGACCATTGCTGTGCTCTGCTTGACGACGACGCTTGGTTCGCTGATCGCTCTGGCCGCGACGCTGATCCACCGCCTGCCTGCGCGTTCGTGGTACGCCGTCCTGATCGTGACGGCTGTGCCGTTCTTGATCGGGATCGGCTCGGTGCTCACGGTGCGCAGCGGCTGGACAGCGCTGTCCACCGGCGTCACCTTCCTGCTCGCGCTGACGCTCGTCGTGACAAGGCGACCCGGCCTGAACCGGGTGGTGCGCGCGATGGCTGCTGCCCTGTTGGTGCCGAGCCTGGCCGTGGTGGTCGTGTGTCTGGGGGCGCAGTTCCTCACGGTCAGCGGCTCGCCCGTGGCACTGCCGATCATCGCCGTGATTGTGGCATGCATGCTGCCGAGCACCGGGTTGGTCCGCGCAGCGCTCGAGCGTCGCGGCATCCCCATCGAACATGCAGCGGCCGCGCGCACCTGGATCGAGATCTCGACCTGGGTGACGGGCGCGCTTTCTGTCGTTCTCGCCCTGGGCCGCGCGGCCGCCGGTCTGGGCACGAGCTGCCTGGTGCTGCTGATCATCGGCCTGGGCGCCGCAGCGATGGCGCTCTTCGCGAAGCGTCGCTACGGCTGGGCGCTCGCGTTCGCCAGTTGGACAGGTGCGCTCTGGTGCGTCTGGGCACTGGCCGGCATCGTCGTAGCCGAGCCGTACATCCTCCCGCCCGCCCTGGTGGCCGCAATCATCGGAGCGGTTCTGGTGGCCCGCGGTCGGCCCGGCATCGGACTACCCGCCATCGGGCTGTTCTCGACAGCCCTGGCGGCCGCGATCGTCCCGTCGCTGGCGATCTTCGCGGTCGTAGGAGATGGGAGGGATGATTCCCAACTCTGGCGTGGCATCGCGCTGGTGGCCGCCTCCCTGGTGCTGCTCACGCTCGCCGCGCTGGTGCGCAACATTCCGGCGCTGTCCCATCCCTCAGGACTGGCGCGCCTCGCCCTGCTCGCCCGCTTGCGCGTCCCGCTGCTGATCGTGGCGATCACGGCCGCGGCTGCCGGCCCCGCGCAAGCGGTGCGCTGGGGACTTCGACTCGACCCGTCCCCCCTGTCCGATCCCCTGATGTGGCCGGTGCTGGCGGTGAGCGCAGGCTCTGCCCTGATCGCGGCGATCGCCGGACGCTTGCTGCTCGGCGGCGCGCGATCCGGCGCCGCCGGAGTCGGCGCTTCCGGACGCGGCGGCCGCTGGGCATACGCCCCGGCCGCGGTGTTCCTCGCCATCGGCCCGATCGCCGCCGTTCGCGCCGAGGCCGTGCCGATTCTGGTGCTCTACGTCCTCGGATTCGCCTACCTCGCCCTCATGCTGGTGACGGTGCTGCGGGCGCGCACCCGTGTGGTCACGCTCCCCCCGGTCTGGTTCACCTTCGTGCTGGCGTGGTGCCTCATGGTGGCGAGTTGGAGCACCCGCGAACTGCTGCGCGTCGAGGCGTACTCGCTGCCGCTCGGCCTCGCGTTGCTCGCCGCCGGCGTGATCCTCACGCGTCACGAGACCGTGCCCGTCTCGGCCGGGCTCACCAGCTGGCCGGTCGGATTCCGCGGATCGTGGCGGCTGCTCGCACCCGGAATCGTGGTCACGCTGCTGCCCTCGATTCTCGCCACCGGAACCGACCCGCAGACCATTCGCGCGATTCTGGTGCTCGGCCTCGCACTGGTTGCGATTCTGATCGGCTCGTTGCGCCGCCTGGGCGCGCCGTTCATCATCGGGTTGATCGTGCTCCCGATCGAGAACATCGTGGTGTTCGCCGTGCAGGTCGGTCGTTCGATCGGGGCGACGCCGTGGTGGATCACGCTGGCGACCGCTGGCGCGGTGCTCCTCGTGATCGCGGTGACCTCCGAGCGCCGTTCCGCTGGGCAGAAGGGCATGGCGGCGCGGTTGCGCGATCTGCGTTGACGCTCTGTCGATTGACAGACTCGAACATATGTTCGAAAATAGAGAGATGGCTCCGTCATCCTCTTCTGCCGCCCTGCGGGTCGATGACGACCTAGACGCCACGGGTAGCGCAGACGTCGTGCGCGAACTGCAGGCGCGCATCCGGGGCATGCAGCGCACAACGCTCGACACCCGTGCGCTGCCGACGCACCCCGCTCTGGGCGAACTGCTGCCGGGCGGAGCCCTCGCCGCAGGAGGCGTCTACGCGGTCGACAACTCGACGACGCTCGCGCTCGGGCTGGTGCAAGGCCCGAGCGCTGCGGGATCCTGGTGCGCGATCGTGGGCATCCCCGACCTGGGCGTCGAGGCGGCCGCCGGGCTGGGGCTCGACCTGGAGCGGCTGGTGCTGGTGCCGCATCCGGGCGAGCACTGGCTGGCTGTGGTCTCGGCGCTGGTCGATGTGGTCTCGGTCGTGCTGGTGAAGCCCCCGACCAGGGAGGGGCGCGTGCGCCTGGGCGATGCGGCCGCGAGCAAGCTGGCGTCGCGGCTGCGGCAGCGCGAGGCGGTGCTGGTGAGTCTGGGTGATGGAACTGCGCGTGATGCTGGCTCGAACTGGCCACGAACGGATGCCCACCTCACCGTCACCGCGAGCACCTGGGCAGGCATCGGGGCCGGGTTCGGGCACCTCACGGCGCGGCAGGTCACGGTCAGTTCGGCGTCGCGTTCCTGGGCGGGTCGCGCCAAGTCCCGCAGGCTGTGGCTGCCCGGTCCGGATCAGCGGCTCGAAGCCATCGTGGCCCGCGACGAGGCAGGCCAGAGCGATGCGCGCCAGACGTCACGCAAAGCCGAGATCCGCCAGGTAATGTCTGGCTGATGAGCCCCGGGTCTGCTCGCTACACCTTCACCGCGCCGCTCTGGCAGTGGAAGGCACGCCGCGACGAGTGGTTCTTCGTCACCGTGCCCGAGGGCATTTCTGACGAGATCGCTGCTCGTAGCGAGGGACTCACCCGTGGTTTCAACTCGGTGCCTGTCGAGGTGCACGTCAGCGAGACGCGCTGGCGCACTTCGATCTTTCCGGGAGGCGACGGCCGCTATTGGTTGCCGCTCAAGAAGTCCGTGCGTGTCGCCGAGGGCATCGAGCGCGACTCGACCGTCAACGTGACCATCGAACTACGGCTCGCGACGCCATAGGCATGCCCCGACGCAGACCGACAACACCTACGAGATGACGAACTCCTTGCGCATGTGCACGAGCTCGACACCCGGGCTGAGCTCCTCGCGGTGTGTCTCGACGTAACCGCGACGGTGATACATGCGCAGGTTCGCCTCGCTGAGCTTGCCGGTGAACAGCACCGCGGCATCCGCCGCGAGCTGAGACGTCTCGTCGGTCGCAGTGGCCTCGCTCTCGGCCGCGCCCATCAGGGCGCTGCCGTACCCACGACCCTGCAAGTCTGGCGCGACGATGAGCCGGCCAATGTGCAGCACGCCAGCGACCACGCGGGTGCGCACGGCACCGACGAGCCGCCCCTCCAGGCGAAGCACGAAACCGCTCCCGCTCTCGATCTCGGCGACGAGTTCGTCGAGCGTCTCGGTCAGCGCCGGGAGGAAGGGATCGCGATACAACTGCGCCTCTGACACGTACGCGGCGCGCTGCAACGTGAGGACCTCCCCTGCGTCTGCGGTCGTCATCCGCAGCACCTGGAAATCCTGGTTGGTCGTCGTCTCCTGTGACACATCGACCTCCTGGTCCAGGCCAGTTTAGTCTTCGCCGATGTCCTCGTTCCAGAGCTCGGGGTTCGCCTCGATGAACTCGCCCATGATCCTGATCAGCTCCGGGTCGTTGACGGTGGTCACCGAGAACCCGTTCTCGACCAGCCAGTCCTGCCCGCCGAAGAAGTTCTCGTTCTCGCCGACGATCACCCGTCCGATATTGAACTGCCGCACCAAGCCCGAGCAATACCAGCAGGGCGACAGGGTGGTCGCCATCGTTGTCTTGCGGTAGCTCTTCTGGCGTCCGGCGTTGAGAAACGCCGCGGTCTCGCCATGCAGGGCTGGGTTGCCGCCCTGCACGCGTTGATTGTGACCGCTGCCCAACAGGCGGCCCTCCTCATCGAAGAGGGCCGCCCCGATCGGGATCCCACCCTCGGCGAGGCCCTTCAAGGCCTCGGCCGTTGCGACGGCGAGTTTCTCGGCGTCTGTGGCGTAGATCCGGTCGTTCATGAGTTGGTTACGCGGCCGAATCCGCGGCGTCGACCCCGATGATCACGTCGGGCTCCTCGGCCAGCGGGCCACCGAGCTTCGGCTTGAACGCCTTGAACAGCGCCCAGTACAGCATCCCGGCCAGCACGAATCCGACCAGCGGCGTGAGGTCGCCGATGGGCGACTTGAGACCACCGGTGGCCACGACCACGAGACCCGAATAGAGCGTCTGGTTCGCGAACAGCACGATCGAGACGACTCCTGCGATCACCAGCGAGATGATCCCGGCGGGGTTGCGGTACTTGGCCTTGTCCGGGATGAATGCCGCGATGGCGGTGCCGCGCCGGATCAGGCGGTCGACCAGCACGATCCCCAGCCACGGAGCGATCCAGTAGGCGATCACCAGCAGGAAGTTCTCGTAGTTGGAGGTGTAGTTGGTGAGGATCGAGACCAGGGCGATGACGAAGCCCAGGATGCCGAAGGCGACCGCGATGATCGCACGACGAAGGGTGAACCGGATGCGCACCCCCGCGGCGAGGAACGACATCGCACCGGAGTAGATGTTCAGCGCGTTCGCCGCGATGGCGCCGACCGCGATGGCGACCAGCGTGATGTCGGCGATCCAAGTCGGCATGCCGCTGACGAAGGCGTCGGTCGGCGAAGCGCCCTTGGGGGCGACGATGAATGCGGATGCCGCTCCTGCCGACATCAGCAATGTGCACGACACGAAGTTGCCGAGTCCGGCTGCCCATGCCGTCTTCACCGGGCTCGCCGACTTGGGCAGGTATCGGCTGTAGTCCGACGCGTACGGGTTCCAGCCGGCGGCGTAGCCGAACGCGGCCGACGCGGTCAGCGTGAAGCCGGCCAGGGTGAATCCGTTGTGACCGGCGATTCCGGGCGCAACCTGCGGGTTCGCGAAGATCGCGATGGTGGCGATGATGAACACCAGGCCGAGCACAACGCTCGCGTAGCGCTCGAAAATCTGCACGAGGTCGTGCCCGACGAAGGCGAGTGCCACCTCGAGCACGACGATGATGAGCAGCGCGAGCCAGATCGGCATCCCGGTGAGGGTCGTCAGGGCGAACGCGCCGCTGACCGAGTTGACGGCGAACCAGCCGAGCCCAGCCATCACCGTGTTGATCGCGGCCGGCAGGATGTTGCCGCGCAGTCCGAAGGCAGTGCGGCTGAGCACCAGCTGGGCCAGGCCCTCGCGCGGACCCCAGGTGGAGAGCACGCCCTGTGTCGCGGCGCCGAGCGCGTTGCCGAGAACGATTGCGGCGATGGCCTGCCAGAACCCGAGGCCGAAGAACGCAACGCCGATGAAGCCGACGAACACAGTCGCGAACTCGAGGTTCGGGGCGGACCAGGTAGCAAAGAGCTGCCAGGGAGAACCGTGGCGCTTGGCGGCCGGGATGGCTTCAATGCCCCCCGGTTCGACAGACGTGGGACGAGGGGGGGCAGTAGTGGTCATGCCGCCCAGCGTAGGGACTCAGGCGCGCCGCGCTCGCATCGAATCGCCAGTTTGTTACACAGGGTTAACGCGAGATGAACGGGCGTCGCGTTCACATGGCGAAGACATAGTCCGAGAGCCGGGTCCAGCCCTCGGGGGCGGCCTTCGTGACCATCGGCAGGTACTTCACCGTCGCCCCGTCGGGCAACTCGTCGGTCACGATACCGTCGCCGCCGCCGCATCCCGCTCTCCAACTGCTGTCTTTGCCGGGGATGCCCGTCACAAGACAGACCGTGTTCGCTCCCCTGATGGCCAGGAAGACCTGCCGGCTGTCCCAGGCGCCTTGGATGCGGCTGCTGTTCGGGTCGACCCGGATGCTGTCAGAGATCCCGCCAGGAAGGAGGTCGACGTCGGTCTGCGGGGAGTCGAGGAATGCGGGATGCGACGCCGTCGGAGTGGGAGCGCTCGGATGAGCGGTCGGGGTCGCGGCGGGCGCGCAGCCGCTCAGGAGCAGTGCGGCGGCAGATGCCGTCGCCAGGGCGCGCCAGGTCGACATGTCTTGAGGCTAGGTCGGCACTTCTGCGGACCGGCAGCGCTCATTCGGGGGTGCCGGGCGGCGAAATCCCCGTATTTGCAGGCAACTCTGCCGTCTTCTGGCGCGTTCTGGGGGTACCCCGTCAGACCGCTAGCCCTGCTCGGATCGATCGATCAGGGCGGACATCAGTGCGACCCCTGCCGTGAACACCGCACCGGTGCTGGGATCGCGACTGAGTTGCTCGAACGAACCCTCGCTGAAGTGCAGCCCCTCCGCGGTGAGCAGACTGACCCGTGCGCGATCCGCGGTGAGCGGAGGGCGTGCGTTCTCCCACACGGCGACGGTGGCGAGCAGGGGGCGGGCTGCTGCGAGCAGGGCGTCGACCATGGCATCCATCGCCGCGTCTTCTGCGTGCCAGATGATCGCTCCCCCGCCCTGGTTCAGGTAGCGCGCGGTGTGGTCCTCGTAGGCCGCGAGGGTATCGAATCCCTGCTCGAGCGGCACGTCGAGCACGATGCCGTAGAGGCGCTCGGGCAGTCCGGTCAGCGCGTCGCGGTCGAGCTGTCGAAGGCAACTCCAGGCCTGCAGGTACTGCCGGGATTCCAGCTCGGGGGTGTCGAGCACGGCGTGCAGGGCGGCCTCGGCGGCCGGAACGTTCGCGTGTGCCATCGCGTGCTCGGCATCCTGAAAGTGCGTCCACGGCAGTTCATGGGAGGTGCCGGCCCAGTCTTCGATCGGCACATCGCCGAACAGCAGTTCGCGGAGTCCGGTCATGGGCGAAACGCTACCGGGGGCTCGGCGCCAGTGCCGCCTGTGGCGTGTTGCGGCCCCGGACCGCCCACCAACTGAGCGCGATTAGAGCGCCCGAGCCGAGCCCGGCCAGCAGGCAGGTTGCCGCGAAAAGCAGAAGCGAAAGGCCATCTTCAGGCAGGTAAGGGCCGTTGTCCCCTGAGGCCCAGTCCGGCAGTTGGCTCAGAGTGGCCAACGCGCCGTACGCGAACCCGGACCCGAAGCAGGCAAGGGCGGCCCCGCCGAGGATCCTTCGGATGACTGCGGACCGGCTTCGGGCCTCAGGCTGTCGCACCAGCCCGATCAACGCCACGATGGCCCCGCAGGACGTGACCGATAGCGGGACCAGGAGGAGCAGGATCAGCCCCATGAACAGGTCGTGCGACGCAACGACCACGCCGATGGTCAAAGCAGCGAGGCCCCCGAGCATGATGCCGAGTCCGATGGCCAGTTGACGAGGGGGGCTCATGCCCCGACGTTAGCCAGGCGGATGAGCTTTCGGCATCCATCGCGAGATTGACACTTTCGAACATGTGTTCGAAAATAGGTCATGAGCATGGCGAGCGTCACAGGTGCCTCGGGGCAGCCGCGGCTGCTCGTGCTGTGGGCACCCGACTGGCCGGTGCTGGCCCACGCCCGCGCCAATCGGATTCCGGATGACGCTCCCCTCGCCCTCGTCGACAAGAGTCTGGTGTTCGCGTGCTCGCCGGCAGCTCGGGCAGAAGGGGTAACACGCGGGCAGCGGATCCGGGAGGCGCAGTCGCGCTGCCCACGCCTCCACGTGCTGCGGTACGACCCGGCCCTTGACGCCAGGGCATTCGAGCCCGTGCTGGCCGGGCTCGAACAGGCGCTGCCTGGATTGCATCCACTGCGACCGGGAACGGTTGCGGTGCGCGCACGCGGACCGGCCCGCTACTACGGCGGCGAAGAGGCTGCGGCGCTCACGGTGCTCGGCACCGTCGCCGAACTCGGGGTGACACAGGCGCGGGTGGGCGTCGCGGCGGGGCTGTTCGCTGCCGAACGAGCTGCCCGATGGACGGGGGTCGGCCAACCAGCGCGGGTGACCATCGTGCCCAACGACGGCACGGCCGCGTTCCTCGCTCCGCTGCCGGTGAGCCTGCTCGAGCAACCAGAACTGGCGAGCCTGCTCCCCCGGCTCGGCATCCGCACCCTCGGCGAGTTCGCGGCACTGGATGAGCAGGATGTGGTCGCGCGCTTCGGTCCGATGGGGGCGCGGCTGCATGCCCTCGCCGGCGGGCGGGATCCCCGGCCGGCCACCCCGCGCATTCCGCCCCGCGACGTCGACGTGCAGGTGGACTTCGAGCCAGCACTCGACCGGGTCGACCAGGTGGCGTTCGGGGTGCGGGCGGCATCCGACGATTTCGTGAATGGGCTGCTTGCCCAGCGACTGGTCTGCACGGCGTTGCGGGTGGAACTGATCGGCGACCGCGGCGAGGCGAGCGAGCGGGTCTGGCTGCATCCGCGGTCGTTCTCGGCGGCCGAGGTGGTCGATCGAGTGCGGTGGCAGCTTCAAGGCGCCCTTCAAGGTGATGCAGGGATCTCTGGTGAGCTGCGCTCAGCGGTCACCCGCGTGCGCATCAGCCCCGAGGCCGTCGACCCGGTCGGCGCGCACGAGCGGGGGTTGTGGGGCACCGGACCCGACGAGAATGTGCACTCCGGCCTGTCACGAGTGCAGGGCATGGTCGGACACCGAGGCGTGCTGACCGCGACGCCGTCCGGTGGTCGCACGCCAGCCGAGCGACAGGCGTTCGTGCCGTGGGGCGATCGAGCGTTGGTGTCGCGCGATCCTCAGAAGCCGTGGCCGGGATCGCTTCCCCCGCCCGCGCCGGCGACCGTGTACGAGCTGCCTCGGCAGATCTCGGTGCACGATGCCAGGGGCCGCCTGGTGGCCGTCGACGAGCGCGGCGAACTCAGCGCTCCGCCGGCCGTCATGATCGGCGGCGGAGCCGGTGCGGGCGCTCGCCGTCCGGTGACGGCCTGGGCGGGGCCGTGGCCCCTCGAGCAACGCTGGTGGGATGCCGAGGCCGCCCGCAGCGTCCACCGGTTCCAGGCGGTCGACAGCGAGGGCGTCGCTTGGCTGCTGGTGCTCGACGACGACGGCTGGTGGGCGGAGGGCCGCTATGACTGATTCAGAGCGCGGCTTTGCGGTAGTCGGTGCCGTCGGCGTTGCGCACGATCAACCCGGCGTCGACGAGCGCGCGGCGCAGGGTATTCGGGTCGGTCGTGAAGGCGAACAACCTCTGCGTGAATGGCTTCTCAGCGAGCACGTCGTCGGCGCCGAGCAGGCGGTCGCAGATCCAGGTGAGCAGCTCGAGCCGGTCGTCGGCCGACTTCGGCCAGTGGTCGATGCGTCCGTCGGCGCGCAGCCAACGGTCGATCCCCTCCTTGTCGACGCGGCCGGTCCTGAGCATCGCGCGCAAGCCCGGCTCGTCGAGTTGCTGGGCGGGCGTGAGCAGGCCGCTCTGCATCAGGATGCGGCGGGCATCCCGTCGCTCGGGAGCGCTGATCTCGGGGTCGCTCTGCACGATGATGTCGGCCAGGGTGCGCCGCAGCCGCGGATTCACCAGGGCAGCCAGCACCGCGCGCCAGGCCTCGCTCGGTTCTGCCGCGGCGCTCGGTTCGTCATCCATGCCTCAACGCTAGGCGGTGAGTGATGGGCTGGAATAACCCGCCGATCCCCTGGTCGGAGTTCGAGCGCGCCCTGAGCGACCGCCGCCGCCCGCGGCAGATGCCTGCCGGTGTCGACGGTGGCGACAGCCCCGCCTGGTCGCTCAAACGCGGACCGTATGTGGCGCCGCAGGGCATCGTGCGAGACGCGGACGCCTTGCCGTACGCCGAACTGCACGCGCATTCCAGCTACAGCTTTCTCGATGGCGCCTCCTCGCCAGAAGAGCTGCTCGAAGAGGCGGAGCGCCTGGGGCTGCACGCCCTCGCCATCACCGACCACGATGGCTTCTACGGGATCGTCCGTTTCGCCGAGGCGGCAGAAACCGCATCGGTGAAAACCGTGTTCGGCGCAGAGCTGTCGCTCGGGTTGAGCGGTCCGCAGAACGGCGAACCTGACCCGGAGGGCAGCCATTTGCTCGTGCTCGCAAGGCAGGAGGAGGGCTACCACCGGCTCGCCAGGGCCATCACCGATGCGCAGTTGCGCGGCGGCGAGAAGGGCCGCCCGGTCTACGACCTCGACGAGCTCGGTGAGCTGGCGGGCGGCCACTGGGTGGTGCTGACCGGATGCCGTAAGGGTGCGGTGCGAAAAGGTCTCGATACCTCGCGTCGCGACTACTCGACCAGCACGAGCGGCGACGAGCTCGACCGCCTGGTGCGCCTGTTCGGCCACGACAATGTCTACGTCGAGCTCATCGACCATGGCGAGCCGCTCGACAGCGAGCACAACGACGTGCTGGCGAGACTGGCGGCCGAGCGCGACCTCCCGGTGATCGCGACCGGCAACGTGCACTACGCCACCCCGAGTGACCGGCACCTTGCGACGGCGGTGGCCGCCGTGCGGGCGCAGCGCAGCCTCGACGAACTCGACGGCTGGCTGCCCGGCGCGGGAACAGCTCACCTGCGCTCGGGGCGCGAGATGCGCGCTCGGTTCGCGCGGTATCCGGGGGCGGTCGAGCGCACCGTCACGCTCGCTGACGAGCTCGCGTTCCCGCTGCGCCGTGCCAAGCCTGCGCTGCCGAAGCAACAGGTGCCGTCGGGTCACACGCCGATGAGCTACCTGAAGAAGCTGGTCTGGGATGCCGTGCCTCGCAAGTATCCCGACATCACCCCGGCAGACACGAAGCGCATCGAGGCCGAACTCGCGGTCATCGAGAAGAAGGACTTTCCCGGCTACTTCCTGATCGTCTACGACATCGTCCAGTTCGCCAGGAGCCGCGGCATCCTGTGCCAGGGTCGCGGCTCCGCCGCCAACTCGGCGGTCTGCTTCTTGCTCGACATTACCGCGGTCGACTCGATCTTCTACCAACTGCCGTTCGAGCGCTTTCTCTCCAGCCTGCGTGACGAGGAGCCCGACATCGACGTCGACTTCGACTCCGATCGGCGCGAGGAGGTGATCCAGTGGGTGTTCGAGAAGTACGGCCGACGCAACGCGGCGCAGGTTGCCAACGTCATCCAGTACCGGCCCAAGAACGCGGTGCGCGACATGGCGAAGGCGCTGGGGCACAGTCCCGGCCAGCAGGATGCCTGGAGCAAGCAGGTCGAGCGCTGGGGCGCACAGCTGACGACGGGTGATGACAACGACATCCCGGATGCGGTTGTCACCCTCGCGATGAAGCTGCTGAAGACGCCGCGGCACCTGGGCATCCACTCGGGCGGGATGGTGCTGACCGACCGCCCGGTCGGCGAGGTGGTGCCGATCGAGCACGCCCGGATGAGTGATCGCACCGTCATCCAGTGGGACAAAGACGACGCGGCGTGGATGGGCCTTGTGAAGTTCGATCTGCTGGGCCTTGGCATGCTCGCGGCTCTGCAGTACTGCTTCGACCTGATCCGCGCCACCACCGGCGAGGAATGGGAGCTCGCCACCCTTCCGAAGGAAGAGAAGGCGGTCTACGACATGCTCTGCCGCGCCGACTCGATCGGCGTCTTCCAGGTCGAGAGCCGCGCGCAGATGGGACTGCTCCCCCGGCTGCAGCCCCGCCGGTTCTACGACCTCGTGGTGCAGATCGCCCTGGTGCGGCCCGGTCCGATCCAGGGCGGGGCCGTGCATCCCTTCGTGCGCCGCAAGCTCGGCACAGAGGAGGTGACCTACCTGCACCCGAAGCTGATTCCCGCGCTGGAGCGCACGCTCGGCATCCCGGTCTTTCAGGAGCAGCTGATGCAGATGGCGATGGCCGTTGGCGAATGCTCTGGCGAAGATGCCGACCTGCTGCGCAGGGCGATGGGCAGCAAGCGCGGGCTGGAGAAGATCGAGTCGCTGCGCACGAAGCTCTATGAGGGGATGGCGTCGAATGGCCTGATTGGCGAGGTGGCCGACGAGATCTACGGCCGCATCCAGGCCTTCGCCAACTTCGGCTTCGCCGAGAGCCACAGCCTGAGCTTCTCGCTGCTGGTCTATGCGAGTTCGTGGCTCAAGCTGCATTACCCCGGGGTGTTCTTGGCGGGGCTGCTGCGGGCGCAGCCGATGGGGTTCTACTCCCCCGCGTCGCTGAGCGCGGATGCCCGCCGTCACGGCGTCGAGGTGCGTCGACCCGATCTGCAGCTCTCGGGTGTCGAGGCGGGCATGGAGCTTCTTGGCCTCGACTCGGACTGCCAGGCGACGGGCTTCCCCTCCTGCGCCGACCGTCACCAGCCGCCGGTCGGGGTCTTCGACCGCTCAGAGCCGGATGTCTCATCCGACCACCGCCGCGACGGCAACTGGGCGGTCCGGCTCGGCCTTGCCGCCGTCAACCGGATCGGCACGAAGGTGGCCGAGCGGATCGTGGCCGAGCGCGAGGCATCAGGCCCGTACCGCTCCATGGAAGACCTGGTACGTCGCACCTCACTCACCACCGCCCAACTCGAGTCACTGGCAACGGCGGGCGCCTTCGATTGCTTCGAGCTCACTCGACGCGAGGCGCTCTGGCGGGCAGGCTCGGCGGCCCAGAATCGCGAGGAGTTTCTGGCCGACTCCATTGTCACGGTACAACCGCCGCTGTTCGCCGACTCGAGCGCGTTCGAGACGCTCGCCTCGGATCTCTGGGCAACGGGCATCTCGACAGACGATCATCCGCTCCGGCACTTCCGCGAGGCGCTGGTCGAGCGGGGCGCGCTCTCGTCGTACGACATGCGCACGGCCGAGAGCGGTCGCCGCATCGAGGTCGCCGGGCTGGTGACGCACCGCCAGCGGCCGGCCACTGCATCCGGGATCACCTTCCTCAACCTCGAAGACGAGCACGGGCTGGTTAACGTGATCTGCTCAATGGGCGTCTGGGGGCGCTACCGCCGCGTCGTGCGGGAGTCTCCTGCTCTCATCGTGCGTGGCATCCTCGAGCGTTCAGATGAAGGGGTGACGAACCTCCTTGCCGATCGTTTCGAGCCGCTGCGCGTCGGTGTCATGCACCACTCGCGAGACTTCCAATAGCCCGAAAACTGCACCTCGTGGCGCCGGAGCGCCGGCCATACACTGCTGCCATGCACCTCATGCTCATCAGGCACGGCCAATCGGCGGCGAACGTCGCGGGCATTCTCGAGACGCGGGCGCCCGGGCCCGGGTTGACCGCGTTGGGCATGGCACAAGCGTCTGCGCTGCCCGATGCTCTGCAGAAGCACGCGGTTGACGGCGTCTACGCCTCTGCCCTGATGCGCACCCAGCTCACGGCCGTTCCGCTCTCGGGCAGTCGCACCCTCGACACCACGGTGCTCCCGGGCCTGCACGAGATTGGTGCCGGCCAGCTCGAAGGCACGAAAGACCCAACCGAGACCGCGAAATACATCGACGTTCTGTCGTCGTGGCTGCATGGCGACCTCGGTCGCAAGATGCCAGGCGGGGCCGACGGCAACGCCTTCCTGGAGAGATTCGACAACAGCGTTGCCCACATTGCGGCGGCCCACCCGGACGGCATGGCCGTTGCGTTCAGTCACGGCGCCGCCATCCGCGTCTGGACTGCATTGCGTGCGAAGGGGACGCCCTCTGCGGCGGCTGCCGCCGGCGAGTTGCACAACACGGCGGGCGTGACCATGCACGGGGATCCGAAAGCCGGCTGGACGATCACCGCCTGGTCGGCGAGTGCCCTCGGCGGCGCGCACCTCGACGGCCCGAAATCGAAGGACATCACGGGCCACCACCCGCTCTGAGCGATCGTGACCCGGCCAAACCACCGGGCGCGTCGCGCCGAACTCCTGAACGGGACGGTTCAACTCGAACCACTCCAGCCTCACGAGACTCTCGCGCCCCAGAATCGGGTCGTCCTGTCCCCATGATTGGGACCGGCGCTGGCCCGCAGCGATCCGTAGCCTCGGGAGGCACAACCCGAAAACATTGAGGTTCACCGTGCCCGCATCTGCCTCAACTCCCGCGCGTCTCGCCTTGCGCGCCTGGTACGCGTTCCGCATGCTGCGTCTGCGCACCCAGGTGCAGCCCACCGACGTGCCCGCCGTTCGCAGCGGCGACTCGCTGGCCGACCGCATCCTGGTCATCGGCAACGGACCGAGCCACGGCTGGGGCGTCGTCACACACCAACTCGCCCTGACCGGTCAACTCGCGGATGCCGTCGCGGCTCGCACCGGACGCGCATGTGACGCTGATCTGATCGGCGCCGAGGCCATGAACGTGCGCTCGGCCCTTTCGTGGATCGGCGACCGCGATCTGCGCGGCGATGATTGCGTTGTGCTGGTGGTCGGGTTTAACGATGCCCTGCGCTTCACCCCGGTGCCGACCTGGGAGCGCGAGCTGCGCAAGCTGCTCGACGGAATCTCCGGTCGACTGCGACACGATTCATCGCTGGTGGTTGTCGGCATTCCGCCCATCTCGTCGTTCAGCTCCTACGGCAGCCTGACCGGGCGGCTGAGCGATCAGCATCGACTGAAGTTGAACGCAGCCACCAAGCAGATCGCCCGCATTCGCGGGATCGACTACGTGGAACTGCCGACCCCGAAGGTCGGCGGCGCGGCAGATGCGGCGTACCGCGAATTCGCCGCTCGCATCGCGCTTGACGTCGCCCCCAAGCTCGTGGCGACCCGTCCGGCGCCCACCCCCCGCGCCCCGCAGCGCGACAAGGTATGGGACTGGAGCGGAGCCGGCGCCATCGTCGAGGCCGCTCGCCACGGCGGTGAAACGAACCTGCGCCGCCTCACCGACAAGGCGCAGAAGTCATTCGGCGTCGAACTGGCGGTCGTGTCGCTCGTCGACGGGGACCGGCTCTACCACAGCAATAACACCGACGTGATGCCCGCCTCAGTACCCCTGGAACTCTCGTTCTGCCG
This sequence comes from Pseudolysinimonas sp., assembly GCA_039928695.1. GTDB lineage: Bacteria > Actinomycetota > Actinomycetes > Actinomycetales > Microbacteriaceae > Lysinimonas. Next base: position 72,544 of record JBDSSQ010000039.1, on the reverse strand, counting down.
GTACACCGTCGAGAGCGGCGAACCGGTCATCATCCCGGACACCGGCCGCGACCCGCGATTCGTTGACAACCCTCTTGTCGATGTCTCGTTCATCAACTTCTACGCTGGCTATCCCCTGCGCGCAACAGATGGCCACGTGATCGGGTCGTTCTGCTTGCAGGGATCCCAGACCCGCCGTGAGTCGTCAATCGCGATGGATCTGCTGCGTGACCTCGCGATGGAGGCTCAGGAGGTGCTTCGCGGCTACGAAACCGAACGGCCCGAGATGGACTTCGCTCCGCCGGCGATGAGCATGCCTGCTCCCACCGGGGCGGTAGTGACCTTCGACGCCGAATAGGGCCGCGAACCGCTAGGCCTGCTGGGCAGCGAGCTCCGCTTCGGCGAGCAGCACGCAGTCGCAGAGCCCTGAGATCGCGGTCTCGAGGTCGTCAAGAGACGGGTAGGTCGGCGCGATCCGGATGACCGCGTCGTTCGGGTCCTCCCCGTAGGGGAACGCGGCGCCGGCCGGAGTCACCGCGATGCCTGCGGCCTTCGCGAGGTCGACGGCGCGTGTGGCTGTGCCGTGCGGCGCCGTCAGCGCGACGAAATAACCGCCGAGCGGCGCCGTCCACTGGCCGTGGCCGGTGAGTCGCTCAGCGAGCAGCCGCTCGACCAGCGCGAACTTGGGCTCGATGAGCTCGCGGTGCTTGCGCATGTGCGCGCGCACCCCCTCGGCCGAGCCCAAAAAACGCACGTGCCGCAACTGGTTCACCTTGTCGGGACCGATGGTCTGCACCCCGGCGTGCAGGCGGTACCAGGCGATGTTGGCGGGCGACGCCCCGAAGAATGACACGCCGCCGCCGGCGAGCGTGATCTTCGAGGTCGACGCGAAGACCAACGGGCGGTCCGGGTTGCCAGCCGCGGCCGCGATGCCGAGCACGTCGATGGCGGGCTGTTCGTTCGACGTCAGGTGGTGCACCGCATACGCGTTGTCCCAGAAGATTCGGAAATCCGGCGCGGCCGCTGGCAGCGAAAGCAGCGCCTTCGCCTCGGCTTCGGTGACCGTGAAGCCGGTCGGGTTTCCGTACATCGGGACCAGCCACATCCCGCGCACGCCCGGGTCTTTCAGGTGCTCGGCAATTGCGTCGAGGTCGAGCGCACCGCCCTCGAGGTACGGCAGCGGGATCATCCGGATGCCGAACGACTCGGTGATCGCGAAGTGCCGGTCGTAGCCGGGCGCTGGACACAGGAAGGCAATCTCGCCGTCGCGCCATGGCACCGTGTTACCCGGGACGCCGTGCAGCAGGGCGTGCACGATCACGTCGTGCATCACGTTCAGACTCGCGTTGCCCAGGGCGAGCAACTGGTCGACGGGGATGCCGAGCAGCTCGCCGAAGATCGCCCTCAGCTCGGGCAGTCCGTCTGGCCCGCCGTAGTTGCGAGTGTCCACCCCATCTGCTGACTGGTGATCTGCAGAGAGCGGCAGATCGAGCATCGGGTTGGACAGGTCCAACTGGGCGGGCGCTGGCTTGCCACGGGTGAGGTCCAGCTTCAGTCCGCGCGCCTTCAACGCCTCGTAGGCGGTCTGCAGGTCGGCCAGTGAGGCGGGAGCGGTCGTGCTGGTGGGCATGAGACAACGGTAGCCGGTTCGTGTGCCGCTCACCCCGCGAGCCGGCCGCGCAGCCAATCGATTCGTGACTGAAGTTGCGCGACGGTCGCCTTCGCGACCTCGGGTCCGCCGCAGGCGCGACGCACTTCGGCGTGCACCATGGCATGACTCTGCCCAGAGCCTCGCGCCCGGATCGAGACCAGGCTGTTCAGCAGCTTTCGCTGCTCGGCAAGCGTGCGGTGCAGCGGTTTCGCATCGGCGTCAGCTATCGCTTCGGTCGAGAGCCCGCCGCTCGCCGCTGCCGCTCGCCGCCGCTCGAGCGCGTGCCGCGCCTGGCGCTGCTGTCGTGCCTTGAGCAGCTCGCTGACCTGATCCGGTTCCAGGATGCCGGGCAGCCCGATGAAGTCCCATTCCTCGGCAGAGCCCGGCTCGGCAAGCGCGCCGAACTCGTCGCCGTCGTAGAGCACCTTCTCGAAGGTGGCAACCGAGCCGAGGGCCGTCCACACGTACTCATCGAGCAATTCGCCCGATGCCGCCTCCCCCTGCTGAGCTCGCTCCATCGCCTCGTCGTCGAGGAGCTGATCCTCTGGCGTCTCGCGGTCGAGCGCGTGGTCGCGCTCGCGCTCCAACTCCGAGGCGAGCGCCAACAGGATCGGCACGCTCGGCACAAAGATCGACGCGAGCTCCCCTCGCCGCCGGGCTCGCACGAAGCGGCCGATCGCCTGCGCGAAGTACAGCGGGGTCGCGGCGCTCGTGGCGTACACCCCGACCGAGAGTCGCGGCACGTCGACTCCTTCTGACACCATGCGCACCGCGACCATCCAGCGCTGCGTCCCCTCGGCGAACTGCTGGATGCGCACGCTCGCCTCTGCCTCGTCGCTCAAGACCACGACAGGAGCGTGCCCGGTGAGCCCGGTCAGGATCGTCGCGTACGCCCGCGCCGTCGCCTGATCGGTTGCGATCACCAGGCCCCCGGCATCCGGGACACTCTGCCGCACCTCGGTCAGGCGACGATCGGCGGCGGCGAGCACCGCGGTGATCCAGTCCCCGTCGGGATCGAGAGCGGTACGCCAGGCCTGGGCAGTGACATCCGTCGTGTCTGGCTGTCCGAGCGTGGCCTCCAGTTCTTCTCCTTGCCGAGTGCGCCAGCGCATCGAGCCGGCATACGACAGAAAGATGACGGGGCGAACGACGCCATCACGGAGGGCACGCCCGTAGCCGTATGCGTAGTCGGTCTGAGAGAGCCGCACACCCTTCTCGTTGCGCAGGTACTGCACGAACGGGATGGGAGCCGTGTCGCTGCGGAACGGCGTTCCGGTCAGCGACAGCCTCCGGGTGGCTCCGTCGAAGGCCTCGCGGATCGCGTCTCCCCAGCTCAGCGCATCGCCCCCGTGGTGCACCTCGTCGAGAATGACCAAGGTGCGTTTCGATTCCGTCAACTCGCGGTGCAGCGATGCGCGCACGGCGATTTGGGCGTAGGTAACGACGACGCCGTGATACTGCCGCGTTTCGCGGCCGTGGCGATTGCTGAAACGCGGATCGAGCCGGATGCCCGCTCGGTGAGCAGCATCCGCCCACTGGGTCTTGAGGTGCTCGGTGGGGGCCACCACGGTCACCCGGTCGACGACGCGCCGCTTGAGCAACTCGCTCGCGAGTCGCAGGGCAAAGGTTGTTTTGCCCGCCCCGGGCGTTGCGCTCACCAAGAAATCGCGGTGCTCGTGCTCGAAGTACCGGTCGAGGGCCTCCTGCTGCCAGGCGCGCAGCTTGTCGGCCGTGCCGCGCGGAGCTCGTTCGGGAAACGAGGGCGACAAGTGCTCGGCGGCCGAGGTCGCGCGGAATCGCGCTCCCCGCGCGCCTTGTTGGGAGCGGAGGTCATTTCTGACCTCCGCTGCGGCGCCAGCGCCGATGGCCGTCTCGGCCGTCGGGTCACTAGAGTGCGTCACTCGATCCAACGTACTTCAGTCGACCGACCCTCTCAGTCGCCCGCTCAGTCGTCACCGCCCGAGATGCGGCGGCGCTGTGCTTCGCCGAGCAGCGCGGCGGGGCGCACGACGCCGGCACCGAAGCGCGAGCCGATCGCATCCACCGTGCCTTCGACCTCCCGCCACTGCTCGTCGTCGTCCCACAGGCCAAGGCTGGCCACGGCGCCGACCAGCCCCTCGCCGCGCACGCCGATCAGCCGAACCGGTCGCCCGCCCTGTGCTGCGGCGTCGTAGAGCGAGCGGGCCTCTTCGTAGATCCGCTTGCCCAGATCGGTGGGCTCGGCAAGCGTTCGCGAACGGCTGATGGTGGTGAAATCTTCGAAGCGCAGCTTGAGCGAGACCGTGCGAGCCTGAACTCCTGCGCGGCGCAGGCGGGCGCCAACGGCGTCGCTGAGGCGAAGCAGTTCGCGGTGCAGCGCGACGGCATCCGTGATGTCGGTCTCGAAAGTGGTCTCGTGCCCGACGCTCTTCTCTTCGCGGCTCAGCTCGATCGTGCGCGGATCGCGCCCCCACGCCAGTTCGTGCAGTCGCGCCGCGTTGGCCGGCCCGATCGCGCGCGTGAGTGTGTCGAGCGGCACCGCCGCGACATCACCGATCGTGCGAAGCCCGAGGCGCTGCAGCTGCTCCTCGGACTTTCCGCCAACGCCCCACAGCGCGGTGACCGGCTGCGGATGCAGAAAGGCGATCGTCTCGTCGGCCGGCACCACAAGCAGTCCGTCTGGCTTCGACCGTCCCGAGGCGAGCTTCGCCACGTATTTGGTGGATGCCGCCCCCACCGAGCAGCGCAACCCGGTCTGTTCGAACACCAACGCCCGCAGTCGGGTGCCGATCTGCCACGGCGTTCCCAACAGTCGGATGGCCCCCCTGACGTCGAGGAATGCCTCGTCGATGCTCAGCGGTTCGACCATCGGCGTGATCTCGCCCAGCAGCGTGATCACGCGCTTCGAGTAGTGCGTGTAACGCTCGAAGTGCGGCTCGAGCACGACGGCTTGCGGGCAGCGCCGCAGCGCGACCGCCATCGGCATGGCGGAGTTCACGCCGTACTTGCGAGCCTCGTAGGTCGCCGCGGTCACCACCGAGCGGGAGGATCGGTGTCCGACGATCACGGGCTTTCCGACCAACTCCGGACGTTCGAACAGTTCGACAGAGGCGAAGAAGGCGTCCATGTCGACGTGCAGGATCGTGGCCGTCAGATCGTCGATCGGCTCGGGAGTGACGAGGCGGCCGCTGCCGTCCTGTTTGCTCACTCTGTCATCGTCTCACCGACGGATGACCACGGGCATACGAAGGGCCCCGGCTTGCACCGGGGCCCGTCGTGGTGAACGCTACACCCGACTGCGTCGGTTGAACAAGGCGTTGAAGATGAGCGTGACGATGAGCGCACCCACGATGGCGGCGATCCAGCCGGCCAGGGAGAAGAACTGCGCGTACACATTGTTCGGCCCGAGGACCAATCCGGCGATCCATCCGCCGAGCATGGCGCCCACGATGCCGAGGATGATGGTGAGGACCCATCCGCCCTTCTGCCTGCCGGGGATGATCAGTCGCGCGATGATGCCGGCGATGATGCCCAGGATGAGGAACGAGAGAAAGCCCATGAGTGCTTTTCCAATCGGTGCGTGCTGCGTCCCGGCTTTCGGGACGCCGCCAAGTCTCCCAGAGCGGTGTTCAGCCCGCGCCCCCTTGACACGCCCTATTGGCGGCGTCTATTGCAGACTGTCGGCATGACTGCGCAGCACCCGTGGACGCGCTACGTCGCGATCGGCGACTCGTTCACCGAGGGGATCGGCGACCCAGAGCCGCGCTCGCCAGGCGGTCATCGCGGGTGGGCGGACCGCGTGGCCGAGGTGCTCAGCGATCAGACCGACGAGTTCGCTTACGCGAATCTTGCCGTGAGAGGGCGGCTGCTGGGGCAGATCCTGAGCGAGCAGATCGAACCGGCGCTCGCGCTCGAACCGGATCTGGTGACGATGGCAGCCGGTGGCAACGACATCCTGCGGCTGGGAACGGATCCAGATGAGGTGGCAGCCCGCTTCGAGACCGGCCTCGTCCGGCTGACTGAATCCGGTGCCACGGTCGTCATCTTCAACGGTGCAGACGTCGGACGAACGCCCGTGCTCGGCCGCATCCGGGGCAAGGTGGCCATCTACAACGAGAACTTGCGTGCGCTCGCTCAGAAGCACGACGCGATCATGGCCGACATGTGGGCGCTCCGCGAACTCGGCGATCCCCGTATGTGGGCACCAGATCGCCTGCATCTCTCCCCCGTTGGCCATCACACGGTTGCGCGCATGGTGCTCGCGGCGCTCGAGGTCGACAACGAGCTGGAGCCCCACAAGCCGGAGCCGCTCCCGCCGGTGTCGTGGCGGCGTGCCAGGCGCGACGATCTCGGCTGGGCGCGGACTCATTTCGGCCCGTGGATCGTGCGCCGCTTGCGCAGGCAGAGTTCGGGAGACGGGATCTCGGCCAAACGCCCGACGGCCGGTGGCGTGCGCGAGAGCTAGGCGCCGGCTAGGGGGCGCCCACGATCAATCCGGGATGCGACAGTCTCCAACCGGGTCCCGGATCGTTGACCCTGGTTGCGAGCCCCAGCGGAACGGAAACCGTGCGTCCCGCCGAGGTGAAGGTTGCGGTGCCAACATCCTGGCCCTTCGCCCCTGTCGACACCGGCGCAGCCGAAATCGAACTCGTCACCTGGGCATCACCCCAGGTGACCAGGGTCGCTGTCTTCTCGGCCACGGCCGAGACGGTCTGGCCCCACTCGGTTGTGTAGCTCGCCAGGGCATCCCCCTTCTTGGCGAGGTCGAGTTGATGGAACCCGGCAAACACGCCGGTCAGGAGCGAGCGGATGTCGCTGTCCACCACCTGGTGGGTGCGGCCGCCGAGCACGACGCCGATGATGACGACCGTCGCGGATCCGACCTTGTGGTGAGCGGCGAACAGCAAGTTGGAGCCCGCGCCGATGAGCGTGCCGGTCTTGATCCCCTCGATCCCGTATGAGCCGAGCAGGGTGTTGGTGTTGGTCAGGGTTCCGACGTCGTGAATGGTGACCGACGTGGTGGCGACGATCGGCGCGAGCACCGGGTTGGCCAGCGCGAGTTTGCCGAGTTGCAGCAGATCGGAGGTGTTCGCCACATCCGTCGGATCGAGGCCGGTCGGATCGGTGATCGTGATGCTGCTCAGCTTCTGGGCGGCGATCCACGTTCTCGCCGCGTTGAGATAGGCGTCCATCGATCCGAACGCCCACAAAGCGAGGCTCGTGGCGTAGTTGTTCGCCGAGTGGATCAGCGCCAGCTCGAGCAACTCGTGCTCGGTGAATACGAACCCGCTCTTCACGGTTGCCACCTCTCCATGGGCGGCCAGGTAGCGATGATAGAGCGCGACATCTGCTGAGGTCATCGTGACCTGCGGACCCTCGACGCCCGCCGCGAGGGGCTTGGCCTGCAGCACGACCAGAGCGGTGATGAGCTTGGTGATGCTTGCCATCGGAAGCGGCGAGGTCGCCCCCGACTGCGCCAGGGCGCCGTCGAAGCCGACCGCGCCGATCGCACTGCCGCCGTAGCCGGGAAAGCTGAGCGCGGCAGCCGTACCGGTCGGGATCACCGGTTTCGCGATCACCGGGTCAGCGGCGTGCAGGGGCGCCAGGAGCGTCATCGGCAGGTAGAACGCGACGGCCAGCAGCAGGCCGAGCGTGCCGAACACCACGATCCGCCGACGGCGGAAGACCTGCTGACGGGTGAGGGGCACCGAACGATCGTATGGGTCAGGTCCTGAGAGCCCAGAGCGCCACGGCCGAGGCGGCCGCGACGTTCAGGGAGTCGACGTCGCGCGACATGGGGATGGTCACGACGACATCCGCCCCGTCGATGGCTGCGCGTGACAGCCCATCGCCCTCGGTGCCCAGGAGCAGGGCGACCCGCTCCGGCGGGTCCGCTGCGAAGGCGTCGAGCGTGACCGCCCCCGCATCGAGCGCGAGTGCGGCGATGGTGAAGCCGGCGTCGTGCAGCTGGGATGCGGCATCCGGCCACTCGGCAAGACGCGTCCACGGAACTTGCAGCACCGCGCCCATGCTCACCCGCACCGATCGCCGGTACAGCGGATCGGCGCAACGTGGGGTCACCAGCACCGCATCGGCGCCCAGCCCCGCAACCGCACGGAAGATCGCGCCGACATTCGTGTGATCGACGATGTCTTCGAGCACGACGACGCGGCGCGCTTCACGCAGGACTTCAGAAGGATCCGGCAGCGTCGGACGATGCATCGAGGCGAGCGCGCCGCGGTGCATCGCAAAGCCAGTAACGTGCCCAAGGACCTCTTGCGAGGCGAGGAACGCCGGAATGTCGTAGCTCCTGAGAAGTGGTTCGAGTTCGTCGAGCCACTTCTCTTGTATCAGCACGGAGCGCGGTCGGTGCCCCGCCGCCAGCGCGCGCTCGACCACCTTGGTCGACTCGGCGATGTACAGCCCGTCCTGTGGCTCGGTGAGTCGCCGGAGTGACACATCGGTGAGCCCGACGTAGTCGCGCAACTGCGGGTCGGAGGCGTCAGAGATCGGCACGATGTGCACTGCGGTGCCTCCCTCCTGCCAGCCGTCGGAAACATATCGGAAAACTGAATTGTCTACTCTGGCGGCAGCGGGAGGAGGTGCCGTGATCGCAACGCCGGGCAACGCCGTCGCGCCCGAGCTCCTCGACGCGCCACTCGAGGCCGCTGTGCAACAAGCAGTCGAGCTGTTGCGCGGCCGCACTGTCACTGTTCTCACCGGGGCGGGGGTCAGCACCGACTCGGGTATTCCGGACTACCGGGGCGAGGGCGCCCCGGTGCGCACCCCGATGACCTTCGACCACTTTCTCGCCGACGAGGGCGGTCGTCGCCGGTACTGGGCTGGCAGCCATCTCGGCTGGCGGCACTTCTCTGCTGCGCAGCCCAACGCGGGTCATCGCGCCTTGGCCGAGCTCGAAATCGCCGGCGTCGTGAACGGGATCATCACGCAGAACGTCGACGGGCTGCACCTGCGGGCCGGCTCTCGGCGCGTTGTTGACATTCACGGATCGATGGACAGGGTGCGCTGCCTGCACTGCGGCCAGACCTTCGCCCGTGCAGACATCGCCGAGCGCATGGCGCGCGAGAATCCGTGGCTGGAGGCCCCTGAGGGCGTGGAGCTCAACCCTGATGGCGACGTCACGGTCGAAGACTCCGAGAGGATGATCGTGCCCAGTTGCACGGTCTGCGGCGGCATCCTCAAACCCGAGGTCGTGTTCTTCGGAGAGTTCGTTCCCGTCGAGAAGTTCGACGAAGCGCGGGCGCTCGTGCGCGGAGCTGACGCCCTGGTGATCGCGGGGTCTTCGCTGGCGGTGAACTCCGGCATCCGGCTGCTCGATCAGGCCGCCAAGCGCAAGATGCCGGTCATCATCGTCAACCGCGGCATCACAAAGGGCGACCCGCGCGCCACTCTCAAGATCGAGGCGGGAACCTCAGAGGTGCTGGGCGCGCTGCGCGAACGTCTCACCTGAGCCGTCAACGAGCGCTCCCGCGTGGGAGGCTCGTGGCATGACCGATCTCTATCTCGTGCGTCACGGCGAGACCGACTGGAACCGGCAGCGGCGCATCCAAGGGCTGACCGACATCCCGTTGAACGAGACCGGCAGGGCCCAAGCGCAAGCGACCGGGATGCTGCTGGCCCGCCGTCACTGGGACGCGATCTTTTCCAGCCCGCTCGGCCGCGCGGTCGAGACTGCCTCGATCATCGCCGCCGAGGTCGGACTCGCCGAGCCGACCCTGATCGACGCGCTGGTCGAGCGCAACTATGGGGACGCAGAAGGTCTGGACTGGCTCGAGATCGAGAGGAACTATCCGCGGGGCACCGTGGTGCCAGGGCGCGAGTCGCGCGAGCAGGTTGGCGAACGCGTCGTCCCTGCGCTGATGCAGTTGGCGGCCGAGCACGCAGGCGAGGCGCTGCTGATCGTTAGCCACGGGGGCGCCATCCGAGCCGTGCTCAATCAGGTCGAGCCGAGCGCCAGCCACGGGATGATCACCAACGGCTCTGTCCACAGCTTCCGTCTCGAAGACGGCGCGTTGCGGCTCATCGCCTTCGACGACCCGATCGAGGTCGAGTCGATCGGCGAAGACTGCGGAGACCTCGACGAGCAGAACCGAGTTGAAGCCGAAGAAGACGGCGCGGCGTGAGCAGTGCCGATGACACCTCTAGCCGGTCGTGAGCGACGCGGACAAGTAAGTCAGCTGTGAAAGGCCTTGCGGAGAGGGTGCCCATCGAGGGTGACCAGCGTGCGGTCGCCAAGAGGTGCCGCCAGGTCGATTGGGTAGTAGTCGGCCAGGACCGCATTGGCACCGGTGCACGAAGCCACCGTCGTCCCTTCCGCAACCACACCGTTGCGGACGACGGCGGCGATCGCGACCGTCGTGTCGGTCTCTTGAACCACGAATCCATCGACGATGCAGGAGAAACCGTAGAACGAGAGGACCAAGTCGGACGAGGCGAGCTTCGCATCCGCTTCCGGGCCGTCACCCTGGGACTGGTCCCAAGCTTCCTGCGGAAGGCGTCGAGACAGGTCCACAGGATCCCACGCCATCGACTCGGTGATGACGGCGCTGTCCGGGACCACGGCGCTCACCGGAACCGTCTGCGTGTGCAGCCGATGGAAGGTCTTCTCGACCTCGTTCACGCGCTGTTGCTGCTCGGGAGTGAGGACGCCGTCGTGGTCAGCCCGGTACTGCGCTGCTTGCTCCTTCTCGTGCTGGGCGATACCGAAAACCGCGAAGATCACCACGAACATGACCAAGACATAGATCCCGATTCCGAAGTAGTCGTTCCAGTACGCGAGATCACTCGGTTCGTTCGGCGGCGGCCTTTCCTCAGATTCCTGTCCCGAACTGAGACGCCGTTTTCGGGCGACCACCGAGATGACGCTCAGCACGATCACGATGACGACCCCGCAGAGCGCCGTGATGAGAGCTGCCGTCGCCTTGGCGGTGGCGTCTCCGGGCCAGAGTCCGCCCATGACGATCACGATCCCTACCAGGGCCGTGGTCGCCGACCCGAGACGCGCGACGCGGAAGCGACGGTTGCTGGGTTTCATGGCCTCCGGATCCCGGTACTGCCACGAGGAGAACAGCTCCCAGACCGCGCGTGGGGCGATCAGCCCCGGGAGCGACACGACAGCCAATAGGAGGCCCCATCCAACGAGACCGGCCATGTTCACTCCCTGAGGTCTCGCCCGACGGTCCCATGGTATGGGCCGGTCATTCGTTTCCCAGACGTGGCGGCGCGGCTCGTTCCGGCTGCTCTCAAAGCTATTTCGTCTTGAAGTGCACGAAGACACGACCGAAGTTCTTCGAATCCTTCTCGACCCGGTGGTACTGCGCCTTGATCTCTGGCTGGGCGAGAAACCGCAGCACCCGCTTCTTGAGCGCCCCTGACCCCTTGCCGGGGATGATCTCGACCAGCGGCGCCTTCTTGGCAATGGCTTCGTCGATGATGTCGCGCAGCGCTCGATCGATGTCACCGCTCCGGTTGTAGATGTCGTGCAGGTCGAGCACCAGCTTCACCCCGCCATCTTGCGCCCGATTGAACTGCTTGGCTTGTTCAGCGACTGGATCGAACACCGGCGCGGCCGCGATGGCGAACTGCTGGGCTGGATGCAACCGGTGGGCGAAGGTTTCATCGCCGTGAACCTTCTCGGACGCGAGGTCACCGGTGTCGTTCCTGGCTCGATGCCAAAGAAGCCCTCGACGAGCTGGGTATCGGGTATCTCGCCGAACCGTTCGAGATTCTCTTGGACGACGGCAGGTGGCTGTGCGTGCGGCTGGCCGAAGCATCGGTGCGGCGCCGCCGCTTGGCCTGCTGAGCCCCATGCGGACGGTGTGCGACGAAAACCTAAATATCGTCCTGCGTATAGGTCGGCGTCCCATATTGCGACGCGATCTGCCCGTTCCACAGATTGGCGAGCGCCGTCTTCTCGTTCGTAATCTGAGTGACGAAGGCCTGTTGCGCCGCGTAGGTTGATTTGCCTGCCGCGCATTGCCCCTGGGCGACCTGGCCCGCAGCGGTCACGTACTGGATGTCAGCGGTCAGCGAATCTTGGAGCACGGCTTGGAGTTGCGCGACGAGCTGGGCGCCTCCCGGAACGGCGTCGACCGGTGCCGAGTTCAGCGCTTGGAGCTCCGTCGTCCGGGCTTCGACCACGGCTTGCGCGTTCTGCACGTCTCCTGTCGTCGAAGTGCAATGGAGGATGCTCCGAATCACGGTCTTGACACTGGTACGGGCGGCCTCCGATTGTTGCAGGATGCCGTTCAGATAGGCCACCTGCGATGCCGCGTTGGCCGCCGGGTCCGCGAGCCCGTACGCGCCGGTCCCCTGGCCGGCGCCGCCGAATCTCTGGCCTGCGACGTAGTTCGCGTCGACCGAGTGCTGGGTCTGCGGTCCACCCTTCGATGAGAAGGCCACGACGGCAGGGCTGGCGCTCACACATACCTTCACCCCCGCAGCTGCCGTGCCGCACGACAGTCCGCCCTGCGTGGTCATCGCACCGCCTGACCCGTGCGACGAACCATCGACATAGACGAACTTCGTGATCGTTGCCCCGGCTCGGCCGCAGGTCAGCAGCCATCCACCGTGCCAGGTTGAGAGCGACAACGGATAACTGCCGATCGGGCAGGCCTCGACCTTGTCGTTCATCGCCGGATATGCCCGCGCGGCGACGTCTCCGATCTGCCAGCCGCCAGATGCGGCGTGCAGCGTTGTGGTCTGGCCGTCGACGACCCACGCCGCCCAGCCGCCGAGACCGATATCGACAGAGAGGCCGCCCCCGAAGTCAGCGCGGTATCCGGTTGGCGTGATGCTGCCGCTCGCCGAGGTGTAGGTCTTGCCGCGCACGATCAGGACGACCGTGACCGTGCGGGCGAAGCCCTGGCAGACGAGCGTTGCCCCTTTGCCCTTGTCCCACGTCGAGAACGACACGGGGGTCTGGCCCTCTGGGCAAGCCGGCAGAGCGGCGGGCTCAGCAGAAACGCGCGTCGCACCCGAGCCCGGATCGAGCCGCATTATTGTCTGGTGATCGGCTTCGAGCGCGAGCACTGGGGAGTTCGCCTTCTCCCCGTCGATGGGCAACAGCACCACCTGGCTGTCGCCGGAGAACTCAGTGGATTGCTCCCAGCGGGGACCGCGCCGCGTATCGACCCCGTACAGATGACCGGCCGATGCCAGCAGAGCGTAGCTGCCGAGGTGCACACCGACACTGCCCGAGAAGTGATTCCTGTCAAGCGAGGCGCCTGCGATGTCGGCCGACCACACCGTCGGAATAGGCTGCTCGCTCGCTGCGCTGTTCAGAAAAGTGTCGAGGGTCATCCCCGCGAGCGTGGAACCGCCGCGCGCAATGATAAGAGGGTACTTCGACGACGAGCAGAGGTCGGTGCCATAGAAGAAGAATGCGTCGAGATCGGTCGGCGTGCCCTCGTAACAGCCGTCCCAGTTGATCGACACATCCGAGGTGAGCACGCCACTATCCAGATTGATGATCCCCACGAGGCAGTTGGCGAGGAGCAGCGTCTCGTGCGAATGGATGCTTCCCGGCGGGACTTGGTCAGCGAACCGTGCGCCGTTGCTGGAGACCTGCATCCCGTCATCCGTCAGTTGGCCATCGCAGGATGCGCTTTTTTCCCACACCTTGCGGCCGCCAGGTGCGAGCCGCTTCACCGTCTCGGTTATACCCGTGGCGTTCGGGCTCTCGTAGCCGAGCACAATGTCCCCGCCAATACTGTCGACCGAGTTCGCTCTGACCCCATTCAGCGGTGAATGAGTGGCCTTGCCCGTCGATGGATCGAGCACGACCAGTGCCGCCTTCTCGATGTCCACGCAGACCAGTGCTCCTCCGGCCAGCGACGAGGCACATTCGAGGAGCGCGGGCGAGATTGACCATTTGACGGCACCGGTGTCGGGGTCCAGTCCAAGCAAGGTTTCCTCGGTGAGCCTCCCGCTGCCCGAATCGTCACCGGGCCAGGTGACGAGCCACAGCCCCGGATACGCCTGAACTCTCGCGTAGTAACCAGCGAATCCCTCGCTGGCCGACGCGACGACCTTGACCTTCGTCTGCCAGGTTTTCGCGGCGCCAAACCGGTAGTCGGTCGCAGACGACGGGGTGCTCCCCTCGGCCGCCGCCTGGTGTCCTTGGACCAATGCGGAGACGGTCGCGTAGGAAGACCAACCCACGAGCACGAGCGCCAGAACGACGACGAAGGCGGCTGCGGCGATGAGTCCCGCCCGGAGAACGGACACACGTTGCGTTGAGGCCGCCGGAGCCTTGATCTGGATTTCAGCCCGACCGGGGCCGTCCTTGAGCGTCGCCGATTCCGGCGCCGGACTAACGGTCAGGGCCGTCTCAGCCAGCCCGTGTTCGTGCATCCACTCGATGAGATCGGGGTGGGCGTTCGGGTGCGCCGCAATCGTTGGCCACAATTCCGGTTCTGCGTGCGCGAGGTCGGCGAGAGTTTGTGCGTCTGTTGCCGGGTCCGCAGCCAGCAACGTCTGCTCGGGAGTTGGTGCCATGCGGCGGTCCTAGGTCTGATCCACCAACCGATGATGGTCCGGTTCGGGCCGCGGCGATCACGGTGTGCGACCACGGTAGCGACGAACTGTTTTCCGGTCAACGCCAACACTTGAATTGCGCTCAGGTCTCGCGGGCGCGTCGTCCGCGGGACTACTTCGTGTCTGCGAGCTCTTTCAGAGTCGCGAACAGGGCCTCCGCCGAGCGCTCCCAGCTGAACCGTGCGGCCCGGGCCCGCGACGCTGTGGACCGCGCTGTCCACTCGGCAGGATCCTCCAGGCGCCGGATCGCGGATGCCACAGCCACCGGGTCGGTCGCCGGCGCGTAAAGCGCGGCATCGCCTCCGATCTCGCGGAAGATCGGGATGTCACTCACCACCACGGGGGTCCCGAGCGCCATCGCCTCGACGAGCGGCAGCCCGAACCCCTCGTCGAGCGAGGTGGTGACCAGTGCCGTCGCGGTCTCGAGCAGTGCGAGGTAGTCGGCCTCGCTCGTGCCGTCGTGCACGACGAGCGACTCCCCCGGTGCCAAGGCGGTGAGCCGCGCGCGATCTGCGGGCGAGATCCGACTGAGCAGATGCAGCCGGTACCCGGGCAGTTCGTGCAGCGCTCGTGCCAGCGTTTCGACGTTCTTGTACGGCATAAACGAACCCATGTAGACGAGCTCGTGGGCGGCAGGCACTGCGCGCACGGCGGGGGCGCTGGCCGGCGCCGGGTCTGGGGCGTTGCCGACGATCACGATCGGTCTGCTGGTGAGGCGGTGCTCCCGCATGAGGTGCTCGGTGGTCTCGGAGACGGTGGCGACGGCATCCGCTCGATTCAGGAGCAGCCGTTGCGGCCACCACGCCAGGTGGTAGAGCCGCCACAGCAGGCGGATCGCGGGGTTCAGATCGCGCGGCGGAGTGCGATTGCGGTAGTAGATCAGGTCGTGCAGCGTCTTGACCAGCTTGTAGCGGCGGCCGAAGGTGCCCATCGTCTGCATCGGAGTGAAGACGACGTCTGGCTCGAGTTTGTTGACCTGCAGCGCTACCAGCGGCTCGCGTCCACTGGTCGGCCCCGAGACGAGCGCCCAGGGCAGATCGGGCAGCAGCTTCAGCTGCCGTTCGTCGCTGATCAGCATCGTGAGGGGATGCTTCCGAGCCAACGCCGTGACCACCCCGGCCGTGTATCGGCTGATCCCATCGTGCTGATCGGTGCGCACGTAGCGGCAATCGACGACGATCTTCATGGCGCCCGCGGGATCAGAGGGAGTCGACGAAGTCGCGGATGGCATCCGCGGCGCCCTGCGCTGCCTCGTAATGCACGAGGTGGCCAACCGTCGGCAGAACCACGAGCCGTGCATTCGGGAACAGTCCGACGGTTGCCTTCTGCCCGCTCAGCGGGGCAATCCGGTCGTTCGAGCCGGCGATCATCAGTACGGGAACGGTGACTCGCGGCGCCGCCTTGCCGACCTCGGTGCTCAACGACGCGTCGAATGCCTCTGCAACCGTCTTCGGGTCTGAGAAACCGTTGAAGTACCGATGGTGCTCTTCGTGCACCCACCTGCGCAGCCGCTTGTCGTCGGTGGTGACCAGGTTCATGCTCATGAACTGCACGACAAGCCAGTTGCCGAGCAGCCGCCGACCGATCGCCGTCGGAAGGCGCCGTGACACCCCGTAGAACGCGCGGGTGAGGCGGGTGATACCGACCCCGGCAGCCGTCTTCGGATCGGCCGAGATCGGGTTGAGCAGAATGAGGGCCGGGGTGGGGAATCCGTCGGCGACCGCGTGGCTCGCGATCATCGACCCGAACGAATGCCCGAACAGGATCGTGGTGCTGGGCAGCTGTGCCGCCTGAGCGAACCCGGTCAGCCATCGCTCGTATCCGGCGATCGAATGCGGAGCGTCCGTCATCGCCGTCGAGGCGCCGAAGCCCGGCAGGTCGGGGCTCACGAAGCGGATCCCCGGGAGCAGCGCAATCACCGGCTCGAGCCCGTGGTGATCGCCTCGGTAGCCGTGCGCAAGCAGGATCGTGGTTGCGGCATCCCGCGGACCGTACTCCCAGTAGCGGGTTCGGCTGCCCAGCACGGTGACCTCCCCCTCGCGAACGGGGATCTCGGCCAGTGCTGCGGCGTGCGGGGTGGGGACGGTCATCCGGCCCAGTTTAGGCGGGAGGCCTCCGCATTCGCCTCGTGGGGCGACCCCTCGACCGAGAGCATTCTGAATCGAGTACGTTGTGGCGATGGATGCCGCTGCCGACCCCGTTGAGCTCTGCGTGCTCCTCTGGGCGCAACCGGGCCGCGAAGAGGCTCTGGTGGCATACGAGGACCGCGTGCTCGCCCTCATTTCTGCGCACGGCGGCGCGGTGCTGCAGCGCGCGCGCAGCTCGGGGGACGCTGGGCATCCACTCGAGGTGCAGTTCTGCCGATTCCCCTCCGAAGAAGCCATGCAGGCGTATCTCGCCGACGACCGCAGGGTGGCACTGGCCGCCGAGCGCGACCGGGTGGTGGCCCGCACCGAGGTGATACGGGTGCGGTTCTCTTAGCGGCGAATTGCCAGGTTTGCTCCCCCGCCGGGTGGGTTGCGGTCTGCTGTCCCCCGTTCTCGCTACGGTGAGCCCATGAGCACCTGGGGCGACCGCCTCGGCGTCTTCGACCTCGAGACGACCGGCGTCGATGTGGACACCAGCCGCATCGTCTCAGCGTGCATCGCGGTGCTCGACGAAGACGGTCGCGTTGTGTCGCGCTGGGACTGGCTGGCCGACCCGGGCATCGAGATCCCAGAGGGCGCAAGCGCCGTGCACGGCATCACGACAGAGCGCGCCCGCGCAGAGGGCCGACCGGCGACTCTGGTGGTGGCCGAGATCGCTCAGACGCTGCGGGTGCTCTTCGACTCCGGCATCCCGGTCACGGTGTACAACGCCCCGTACGACCTCACGCTTCTCGACCGCGAGTGCCGGCGCCACGGGCTCGACGCGCTCGATGGCACGATGCCCGTGATCGATCCGCTCGTCATCGACAAAGCGGTTGACCGCTACCGAAAGGGCAAGCGCACTCTCGAGGTCACCGCGGAGCTCTACGAGGTTCCGCTCGACGACGCACACGACGCGGGGGCGGATGCCATTGCCGCCGGCCGGGTGGCGCTCGCCCTGCTGCGGCGCTATCCCGACGATCTCGACATCGGGCTGCCCGATCTGCACAGTCGGCAAGAGGTCTGGCACGCCGAGCAGGCGGCGAGCTTTCAGGAGTACCTGCGCAGCAAGCGCGGTGACGACAGCTACGTCGCTGATCCTTCTTGGCCGCTGAAGCCAGTGGGCGACAGCGACTTCTTGATCGATACCCAGCCCATTCCGCCGCTGCCGCCCCGGCCAAGCGGCAATGTGCCGGTGTTGGATTTCTCGGCCACCGGCGTGCTGGCTCTCGAATCAGCGCGGGGCGAGGCGATTGCCGTGCCGACGAAGACCCGCCTCGATTCGGAGGCGTACCGCTTGGCGGCTCCCCCCGTCGTCGGCGAGCGAGTCGACGAGCCGTTCGTGGACGACGATGTGGATGACGCAGAACCGGCCTGGATCATCGAGCCCAGCGACGTGCCACTGGTCATGGTCGACGCCGTGAGTGTTCGCTCTGTCAGGGTCGAGGTAGCCGATGAGGTCGAACCCGTTGAGCACGAATCCGTCGACATCGAATCCGCCGGCATCGATTCCCAGAATGACGAGGCCCCCGTCCCGCCGCCGACGGTGCTCAGGATCGCGGCCGCGATCGTCACGGACACCGATGGCCGTTGCCTCCTCGTGCGCAAGACAGGCAGTTCGGTCTTCATGCAGGCGGGCGGCAAGTTGGAGGCGGGCGAATCCGCCCTCGACGCCCTGTCGCGTGAGTTGCAAGAAGAACTCGGTCTTGAGCTCGACGAGTCCGCCGCCGAGTACCTGGGGGTGTACCGCGCCGAGGCGGCCAACGAGGCGCACACGCTGGTGTCCGCCGCGGTGTTCGCCCTCGAAACCGCTGCCGAACTCGAACCGCACGGCGAGATCGAAGAGCTTCTTTGGATCGATCGGCTCGACGGAATCGCGGTCGAGTTGGCCCCGCTCACCCGCGACGAACTCCTGCCGCTCTGGGCGTCACGCCGCGCGGGCACAACCCTGTTCTAGCCGGCAGCGTTCTCGTGCCCGCGAACGACAAAGGGCGACCGGCCGAAGCCAATCGCCCTTCGCGAAGGTGGGTGCGAGCTACTTGCCGAAGCCCTTGTAGCGGGTGTTGAACTTCTCGACGCGACCCGCGCTGTCGAGAATGCGCTGCTTGCCCGTGTAGAAGGGGTGCGACGCCGACGAGATCTCGACGTCGATCACCGGGTATGTCGTGCCATCCAACTCGATGGTCTTGTCGCTGGTCGCGGTCGAGCGCGTCAGGAAGGTTTCGCCGCTGGCCAGATCGCGGAACACGATCGGCGCGTATGCCGGGTGGATCTCGGACTTCATAGTGAACCTCGGTGAATGTCGGTGGGAAAACAAAGTTCGCGGGCCGAACGGCCAAGGATCGACTTTAGCAGAGTGCGGGCTGCTTACCCAGCAGCTCGAGCCGCATATCGCCCGTTGTCACTGGTCGAGACGACCAAGTCGAGCCCGAACACCTCACTGAGTCGCTCGCCGGTGATGATCTCGGCGATCGGGCCGCTGGCCGCAACCTTGCCGTCTGCCAGGAGCAACGCGTGCGTGAACCCGGGCGGGATCTCTTCGACATGATGCGTGACCATCACCATCGCCGGCGAAGCTGCCGAGCCGGCGTACGCCCCGAGCAACTGCAGCAGCTCTTCACGCGAACCCAGGTCGAGACTGGCAGCCGGTTCGTCCAGCAGGAGGAGCTCGGGATCGGTCATCACGGCTCGAGCGATCTGAACGCGCTTCTGCTCGCCGTCGCTCAGAGTTCCGAACAGTCGCCCCTCGAGGTGATCGAGCTTCCACTCCTGCAGCACGCGACGAGCGCGGCGCTGGTCGATCTCGTCGTACTGCTCGTTCCAGCGTCCGGTGACCGAGTACGCGGCCGTCATCACGGCATCCAGCACCGCTTCATTGATGGGGATGCGGCGTCCGAGCGCCGTCGACGCGAACCCGACGCGGGGCCGCAACTCGAACACGTCGACCTTGCCGAGCTTCTCGCCGAGGATCCTGGCCTTGCCAGAACTGGGGTGGATGGTGGCGGAGGCGATCTGCAGCAGTGTGGTCTTGCCCGCGCCGTTCGGCCCGAGGATGACCCAGCGCTCCGAGGCCTGAACGCTCCAGGTGACCGAGTCGAGGATGTTGTTGCCGCCCCGAACGACGGTGAGATCGGAGAGTTCAAGCACGGCGGACATGATGCTTCCAGACTAGGCGAGCAACTCGGCGTAGATGGCCCGGGTTCTCGAGGCGACGCTTTCCCAACTGAACTCGGCGCGGGCGCGCAGGCGTCCCGCCTCCCCCATCAGACGGGCGGCACCCGGATCAGAGACGACCTCGGTGAGGGTGGCAGCCAGGTCGCTCACGAATCGCTCGGGATCGACGGGCGTGCCCGTGCCATCCTGCAGCTGCTCGATCGGCACCAGGCGTCCGGTCAGATGGTCGGCGACCACCTCCGGGATTCCGCCGGTCGCCGTGCCGACCACCGGCGCCCCGCAGGCCATGGCCTCGAGGTTCACGATGCCCAGTGGTTCGTACACCGACGGGCAGACGAAGGTCGTCGCGTTCGACAGGATGGCGGCCAACTCATGCTGGCTCAAGAGTCGGTCGATCCAGACCACGCCGCTGCGCTCGGCCTGCAATGCTTCGACGCCAGCGCGCACCTCCGCCAGGATCTCAGGGGTGTCTGGCGCGCCGGCGCAGAGCACGAGCTGCACCTCCGGCGGGAGTCGCTTCGCGGCCTCCAGCAGATACGGCAGCCCTTTCTGCCGGGTGATGCGGCCGACGAAGACCACGCTCGGGCGGTCGGGGTCCAACCCGAGTTTCCGCACCAGGTCGGGCTCGTCGACGCGCTGCCAGCGCTCGAGGTCGATTCCGTTGTGTACCACTCGCACTCGCTCGGGGTCGACGGCGGGATAGCTGCGCAGGATGTCGGATGCCATACCGGCGCTGACAGCGATCACGGCATCCGCGGCTTCGAATGCGGTCTTCTCGATCCAACTCGAAACCCGGTAGCCGCCCCCGAGTTGCTCGGCCTTCCAGGGACGCAGCGGTTCGAGACTGTGCGCGGTGACCACGTGCGGGATGCCGTGCAGCAGCTTGGCCAGGTGCCCGGCGCCGTTCGCGTACCAGGTGTGCGAGTGCACAACGTCTGCACCCGCGACATCGTCGGCCATCTGCAGGTCGACACCCAGCGTCGCCAGTGCGGGATTCGCT
The DNA here is from genome assembly GCA_039928695.1 of Pseudolysinimonas sp. GTDB lineage: Bacteria > Actinomycetota > Actinomycetes > Actinomycetales > Microbacteriaceae > Lysinimonas. Next base: position 52,077 of record JBDSSQ010000039.1, on the reverse strand, counting down.
GCGGCGAGTTGGCCAGGAACCAGGTATGAGAAGACCTCCGGCTCGTCTCGCGGCATCCCGAAGGCGCGGACGATGACGTCGGTGGTTGGGCGCAGCGCGTTGACCAACTCGGCCACGTGAACGCCGGCTCCTCCGTAGACCTCCGGTGGATATTCGCGGCTGAGAATGTCGACTCGCATGCTGCGACGCTATCCCAGCCCAGGCTCGCCTACTGTTGCTTTCATGGCATCGAAGAAGATCTTCGGCATCGTCCTCGCCGGTGGTGAGGGCAAGCGACTCATGCCCTTGACTGCTGACCGCGCGAAGCCCGCGGTGCCCTTCGGTGGGGTGTACCGACTCATCGACTTCGCCCTGTCGAACCTGGTCAACTCCGGCTTGCGTCAGATCGTTGTGCTGACGCAGTACAAGTCGCACTCGCTCGACCGGCACGTCTCGACCACCTGGCGCCTGTCTGGGATGCTCGGCGCCTACGTCGCCTCGGTGCCTGCGCAGCAGCGACTCGGCAAGCGCTGGTTCAGCGGCTCGGCCGACGCGATCCTGCAAAGCCTGAATCTGTTGCGCGACGAGAAGCCCGATATCGTGGTGGTGGTCGGTGCCGATCACGTCTATCGCATGGACTTCACGGCCATGATCGATGCACATGTGAACTCGGGAATGGGCGTCACGGTTGCGGCGATCCGCCAGCCGATCGGCTTGGCAGACCAGTTCGGGGTGATCGAACTCGACGCGAAGAATCCCGAGAAGATCGCGGCCTTCCGTGAGAAGCCGAAAGACGCGATTGGGCTCGCCGACTCGCCTAACGAGGTGCTGGCTTCGATGGGCAACTACGTCTTCGACGCCGACGTGCTGATCGACGCGGTGCAGCGCGATGGAGCCCGCGCCGATTCGAACCACGACATGGGCGGTGACATCGTGCCCGACTTCGTGGCGCGCGGTGAGGCGGGCGTCTATGACCTCAATCGCAACGAGGTGCCGGGTGCCACCGAGCGCGACCGCTTCTACTGGCGTGACGTCGGGACCATCGACTCGTTCTTCGACGCTCACCAAGACCTGATCGCGGCGCTGCCGGTTTTCAACCTCTACAACCGCGAGTGGCCGATCTACAGCCAGCAGCTCAACTCGCCGCCCGCCAAGTTCGTGCGCGACGGCAAGGGCGCAGTGGGCACGGCAATCGATTCCATCGTGGCGCTCGGCTGCGTCATCTCGGGAGGTCACTTGGAGCGCAGTGTCCTCAGCCCGTGGGTGACGATCGACTCCGGGGCGAAGATCGTCGACACCGTCGTGTTCGAGCGCGTCCACATCGGCGAGAACGCGGTGATTCAGCGCGCTATTCTCGACAAGGACGTGGTGATCGCCCCCGGGGCGACCGTCGGCGTCGACCATGACGCGGATCGCGCGCGCGGCTTCACGGTGACCGATTCCGGCATCACCGTGGTCGGCAAGGGCGAGGTCGTCAGCTAGTCCCGACTGCTCCCGACGGAAGGCATTCCCGCCCTCATGGCCGCCTTTCTCGTTGTCTTGGATGTCGACTCCACTCTCATCGAGAACGAGGTGATCGAGTTGCTGGCCGACGAGGCGGGCTCGGGGCCCGCGGTAGCCGAGATCACCTTCAGGGCGATGAACGGCGAGCTGGATTTCGAGCACAGCCTGCGCGAACGAGTCGCCACCCTGAAGGGGCTTCCCGTCTCGGCGATCGACACGGTGCGGGCGAAGGTCACAGTGACGCGCGGCGTGCCCGAGCTGATCGCGGGAGTGCACGCGGCGGGTGGACGAGTTGCGGTGGTGTCTGGCGGGTTCCACGAGGTGATCGACCCGCTCGCCGCGCAACTAGGACTCGACGAGTGGCGGGCCAACCGCCTCGAGGTCGCTGACGGCGTGCTGACGGGAGAGCTCATCCCCCCGATCATCGACGCGGCGGCCAAGGCGAGCGCGCTGCGCGAATGGGCCGCGGATGCCGGCCTTCCGCTATCTCAGACCCTCGCGGTGGGCGACGGCGCCAACGATCTGCCGATGATGGCGGTGTGCGGCCTTGCAGTCGGATTCGACGCCAAGGCGCCGGTGCGCGACCTCGCGCATGTGCTGCTCGACGAGCGCGACCTGTCGATGCTGTTGCCGTTGATGGGACTTCCGCGGTGACGCGAGTGCAGGTTCGCCGCGCCGTGATTGCAGATGCCGCGGGCATCGCCGCGGTCCATCTCGGTTCCTGGCGCGAGACCTACACCCGACTGGTGGAACCGGGCGAACTTGACGAGCTCTCGGCGGAACGCCGCGAGGCACGTTGGGCGACGACGCTGAGCGAGGCTCACAATGTCTGGGTTGCCGAGGTAGACGACGGGATTATCGGCTTTGCCATGACCAGCTCGGCTGCTGATGACGCACCGCGCCCTCTCGTTCTCGAGTCGATCTACGTTTTCGGCGCGCACCACGGGTCGGGAGCGGGCCAGGCTCTCCTCGATGCGGCTCTCGGCGACGCTCCTGCATACCTCTTTGTGGCGGCCGACAATCCCCGTGCGACGCGCTTCTACGAGCGCAACGGATTCGAGTTCGACGGGGCGAGCGAGCAATACGCGCTCGTCAGAACGCCGATCACCTCGCTGCGGATGGTGCGCTGAGACTCAGTGCCCCATCCCGAGACCGCCGTCGACCGGGATGACCGCGCCCGAGATGTAGGCCGCGTCGTCTCCGGCAAGCCAGACGATCACCTTGGCCACCTCATCCGGAGTCGCGAACCGTCCGGCAGGGATCGACTTCTTGTACTCCGCCTGCTGCGCCTCGGGCAGCTCTGCCGTCATGTCTGTTTCGATGAATCCCGGCGCCACCACGTTGGCGGTGATCCCGCGGCTGCCGAGCTCGCGGGTGATCGAGCGCGCCATGCCGACCAGGCCGGCTTTCGACGAGGAGTAGTTGACCTGTCCGGCTCCCCCGAACAGACCCACGACGCTTGAGACCAGGATGATGCGGCCGAACTTGGCCTTCAGCATCCCCTTCGACGCTCGCTTGACGACGCGGAAGGCGCCGCCCAGGTTGGTGTCGACGACCTCGTCGAAGTCCACGTCTGTCATGCGCAGCAGGAGCATGTCGCGGGTGATTCCCGCGTTGGCCACGACCACCTCGACCGGACCGAGCTTCTCTTCGACCTCGGTGAATGCGGCGTCGAGGGCTGCGGTGTCTGTGACATCCGCCCGCACCGTCAGGCTGCCGGTTGGCCCCTCGCCGGAGCGCGCGGTGACCGCGACTCGATGCCCAGCCGCGACGAATTCCGCGGCGATGGCGTAGCCGATGCCGCGGTTGCCGCCGGTGATCAGAACGGTTCGGGGGGTGCTCATGGTCGACCAGCCTAGCGAGGGAGCGCCCGGCGGAGCCGCGGACGTAAGGTGGTTGTAGCCATGAGTGCCAAGCCCGTCTCGATCACCGAGTTGCCCCCGTCTCCTGACGCCGAACGGCATTCCCGGATGATCAAGTACGCCATCGCGCAAGGCATCCGCGTGCTGTGCATCGTCGCGATCCTTTTTGTTCCCGGCTGGTGGCGTCTGATCCCGGCCGCGGGCGCGGTCTTCCTGCCCTACTTCGCGGTCGTCGCGGCGAACAACGTCAGACAGGGCGGCGCGACCGCGGTGCGCAGGCCCGGCGCGATCGTGCCGGTCGCTCCCTCTTCCTCGAACGGAACAGATTCATGATCGGCTTCGGTGAGACCACGACTCGTTGCTCGGCGGCAGGCTGCACCGGCCCGGCCGAGTGGCGGATCAACTGGCGCAACCCGCGCATCCACACGGAAGAGCGTGTCAAGGTCTGGCTCTCGTGCGATGTGCACCGCGGGCAATTGACGGGTTACCTCGCCTCGCGAGGGTTTCCGGTGCTCGTCACGCCGGTGGATGTTGCGGCTGAGAGCGTCCCCGACCCCGCGTGAGCGACCCCGAGAACCCGAACCTTCCGACCGGCGTCCGGCGGTGGGGCGCATATTTGGTGCTCGTGGTGGTGTTCGCGATCGCTTGCGGACTGCTCTCGTGGTGGCAGTGGGCGCGCAGGGCCGAGACTCTGGCAGAGGGCGCACTTGTCACCAGCAACTACGAGTCGACTCCGGTGGCCATCGACTCGCTGCTTCCGAGCCTGAGCGCCTGGAAGGCGGGCCAGGAGTGGCGCCCCGTTGAGTTGCGCGGCCGCTACCTGGCGAGCGAGCAATTGCTGGTGCGCAACCGGGTGTTCAACGGCAATCCGGGATTCGAGGTGCTCGTCCCCTTCCAACTGGACGATGGTCGTGTCTTCGTCGTCGACCGCGGCTGGCTGCCGATCGGGACGACGCACGACACGCCGGATAGCGTTCCGGCCGCACCGTCAGGCGACGTGACCGTGGTTGCCCGCCTTCAGCAGAGTGAGCCCGAGCTGCCGGGTCGCGGCGCTCCACACGGTCAGATTCCGGAGATCAACGCCGCGAAGGTCGCAACCATCTCCGGCGTCCGAGGTAGTACGTACACGGGTGCATACGGGTTGCTCGATAGAGAGACGCCCCCGACCGCTGATCGCCCCGCCGCCGCGCAAGAACCGGTCATCGACGAGGGGCCACATCTGTCGTACGCGATCCAGTGGATCGTGTTCGCCGGACTCGCGTTCTTCGGGCTGGTCTGGGCGTACCGCCGCGAGAAGCGGATCAATGCGCTCCCGGTTGAGGAACGGGCCGCCGCGCGCGCGCCCAAACTGCGCAGCTCAGACGGGGATGCCGAGGATGCGATCCTGGATCGCGCCGGGATCCACTAGTCCCGGGACTGCTCGGCAGCCAGTTTCGACTTGCCACAACACATTCGAGCGTTTGTCCGTTCGAATCTCATCGAAACTCTCGAAGGTTCGGGAGGCGTGTAACGTGCGCGGTGGGCTAGGAAATGCTGATCAGATCCGAGTACTCGGGGTTCCAGTGGTCTTCGGTGCCCTCGGGCAGGATGAGCACCCGCTCCGGGTTGAGCGCCTCGACGGCGCCCTCGTCGTGCGAAACCAACACCACGGCGCCGCTGTAGCCCGCGAGAGCGCCCAGGATCTCTTCCCGGCTCGCCGGGTCGAGGTTGTTGGTCGGCTCGTCCAGCAGCAGTACGTTGGCGCCAGAGACCACGATCATCGCGAGAGCGAGACGAGTCTTCTCGCCACCGGACAGCACGCCAGCCTGCTTGTGGCCGTCATCCCCTGTGAACAGGAACGAGCCGAGCACCTTGCGAGCCTCGGTCTCGTTGAGTTCCGGGGAGGCGCTCAGCATGTTGTCGAGGACCGTGCGCTTGACGTCGATCGTCTCGTGCTCCTGGGCGTAGTAGCCGACTCGCAGTCCGTGACCGGGTTCGACCTGTCCGGTGTCCGGCTTGTCGACTCCAGCCAGGATGCGCAGCAACGTCGTCTTACCCGCACCGTTCAGGCCCAGCACGACGACCTTCGACCCGCGGTCGATCGCCAGATCGACGGCGGTGAAGATCTCGAGCGAGCCGTAGCTCTTGCTGAGTCCGGATGCCGCGAGCGGCGTGCGCCCGCAGGCCACCGGCTCCGGGAACCGCAGCTTGGCGACACGATCCGCCACGCGGACCTCGTCGAGCCCGGCCAGCATCTTCTCGGCGCGCGCCACCATCTGGTGTGCGGCGGCCGCCTTGCTGGCCTTGGCGCCGAAGCGGGCGGCCTGAAGCTGCAGGGTGCTGGCCTTCTTCTCGACGTTCACCCGCTCCTTCTTGCGGCGGTCTTCGTCGGCTTCGCGCTGGCGCAAGTAGAGCTTCCAGCCCATGTTGTAGATGTCGATGACCTGGCGGTTGGCATCGAGGTAGAAGACCTTGTTGACGGTGTCTTGCACGAGGTCGGTGTCGTGACTGATCACGATCACGCCGCCGGCGTAGCTCTTCAGGAACTCGCGCAGCCAGACCACTGAGTCGGCATCCAGGTGGTTGGTCGGCTCGTCGAGAATCATCGTGTCGGCACCCGAGAACAGGATGCGCGCCAGCTCGATGCGGCGGCGCTGACCGCCCGACAGCGTCTTGAGCTGCTGATCGAGGATCCGGTCGGGCAGAGCCAGGTTGGACGCGATCGAGGCGGCTTCGGCCTCCGCGGCGTAGCCGCCCAGCGCGAGAAACCGGTCTTCGAGCCGCGAATAGGTGTTCATTGCCGCCTCGCTGGTGGCGGCATCCTCGCTGGACATGTCGAGGGTGGCCTGGCGGATGCCGGTGACAAGTTGGCCGAGACCTCGCGCGTCGAGGATGCGAGTGCGCGCAGTGTCTTCGGCATTGCCAGACCGGGGGTCCTGGGGCAGGTAGCCGATCTCGCCCGTGCGGTCGATGCGCCCGCCACTCGGCACCAGCTCGCCGGCCAGCGTCTTCGTCAGGGTGGTCTTGCCAGCACCATTGCGGCCGACCAGCCCGATCTTGTCGCCCTTGTCGACCCTGAAGTTCACGTCTTCCATCAGCATGCGCGCGCCGACGCGGATCTCGAGGTCATGCACGGCGAGCACGGCGAACGGCCCCTTTCGAGGGAATGGTTACGTCTTTGGAGGATGGCGACAAAGGCCCGAGTGGGCCAGCCCGATAGTCTAACCGGAGGGAGTGTCCCGCCATTCCGCGGCTGCCGCTCCCCCGCAGCTTCCGATGATCGCCGACAACAAGGAATCCCATGACGACCCTCGCCCCGCCCCTCCGCCGCACGGTGCTTGCCGACCGAGTCTTCCCCCGCACGCTCGTGATGGACATCGTTCTTGTCGTCGCCGGCGCCGCCCTGGTCACCGTCCTCGCGCAGGTTGCGATTCCGCTCTGGCCGGTGCCGATCACCGGGCAGACGCTCGCGGTACTGCTAGTCGGCTCGACGCTCGGCTGGGCACGCGGCGCGATCTCGATGGTCCTGTACGCGTTGCTCGGCCTGGTCGGTGTGCCGGTGTACAGCGACGGCTCGCACGGCGCGAGCGTCCTCTTCGGGGCGACCGGCGGCTACATCGTCGGGTTCATCGTCTCGGCCGCGCTGGTCGGTTGGCTGGCCGAGCGTCAGTGGGATCGCAAGCTGCTCAAGGCGATCGTGACCTTTATCGCGGGATCCGTCGTGGTGTTTGCGATCGGCCTCCCCTGGCTCGCCGTTGTGCTGCACACCGACTTGCAAACGACCCTTCAGTACGGCCTGTACCCGTTCATCCTCGGCGGTGTCATCAAGGCGGTCATCGCGGCTGGCTTGTTGCCGCTCGCGTGGTGGGGTGCGGATCGGCTGGCGAAGAAGCGCGCCGACGGTTCCGAGTAGCGGGGCTGCTCAAGCCGACAACCGGCTGTCGCCGGCGCAATCGGTCGGCCGCCATTGGCGCCCGACATCTGACCTGCGGTCAGATGCTGAAGCCGATTGCGCGCATCATGTCGCGGCCGTCGTCGGTGATCCGCTCGGGACCCCACGGCGGCATCCAGACCCAGTTCATGCGGTACCGATCAACGACGCCGTCGAGAGCCTGACCGGTCTGCTCCTCGATCACGTCGGTAAGTGGGCAGCCGGCACTGGTGAGGGTCATCGAGATGATGAGCGCGTCGTTCTCGTCGTCCCATGCCAGGTCGTAGATCAAGCCGAGGTCGACGATGTTGACGCCGAGCTCAGGGTCGATGACGTCCTTGAGGCTCTCTTCGATCTTGTCGAAGAGTTGCGGTTCGAGAGCGACGGGCATGATCTGAGGTTACGCCTGAGCCTGCGCGTCGGCCGGGTGCGGCTCGGCAGCTGCTTCGCCCGCCGCGCCGTCGACCAGGAACCGGTCGTAGCCCTCGTCCTCGAGGCGCTCGGCCAGCTCGGGCCCGCCCTCTTCTGCCACGCGGCCGTCGACGAACACGTGCACGAAGTCGGGCGTGATGTAGCGCAGAATCCGCGTGTAGTGCGTGATCAGCAGGATGCCGAGTCCCGTCGTCTCGTGAGCCCGGTTCACGCCTTCCGCGACGATCTTGAGGGCGTCGACATCCAATCCGGAGTCGGTCTCGTCGAGCACAGCGAACTTGGGCTTCAGCAGCTCGAGCTGCAGGATCTCGTGGCGCTTCTTCTCGCCGCCCGAGAAGCCTTCATTGACGTTGCGGGCCGCGAACTCCTTGTCCATGCGGAGGTTCTTCATGGCATCGCGAACGGTCGTGGTCCAGCCGCGGATCGCCGGCGCCTCGCCGTCGATCGCGGTCTTGGCGGTGCGCAAGAAGTTCGACACCGTCACACCCGGGATTTCGACTGGGTACTGCATGGCGAGAAACAGTCCTGCGCGGGCGCGAGCATCGACGGTCATCTTCAGCACGTCTTCGCCGTCGAGGGTGATGGAGCCGCCCTCGACCTTGTAGCGGGGATGCCCGGCGATCGTGTAAGCCAGGGTCGACTTGCCCGATCCGTTCGGCCCCATGACCGCGTGGATCTCGCCCTCGTTGATCGTCAGGTCGACACCCTTGAGGATGTGCTTGGGGCCCTGATCGGTCTCAATGCTGACCTTGAGATCGGTGATTTTGAGTGTGCTCATGGCTTCAGTTCCTTGGATGTATCGACGTAGATGTCGCCGTCGATGACCTCGACCGCGAAGACGGGAACCGGCTCGTAGGCCGGCAGGTTGCGGGGCTGACCGTCGGACAGTCCGAAGGCTGAGCCGTGAGCCCAGCACTCGATTGCGTCGTCTTCGACGAAGCCCTCGCTTAGCGAAATCTCTCCGTGGGTGCAGGTGTCGCCCAGGGCGTGCACCTCGCCCTCCGAATCGCGCACGACCGCGATCGGAATGCCGCCGAGCACGACCTTCTTGGCCGATCCGGGGTCCAGGTCGTCGAGGGCGAATACCTTCTCGCCGCTCATCGCACCGCTCCCAGTTCGTCTTCGAGGGCGCTCAGCAGGCGGGATTCGAGCACGGGTTCGCCGATCTTCTGCACGATCTCGCTGAGGAAGCCGAGCACCACCAGGCGACGCGCCTCCTCCTCGGTGATCCCGCGCGACTTCAGGTAGAACAGATGCTCGTCGTCGAACCGGCCGGTCGCGCTGGCGTGACCAGCACCGACGATGTCTCCGGTCTCGATTTCGAGGTTCGGGATGCTGTCGGCTCTCGTTCCCTCGCTGAGCACCAGGTTGCGGTTCTGCTCGTAGCTGTCGGTGCCGGGCGCGGACGGCGCGATGAGCACGTCGCCGACCCACACCGTGCGTGCGCCCTCGCCGTTGAGCGCGCCCTTGTACGTGACGCGGCTGCGCGAGTGCGGCGCGTCGTGGTGCACGAAGACCCGTTGCTCGAGGTGCTGGCCGGCATCCGCGAAGTAGACGCCGAACAGCTCGGCCTCTGCGCCATCCTCGGCCAGGTGGGCTGAGGGGTTGACGCGCACGATGCTGCCTCCGAGCGACACCACGAAGTGCTTGAGCTGCGCGTTCCGGCCGACGCGGGCGAAGTGGCTGGCGAGGTGCACCGCCTGGGCATCCCATTCCTGCAGGCTGACCACGGTGAGATGTGCGCCGTCACCGACGACGATCTCGACGTTCTCGGTCAGATTCGCGCCGCCCCGGCTGTCGAGCACGACCAGGCCCCGGCTGTTCGCGGCGGCGGTGATGACGGTGTGCGCCGCGCGGGGAGCGTCACCCAGCGTGCTGCGTGTGACCGTCAGGGCGGTGTCGACCTCGCCGTCGACAGCAATGTGCAGGGCGTTGTCGAAGTGCGTCCAGGCGTTCGCCGACGCGCGCTCCTCGGGCGTTCCCGCCGAGCCCACCCGGGCATCGTTTCGGGGCAGCCACTCGACCGAGGTGCCTTCGACCTCGGGATACAGGATCGCGTACGGCGAACCGTCGAGCTCCCCGTCGATCAGCGAACGGATGCGGTCTACCGGGGTGAGTTTCCACTCGGACTCGAAGCCCGTGACCTCGGGGAAGTCGTCGTGGTTGAACGATTTGAAACGCTCTGAGCGGGTCTGAACGGGGACGTAAGAGGGGGACGATACTGGTCCGTCGCTGTGCGCGCGGATACCGAGACGCTCTCCGGCGTCGGTTGGTGCACTCGCCACTAGCCGACCGAGCCTTCCATGCTCATCTCGATCAGCTTGTTGAGCTCGAGCGCGTATTCCATCGGAAGTTCTCGGGCGATCGGCTCGATAAATCCGCGCACGATCATGGCCATCGCCTCGTCTTCTGGCATGCCGCGCGACATCAGGTAGAACAGCTGCTCCTCGCTGACGCGCGAGACGGTGGCCTCGTGACCGAGCTGCACGTCATCCACCCGGATGTCGATGGCCGGGTAGGTGTCAGAGCGCGACATCGTGTCGACCAGCAGCGCGTCGCAGCGCACCGTGTTGGCCGAGTGATGCGCGTTCTCGGCGACCCGGACCTCGCCGCGGTACCCGGCGCGTCCGCCGCCGCGCGCGATCGACTTCGAGACGATCGACGACGTCGTGTACGGCGCCATGTGGATCATCTTGGCACCGGCATCCTGGTGCTGCCCCGGGCCGGCGAAGGCCACGGAGAGCGTCTCGCCCTTGGCGTGCTCGCCCACCAGGTAGATCGACGGGTACTTCATCGTCACCTTGGAGCCGATGTTGCCGTCGATCCACTCCATGGTCGCGCCCTCGTGAGCGATCGCGCGCTTGGTGACCAGGTTGTAGACGTTGTTCGACCAGTTCTGGATCGTCGTGTAGCGCACGCGGGCGTTCTTCTTCACGATGATCTCGACGACGGCCGAGTGCAGCGAGTCGCTCTTGTAGATCGGGGCCGTGCAGCCCTCGATGTAGTGCACGTAGCTGTCTTCGTCGGCGATGATCAGCGTCCGCTCGAACTGGCCCATGTTCTCGGTGTTGATGCGGAAGTAGGCCTGCAGCGGGATCTCGACGTGAACGCCCTTCGGCACGTAGACGAACGAGCCGCCCGACCATACCGCGGTGTTCAGCGCGGCGAACTTGTTGTCGCCAGACGGGATCACCGTGCCGAAGTACTCCTTGAAGATCTCGGGATGCTCGCGCAGCGCCGTGTCGGTGTCCATGAAGATGACACCCTGGGCCTCGAGGTCTTCGCGGATCTGGTGGTAAACGACCTCGGACTCGTACTGCGCGGCCACACCGCCGACGAGGCGCTGGCGCTCCGCCTCGGGGATGCCGAGCTTCTCGTAGGTCTCTTTGATGTCATCCGGGAGGTCGTCCCAGGTGGCGGCCTGCTTCTCGGTGGAGCGAACGAAGTACTTGATGTTGTCGAAGTCGATGCCGCTCAGGTCGGCGCCCCAGGTCGGCATCGGCTTCATGCCGAAGATCTTGAGGGCCTTGAGGCGGTTCTTGAGCATCCACTCGGGCTCGTTCTTGAGCTTCGAGATGTCGGTGACGACCTCGTCCGAGACACCCCGTCGGGCGGAGGCGCCTGCTTTGTCGGAGTCGGCCCAGCCGAACTCGTACTGCCCGAGATTCGAGAGTTCGGGTCGGTCGATCAGCACGTCGGACATGGGCTACCTTCTCTCTGCCGCTGCGAACCATTCCGCTCGGACCGGCATTGTGCTCGATGAGCACGGTTGGCACGCGCCATTGCGTGAAAATCTGTGGTTCAGTCTACAGGTGCTGCTTGGCGGGCGCCGAGGATTCGGTCTTGGCGGAAGAGCGAGACCTGCTAGATTTTGGTCACTATCCGCCGTTCTCGGAGCCGACGTGACTCGCAGTAGGACTCTCGCAATCTTGTTCGGCCTTGCCGTCGCGACCGGGGTGATTACGCCCACGCCCGCGTTCGCCGCCGCGAATGTGACGATCCACGGCACCGTCACCAGCCCGTCCGGGGGTGTTCCGGATGCGCCCGTTTGGATGTTGGTTTGTGGTAATAACTCGACCGGGTCCGGTTGCGGGTACGGAACGCAGACGTACGACCAGGCGACGGGCGCGTACACGATCACGGTGCAACCGGGGACATATTCAATCGGCTTCAACTACACCGGCACCTCGACGATCCTTCCGTTCGTCGCGCTGGGCGGCGCCTTCGAGTTGTCGAACGCTGCGAGCACGACGTATGCCGCAGCGCAGGACGTCACGGCGGACGTTCGTCTCGTTGCCGCGGCGACGATCTCCGGAACTGTGTCGGGAGGCGGTCAGCCGGTCACCAGCGGCACCGTCACCATTGAGCGGGATGGAGACTTCTACGGTCGCTACACCGCCTACATCGGCTCTGACGGCAGCTATCTGGCAAAGGGGCTTCCGCCCGGTACGTACACGCTGCTCTTCGACTCGGGATCGACGTGGAACTACGGCTACTGGCAGAACGCGCGCAACCTGACGACGGCGACGCACGTCTCCGTCGCCGAGGGCGCGAGTGTGGTGCTGGGCGACGACTCGCTCACCCACTCGACCGCGGTCATCGGAACGGTGCAACTGGACAGCGGTGGTGTACTGACGCCCTTGCCCAACGATTACGTGAGTCTGACGCCTGTGCCCTACAACGAGTACGAGACCAAGCTGGTGTTCACCGACGCCCAGGGGCACTACGAGATCGATGGCATAGCGCCCGGAACCTACACTCTGTGCTTCGGGAGCGACCAGTACGTCGTCCCATCCTGCTGGAACAACGAGGACCGCGATCACCCCACGCAGATCTCCATCGCGGCCGGCGACGTTCTGACCGGGATGGACGGAACCGTTAGGCCCGCGGGCAGGATCACGGCCACCGTGCAGACACGGGACGGGACGGGCGCTCCGGCGGTGCCGCTGGCCGGCGCCGACGTGGATCTCTGGAAACTCAACGACGCCGGCACGTTCTACGACTTCTTCCGTGAGCAGACGACCGATACGGGTGGCAACGTCTCCGCGGAGCAGCTGCCCGTCGGTACGTACCGCATCGAGTTCCGTGATCCCTCGGGCGACCACAGTTCCGAGTGGTGGAACAACCACCGATACTTCGGTGACAGCGAGGACCTCGTCGTGGGGACCAACTCGACAACCGATCTTGGCGATGTCGTCTTGCTGCCTCGTACCCTAGATCCTTTCCGCACCTCGGGAGAGGATCGTTTTTCGGGCGCGGTGCAGATGACGCAGGCGATCTGGCCGCTTCCTACCGCAGAATTCCCCGATGGCGAGGTGCCGCTGGGTGGTGTTCCGATCATCTACATCGCGAATGGCTTGAACTATCCGGATGCGCTGTCGGCCGGGCCGGCGGCCATCGTGCAGCAGGGTGCGCTGCTGCTGGTGCTGCCGACGTCGATCCCTGATGTCGTCGCAGCCGAACTGCACCGGCTGCATCCCAAGAAGATTGTGATCGTGGGTGGGCCGGCGTCGGTCAGCGATGATGTCATGAACCAGTTGAGCGCCTTCGTTTCGGACCCGGGCGATGTCACGCGGCAGAACGGGATCGATCGCTTCGCAGCATCGCGCAACCTTGCGCGGTCGGTATGGGGCGGGCCCACGGGGCCGGGCGCGCAGACCGTCTTCATCTCGACCGGGCTCAACTTCCCCGATGCTCTGGACGCGGGGCCGGCTGCCGGGCTCGTCAACGGGCCGGTAATCCTGGTCAATGGGTCGCTGCCCGCTCTGGACACCGACACGGTTGACCTGCTGGGTGAGTTGGAAACCATCAATGTCTTCATCGCGGGGGGACCAGGAAGCGTCAGTCCCGGGATCGAGGCGCAGCTGACGAATAAGTTGGGTGCGGATCATGTCCACCGTTTCACTGGGGAGACTCGATATGAGGCCGCCGCGGCAATCAATGCGTGGTTCTTCCCGACGGCCGAGACCGTGTTCCTCGCGACGGGGGCGAACTTCCCCGACGCACTAGCAGGCGCACCCCTGGCCGGCGCAGTGGGCGGACCGATCTACCTGTCGCAGCCCACCTGCATCCCGCAGATCGTGGCGAGTCAGATCAGCGAGGGTGACACCCAAGGGATCTGGCTCCTCGGCGGTCCCGCCTCAATCACTCCCGCGGTCGAGGACCGCACCGTGTGCGCTAGTTAGCAACTGACCCTTCAACGCGAACAACCCCGGCTCGACATCCAGCAGCACCCGGATCGCGCCCACCCACACAAGCGCAGCGCCCAGTAGGTGCAGGGCGACGAGAGCCGCGGGAATCCCGATGAGCGACTGAACCGAGCCGACGACGCCCTGGGCCAGCAGCACGACGAAGAAGACCACCGTTGTGCGCGGGGCAAGCGCGGCATCCGGAGCTCGTCGCAGCACCACCCAGATGGCGATCGTCAGTGCGATCACGATGACGGCCAGGGCGGCGTGTACGAGCACCACATCGGTCCAGTTGACCCCGATGCGCTTGACCTGAGCGGTGTCTCCCGAGTGCGGCCCCGCACCCGAGACAATGGTGCCGACGACCACCAGGGCCGCGGTGAACCCGAGCAGGGTACGGGCCAGGATGCGAGGGGCGGCGGGCGTCACCGCGCCCGGCGTTCCACGCCAGCGCGCACGGTGCCAGGTCAGCGTCGCGGTCGCGAGTAGTGCCATCGCCAGCACGAAATGCAGGGCCACCACCCACGGATTCAGCTTGACCAGCACGGTGATTCCGCCAGCGACCGCGTTGGCCACGACGAGCCAGAACATCGACCAGGCGAGCCGGGTGAGCATCCGGTCGCGCTGCTGCTGCAGGCGAGCCGCGACGATCGCCCAGCCCACCGCGATGATCAGCAGCACAGTCACCAACCGGTTGCCGAACTCGATGAGGCCGTGGATGCCCAACTCAGGGATCGGCGCGATCGACGAGCCCTCACAGGTCGGCCAGGTCGGGCAGCCCAGCCCGGAGCCGGTGACGCGCACGACTCCCCCACCGAGCACGACGAGGATTGCGACCACCAGAGCCGCGGTGGTGCCCCAGCGCAGCGCACGCGGGCCGAGGGTGACTCGCTGGGCGAGCCAGCCGAAGGGTGTTGTCACGCGTCGCTCCCGACCGGAGACGGCTCGACGCTCGCCGAAAGCGACTTGCTGCGGGTGCTGCCGAAGACCCAGTAGCGGTACATCAGGAATCGTAACGTTGTGCCGAGCACCAGGCCGACCACGTTGGCCGAGATGTTGTCGGCGAGCAGGCTCGTGAAACCGAGCAGGTAGTGCGAGATCGCGACGCACGCGACTCCGATGCCGATGCCGACAGCTCCCACCGCGCCGAACTCCAAGAACTCGACTCCCACGTCGCTCCTGCGGCGCGCGCGGAAGGTCCAGAAGCGGTTCGCCAGCCAGGCGATCACCGTCGAGATCACCGCCGAGGCGATCTTGGCGCCGATCGGCCCCGAGAAGAAATGCCCAGAACCCAAGGCGCCGGAGCGCAGAAGGTTGAAGATGCCGACGTCGATCACGAAGCAGATCAGACCGACCACTCCGAACTTCAGCGCGTAGCCGAGAAGTTGGTGACGAACGTAGGCGAAGGCCCTCTTCATGCCCGCACGGCCTCTCTCGACGTCACTTGTAGAATGCTAACCGCTCGGCTGCGGTGCGCTGCTCCGTCGCTTTCCCGCCCCAGGTTTTCCGAGAGGTTCCCCCGTGACGATGCCATTCGACCGCGACGTCGTGGTGATCGGTGGCGGCGGTCATGTCGGTCTTCCCCTCTCGATCGCTCTGGCGGATCGCGGCAGCAGGGTCGTCATCTATGACCTGGATGACGGCGCTGTCGACATCATCAACTCCGGCCGCCTGCCCTTCCTCGAGCCCGGCGCAGAGCAGCCGCTTCGAAGGGTGCTCGACTCCGGCGCGCTTCGCGCCACGAGCGACGCGTCGGCCGTCGCCACCGCCGAGATCCTGGTGGTCGTGATCGGCACGCCCGTCGATGAGCACCTGAACCCCGACCCCAACGCCATCACGCGCGCGCTCGCCAGCTGCCAGCAGTACTTTCGCGACGGCCAGCTGATCGTGCTCCGCAGCACGGTTTATCCGGGCGTCACCTCGCTGGTCGAGAGGTTCATCGCCGATCTCGGGCTCTCGATCGATGTGGCCTTCTGCCCAGAGCGGATCGCCGAACACAAGGCCATGGAAGAGCTGTTCACTCTCCCCCAGATCGTGTCGAGCCACAGCGTTGATGGGCGCAGACGCGCGACGGCGCTCTTTCGTACCCTGACCGACACCATCGTTGACCTCGAGCCGGAAGAGGCCGAACTCGCCAAGCTCTTCACCAACACCTGGCGCTACATCAAGTTCGCGGCGGCCAACCAGTTCTACATGATGGCCAACGACCGCGGGCTCGACTTCGAACGCATCCGGCAGGGCATCATGCAGGACTATCCGCGCGCCGCCGACCTGCCGGGCGCCGGCTTCGCTGCCGGGCCGTGCCTCCTCAAGGACACGATGCAGCTGGCTGCCTTCAGCGACAACAACTTCGGGCTCGGGCACTCGGCCATGCTGGTGAACGAAGGCCTGCCGCTGTACCTGGTCACCCAGCTCGAGAAGCATGGCGATCTCTCGAACAAGACGGTCGGCATCCTCGGGATGGCCTTCAAGGGCGGGTCGGACGACATCCGCTCGAGCCTGGCCTACAAGCTGCGCCGGGTCCTTCGGTTCAAAGCGCGCGAGGTGCTGTCGACCGACCCTCTGGTCTCCGCGGCCACCGACGACTCGCTCATGCCGCTCGACGAGGTGCTCGAGCGCGCCGACCTGTTGATCATCGCGGCTCCGCACCGCGAATACCGTGACCTCGCGACCAAGGTGCCCGTCGTCGACATCTGGAATCTGCAGGGCAACGGCGTGCGCGCATGAGCTCGCCGCGTGCCGCCGAGCCGCATCTGACCATCGTCGTGCCCGCCTACCAGGAGGGCGACGCGATCCTTCCGGGGCTCCGCAGGATCCTGGGTGCGGTCGAGACCCCCGCCGAGCTGCTCGTGGTCGTCGACGCTGCCGACGACTCCACAGTGGCTCCGGTGCGCGAACTCGCGAAGACCGAGCCCTCGGTGCGGATCGAGGTCAACGACTATGGGCGCGGGCCGGCCAATGCCATCCGCTACGGCATCCATCAGGCGATCGCGCCGATCGTGGTGGTGACGATGGCCGATGGCTGCGACGACCCTCGTCAGATCGACGAGCTGGCCCGGCTGGTCGACCGTGGGGTCGTCGTGGCGGCCGCGTCGCGCTACATGCCGGGTGGACAGCAGGTCGGGGGTGGCCGCTTCAAGACCTTCCTGTCGCGCACGGCCGGACGCACCCTGCACACCTTCGCCGACATCGGCACCCGTGACGCGACGAACTCCTTCAAGGCGTACCGCCGCTCTTTCGTCACCGATGTCGGCATCGACAGCCGCGACGGGTTCGAGATCGGGTTGGAGCTGACCGCGAAAGCGCGGCGGCTTCGGCTGCCGGTCGCCGAGATCCCGACCATCTGGCTCGATCGCACAGAGGGCGCCTCGAACTTCAAGGTGCTCAAGTGGCTGCCCAAGTACCTCCGCTGGTATCGCTTCGCGTTCGGCGGCCGCCTCACCCTCGAGCAACTGGTGGCCAAGTCCGCCGAACAAGGAGCCTCATCATGAAGAACGTCGTCGTCACGGGTTCCGCCGGATTCATCGGCGGCTACCTGGTGGAAGAGCTGCTGCGCTCCGGCTACTCGGTGACCGGGGTGGACAACTTCTCGAAGTACGGACCGGTCACGCGCTCCTACGACTCCGACCCGAACTACCGCCTGGTGCCCGGCGACGTGCGCGACACGGAGCTGATGACCGGTTTGCTGTCGGAGGCCGACCACTTCATCGCGGGCGCCGCCCTGATCGGTGGGATCAGCTACTTCCACACCTACGCGTACGACCTGCTTGCTCAGAACGAGCGGATCATTGCCTCGAGCTGCGACGCGGCGATCGCCGCGAAGAAGGCCGGAGGGCGACTCGAAAAGGTGACGTACATGTCGTCGTCGATGGTGTTCGAGTCGACGGATCGCTGGCCGAGTAAGGAGGGCGACGAGCGGCTCGTGCCGCCGCCGCTGTCGAGCTATGGATTCCAGAAGCTGGCCGTCGAGTACTTCGCCCGCGCGGCCTGGGATCAGTACGAGCTGCCGTACACGATCGTGCGGCCCTTCAACTGTGTCGGGATCGGCGAGCGACGGGCGCTCGGCGACGTCGAGATCCACTCGGGCAACGTCAAGCTCGCGATGAGCCACGTCGTGCCCGACCTGGTGCAGAAGGTGTTCAAGGGGCAGGATCCCCTTCACATCCTCGGTTCGGGCGATCAGGTGCGCCACTACACCTATGGCGGCGATCTCGCCCGCGGCATCGTGGCCACCCTGGATCATCCCGCCGCCCTGAACGACGACTTCAACATCTCGACCGCCGAGGGTCACAGCGTGACCGAGCTGGCCGAGGTGATCTGGCGCAAGATCAAGGGCGAAGACGTGCCGCTGCGCCTGATCCACGACGAGGGTTTCGAATACGACGTGCAGAAGCGCGTCCCCGACGTCACCAAGGCCCGCGAGGTGCTCGGATTCGAGGCGACGACGACCCTGGATGTCATGCTCGACGAGGTCATCCCGTGGATCGAGAAGGCCGTCGCCGAGGGCACGATCTAGCTCCGATGGCTGCGCGAACGCCACGAGAGATGCGGCAGGTTCTGACCCCGACCCGGGTCCACCTCGCGTCGCTGGTGCTGGGCGCCGTCGCGCTGCTCGTCATCGGCCGCGACCAGTGGTTCGCGTACGACGACTGGGCGCTGCTGCATCCCTCTCTCGACTGGTGGGCGAGCCATCAGGGTCACTGGACGACCGCGCCGACTCTGCTGTTCCAGCTGCTGAGGGTGACGGTCGGCCTGCACAGCTACCTGCCCTACCTGGCTCTTGCCGTCGTCGCGCACCTGGCGGTCGTTCACCTGATCTGGCGGCTGGGCATGCGGGCGGGCGCGACCCCCTGGCTGGCGACCGGCTTCGCGGCGGTCACCGTGCTTCTGGGATGTGCGGCCGAGGACCTGTTCTGGGCCTTCCAGGTCGGCTTCATGGGGGCGGTCGCCGTCGCGCTGGTCGTCGTGCTCCTGGTGGATCGGGCGGAGCTCACGCTCCCCTGGGCCATCGCCGCCGGCGTCATCGCAGTGCTGGCGCTGCCGTTCTCGGGCACGGCGCTGCCGGTGCTCGCTGCGGCGGCGATCCTCAGCTGGATCCGCAGGGGCTTTCTGCGGAGCGTCGCGATCTTCGCCCCGGCGGGGGTCGTCTACCTCGTCTGGTACCTGCTGGAGGCGCGGGGGGCGACGTCGACGCTCGGCGTGCACGGGATCGGCTTCCTGACCCAGGCGCCGGTGTTCTTCGCTGTGATGTTCGCGGCCGGCTACGGGCAGTTCGTCGGCGTGCTGGTGCTCGGCCCGGTCGTCGCACTGGCCCTTCTCGTGTGGCTGTGGGCAGCTCGACGCCGCTGGAGCGGTCGCGAGGCGGTGGCGTACGCGCTGCTCCTCGCCAGCGCGATCTTCGCCGTGCTGACGGCCCTGTCGCGCGGCGGCGGCGAGTTGACGGCTGCGGGATCTCAGCGGTACGTCTACCTGATCGTCATGCTGGCGGTCCCCACCATGGCGCTGGCGCTCGGGTGGATCGCGACGCGCGGTCTGGCGGGCCGCGTCGCGATCGCCGCGGCGCTCCTGCTCGTCGCCGCGGTGAACATCACCCTGGGCGTCACACGAGCGGACGCGCAGGCCGTCACCGAACAGCGAGTGCAACGGGAGTTCTCGGCGGCCGTCGCCCTCGTCCGGAACGATTCGCCCCTGGCGACCTCCGACGCGCTTCCGATCCGCGATATCGCCCCCGACCTGACGATTGCCGACGTCGAAGCCGACCTCCGGCAGGGTCTGGTGGCACCCGTTCCCTTCGCCCGGGCCGATACGGCGGCAGTGAAAGCCTCGCTCGCGCCGCGGTGATCGGTGGCGCCCCGGTCAGAACGGGATCGGCAGGTGCAGCAGCGGGTCGAGGCCGACCGCCAGGAACACCAGCGTCAGGTAGGTGATGCTCGCGTGGAACACGCGCATCGGCTTCACCTCACCGGCGCGGATCGCTGACGAGTACAAGCGGTGGCACTCGAGCAAGAACCACGAACCCGAGAGCACAGCCACCACCGCATAGAGCACGCCCATCGACGCGATCGGGACCAGCAGGAGGGAGCAGGCGACCGTCGCCCAGGCGTACAGCACGACCTGGAGTCCCACCGTCGTGCGCCCGCGAACAACGGCGAGCATCGGCACGTTGACCGAGGCGTAGTCGTCCTTGTAACGCATCGAGAGCGGCCAGTAGTGCGGCGGAGTCCACAGGAACACGATGCCGAAGAGGATGACGGGCGCCCAGGTCAGCGAGCCCGTCACGGCCGCCCAGCCGATCAACACCGGCATGCACCCGGCGGCGCCGCCCCACACGATGTTCTGCGGAGTGCGGCGCTTGAGAATCAGCGTGTACACCAGCACGTAGAAGGCAATCGCGGTGGCCGACAGGATCGCCGCCAGCGGGGTCGTGAAGTACCACAGCCACGCGATTGAGACCACTCCGGTGATCCACGCGAAGGCAAGCGCCTCGCCGTCCTTCAGCGCTCCCGTGACGAGCGGACGCTTCTGCGTGCGCTTCATCACCCGATCAATGTCGCGGTCGATGTAACAGTTGAAGGCATTCGCCGACCCGGCGCTCAGGCTTCCGCCGACGAGCGTGCCGAGCACCAGCCAAAAGTTCGGGATGCCGTGGGCCGCCAGCACCATCACCGGCGCGGTAGTCACCAGAAGCAGCTCGACGACCCGTGGCTTCGTCAGGGCGACGTAGGCGGCGGCTTTGCGCGCGGCGCGAGTACCGAAGCCCGGATTCCGCGGAACGGCGGTGGCGGCGGGGGTTTCGATGGCTCCCTGCATGACTCCTCAGACGGTTCGGGCTACACGCAAAGTCTAAGCGTGTTCGACGAAACGCAGTGATCCCGGCGGAGTGCTGGACGTCACCTGGCAGGCGCACAGGGGGACAAGCAGGGGTACGGCCGTCGTCGGTATGCTTGATGGGCTCGCCGACCGCGACCGCATCCCCTCGATCTCTCCCCTTGTTGATCAGTCGGGCTGCCCGCGGTGAGCCGATGACGTCGAATCGGTGAGCGGCTTTCTGCCGGGGCTGTCTCGCCCCGCCAAGCTTTCGAAAGGGCGACACGAACGTGGCAACACTCTCCTGGGATGACCTCGACGACCAGGCCGTGAAGACGGTCAAAGTTCTGGCGGCCGACGCCGTCGAGAAGGTCGGGAACGGCCATCCGGGAACGGCGATCAGCCTCGCCCCGCTTGGTTATCTGCTGTTCCAGAAGGTCATGCGCCGCGATCCGCATGACAACGAGTGGATCGGCCGCGACCGGTTCATCCTCTCGGCTGGCCACAGTTCGCTGACCCTGTACATCCAGCTCTACCTGGGCGGGTATGGCCTCGAGCTGAAAGACCTCGAAGAACTGCGCACCTGGGGCTCGAAGACCCCTGGGCACCCCGAATACGGGCACACCGATGGCGTCGAGATCACGACCGGCCCGCTGGGCCAGGGCATCGCTTCGGCGGTCGGCTTCGCCTATGCTGCCCGCTTCGAGCGCGGGCTGTTCGACCCGGATGCCGAGCCCGGCACCAGCCCGTTCGATCACTTCATCTACACGATCGCCGGCGATGGCGACATCGAAGAGGGCATCTCGAGCGAGGCGAGTTCACTGGCGGGCGTTCAAGAGCTCGGCAACCTCATCGCCTTCTACGACAGCAATCAGATCTCGATCGAGGACGACACCAATATCGCTCTCGATGAAGACGTGAAAGCCCGCTACGAGGCGTATGGCTGGCACGTTCAGGTCGTCGATTTCAAGAAGTCGGGTCAGTACATCGAAGATCCGCAAGGCGTGTACGACGCGATCGAGGCGGCGAAGGCGGTCACAGACAAGCCGTCGCTGATCATCGTGAAGACGATCATCGGGTGGCCGAGCCCGACGAAGCAGAACTCGGGAAAGATCCACGGTTCCGCGCTCGGCGCCGACGAGTTGCGCGGCCTCAAAGAGGTGCTCGGCTTCGACCCAGAGAAGACCTTCGACGTGGCACCTGATGTCATCGAACACACCCGCAAGGCGGTAGACCGCGGTGCCGAGGCGCACGCAGAGTGGCAGAAGGGCTTCGACGCCTGGGCGGTCGCGAACACCGAGCGCAAGAAGTTGCTCGACCGGATGCTCGCGCTCGAACTGCCGAGCGGCATCGAAGAGGCTCTCCCGGTCTTCGAGGCGGGCAAAGACGTCTCCACGCGGGCCGCGAGCGGCAAGGTGATCAACGCCATCGCGCCTCTCATGCCCGAACTGTGGGGCGGGTCTGCGGACCTGGCCGAATCCAACCTGACCACCATCGAGGGCGGGTCATCGTTCATCCCGACCGAGCGGTCGACACACGAATGGCCGGGTAATCCATACGGGCGCGTTCTGCACTTCGGCATCCGCGAGCACGCGATGGGCGCGATCCTGAACGGCATCGTTCTCCACGGCAATACGCGCGCGTTCGGCGGTACCTTCCTCACCTTCAGCGACTACATGCGCGGCGCAGTTCGCCTCGCCGCGTTGATGAAGGCACCCGTGATCTACGTGTGGACCCACGATTCGATCGCTCTGGGCGAAGACGGACCTACGCACCAGCCGATCGAGCACCTGACGGCCTTGCGAGCGATCCCGCAGCTCGACATCGTGCGTCCCGCAGACGCCAATGAGGTCGCATACGCATGGAAGACCATTCTCGAGCGCCGCGAAGGGCCGGCGGGGCTCGCCCTGAGCAGGCAGAACCTGCCGGTGTTCGAGCGCGGCGATGGAGATGCAAGCGGAGACACTTTCGCCTCGGCGAAGAACGTCTCGAAGGGCGCATACATCCTGGCCGAGGCGCCGAACGGCACGCCAGACGTGATCTTCCTTTCCACCGGCTCCGAGGTCCAGATCGCCGTGGATGCCCGCGAGAAGCTCAAGGCCGACGGCATCAACGCGCGCGTGGTCTCGGTGCCGTGCCAGGAGTGGTTCGCCGAGCAGAGCGACGAATACCGAGAGTCCGTCCTTCCCAAGAGCGTGAAGGCTCGTGTCTCGATCGAAGCCGGAATCGCGCTCACCTGGGCGCCAT
This sequence comes from Pseudolysinimonas sp., assembly GCA_039928695.1. Taxonomy (GTDB): domain Bacteria; phylum Actinomycetota; class Actinomycetes; order Actinomycetales; family Microbacteriaceae; genus Lysinimonas. Next base: position 29,149 of record JBDSSQ010000039.1, on the reverse strand, counting down.
TCCTCGGCGATGCCGGCCGCAGCGTTTCCGTCGAGCACTACGGCGCATCGGCCGACTACAAGACCCTCTACGAGAAGTTCGGCCTCACAACGGATCACGCGATCTCGGCGGCCAAAGAGTCCATCGCCGCCGCAACAGCCTGACCTTCCACCCACAGCTGCACAGCGCACCAACAGAACCAGGAACCAAGACCATGGCAAGCAAGCTTGAAGAACTGTCCGAAATCGGCGTGAGCATCTGGCTCGACGATCTCTCGCGCGAGCGAATCGCGTCCGGCAGCCTGAAGACCCTCATCGAGACCCGGAACGTCGTCGGGGTCACGACCAATCCGACGATTTTCGCCACGGCGCTTGCCAAGGGCAACGCCTATGACGCCAAGGTTGCCGAGCTTGCGGCGGCGGGGACCAGCGTCACCGACGCCGTCTTCGAGATCACGACCGGCGACGTCTCAGACGCCTGCGACATCTTCGCCCCCGTCTTCGAGAAGAGCGGCCACGTCGACGGCCGGGTCTCGATCGAGGTGGAGCCCGGGCTGGCACACGATGCTGCCGGCACGATCACCGCGGCCAAGGCGTTGTGGGCAAAGGTCGACAAGCCGAACGCGATGGTCAAGATCCCGGCAACGGTTGAGGGGCTCGAAGCCATCACCCAGAGCATTGCGGCGGGCATCAGCATCAACGTGACGCTGATCTTCAGCCTGGAGCGTCACCGGGCCGTCATCGAGGCCTACCTGGCCGGGCTCGAACAGGCCAAGGCCGCAGGCATCGACCTTTCGACGATCGAGTCCGTCGCGTCGTTCTTCGTGTCGCGAGTCGACACCGAAGTCGACAAGCGACTTGAAGCCATTAGGACGGATGACGCTCTCGCACTCAAGAGCCGCGCGGGAATCGCCAACGCTCAGCTTGCCTACCAGCTGTTCGAAGAGCAGTTCGCGACCGACCGCGCGAAGGCGCTCCTGGCCGCCGGCGCCAACAAGCAGCGCCCGCTGTGGGCTTCCACAGGAGTGAAAGACCCCTCGCTGCCCGACACCCTCTACGTGACCGAGCTGGCGGTCGCAGGAGTCGTGAACACGATGCCCGAGAAGACCCTCGAAGCGACCCTCGATCATGCTCCACTGCACGGCGATGCCGTTACCGGCTCCTACGCAGACGCTCAGTCGGTGCTCGACCAGCTCGCGCAAGTCGGGGTCGACTTCGACGACGTGACTGCGCTGCTCGAGAAGGAGGGCGTCGATAAGTTCCTCGTCTCATGGGGTGAGCTGCTCGACACCGTCACGGCCGCGCTGGAGGCAGCCAAGTGACCCTTCGGGTGCACGCCAGCGGTGCCGCGGGCGACGCGGTCGCCAACTGGGTTCCACGGCTCGCGGCCGACGGTGTCGCCAGCGATATCGCCACCCAAGACCCGACTTTGTGGGGGCCAGACGCCGAGTCGGAAGCCGCGATCCGGCTGGGTTGGGTCGAGGCGGTTGCCATCTCGCGACCGCTGGTCGAGCCGATCGCCGCGCTTCGCAAGAAGCTGCTCGCCGCAGGCGTCACCCACTTCGTTCTGGGCGGGATGGGCGGTTCGTCACTCGCACCCGAGGTCATCACCCGCACGTATGGCGTCGCACTGACGGTGCTCGACTCGACCGATCCCGGTCAAGTGAAGGCCGCGCTCACCGACCGCCTGAACGAAACGGCGGTCATCATCTCTTCTAAGTCGGGATCGACACTCGAGACTGACAGCCAGAAGCGCGTCTACGAGGAGTACTTCCGCAACGCGGGCATCGATCCGACGGAGCGCATCGTCGTCGTCACCGACCCAGGATCACCGCTCGATCTGTCGGCGCGAGCAGACGGCTACCAGGTCTTCAACGCCGATCCGAACGTCGGCGGTCGATACTCGGCGCTGACAGCTTTCGGCCTCGTGCCCAGCGGACTCGCCGGGGCTGACATCGCGAACCTGCTCGATGAGGCGCAGGCCGAAATGTTCGCGTTGGTCTTCGACAAGGCCGAGAACCCGGGGTTGATCCTAGGTGCGGCCATCGCCGGTACGTCGCCGCTCAAGGACAAGCTCGGCATCGTCGCCGATACAACGCCCATCGTCGGATTCGCCGACTGGGCAGAGCAACTTATTGCGGAGTCCACCGGCAAGCTCGGTAAGGGGCTGCTGCCCGTCGTGCTCGACCTGCACTCCCCCGAGCTCGGCGAGACCCTGCCGGACCTGCAGATTGTTCGTCTCGTCGCCGAAGAATCAGAGACTCGACACGTGCGCGAGGGCGAGATCGAGATCTCGGGCAGCCTCGGGGGCCAGATGCTGGTCTGGGAGTACGCGGTGTCGGTCGCGGGAATCCTGCTGGGCATCAATCCTTTCGATCAGCCCGACGTTGAAGCCGCCAAGGTGGCATCTCGCGCCCTGCTTGACAACCGACCAGCGCCCGTCGAGCCGCTGTTCGTCACCGACGACGGCGTCGAGGTGCGCACGAGCGGTGGCTTGAAGATCGTCGAGCACACGCTCGAGGGCGCGATCGACGCGCTGTTGGCCGAGCTCGGACCGAACGGCTATGTGGCGCTGCAGGCGTATCTTGATCGGGTGCATCATCCCGAGTTCGCAGCGCTGCGCGACGCCGTTGCGGCGAAGTCGAAGCGACCGGCGACGTTCGGATGGGGCCCGCGCTTCTTGCACTCCACCGGGCAATTCCATAAGGGTGGGCCAGCGATCGGCGTGTTCTTGCAGATCACCGCTCGGTACGCCGAGTCTGACGACCTGGCGATCCCCGGCCGCCCGTTCACCTTCGGCCAGTTCATTCAGGCACAGGCGGCAGGTGACGCGAGCGTGCTCGCGGAGCGTGGCCGCCCCGTTCTGACGCTGACCCTGCGCGATGTCGCAGCGGGTGCTGCCGCGATCACCGCGGCGATCGGCTAGCCGCACGGTCATGCCCGTCGAGATCACCAAGGAATTCAACCCGCTGCGGTCGCCATCCGATCGGCGGCTGAACAGGATCGCCGGCCCGAGCGCCATCGTCATCTTCGGCGTCACTGGCGACTTGTCGCGCAAGAAGCTCATGCCGGCTGTGTACGACCTCGCCAATCGGGGACTGCTGCCCCCAGGTTTCGCCCTGGTGGGCTTCGCCCGGCGCGACTGGGAGGACAAGGACTTCGAGCAGGTCGTCTACGAGAACGTCAAGTCGCACGCGCGCACTCCGTTTGACGACGACGTGTGGAACCAACTGAAAGAAGGCATCCGCTTCGTTCAGGGTGAGTTCGACGACGATTCTGCCTTCGATCGGCTCAAAGACACCCTGCACGAACTCGATGAGGTGCGGGGGACGATGGGCAACCACGCCTTCTACCTCTCGATCCCGCCCAAGTCGTTCCCGTTGGTCACCGAGCAGTTGAAGCGCTCCGGCTTGGCCGATCCACAGCCCGGTCAGTGGCGCCGCGTGGTCATCGAGAAGCCGTTCGGCTCGGACCTCAAGACCGCGCGTGAACTCAACGATGTCGTCGAGTCGGTTTTCCCGCCCGATGCGGTGTTCCGGATCGATCACTACCTCGGCAAAGAGACCGTTCAGAACATCCTGGCGCTGCGCTTCGCCAACCAGTTGTACGAGCCGATCTGGAACGCCAACTACGTTGACCACGTGCAGATCACGATGGCAGAAGACATCGGGGTCGGCGGCAGGGCCGGCTACTACGACGGCATCGGCGCCGCGCGCGACGTCATCCAGAACCATCTGCTGCAGCTTCTGGCCCTGACCGCCATGGAAGAGCCGGTGTCGTTCGACGCGGCCGATCTGCGCGCCGAGAAAGAGAAGGTGCTGTCGGCAGTGCACCTGCCGAGCGACCTCGGCCAGGCGACGGCTCGCGGCCAGTACTCAGCCGGCTGGCAAGGCGGTGAGAAGGTGCTGGGGTTCTTGCAAGAAGACGGCATGAGCCCGACCTCTACCACCGAGACCTACGCCGCGCTCAAGCTGGAGATCAACACGCGCCGATGGGCGGGGGTGCCGTTCTACCTGCGCGCCGGCAAGCGACTCGGCCGCCGGGTGACCGAGATCGCCGTGGTGTTCAAGCGGGCGCCTCAATATTTGTTTGCCGCGTCGCAGACCTCGGCGCTGGGGCAGAACGCGCTCGTGGTGCGCGTGCAACCCGATGAGGGCGTGACGATCAGGTTCGGCTCCAAAGTTCCGGGCGCCGGCATGCAGGTGCGCGACGTCACGATGGACTTCGGCTACGGCCACGCGTTCACCGAGGCGAGCCCCGAGGCCTATGAGCGCCTGATCCTGGACGTGCTGCTCGGAGATCCACCGCTGTTCCCGCGGCACCAGGAGGTCGAACTCAGCTGGAAGATCCTCGACCCGATCGAGGAGTACTGGACGACGCTCGGACAACCCGAACAATACAAACCCGGCACCTGGGGGCCGAAGTCGGCCGACGACATGCTGGCGCGTGACGGACGAGTCTGGAGACGGCCGTGATCGTAGACCTGCCAGACACCACCACCAGCGCGGTGTCGAAAGCTCTGGTGAAGATCCGCGAAGAGGGTGGCGCCGTCGCCCTGGGCCGAGTGTTGACGCTCGTTATCGCCACACCCCTTGGCGAAGAAGAAGAGGCCATCGAGGCCGCGAACGACGCATCACGTGAGCATCCGATGCGAGTCATCGTGCTGTCGAAGAATCCCGATCCCAAGGCGAAGGCGGATCCGAGGCTCGATGCCCAGATCCGCGTCGGTGGGGATGCAGGCGCCAGCGAGGTCATCGTGCTGCGTGCATACGGCCCCACCGCGTCCGACGAGGAGGGGCTCGTCACGAGCCTGCTGTTGCCGGATGCCCCTGTCGTGGTCTGGTGGCCGAGTCACGGCCCAGCAGAGCCCAGCACCTCGCCGCTTGGCAAGATCGCGCAGCGGCGGATTACGGATGCGGCAGAAGCCCCGAATCCGGTGCAAGCTTTGAAGAATCTCGGCGCCCACTACGCCCCAGGCGACACCGACTTCGCCTGGACGCGACTGACCCTCTGGCGAGCCCAGTTGGCCGCGGTTCTCGATCAGCCCCCATTCGAACCGGTGACCGCCGTGACGGTGAGTGGCTCATCCGACTCGCCGTCGACCGAGCTGCTGGCCGCCTGGTTGCAGCTCTCGCTCGAGGTCATGGTGACCATGGAGATCACCAGTCCTGTGCACGGGTCGAGCGGCATTCACGGGGTCCGGCTGGAGCGCGCGTCGGGCGTCATCGATCTGGAGCGGGTCACGCCGGGCGTCGCGACGCTGGTGCAGCCCAACCAGCCGACGCACGATATCTCGCTCCCCCGACGCAACCTGCGCGACTGTCTGGCAGAGGAGTTGCGCAGACTCGACCCCGACGACTTGTTCGGCGAGGTCGTGGAACGCGGGGTTCCACAACTCGATGCTCCGGCCCCGCGTCGCGCGAAGCCCGGTAAAGGGCGGGCGGCGTCGTGAGCAACGAGCGACGGGTGCTCGTGCATCCCGACAAGCAAGCCCTGGCGGGCAGCGTTGCCGCGCGCTTCATCACCAAGATCATCGACGTGCTCGACGACCTCGGCGAGGCCAACGTCTGCCTGACCGGGGGCACCATGGGCGCGGCCGTGCTCGCGGCGATCAACGATTCCCCCGCCCGCGACAGCGTCGACTGGAGCCGCATCACCTTCTGGTGGGGTGACGAGCGCTACCTGCCGATGGGCGATCCCGATCGCAACGACACCCAGTCACGCGACGCGCTGCTCGACCACTTGAGGCTGGATGCCGCGCAGATCAAGTCACTGCCAGCGCCCGGTGACCAACCGGACATCGAGGCTGCCGCGCGCTACTACGAGCAGGCACTCGCGGACGCCGCTGACGATGATGCCCGCTACCCCCGCTTCGACGTCACGTTCCTCGGCGTTGGCCCAGACGGCCATATCGCCTCGCTCTTTCCCGACCACGCGGCGGTGCATGAGACCGAGCGGGTCGTGGTGGCTGAGATTGACTCGCCCAAACCGCCGCCCGAGCGGCTCAGTCTGACGCTTCCGGTGATCAACTCGTCCGATCGGGTCTGGCTGGTTCTGTCCGGCAGCGACAAGGCATCTGCCCTGGGGCTGGCACTCGCAGGCGCAAGCATCAATGACGTACCTGCGGCGGGCGCCCAGGGGCGCAAGCGAACGGTCTTCTTCGTCGACCAGGACGCCGCGGCAGAGGTTCCGGAGAATCTCATCGCGCCCTCGTACCACTGGACGTCGGCGGACGACACGTCGCAATAACTACTTCGAGGCCGGGCTCCCGCGGCGCGCACGCAACTGGTCGAGCGCTTCGTCGAGCAGCTGCTCGGCCTCTTGCTCAGAGCGGCGCTCTTTGACGTATGCCAGGTGTGTCTTGTATGGCTCCATCTTGGCCAACTGCGGAGGATTGTCTTTGTCGCGGCCCGCGGGAAGCCCCGAGTTCGGGCTGTCGATGATTTCGGGGATCTCTTCATCTGGCAGGTTGGCCGCGAAGAAGCGAACGGTCTCGTTACCGAGCGCGTCCCAGTATGAGATGCTCACGCGCTCAGCGTGATACCCGCGGTCCTGCTCGCCCATCGGACCGGATCCGACTCGCGATCCACGGATCGCGCTGCCACCTGATGCCACGTTGCTCCTAGCCCGCGAACTTGACGATGAGACCGAGCACCACGATGCTCGAGATCCAGACCAGGCCGAGGATCACCGTGATGCGGTTCAGGTTGCGCTCGGCGACACCGGATGCGCCGAGGTTCGACGTAACGCCGCCTCCGAACATGTCCGAGAGGCCGCCGCCACGTCCGCGGTGCAGCAGGATCAGCAGGGTCAGCAGCAAGCTGGTGACACCGAGGATCACCTGCACGATGACCTGAAGAATATCCACGACAGTCCTATCTGGCTGGGATGTGCTCGGGACAGTCTACGTGCCGACGTGCTGCTGGTAGCGCACGATCGACGAGAACTCCTCGAGCAGGAGGCTGGCTCCGCCGACCAGGGCCCCGTCGATGTCTGGCTCGCGCATGAAGCCGGCGATGTTCGAGGCCTTCACAGAACCGCCGTAGAGGATGCGGGTGGCCGCTGCGGCCTCATCTCCCAGCACCTCGGCGATCACGCTTCTGAGGGCCGTACAGACCTGTTGCGCTTGTTCTGCTGTGGCGGCCTGTCCCGAGCCGATCGCCCAGACCGGCTCATAGGCGACGACGATCTGCTGGCCCTTGGCTGCCCCGCCCAATGCGATCCGCAGTTGCGCAACCGGGACGGCGCTCGGGCCGTGCGTTTCGAGGTCTTCGGCCGTCTCGCCGACGCAGATGATGGGCACGATGCCGTTGCGGTGCGCGGCCCCCACCTTCGCAGCCACCAACTCGTCGCTCTCGCCGTGGTACTGGCGGCGCTCGGAGTGCCCGATGATCACATACGTCGAATCGAGCGCCTTGAGGAACGCGCCAGAGATCTCTCCCGTATAGGCACCGCTGTCGTGCTCTGAGAGGTCTTGCCCGCCGAAGACGATCGGCAAGTCGTCTGCGTTCACCAGGGTCTGCACCGAGCGCAGATCCGTGAAGGGCGGGAAGACCGCGACCTCGACCTTGCCGAAGTCGTGGCGCGCGTCTTTCAAGGTCCAGGCGAGCTTCTGCACGAACGCGATCGACTGCAGGTGGTCGAGATTCATCTTCCAGTTGCCTGCGATGAGCGGGATTCTGCCTGCCGCGCCGTTCACTGCCAACCGAGCACCTCCAGGCCGGGGAGTTCTTTACCCTCGAGAAACTCGAGGCTGGCGCCGCCGCCCGTTGAGACGTGGCCGAACTGGTCATCGGTGAACCCGAGCTGACGAACAGCGGCAGCTGAGTCACCGCCTCCCACCACCCCGAGCCCCTTCACCTTGGTCAGCGCCTCGGCGACCGCGTACGTGCCCGCGGCGAACGGCTCGAGTTCGAAGACGCCCATCGGGCCGTTCCAGAACACGGTCGTCGAACTCTCGATGAGTTCGGCGAAATGCGCGGCGGAGGCCGGCCCGATGTCGAGCCCGATTCCATTCGCACCGAACGGAGTGCTCTCGATCGCGTCGGCTGACGCGACCACATGCTCAGCGTCGGCACCGAAATGGGAGGCGACCACGACATCCGTGGGGATGACGAGTTCGACCCCGCGGGCTGCCGCCTCGGTGAGATACCGCTTCACGGTATCGAGTTGCTCGGCGTCGAGCAGGCTCTTGCCGATCTGGTGACCCTGCGCCGCCAGGAAGGTGAACAGCATCCCCCCGCCGATCAGCAACCGGTCGACCTTCGGCAAGAGGGCGTCGATCACGCCGAGCTTGTCGCTGACCTTCGAGCCGCCGAGCACCACGGTGTAGGGCCTGGCCGGATTGCGCGTCAGCTTCTCGAGCACGCCCAGTTCGGTTTCGACCAGGCGTCCGGCCGCGGAGGGCAGCACCTTCGCGAGCTCGTACACGCTGGCCTGCTTGCGGTGCACCACCCCGAAGCCATCTGACACGAACGCGTCACCGAACTTCGCCAGCTTCTCGGCGAACTTCTCGCGATGATCCGCGTCTTTCGAGGTCTCGTGACCATCGAACCGCAGATTCTCGAGCAGGGCGACCTGGCCCTGCTCGAGAGCGTGCACGGTGTCGCGCGCCTCGTCGCCGACGGTGTCTGCCGCAAAAGCGACCGGTGCGCCGAGCAGCTCACCGAGCCGGGCGGCGACCGGAGCGAGGCTGTAGCGTGCGTCCGGTTGGCCATCCGGCCGGCCGAGGTGCGAGATCGCGACGACCTTCGCGCCCGCGCGGATCAGCTCCTGGATCGTGCCGACCGACGCGCGGATGCGGCCGTCGTCTGTGATGGTTCCGTTGTCGAGCGGGACGTTCAGATCGCAGCGGACGATGACCCGCTTGCCGAGCAGGTTCCCCAGTGACTCGATCGTGCGGAGAGGCATTCCGGCCGCCTTCTACGGCGCCTAGAGGCTCTTCGAGATGAGCGTCGTCATGTCGACCATGCGGTTGGAGAAGCCCCACTCGTTGTCGTACCAGGCCGAGATCTTCACCTGGTCGCCCAGCACGCGCACGAGCCCGGCGTCGAAGATCGAGGAGTGCGGGTTGCCGACGATGTCGTGCGAGACGATCTCGTCTTCCGTGTACTCCAGGATGCCCTTGAGGTAACCCTCTGCGGCCTCCTTGTACGCGGCCTTGATCTCGTCGACGGTGACGGTGGACTTCGTGGTCAGCGTCAGGTCGGTGATCGACCCGGTCGGCACCGGAACGCGGAGCGCGTAGCCGTCGAGCTTGCCCTTCAACTCCGGCAGCACGAGACCGATTGCCTTGGCGGCACCGCTCGAGGTCGGGATGATGCTCAGCGCTGCCGCGCGAGCGCGACGCAGGTCGCTGTGTGGGCCGTCCTGTAGGTTCTGGTCGGCCGTGTAGGCGTGGATCGTGGTCATCAGACCGCGCTCGATGCCGAACTTGTCGTTGAACACCTTGGCGAGCGGCGCGAGGCTGTTCGTGGTGCAGGAGGCGTTCGAGATGATGTGGTGGTTCTTCGGGTCGTAGTCCTTCTCGTTCACACCGATGACGAAGGTCGCGTCTTCGTTGGTGGCGGGAGCCGAAATCAGCACCTTCTTGGCGCCCGCCGTGATGTGGGCACGGGCCTTGTCTGCGTTCGTAAAGAATCCGGTCGACTCGATGACGATGTCGACCCCCAACTCGCCCCACGGCAGATTCGCGGGGTCGCGGTCGGCAAGCACCTTGATCTTCTTGCCGTTGACGACGATGCTGTCGCCGTCGACCGAGATCTCGGCGTCGAGCTTGCCCGAGATCGAGTCGTACTTGAGAAGGTGCGCGAGGGTCTTGGTGTCGGTGAGGTCGTTCACGGCGACGATGTCGAGGTCGCTGCCCTGAGCGAGGGCGGCGCGGAAGTAGTTGCGACCGATTCGGCCGAAGCCGTTGATCCCGATCTTGACAGACACAGATTCTCCTTGGGTGGGCGCGGTGGCAGCGCCGGAACTGGTGTGGTGAAAAAGGAAGCGGCCGGGGCTGCAGTGCCTATTAGGTTTGGCCCCGGCCGCAATGCCGTTACGACAGTAGCAGCAGGCCCTCGGTCTTCTCGCGCGCGGTGGTGAAGCGGAGCCCCGCGTTCTGCCAGTTGGCGATGTTCCAGAAGGCCTTCACGTAGTCGGCCTTCACATTCAGGTAGTCGAGGTAGAAGGCGTGCTCCCACATGTCGAGCTGCAGCACGGGGATCGTGCCCATGGCCGAGTTGGCCTGCTGGTCGAACAGCTGCTGAATGATCAACTGCTTGCCGATCGGGTCCCATGACAGAACGGCCCATCCCGAACCCTGGATGCCGGTGGCCGCCGCCGTGAAGTGTGCGACGAACTTGTCGAAGGAGCCGAAACCGTCGTCGATCGCCGACGCGAGTTCACCGGTGGGCTTGTCGCCGCCATCCGGGCTCAGATTCGTCCAGAAGATCGAGTGGTTGACGTGGCCGCCGAGGTTGAACGCGAGGTCTTTCTCGAGCTTGTTCACGTTGCCAAGGTCACCCGAGTCGCGGGCCTCTGCCAGCTTCTGCAGGGCGGTGTTCGCGCCCGTCACATATGCGGCGTGGTGCTTGTCGTGGTGCAGCTCCATGATCTTCGCGCTGATGTGCGGCTCAAGCGCTGCGTAGTCGTACGGAAGGTCGGGGAGCGTGTAGTCAGCCATCGATTTTCTCCTAGCGGTTGATCCTCTAGTTTACGAGCGATGGGCTCGACCGCGCTCGTTCCCTGAGCGTGAGCGCCGCAGGGGCGGCGGCGCACGATGGGCGCAGGTCAGTCGAGGTCGTCGGGCAGACCGTGATCGGTGCCGGGCAGGCCGTTGTCTGCCGCGTGCTTGTCGGCCATTGCCAGCAGGCGACGGATGCGGCCGGCCACCGCGTCTTTCGTCATCGGCGGATCTGCGTGGTGGCCCAGCTCGTCGAGACTCGAGTCGCGGAACCGCAGGCGCAGCTCGCCCGCGTAGCGCAGGTGCTCCGGCACATCGTCGCCCAGCAACTCGAGTGCGCGCTCCACGCGCGAACATGCGGCAACTGCCGCCTGCGCCGAGCGCCGCAGGTTGGCATCGTCGAAGTTCACCAGCCGGTTCGCGGTAGCCCGCACTTCTCGGCGCTGCCGAAGTTCTTCCCACGCGGTCAGGCTGCGCTCCGCCCCCATCAGCTTGAGCATCGTGCCGATCGCCTCGCCATCGCGGATGACAACGCGATGAACACCGCGCACCTCGCGCGCCTTCGCCGAGATCTTCAGCCGGCCTGCGGCCCCGACGAGCGCCATCGCCGACTCATTGCCAGGGCAGCTGATCTCGAGGGCGGCCGAGCGGCCGGGGTCAGTGAGCGAGCCGTGCGCCAGGAAGGCACCGCGCCAGACCGCCGCGAGCTCCTCGCGCGATCCGGTGGTCAGGCGGTTCGGCAGGCCGCGCACCGGCCGACGCCGGGCATCGAGCAGCCCGGTTTGCCTGGCAAGGGTCTCTCCGCCTTCGATGACACGGACCAAGTAGGTGCTTGTGCGGCGCAAGTTGCTGCCTGAGATGACGGACACCTCGCTGCGCACGCCATACAACTCCGCAAGGTCTTTGCGCACCCGGCGTGCGATCTGCGGTGAGTCCAGCTCCGATTCGACGGCGATTCGTCCCGAGATGATGTGGAGGCCGCCCGAGAACCGCAGCAATGCAGCGAGTTCGGCCGCCCGAACCGTGGTCTTACCGACCTCAACGCTGGCGAGTTCTTCTTTGACGTCGGCGGTCAATGCCACGCGTGTTCCTTCTTCCGGTCTGACAGGAGCGCTGGGCTCCCAAGCTCGTTGGCCGCCGGCTATTCGCGACCAAGGTCGCGATGTCGCACGTTCACGGTGACGCCCGGCAACTGGCGCAGACGGCGTCCCAGCTCTTCTGCGATAGCGACCGAACGGTGCTTACCGCCCGTGCACCCTACAGCGATCGTAGCGTGCCGCTTGTTCTCGCGGCGGTACCCGTCGAGCACAGGAGCCAGAGCATCCGCGTAGGCGTCGATGAACGCGAGCGCGCCTTCGCCGCCGAGGACGTAGCCGCGGACGGGCTCGTCGAGGCCGCTCTGGTTGCGCAGTTCTGGCACCCAGAACGGGTTGGGCAGAAAGCGGGCGTCGGCCACGTTGTCGGCATCCGATGGAAGTCCGTACTTGAACCCAAAACTCAACACGGTGACCCGAGTGGCGTCGCCGTCTTCCGAGAACTGTTCGGCGACGGCGGTGGCCAACTGATGGATGTTGAGATCGGAGGTGTCGATGACCAGGTCGCTCTGCGACCGCAGCTCGGCCATCCTGGTGCGCTCCTCGGTGATGCCGTCGAGCAACGTGCCGTCGCCCTGGAGTGGATGCGGCCGTCGCACCTGCTCGAAGCGTCGAACGAGCGCGGCATCCGTTGCGTCGAGAAAGACCAGTCGAACGCTGGCGTTGTCGCGGAGTGACTCGAGCGCAGCCTGCACATCGGCGAAGAGCTTGCCGCCGCGCACATCCACGATCGCCGCGACCTTCGGGATCGCGTCGCCGCTGTGTTCCGAGAGGTCGACCATGGGTCGCAGCATCTGCGGCGGGAGGTTGTCGACGACGTACCAACCGAGATCCTCGAGCGCGTTGCCGACCGTGGAGCGGCCGGCTCCCGACATCCCCGTGACGACGAGCATCTCGCGGCGCACGCTGTCTGTCATGGGATCGTCAACCGTCCGATGCTGTCGGCTCGCCTCGCTCGGTCGGGTGGTCCGAGTCAGTAGCCAGCCTAGCGACGATGGCCTCGGCAAGAGCGGGGCCGATCCCCCGAACCTCGCCGATCTGCTCGGGTGTCGCCTCCTTGAGGCGCTTGACCGACCCGAAGTGCTTCAGGAGCACCTTGACCCTGGTCGGGCCGAGCCCAGGCACCTCGGCAAGCACCGAGCCGATGTTGTTCTTGCGCTTGGCACGCTGGAAGGTGATCGCGAACCGATGAGCTTCGTCTCGAATGCGCTGCAGCATGAAGAGCGCCTCGCTGTTGCGTGGCAGGATCACCGGAAAGTCGTTGCCAGGCAGCCAGATCTCTTCAAGCCGCTTCGCCAGGCCGCAGATCGGGATGTCGTCGATGCCCAACTCGGCAAGCGTTCTCGCGGCGGCCTCCACTTGCGGCTGGCCGCCGTCGACGATGATCAGCCCGGGGCGATAGGCGAACCTGCGGCGCTTGCGTTCGGCCGCAGTGCCCTCCTCATCGGAGAGCTCGGCCTCGCTCTCGGGGTCTTCCTCTTCGATGCCCGCGATGTCGTCGTCCTCGAGGTGCGAGAGCCGCCGCGTCAGAACCTGGTGCAGCGATTCGAGGTCATCGGCGTACCCGTTCACCGCGAACTTGCGATACGCGCTCTTCTTGGGCAGACCATCCTCGAAGACCACCATCGACGCCACGATGTTGGTGCCGCCGAGGTGCGAGACGTCGTAACACTCCATCCGCAGCGGCGCCTCGGCGAGGCCGAGCGCATCCTGAATGTCATTCAGCGCCTGGGTGCGAGCCACGTAGTCAGATGACCGCCGGCTCTTGTAGAGCATCAGGGACTGCTTGGCGTTCAGAGTCGCGGTCTGCAGCACCGCCGCCTTGTCGCCGCGCTGAGCCGTGCGCAGCGCGACTGCTCCCCCGCGCGGCCGCATCGCCGCGAGCCACTTCTCGAGGGCGGTCGCGTCGTCCGGCAGTGCGGGCACGATGATCTCGCGCGGGGGCGGCTCGGTCTCATATGCGCTTTCGAGCATCTGTTCGACGAGTTCGCCGGTGGTCACCGCGATCTCTTTGTCGACCACCCAGCTGCGCACACCGCGCACGCGACCTCCGCGGATCACGAACTGCTGCACCGCGGCGGCCAACTCGTCTTCTTCGATGCCGAAGACGTCGGTGTCGACGCCGTCGGGCAGCACCACCGCGCTCTTCTCCAGCACGTTCTCGAGGGCCTGGATGCGGTCGCGCAGCCTGGCGGCCTGCTCGTACTCGAAGGTGGCGCTCGCCTCTTTCATCTCCCGTTGGAGCCGCGTGATCACGCTGCGGTCGTGGCTCGCCATGAAGGTGACGAACTGGTCGACCACCTCACGGTGCTCCTCCATCGTGACTTTCTGAGAGCACGGTCCGCCGCAGCGTCCGATCTGACCGGCGAAGCACGGCCTGCCGCTTGCCATCGCCTTGGCGTAGCTCGAGTCGGAACAGGTGCGGATCGGAAAGGCCTTCACCATCAGCTCGATGGTCTCGCGCACCGCCCAGATCTTGGGGTACGGCCCGAAGTACCGGGCGCCCGGAATGCGGTGGTTGCGGGTCACCATGACGCGCGGCGCGTCATCCGCCATCGTGATTGCCATATACGGGTAGGTCTTGTCGTCGCGGAACTTGACGTTGTACGGCGGGTCAAACTCCTTGATCCAGGTGTATTCGAGCTGAAGCGCCTCGAAGTCGCTGCCGACCACCGTCCACTCGACCTGGCTCGCGCTCAGCACCATATGCCGGGTGCGCTGGTGCAGGCTGCGCAGCGGCTGGAAGTAGTTGCTCAGCCGCTGGCGCAGGTTGACAGCCTTGCCGACATAGATCACCCGGCCTGTCGCGTCACGGAAGCGGTAGACGCCCGGCTGGGTGGGGATGTCGCCCGATTTGGGCTTCCAGCTTTTCGGGTCTGAGCGCGCGGTCGGCCGCCCAACGGCTCCGGTCATGCCACTCGACGCGCGACCGCCCGGGCCGGTGCCGCCTGCGGTGCGGCCTTCGACGAAACCAGCCATCTCAGCCGGCCTTCCTGCGACCCTGCCCCGTCGATTCCGACTCGAGCAGCTCTCGCAGGAAGAGTCCGGTGAAGCTCTGCGGCATCTTGGCGAGTTGCTCGGGGGTACCGGTCGCGATGACCTCGCCCCCGCCCGCTCCGCCCTCTGGCCCGAGATCGATCACCCAGTCTGCCGACTTGATCACGTCGAGGTTGTGCTCGATGACAATCACCGTGTTGCCCTTGTCGACCAACCCGTTCAGCACCAGAAGCAGCTTGCGCACGTCTTCGAAGTGCAGGCCGGTCGTCGGCTCATCGAGTACGTACACGGTGCGACCGGTCGACCTCTTCTGCAACTCGGTGGCGAGCTTGACGCGCTGCGCCTCGCCGCCCGAGAGAGTGGTCGCGCTCTGGCCGAGACGCACATAGCCGAGGCCGACATCCACCAGCGTCTTGAGGTAGCGATGGATGGCCTGGATCGGTTCGAAGAACTCGGCAGCCTCGCTGATCGACATCTGCAGCACCTCTGCGATGTTCTTGCCCTTGTAGTGAACCTGGAGCGTGTCGCGGTTGTACCGCGCTCCCCCGCATACCTCGCACGCCACGTAGACGTCTGGCAAGAAGTTCATCTCGATTTTGATCGTGCCGTCGCCCGCGCAGTTCTCGCAGCGCCCGCCCTTGACGTTGAAGCTGAACCGGCCGGGCTGATAGCCGCGCGCCTTGGCTTCGATCGTCTCGGAGAACAGGGTGCGCATCCGGTCGAAGACACCGGTGTAGGTCGCCGGGTTCGAGCGAGGTGTGCGGCCGATCGGCCCCTGGTCGACGTGCACCACCTTGTCCAGCTGCTCGAGGCCCGTGACCCGCTTGTGCTTGCCCGGGACCTGTTTGGCGCCGTTGAGCTGGTTGGCCATCACCTTGTAGAGGATGTCGTTGACCAGGCTCGACTTGCCCGATCCGCTCACGCCGGTGATGGCCACGAATGCGCCGAGCGGAAAGCTCACCGTCACGTCTTGCAGATTATTGGCCTTCGCGCCCTCGACCGTGATCTGCCGCTTCTTATCGATCGGACGGCGCTTGGTGGGCAATTCGATGGAGCGGCGCCCCGCGATGTAGTCGCCGGTGAGTGAGCGGTGGTTGTCGAGCAGCGACGCGTAGTCGCCAGAGTGCACGATTTCGCCCCCGTGCTCGCCGGCACCCGGTCCGATGTCGACGATCCAGTCCGCCGTGCGAATGGTGTCTTCGTCGTGCTCGACCACGATCAGGGTGTTGCCGAGGTTCTTGAGTTTGACCAGCGTCTCGATGAGCCGTCGGTTGTCGCGCTGGTGCAAGCCGATGCTGGGCTCGTCGAGCACGTAGAGCACGCCGGTCAGACCCGATCCGATTTGGGTGGCCAGCCGGATGCGCTGCGCCTCCCCACCGGACAGGGTCGCGGCTGCGCGGGACATCGAGAGATAGCTGAGTCCGACCTCGAGCAGGAACTCGAGCCGCAGCCGGATCTCGCGCAGCACCTGCACGGCGATCTTCGCCTCGCGCGGCGTGAGCTCGAGAGCATCCATGAAGTCGTGCGCGTTGGCGAGGCTCAACTCAGACACCGCCGAGATGCTGTGACCCGCCACGGTGACCGCGAGCACTTCTGGCTTGAGCCGTTGCCCATTGCAGACCGGGCACGGGATCTCGCGCAGGTATTCGCTGTAGCGCGCCTGCGTCCATTCGCTGTCGGCCTCGAGGTACTTGCGCTCGATGTAGGGCATCACGCCCTCGAAGCCGGTCGAATACTTCATCGTGCGGCCGTAGCGGTTCTTCCACTGCACCTGCACCTGAAAGTCGTTGCCTCGCAGGATCGCGTCGTGCACCTCGGGGGCGAGCTTGCCCCATGGAGTGTCCAGGTCGAACTTCAGATCGCGGCCCAGACCCTCGAGCAGCCGCTGGAAGTAGCTGTACATGCCCTTGCCGCCCTGATTCCACGGCAGCACGACACCCTCGTTGAGCGTGAGACTCGGGTCGCCGATCAGCAACTCGCCATCGACTGCCATTTTGGTGCCCAGGCCCGAGCACTCCGGACAGGCGCCGAACGGGGCGTTGAACGAGAAGGTGCGCGGCTCGACTTCGGTGAGGGCGATCGGGTGACCGTTCGGGCAACTGAGCTTCTCGCTGAAGGTGCGAAATGCCGCATCCCCTTCTAGATCGATGAAGTTGATCATCACCAGGCTGTCTGTCAGCCCGAGCGCGGTCTCGATCGAGTCGGTAAGACGGGTGAGCAGATCCTCGGATGCCACCAGGCGGTCGACCACGACGGCGATGTCATGCTTGATCTGCTTCTTGAGCACGGGCGGTTCGGTGAGCTGGATCAGCTCACCGTCGACGAGGGCGCGCGAGTATCCGCCGGCCGCGAGCTCTTTGAACAGGTCGACGAACTCGCCCTTCTTCTGCGAAATCATCGGGGCGAGCACCTGATAGCGGGTGCCGGTCTCGAGCTCCATCAGCTGATCGGCGATCTGCTGCACGGTCTGGCGCTGAATGGCTTCGCCGCAAACCGGGCAGTGCGGAATGCCGATGCGCGCCCAGAGAAGGCGCATGTAGTCGTAGATCTCGGTGATCGTGCCGACGGTCGAACGCGGGTTGCGGTTGGTTGACTTCTGGTCAATCGAGACGGCGGGGCTCAGGCCCTCGATGAAGTCGACATCCGGGCGGTCGACCTGCCCGAGGAACTGCCGCGCGTACGCAGACAGCGACTCCACATAGCGGCGCTGCCCCTCGGCGAAGATCGTGTCGAAGGCGAGGCTCGACTTGCCGGAGCCCGACAATCCCGTGAAGACGACCAAAGAGTCGCGCGGGATCTCGAGATCCACATTCTTGAGGTTGTGAACCCGAGCACCTCGAACGCTCAGTTTCTGGGAACCCCGAACCTGTTGAACGCCTTCGGATTGGATCGACACTGTAGTCATTCTACGGAGGCCACCGACATCCCGCCGGGGTCACGCGGAGGCCACTCGACGGCTAGCGCACGTGGCCGACCGACTCCATCTGCCGCAGTTCGCGCTTCATCTCGGAGAGTTCGTCGCGCAACCGGGCCGCCAGCTCAAACTTGAGTTCGCCTGCTGCCTGGAGCATCTGCTCGTTCAGGTCGGCGATGATCGTCTCGAGCTCGTTTGCCCCGGCCGCACCAACCCCTTCGCGCCTCAGGTTGGGCGTAGGAGCGCGCTTCTTGCCATCGCGGCCCGAGAGGAGAGCCGCTGTGTCTGCGCCCTCGCGCGCCAGCACATCGGTGATGTCGGCGATCCGCTTGCGAAGTGGCTGCGGATCGATGCCGCGCTCGGCGTTGTATTCCACCTGCTTCTCGCGGCGCCGATCGGTCTCGTCGATAGCCTGCATCATCGAGGCGGTGAGGTTGTCGGCATACATGTGCACCTCGCCCGACACGTTGCGGGCAGCACGACCGATCGTCTGGATCAGCGACGTCGAACTGCGCAGGAAGCCCTCTTTGTCGGCATCCAGGATGGCGACCAGCGACACCTCGGGCAGGTCAAGGCCCTCGCGAAGCAGGTTGATGCCCACCAGCACGTCGTAGACGCCCTGGCGCAGTTCGGTCAGCAACTCGACCCGGCGCAGGGTGTCGACATCGGAGTGAAGGTAGCGAACCCGCACGCCGTGCTCCCCCAAGAAGTCGGTCAACTCTTCGGCCATCTTCTTGGTCAGCGTCGTGACCAGCACGCGTTCGTTGCGATCGGCGCGCACCCGGATCTCTTCAAGCAGGTCGTCGATCTGCCCCTTGCTCGGCTTCACCACGATCTGCGGATCGACAAGACCCGTGGGCCGGATGATCTGCTCGACCACGCCGTCGGCGATTCCCATCTCGTACCGGCCGGGCGTCGCAGACAGGTAGACCTTCTGCCCGACGCGGCCCAAGAACTCTTCCCACCGAAGTGGACGGTTATCGAGCGCACTCGGCAGCCGGAACCCGTGCTCGACGAGCGTGCGCTTGCGGCTCGCGTCGCCCTCGTACATGGCGCCGATCTGGGGCACCGTGACATGCGATTCGTCGATCACGACCAAGAAGTCATCGGGGAAATAGTCGAGCAGGGTGTTCGGCGGCTGCCCGGCGACACGACCGTCGATATGCCGTGAGTAGTTCTCGATGCCGTTGCAGAACCCGATCTGTTCCATCATCTCGAGGTCGAAGCTCGTTCGCATGCGCAGCCGCTGGGCTTCGAGAAACTTGCCCTGGCGCTCGAACTCGGCGAGGCGTTCGGCCAGCTCGGCGCGGATCGTGCCCATTGCGCGATGCAGGGCCTCTGTGCTGGCCGCGTAGTGGGTCGCCGGGAAAACTGCGACGGCATCCATATTCTTGATGACATCCCCCGTCAGAGGATGCAGCGTGTAGAGCGCCTCGATCTCGTCGCCGAACATCTCGATGCGGATCGCATGTTCTTCGTAGACCGGAATGATCTCGATGGTGTCGCCGCGCACCCGGAACTTTCCGCGCGAGAAGTCGACGTCGTTGCGCTCGTACTGCATGTTGATGAAGCGGCGCACCAGCTTGTCGCGCGAGATGTGCTCGCCGACCTGCAGGGCCGTCATGGCGCCCAGGTACTCTTCTGCCGCCCCGAGCCCGTAGATGCACGACACCGTCGACACCACGACGACATCGCGCCTGCTCAGCAATGAGTTGGTGGTGGAGTGACGCAGCCGCTCGACCTCGGCATTGACCGACGAGTCCTTTTCGATGAAGGTGTCGGTCTGAGGTACGTACGCCTCCGGCTGGTAGTAGTCGTAATAGCTGACGAAGTACTCGACCGCGTTGTTCGGCATCAGCTCGCGGAACTCGTTGGCCAACTGGGCGGCCAGTGTCTTGTTGTGCGAGAGCACGAGCGTCGGCCGCTGCACCTGCTCGATCAGCCATGCGGTTGTCGCCGACTTGCCGGTTCCGGTGGCGCCCAGCAGCACGACATCGGTCTCGCCGGCGTTGATCCGGTGGGCCAGCTCGGCGATGGCGGCGGGTTGGTCACCGCTCGGCATGTACTCGCTGACGACCTCGAAAGGTCTCACCGACCTCGTGGGCTCCATGAGTTCAGCCTAGGTCGGGCCGCCGACACGCGCTGAGAGCTTCTCCCACAGCGCATCCGCCTGCTCAAGGGTCTGCTCGACGGTGCCGTTGGAGTCGATCACGACATCGGCGATCGCCAGACGCTCGGTGTTCGTGGCCTGCGAGTTGATCCTGTGCATGGCTTCGTCGCGGGTCATGCCTCGCAGCTCGATCATCCGGTTCACCCGGGTCTCGGTGCTCGCGTTCACGACCACGATCATGTCGAACTCATCGGTGCGGCCGGCATCCACCAGCAAGGGAACGTCGTAGACCACGATCGCGTCGGGATCCGCTGCTGCTGCTGCAGCAAACAGCTCCTTCGACCGGATGCCGACTGCCGGATGGGTGATCGCGTTGAGCGCTGCGCGCCGCTCGGGCGAACTGAAGATGAGTGACGCGAGGGCGGCCCGGTCGAGGCTCCCGTCGGAGGCCAGCACCGAGTCGCCGAACTCTTCGGCGATCCGGGCGAGGGCTGGGGTGCCGGGTTCGACGACCGCGCGGGCCACCCGGTCGGCGTCGACTACAACGGCACCGTGCTCGGCGAGGCGGGCGGCCACCACAGACTTGCCTGAGGCGATCCCGCCCGTGAGGCCGATCAACTGCATCCGACGAGCGTACCCGTCGTCCGCTGCTACTCTCTGCTCATGTTCGAGGTCCTCACCGGAGCGGGGCTCGCGACCGCTGCTGGGCTGAACGCGTACATCCCGTTGCTGGCGATCGGCTTGCTGAGCAGGTTCACCGACTTGGTCAGCCTGCCTTCCGGATGGGCATGGCTCGAGAACGGCTGGGTTCAGATCGTCCTGGCTGTGCTGCTGGTGATCGAGGTGATCGCCGACAAGGTGCCGGCCGTCGATTCGATCAACGACTGGATCCAGACCATCGTGCGCCCGGCAGCGGGTGGCATCGTCTTCGGATCGGGCACAGCGGCGCAGACCGCGACCGTGACGGATCCCGCGAGCTTCTTCACCAGCAATGCCTGGGTGCCCATCGTGATCGGGGTGCTCCTGGCGCTTGCCGTGCACGCGGGCAAGACGGTGTTGCGACCCGCCGCGAACGTCGCCACCGCTGGCCTGGCGGCTCCCGTGCTGAGCACGGTCGAAGACGTCTTCAGCGCGGTCATGTCCGTTGTCGCGCTTCTGCTGCCGGTGCTGGTCATCGTGGGCCTGGCCGCGCTGGTGGCAGGCGCCATCGGCTTGGGGCGTCGGATGCGGCGACGGCGGCTCGAGGCTCCGCCAGTGCCGCCGGTTCCTCCGGTGCCAACCTCAGGAACGACGACGTGACCCTTGCAGGCAACACGAAGGCCGGACGCGTGAGCGCCCGGCCTTGTGCTTGCTGAGACCACGGTGCCTTGGGCACCCAAGTCTTGAGGAACTAGCTGTTCGAGCTGAGCTTCTCGCGTAGCGCGGTCAGCGCCTCGTCGTCTGCGAGGGTACCGGCGCTGGCCGGCTCGCTCGAGAACGAGTTGCCGCTCGACGAGGACGAGGCGGACGTTGACGACCCGACGGGCGCGAGCTCGTTGTCGCCAGCAGCCTCGGCCGCGACGATCTGCTTCTTGTGGGCCTCCCAGCGGACCTGGGCAGCTGCGTACTCCTGCTCCCACGCCTCGCGCTGGGTGTCAAAGCCCTCGAGCCACTCGCCGCTGGTCGCGTCGAAGCCTTCGGGGAACTTGTAGTTGCCCTGCTCGTCGTACTCGGTGACCATGCCGTACAGCGCAGCCAACCCAGAGTCGAACTCGGCGTTGCTCGGGTCGATGCCCTCGTTCGCCTGCTTCAGCGAGAGCGAGATGCGGCGACGCTCGAGGTCGATGTCGATGACCTTGACGAAGACCTCGTCGCCGACCGACACCACTTGCTCGGCGAGCTCGACGTGCTTGCCGCTGAGCTCCGAGATGTGCACGAGACCCTCGATGCCCTCCGCGACGCGAACGAAGGCGCCGAAGGGGACGAGCTTGGTGACCTTGCCGGGAGCGATCTGCCCGATGGCGTGCGTGCGGGCGAAGACCTGCCACGGGTCTTCCTGGGTCGCCTTGAGCGAGAGCGACACGCGCTCGCGCTCGAGGTCGACCTCGAGGATCTCGACCGTGACTTCCTGCCCGACCTCGACGACCTCGCTGGCGTGCTCGATGTGCTTCCACGAGAGCTCGGAGACGTGGACGAGACCGTCGACGCCGCCCAGATCGACGAAGGCGCCGAAGTTGACGATCGAGGACACAACGCCCTTGCGGACCTGGCCCTTCTGAAGGTTGTTGAGGAAGGTGCTGCGCGACTCGCTCTGCGTCTGCTCGAGCAGGGCACGGCGGCTCAGCACGACGTTGTTGCGGTTCTTGTCGAGCTCGAGGATCTTGGCCTCGATCTCTTGGCCGAGGTACGGCGTGAGGTCGCGAACGCGGCGCAGCTCGATGAGCGACGCCGGCAAGAAGCCGCGGAGGCCGATGTCGACGATGAGACCGCCCTTGACGACCTCGATGACCGAACCGGTGACGACACCATCCGAGTCTTTGATCTTCTCGACGTCGCCCCATGCGCGCTCGTACTGTGCGCGCTTCTTGGAGAGGATGAGGCGGCCTTCTTTGTCTTCCTTCTGAAGGACGAGGGCCTCAACCACATCGCCGACGTTGACGACCTCTGAGGGGTCGACGTCGTGCTTGATCGAGAGTTCGCGCGAGGGGATGACACCCTCGGTCTTGTAGCCGACGTCGAGGAGGACCTCGTCACGATCGATCTTGACGACGGTTCCTTCGATGAGGTCACCGTCGTTGAAAAACTTGAGGGTCAGTTCGACCGCGGCCAGAAAGTCTTCAGCAGATCCGATGTCGTTGATGGCGACCTGCTTGGTAGCCGAGGCGGTCGTTGCGGTTGTCATGTAGTAGTTGCTCCGTTGATTCCTGCGGCCGGGATGACGCACAGGGGTGATGGCCACGGACGTGGTGAGTGATGATGTGTCGCCCGAGGCAGGCGAATATGAATGTCGCGAAAGCGACGTTCTAGCTTAGCGGGCGGCGCAAGGGCGTCGCCAGTCGAGCATCCGCTACTTCTTGGCCTGTCGCAGCTGAGTCTCAACGCGTAGAACGTTCACCGGCTTGCTCAACCCCGCCTGAAGCGCTGTCCCCTGAGAGACCGGCATCGTCAGGTAGTAGCCCATTTCACCCTTGTCGTCGGACGCCGCACCCGCAAAGTTGTAGTACCAGCGTGCTGAGGTCGTGGTGGGAGGAGCGGCGGTCGGGGTCGCCGTGGCACCGGGTGCGGGCGTCGGAGCAGGAAGGTCGTAGTCGAAGCGGATCGTCCAGGGCTTGACCGAGACGGTCTTGCGGATTGAGGCGATGATCGCCTTGGCGTCCGCGTCGCTCAGGCCAATGTAGAGCAGGGTGCGGTGGGTGTCGACGTAGGCGGATCCGGTTTGAGACGTCGGCGGCGCGATGCTGGAGTAGTAGCAGGTCGGCGCCGGAGTTCCCGGAATGTTGAAGATCTTCGGCACGTCGCTCGCGTTGAACGTCGCCACTTTTGCGCCCGAGTCGTCACTCAAGAGGACCTTGGAGAGGACGCCGCCGCAGTTGTCGACGGTGGTGGCGGACGGTGCCTGTGTGCATCCCGTCAGGGCGATCGCAGCGAGAGCAACGGCGGTTGCAGCGGCACAGGCACGAGCAAGGGAACGGGGCACGGGGTCGACTCCTATGAGGATCGGTCTCGATGACAGCCTAGCCAGCCGCCGCGGAGTCGACGGTCATGCGGCTCTCCTCGCGTCGACGATCTGACGAATGGCTTGCTCCAGATCGGGATACCGAAATCGGTATCCGGCATCGAGAAGGCGCTCGGGAAGCACCCACCTGCTCTTCAGCACGAGTTCCGTCTCCGTTCGGATCGCCGCCGAGCCGAACTCGAGAGCCCAGCGAGGCACGGGGATGCCGAACGGCACGCCCAGTACGCGGCGCAGGGTGCGCATGAGCGTCACGTCGTCGCTCGGGTTCGGGCTCGTCACGTTGACGACACCGGCGATATCCGCGCGCTCGGCGAGAAAGCGCAGGGAGCCCACCACGTCATCCAGGTGCACCCAACTGAAATGCTGGCGCCCGCCGCGCGCTCGAAACGCGTGATAGGTGCCGGCACGGAGTCGCGCTTGCGATGCGGGCCACCGCCCGTCCAGGTGGGCGCCGCCCATGCCGACTGTCGCCAGTCGGAGCAGCGGGATCAGCGCGCTGCCGTCGCCCAGCACGATGGCCGTGCGCAGCGCAACGCGGCGGGTTGCGGGCAGTTGGGGTTCGAAGAAGGCGTCTTCCCAGGCGCGGGCCACGCTTACAGAGAAGCCCTCCCCCAGTTCTCCCGTGCTCTCGGTCATCGGGCGGTCTTCTGCGTGACGGTAGATCGTCGCTGTCGACGCGTTGAACCACACCGACGGCGGGGTCTTCGCTCGTGCCACGGCGTCTGCGAGTGCACGTGTTGTCGAAACCCGAGAACGCATGATCTCGGCGCGGTTCGCAGGTCCATAGCGGCAGTTGACGCTCTTGCCCGCCAGATTGATCAGCAGATCTGCACCATCGATCAAGCGTTGCAGCGCGGCTGGATCGTCCCATCCGGCGTCAGCGCCGGTTCTGCCGATCGTTTGCACCTGGGCGCCCTCTGCCGCGTACGAGGTCCGGATGGCCTGGCCCATGAAGCCGGACGCGCCGGCGATCACCACCCTCATGCGGCCTCGACCCGATAGTCGAAGTGTCCTGAGTACTCGTAGATGCGCCCGAACAGGCGCGACTCCAGCGTTAGGGCGACGTGTTGCCGGCCGACGGCGTCGTCGAATCGCTCAGTGAGCCGCACCCGAGGGGCGAAAGGGATGCGAACCCGCCCCCACCGCGCCGATGTCGACACCAGACAGAGCGCTCCGTCGCGCACCGACGCCGTGAGCCGAGCGCCGAGCACGCCGCGATCCCCCAGGCGATCGACCAGGCGACCCCCGTCGATCGCGACGGCGTCGACCATCTGGCGATCACCGCCGGCCAGCCGAAAGGTGCGGAGCGCGCGAACGGCTCCCGCGTCTGAAACGTTCTCGACGGCGAAGGCGACGTTCCGCTCCCACACCGGGAAAAGGATCCGGCGCCGCTGGAGCACGCGCAGAGCCGGCCAGAGCCACCTCCGAGGAGTCCCCACGACATCGAAGCTGCCAGACCCCCGCCCCACGTGACCCGCCGGGATCGCCGAAAAGTAGGCATGCAGACGCGGATGAAGGTCGTCGAATTCATCGCCGAGTGCCCGTTGCCATGGCGACTCGGCCGCAGGCGGCACCGAGGGCCCTAGCCGAGCAGGCTCGACCGAAGGGTGTCGAGGCCGACACCGCCCAGGTCGAGGGCACGCTTGTGGAACGCCTTGATGTCGAAGGCTGCCCCTTCACGCTTCTTGACCTCGTCACGCAACTGCTCCCAGATGCGCTGGCCGACCTTGTACGACGGTGCCTGGCCAGGCCAGCCGAGGTAGCGATTCACCTCGAAGCGGATGAAGGAGTCGTTCATGTTGACGTTGCCACGCATGAACTCCAGCGCGTCGTCGGCGGTCCACGGCCCGGTGCCCGCGAGGTTCGGCTTGCCCAGGTGGACGCCGATGTCGAGCACCACCCGCGCTGCGCGCATCCGCTGGCCGTCGAGCATCCCGAGGCGGTCTGCCGGCTTCTGGAGGTAGCCGAGCTCGTCCATCAAGCGTTCGGCGTAGAGCGCCCAACCCTCCGCGTGGCCGCTGGTTCCTGCCAGACTGCGGCGCCAGGTGTTCAGGAGGGCTCGGTTGTACACCGCCTGCCCAAGCTGCAGATGGTGGCCAGGCACGCCCTCGTGGTAGACCGTCGTCGTTTCGCGCCAGGTGTCGAACTCTGTGACCCCTTCCGGCACACTCCACCACATGCGGCCGGGGCGACTGAAGTCGTCGTTGGGGGATGTGTAGTAGATCCCGCCGGTCTGCGTCGGGGCGATCATGCACTCGATCGTCTTGATCTCATCCGGAATGTCGAAGTGGGTGCCCGACAGTTCGGAGACCGCCTGATCAGCGAGTTGCTGCATCCACTTCTGCAGCGCCTCTGTGCCGTGCAGCTTGTTCGACTCGTCGGCCTCCAGAAGCGCGATCGCCTCTTCGACGGATGCGCCTGGCTTGATCTGCCCGGCGATCTGGGTCTGCTCCTCGACCATGCGGGCGAGTTCTTCGACGCCCCAGTCGTAGGTCTCATCGAGGTCGATCTCGGCCCCCAGGAACCGCCTGGACTGCAACGCGTAGAGGTCGCGACCCACGCCATCCTGTTCGCTCGCCTTGGGCGCCAGCTCGATTTCGAGGAACTCGGCCAACTTCGCGTATGCCGCAGCGGAGACTTCGGCGCCCTTGTGCAAGTCGCCCTTGAGCGAGTCGGGCAGCGCTCCGCCACCTTCGAGCGCCGCTGAGCCGGTGAAGTCGAAGAAGAAGCCGAGCGGGTCTGCGTGCCGTCGCACCCCAGTGGCGGTCTCAACCACCTGGCGTCGTGCCGGAACAACCCCGTCGGCGATCCCCTGCCGCAGCGTCTCGATGTAGCCGTCGACGGCACCGGGCAGGTTGCTCAACTTCTCGGCGATCGTCGCCCAGTCCGCCTCAGTTGCAGTCGGCATCAGGTCGAAGGTTTCCCGGATCGACTGGGCTGGCGAGGCGATGACGTTGACGTCACGCTCGTGCAGCTTGGCCGCGTGGTACTGCGCACTCAGGCGCAATTCGGACAGCAGATCGGTCTTGGTCACGACATCGACGGAGTCGACAGGGGTGGCAGCTTCGAGCTCCGCGATGACGGCGTTACCCGCGGCGAGCTGCGCCTCCTGGCCTGCTGGTGAGTAGTCTGCGTACTCTCCCAGGCGACCCGGGATGCCGACCCAGACCGCGACATCCGGGTCGAGGTCGGCCATCGTGGTGACCCAGTTCTCGGCGATCGCGTCGATCGGGGTGGTCGGACGGGGGGACGAAGGCGCTGCGTCACTCATCTCGCCAGCCTAACCGCGGCGCCCTGTCGCCGACAGTCGCAGCGGCGTGGCGGCTGCGCTACTGCGCGTCGAGGTCGCTCGCCAGCAATGCGGCCAGCTCGTCGAGCGCGGCATCCGCCCCCTCGGCGTCGGACGACAGAGTGACCTCTTCGCCCTGCCCGACCCCCAGCGAAAGCACGCCGAGGATGCTTGCCGCGTTGACACTCTTGCCCGCGGAGGAGGTGATGGTCACGGTGACGCCGGTTTTCGCGGCGGCTTGGCTGAACAACGAGGCCGGACGGGCGTGCAGCCCGACGCTCGACGCGACCACGACGGTGCGTTCGGACATGGCGTTACCTCCTGGATGTTGCTCGACACCCTACGACTCGATGCTGCTAGTGGGCCGCCGCATCCCAGTTCGGACCGGAGCCCAGCTGCACATCGAGCGGCACGTTCAGGTCTGCTGCGCCCGCCATGTGGGAGCGCACGATCTCAGTCAACTCCCCGAGCTCGCCGGTCGCGACCTCGAGCACGAGTTCATCGTGCACCTGCAAGAGCATCCGCGAGCCGAGCTTGCGCGAGCGGATGTCGGCGTCGATTCCGAGCATCGCGCGCTTGATGATGTCGGCCGCCGAGCCCTGGATGGGTGAGTTGAGGGCTTGGCGTTCCGCATTCTCGCGCAGCACCCTGTTCGTCGAGGTGAGGTCGGAGAACGGCCGCCGCCGCCCGAAGATCGTCGTGGTGTAGCCATCGGTTCGTGCCTGCTCGACCACCCCGCGCAGGTAGTCACGCACCGCCCCGAAGCGGGCGAAGTAGTCGGCCATCAGCTCGCGCGCCTCTGAGGTCTCGATGCGCAACTGCTTCGAGAGTCCGA
Organism: Pseudolysinimonas sp.; assembly: GCA_039928695.1. GTDB lineage: Bacteria > Actinomycetota > Actinomycetes > Actinomycetales > Microbacteriaceae > Lysinimonas. The sequence continues at coordinate 1,548 of JBDSSQ010000039.1, read as the reverse complement.
AGGCCGAGAGGCCGTATGCGAGACCGTACGACATCGCCTTGACCTTCGTGCGCATGGTCGGTGTGACGTCGGCAGGATCGACCTTGAAGATGCGCGCGCCCACGAAGCGGTGCAGGTCTTCGCCCGAGTGGAAGGCCTCGATCAGGCCCGCGTCTTCTGACAGGTGCGCCATGATCCGCATCTCGATCTGCGAGTAGTCGGCGGTCAGTAGCGTCTCAAAGCCATCGCCAGGCCGGAACGCCGACCGCACCTCCCGCCCGACCTCGGTTTTGATCGGGATGTTCTGCAGGTTCGGGTCATTCGACGAGATGCGGCCGGTGGCCGAGCCGGTCTGCTCGTAGGTGGTGTGCACGCGCCCGTCTGCGCCGACGCCCTTCTCGAGCGTCTCGACGATCTGCCGGATCTTGGTGGCGTCGCGGTGCTGCAGCAGCAGTTCGAGAAAGGGGTGCGGATGCTGCTCCTGCAGATCGGTCAGGCTCGCGGCATCCGTCGAGAACCCGGTCTTGTTCTGCCGGGTCTTGGGCATGCCGAGCTGATCGAACAGAACTTCTTGCAGCTGCTTGGGCGACCCGAGATTGACCTCGCGACCGATCTCGGCGTATGCCTTCTGGGCGATGTCGGCGGCCTGAGTGCCGAGGCGCGAGTTGAGCTCAGCCAGCACCGGCTGGTCGACGGTGACTCCCTGAATCTCCATGCGTGCGAGCACCGGAATGAGCGGCGCCTCGATGTCGCGGGAAACGCCGAGCGACCCGGGATCGAGTCTGGTCATCAACTCATCGGCCAACCGAAGCAAATACCAGGCCTCCGTTGCCGGGCTCAGCGCCTCGGTCTCGGGCACCAGCTGGCTCGGATCAGGCTCTGGCAGCGTCTCGCCCAGGTAGTAGTAGGTCAGTCCACCCAAGCTGTCTGCCTTGGTGCCCGGTCGCAGCAGCCAGGCGCCGAGCGCGGTGTCGAAGGCGATGCCCTCCAGCTCGAGACCGGTGCCGACGAGCGACTTGAGTTGGCGCTTGGCGTCGTGCAGATACTTGGGCGAGTCCGAGGCGAGCCAGCGCTCAAGGGCGGCGTAATCGGGCCGGCCCGGACCCCACGGCACCCATGCACTCTCGGTGAGGCTCGCGACCCCGAAGCCTTCGATCCGCCCATTGAGGGTCACGATCCGCAGTCCGAGGGGCGTGGTGTGCTTGGTCGACGCGGCATCCAGCCACTTCTCGAGCTCTTCGTCGATCAGCGTGCGCACAGCGGGAACGGATGCCGCGGGTAGCTTGCCGTCGGCGACGGCCACGAGGTCGTCAGCCGTGCCCTCGAGCTTGATCACCCGATCGAGCAACGTGCGGAACTGCAACCGCTCGAACACCGCTCGCACCGAGGTCGCATCGATCGGCTTGCGTGCCAGGTCGCCGGGAGCAACCGGCAGCTCGACATCGCGGATCAGCCGGTTGAGCTTGCGGTTGCGCACCACTCGGTCTTGCTGCTCGCGCAGGTTGTTGCCGACCACGCCGCCGATCTCGTCGAGATGCTCGAGCACCTCGGCCGCCGTGCCGTACTGCT
>JBDSSQ010000038.1:0-47649 GCA_039928695.1 Pseudolysinimonas sp. | reverse complement strand
GGGTCTGCAGGTTCCAGACCTGTGCATCGCTGAGCGACGAACCGGTGTGCGCGAACGGCAGACCGTCGGGGTCGTCAGGTGTGCGGATCCGCGCGCCGATCGCCCTCAAGGCCGCCGAGAGCCGAGTGAGGTTGTCCGCCGACCGAGCCGGTGTGATGTCGAGATCGTTGGTCGGGAACGGTGCCGCTTGAAGGAACGCGGCATACCCGCCGATCACGACGAACTCCACCTCATGCTTCTGCAAAGCGCGCAAGATTGGCAGCGGGTCGAAGTCGGTCACCGGGCCGCCGATCTCTCGTAGTCGCGGCGCAGCTCACCGAGCCGCGCGACTGTTTCGATCAGCTCGTCATGGCGTTGCTGAGGGGTGCGACTTAGGTGACGCTCGGCCTGACGCCAATCGGAATCGTCGCGCTCGACGAGCATCAGATCCAGGTCGAGGCCCATGAGGCGCAGCAAGCGGATCACGTCGTCGAAGCTCACGGCGGTGCGCCCCGACTCGAGCCGGGCGATAGCCGGCTGCCCAGTACCCGCCGCGCGAGCGAGCCTGACCTGCGTCCAGCCGACCCGGCGACGAGCCTCGCGGATGAGGTCGTTGCCCATACCCTTCATGAGTCCACCATAACAGATGTGGTATTGGGGTCGCGTGGCGATGTCGCCGGAGGTTTGGGATGGCTTCAGGTGCGATCCCTCCCACCCGAACGTCGCCGTCGGAGTGGACGTGTTGGCCAACGTTTGCGCGTTCGCAGACAGGGTCCCGATCCGACCGGTGGTGAGGTTGATGGGTTGCCCGAACGGGTCGTAGATCGCAATCGACCCAACCCCGGCACCGGTGCCGTCGGCGGTGACCGTGGCATCCCCATGCAGGTCCGGGTACGACCACACCTGACCGCTGGCCTGAATCGACACCGTCACCCCACCCGGCAGGCTCAACGTCGTCTCATTCAGAGCAGTCTTGGTCGCGTTCAGGGTGAACTGGATGCCGGCACCGTACCCATAGTTCACGACTGTCGTCGTACCCGCGATGGTGGTCGACATCGACACCACGTTGGGACTCGAGCCCTAACGTTCATCGCGGGGCGGGGCTGGCTTCACGCCTCACCAGGGTTTACTCACCTCGCTCGCCCCACGAGTACCCAGCAGAGACAATCTCGAGGTGTCGTCTTCGGCAACAACCAGTTTGGGTCGGATTCCGGATTGTCTCCTAAATATTCCGTACCGTCCGATTCGCTCAATAACATCTAGCTGCCATTCCGCGCCGGATCGTTGGACGTAGTCATCGCCGCTCTCGACCTGCCACCCAATCCCAGTGTCGATCGACCAAAATGAGAGCCGGTGGAAAACGGCGAGCTCCACCGCTTCTCGCCGCGTCGGCTTCAAAAGGAGGCATGCCGGTGCATCCGTGTTGTCGACCTCGGGGAACGAGGCGACGACCTTCGCCCCGAAAACCGCCAAGACGCGCTCAGCAAGCAACTCCAGACCGCGATCTCTAGCAATCGCGTTCAAAAGATCTTCCTCGCCGTGAACAAATCCAGGTGTGGTGCACCCGGCCCCTTCCCAACCGACACTCGAAACACAACGTATCCGCCGTCACTCGTCTTTTTGAGGCCCCAGCCAACTCGGACCGTGGCGCCCCGGCTGTTGAGCGTTCCACCTGGGCTACGCGGAACGTTCGGAGTTCTCAAGGAGTAGTTCCCGAACAAGGAACTATCCGCGCCGACGGCGTGTGAATTGTAGGCCGCGTCCTTCGCGGCTTGACCGGCCGCCCGAGCATCCGAAGACCAAATCCTGACTGACGTCGAAAACTCGGAAAGCGGGCCAGCAAACGGGTCGTCTGGCAACGAGGCCGCGAGAACAGAGGCAAGATAGACGTAGTCCAAGACGCCCGACCAAAGGGACGGGCTGAGTGAAGCTTCGCAATCTGCTAGCTCCCCTTCGCACATGGGCCCCCAAAACTGGCCCGACAGGTCCGATCCGTTGACTGGGTCGTTCGGGTAGTTGTACGCGTTGGCATTCCCGCCCGGCACAGGGTCGACACTCAGGAACCGCCCCAACGCCGCAACATACTGCCGCGCCCCCATCTCGATCGTCGCGATGTCGCCGACGTGCTCGTATCCCTTCTCCGCACTTCCAGCCCACCCGAAGTCCAACGAGCCGGGCGCATTGTCGTAGCCAGAGTTGTCAGTCGCCGTTGTGCCGATGTTGCCCGTGGCGGCATCCAGAAGCTGCCCGAACGGGTCATACAACTGGATGGCATTCCCACTATCAACCGACAGGGTCATGTCGCCGTGGAGGTCGGAGTACGACCAGGTCTGCGCTCCCATGGCCCCGAAGGTGATGGAAGCACCCGACGGCAGCGCCACGGTTCTCTGAAGCAGGGTGTTCGCGGCATCGAGCACCGCCCATGGCGCGCTCCCTGACCCGGCATAGACATACTGGAACTGCTCCGTTACCGCGCCAGCAGCATTCTTCACGATTCGTTTCACGATCCGATCAGCCGCGTCACGCACATAGGTGACCAGCGTGTTGTCGTCGAGCGTCGTGCTGAGGTGCCGGTTTGCACTGTCATAGCCCAGAGACTCATCGGCGATCTTCGTGACGTTTCCGTGTTGATCGGCGTACTGAACAGGGGCCACTAGACCCGCTCCAGCGCCGCCCGCAGATCGTCGAGCAAGTCATCCACGCCCTCGATGCCGACCGAGAGGCGCACCACGTTCTCGGGGATCTCGAGGTCGGTGCCCTTCACCGAGGCGTGTGTCATCTCGGCCGGGTAGCACATCAGCGATTCGACGCCGCCGAGCGATTCCGCGAGTTGGAACAGCTTCGTCGACTCGGCCAGCTTGCGCGCCGCCGCGCGGTCGGCGAGCTCGAGCGAGATCATTCCGCCGAAGCTCTTCATCTGCCGAGCGGCCAACTCGTGGCCCGGGTGATCGGGCAGCCCGGGGTAGTAGACGTGCCGGAGCTTGGGATGTCCGACCAGCTTCTCGGCGATGGTCTGCGCGTTCGACGAGTGGCGGTCCATGCGCACCGCGAGGGTCTTGATGCCTCGGATGGTGAGCCAGGCATCCATCGGTCCGGAGACCGCGCCGACGCCGAACTGCAAAAAGGCGACCTTGTCGGCCAGGCTTTCGCCGCCGAGTTGGGCGCCGTGGCCGACGATCACCGCGCCGCCCAGCACATCACTGTGGCCGCCGAGGTACTTGGTGGTGGAGTGCACCACCACGTCGGCGCCCAGCGACAGCGGCCGCTGCAGGTAGGGCGAGGCGAAGGTGTTGTCGACCACCACGATGGCTCCCGCCGCGTGCGCCAGCTCGGCAACCGCCGCGATGTCGGTGATCTTCATCAGGGGATTGCTCGGGGTCTCGACCCAGACCACCTTGGTGGCGTCGGGTCGAATGTGGGCCTTCACCGCATCCAACTCGCTCATGTCGACGGTCGACAGCGAGACCCCCCATGGCACCAGCGTGCGATCGACGAGCCGGTGCGATCCGCCGTAGACGTCGTTGCCCATCAGTACGTGATCGTTGGGGCGCAGGATGGCGCGCAGCAGCGTGTCTTCGCCGGCCAGCCCACTCGCGAAGCTGAAGGCCCGGTCGCCGCCCTCGAGCGCGGCAAGCAGCGTCTGGAGCGCATCCCGGGTCGGGTTGCCGCCGCGCGCATATTCATATCCGTTGCGGAAGCCACCGATGCCGTCTTGCACGAACGTGGTCGTGAAATACACGGGGGGAATCACGGAGCCCGTTGTCGGGTCGAACTCCTGCCCGGCGTGAATGGCGGTGGTGCTGAAGTCGGGCGCTGTTTTGTCGGGCGCTGTGTTGTCGGGCAGAGTCATGGCAGCTTTCGGTTGCGTGTGAACGCGACGGCAGAAGGTCAGCGTGTCTGGTTTCCAGCGTACGGTCTGCATCACCCCAGGGTGCGATTGCGACAGGACTGCGATGAAAGGAACCGGGCATGCGTCTCGAAGGAAAGAGCGTCATCGTGACGGGCGGCAACAGCGGCATCGGTGAGTCGATCGTTCTTGCGGCGGCGGCCGAGGGCGCCCGCATCGTCATCGATTACGTCGAGGATGCCGCCGAGACAGACAGCCTCGTGAGTCACGTCGAGTCGCTCGGCGGCGAAGCGGTCGGGGTGAAGGCGGATGTCAGCAAGCTCAGCGGCATCCGGGCGATGGTCGAGAAGTCGGTTTCGACGTTCGGCAGGCTCGACGTGCTCGTCAACAACGCCGGAATCGAGACGCGCACGTCGATCCTCGACACCACAGAGGAGCAGTACGACCGCCTCATGAAGGTCAACCTGAAGAGCGCGTTCTTCGCAACCCAACTCGCGGCCAAGCAGTTCATCGCTCAGGAGTCGCCGGGGCTGGTGATCAACATGTCGTCGGTGCACGAAGACTGGCCGATGCCCGGCAATGTCGCATACTGCGTGTCGAAGGGCGGGATGCGCATGCTCACCCGCACTGCTGCGGTCGAGCTGGGCGAGCACGGCATCCGGGTGGTCAACGTGGCGCCCGGCGCCGTGGAGACGCCGATCAATGCCGCCACCATGGACGATCCCCAAGAGCTCAAGAAGCTGACAGCGGCAATCCCGCTCGGTCGGATGGCGAAGCCCTCAGAGATCGCCGACCTGGTGGTCTACCTCGCCTCGGGCGGTGCAACGTACGTGAACGCGACCACCGTCTTCATGGACGGCGGACTGATGCACGCGAGCGTCGGGCTGTAACCACGCGCCTACTTGTTGAGAAAGGTGAGCAAGTCGTGCCGGGTCAGCACGGCGGCCGGCTTGCCGTCGTCGGTGACCATCAGAGCATCGGCGTCGCGGAGCTGCTCGCGCGCCGACTCGACCGTCTCGTGCTTGCCGATCAGCGCGAACGGCGGCCCGATCAGGCTCGTCACCGGGTCGGTGAGCGCGGCACGCCCGCTGAAGACCGCGTCGACCAGGCTCTTCTCATCGATCGAGCCGACCACCTCGCCCATCACCACCGGCGGCTCGGCGCTCAGAACCGGCACCTGCGAGACGTCGTACTCCTTGAAGATGCCGATCACGTCGCGCACGGTGTCGCTGGGGTGGGCGTGGATGAACTCCGGCAGCAGGCCGTTCTTGCTGCTCACGATGTCGCCGACGGTCGCGCCCTCGTCTGCGGGCAGAAAACCGTAGCTGCGCATCCATCCGTCGTTGAAGATCTTGCCCAGGTAGCCCCGCCCGCCGTCGGGCAACAGGACGACCATGACGTCGTCCGGGCCGAGCGTGCGGGCGACCTTGAGGGCGGATGCCACAGCCATCCCGCTGGAGCCACCGACCAGCAGACCCTCCTCGCGTGCGAGGCGGCGGGTCAGCTCGAACGACTCGGCGTCGGATGAGGCGACGATCTCATCCACGACCTTCGGGTCGTATGCGGTCGGCCAGAAGTCTTCGCCGACGCCTTCGACCAGATACGGTCGCCCGGTTCCGCCGGAGTAGACCGAGCCCTCGGGATCGGCACCGATCACGCGCACCCGCCCGCCCGAGACCTCTTTGAGGTACTTGCCGACGCCGCTGATCGTGCCCCCGGTGCCGACACCCGCAACGAAGTGAGTGATCTCGCCGCCGGTCTGCTGCCAGATCTCGGGGCCGGTTGTTTCGTAGTGGCTGAGCGGCCCGTTCGGGTTGGAGTACTGGTCGGGCTTGAACGCACCCGGGATCTCGCGGGCGAGCCGGTCGCTCACCGAGTAATAGCTCTCGGGGCTGTCGGGCGCGACCGCCGTCGGGCAGACCACAACTTCTGCGCCATAGGCAATCAGCGTGTTGCGCTTGTCTTCGCTGACCTTGTCTGGGCAGACGAACACGCAGCGATAGCCACGCTGCTGCGCGACCAGGGCCAGCCCGATGCCGGTGTTGCCGCTGGTCGGCTCCACGATGGTGCCACCCGGCTTGAGCTTGCCTTCGCGCTCTGCCGCCTCGATGATCCGCACCGCGATGCGGTCTTTGCTCGAGCCGCCGGGGTTCATGTACTCGATCTTGGCGAGCACCGTTGCGGTGATTCCCTCGGTCACACGGTTCAACTTGACCAGCGGCGTATGCCCGATCAGGTCGAGAACGGTCTCGGCGTAGTCCATGCAGCGAGCCTAGTTGGGGCTCTCGGTCTATGACGGAGCCGCCCCGTCCTCGTCCGACGCTCGCCAATACTGCGGCGCCGTTGCTCCGGCCCCCCTACCGCGACACTCTGCAATCTGCGTGGGAAACGGCGGCATCGGTCAGGAACGCGGGATGCCACGCAGATTGCAGAGTGTCTGTTGGGGAGGCGGGAGTCGCCGGGCCAACGAACCGAGCCGACGCGGATCTACGCGATCACCAACGAGCTCGGCTCGGAGCTCTGCCCGGCATCGGTCAGAACCTTCGCCCCGATCTGCTGCCGGTGATCGATCGCCAGGCCGATGTCGCGAGCCAGGGCGGGGCGGGTCTTAACCAGGGTGTCGACCAGCGACACCGGCAAGAAGAGCACGGCCAGCTCGTCGACGACGACGACATTGACCCCGACGGTCTGACGGGTGAGCGCCGTGAGGCCCAGCAGGTCATCCTTCTTGAGCTGCGCGATCGGATATTGCGCCCCCTCCGGCCCCGGCACGCTCAACTGCGCGATGCCCGAGACGATGACGCGCAGGCCATCCGGGATGGTGCCGATCTTCTGCACGGCCTCGCCCTCGCTGTAGCGCTCGAGCCTGACGTGGTGCTGGTAGCTCTCGACATCCGCGGGCGTCAGGTAGAGGTAGGGCGCCACCCGGGTGAGCATGTGCTTGGTCCGCTCGGGCGTTGCATAGTTGTCGGTGAGGTCGCGGTCGAGGTGCAACCCCTTGCGTCGCGCGGCGTACCAGAGCCGACTGCGGAACATCCCGAGCGCCATGTAGGTCTTGCCGGGAGCGGTCAAGGCGATGTTGATCTCGTACCAGCTCTTGCCGATCGGGATCGCGTATGGCTGGCTGTCGGGGTGCAGGTCGGGAAGGTCCTGTGCGACCGACACCATGAGATCCATCACCTCTTGCGGTGGGTCGTCGGTGGCGAAGCGCACGTCGGTCGACGCCTCCCAGGTGCTGCTCGCGCGGCTCAGGTTGGTGAACGACTCCCCCGCCAGGTTGGAGTTCGGGATGATGATGATCCCGTTGCCCGAATCGATGTGCGTCGCGCGCCAGTTCATCACGACCACGCGGCCCTTACCGCTCGGGGTCACGAGGTAGTCGCCCAGCTCGAACGGCTGCTCGAACACCAGGAACAGGCCGCTCAGCAACGAGCCGACGGCGTTCTGCAGGGCGAGACCGATCACGATGGATCCGACGCCCAACGCGGTGAAGAATCCGCCAATGTCGGCGCCCCAGACCCAGCCGAACAGCACAGCAGCGCAGATCAGCACCAGCAGCACGCGGGCGATCTCGACGAAGATCGACGGGATGCGGTTGCGCCAGGTGCCCTGTTTGGCCGTCACGAAGACGGCGAGATTCAACCCGCCGAGCAGCACCAGGATCACCACGAAACCGAACGCAGTGGCCACCACCTTCGCCCAGGTGAATCCGACGTTCGGGCCACCACTCTGCGGGATCTGCGTGAACAGAATTAGCACGGCCGCCAGGGGCACCAGCACATTGCGGATGATCAGTACGATCCGCGCGCCGGGATTGCCCGAACGCACCATCGAGGTCTGCAACTCGCCGAGCACCAGCAGCGCGACCGGCAGGCCGATGATCACGGCAATGGCGGGCCAGAACCAGGTCTGCGCGAGAAGATTCATGCGCGGGTCACAGCGGCGCGGCTTCTGGCGAGGTGCTCGCGGGCTTCTCGATGTCGTCGACCGCGGTCGGATCGATGCGCCAGACCCGCTGGTTGCCGCTCGGGGTGGCCACCACTCCCGAGTCGGTGAACGGCAGTTGGTCGGCGATCTTGTCGACCACTCGCTGAGTCACGAAGATGCCTGCCTCGTTGGCGCCACCCTGCAGCCGGAAAGCCAGGCTCACGGCATCGCCCCACAGGTCGTAGACGACCTTCGACCTGCCGACCAGGCCGCTCGAGACCGTGCCGGTGTCGATGCCTGCCCTGATGGCGAGCTTGACGCCCTGCTGAGCCCCGAAGTGCTCGACGATCTGCTGCATGTCGATGGCGAACATCACCGCTCGACGAGCGTTGTCGACGCGCGGCACCACGAGTCCGCAGCTGGCCAGGTAGCCCTGCCTGGTCGAGCGCACCCGCTCGACGCCATGTTCATCCGCGGCGTCATCGAAGGCGCGGAAGATGTCGTTGAGCGTCTCGAGGGCCTTCTCAGACGATCCGAGGGTGGCGCTGTAGTCCTCGAAGCCGATGATGTCGGCGAACAGCACCGTCACTTCCTGATGGTCTTCGACGATGGTCTTCGCGCCCTCTTTGTAGCGCTTGGCGAGGGTGTCGGGCATGAGGGTCTGCAGCAGCTGGTCGTTCTCGGCCTTCTGCTGCTCGATGAGCGCAGCTCTCAGCTCGAGACTCCTGGACATGTCGTTGAAGGCCGACTCCACGTCGGCGAGCTCGTCGCTGCCGCCGGGCACCACCTGCACACCGGACTCCCCGGCGGCGATGCGCCTGGCCGCATCGCGCAAGCGGCGCAGCGGCCGCACAGCGGCCCCGGCGATGATCACCGAGATGATCGACACGATGGCCACGATGATCGCGGCCGAAATGGCCAGACGCGCGGTGAAGTCGTTGACAGGGCCGAGGGCTTCATCCGTATCGATCTCGGCGACGATCACCCACCGCAGGTTGGGGTCGGGCAGGTTCAACGGCGCAAACGCCGCGACCGTGCTGCCGCCCAGGTACCCGTTGGTGGTGATCGTTCCGGTCTTGCCCTGCTGGGCGAGCTTGACCGCGTTGGTCTTCACCGGCTGAACGCCGAGGCTCTCTTTGCGCGCCACCGCCTCTTCTGCTTGCTGCCTGGTGAGCCCGGCCGCCATCGCCTCTCTGACATAGGCCTTCGGGTTCTCAGCCAGATCGCGCGACAGCGAGCGCATGTAGCCGTCGTCGCCGACCAGGTAGGCCTCACCGGTCTTGCCCAACCCGCTCTTCTGCCAGCTCATCCCGCCGGTCATCACGTCATCGATCCGGGATGCCGGCAGCTGAACCGCGATGGCCCCGACGATCTTGTCCGCACCGGCCAGGGGCGCGACGACCCAGGCGGTGGGCGCATCCAACGCCGGAGCGTATGGCTTGAAGTCGGTGAACACCACGGAGTCGAGCCGGTTCTGCGCCATCGCCTGGTCGAAGCCGGTGGCCAGGCTGGTGAAGCTATATGGACCCGTCGTCAGGCTGGCGCCAAGATCGACGTTCTTGCCCACCGTGTAGACGACCCGCCCGCCCGAGTCGATCAACGCCAGATCGCCATACTTCAGCAGGGACGCCATCTTGCTCAGGTAGTCGTGGAACTTCGCGCTCGCCGCCGACCACGCGCTGCCGTCGCCCGCGTCGCCGAGGCCCACCGGATCTTTCGCCAGCGCGTAGTGATAGAGCAGGTAGCGCGCAGCGGGATCGCTCGGCAAGAAGCTCGAGGCGTCTGCCGTCTTGCCGGTCGCCTTCTGCAGCTTCGGGCCGAAGTCGTCGCTGAAGTAGCTCTGCAGCTGCGCCTCTTGCGCGGCGGTCAGCGTCGGCGATGCGGGCGCTGCCGCAGCGCCTCCCGCACCCGGTGCTGGGGCGGCGCCCGCGGCATCCAGCTCGTCAAAGGCGCTCGAGAACGACTGCTCGGCGTCGACCACAGCGGAGTCGCGGCTGGCGAGCAGCAGCGAGCTCTGGATCGAGTCGAACAGCGAGGTGATCTCGCGTGCGCGTGAATCGCGCACTTCGACGAGCCGGTCGATCGCTGCGGCCTTCAGTGATTCGGTGCCGTTGACGTAGCCGATGATGCCGACAACCAGGTTCGAGCCGATGCTGACCGCGAGCAGCATCAACAGGATGAGCGACTTGATGCTCAGGGTGCTGTTGCGGGGCGCGCGCACAGGCTTCGCATCGCCTGTGGCGTCGTGCGTCACCCTGTGCCTCCACGCTGCAGGTCGAACTGGGAACGCCTCACTCTAACGACTGCGGCAACCCCGTACTAGCGCGCGGTTGAGGCTCCGCACAACGCCGAGAGGGCCCGAAGCGGAATGCCGATCCAGTCCGGCCGGTGGTCGGCCTCATACGCCACCTCGTAGACCGCTTTGTCGATCTCGTATGCGCGCAGCAAGGTCAGAGCGGCATCCGAGCGATCGAAGCCATACCCGAACAGAAAGGCGATCTGGTTGCGGCGCACCCAGTCGTCTGCCAGGGCCGCCTCATCCACGGTCGGATCGAGCGAAATCACCCCGGTGAGCGCCGGGATCGAATGCGCGACGTAGTCGAAAGAACGCAGCATTCCGGCCAGATCTCGCAACGGCGAGTCGAGTCGAGTGCGCTCCTCGAGCGGCTTCGACGGCTCGCCTTCGAAGTCGATGATCTTCCAGCCCGCGATCGTGCGCAGCGTCTGGCCGAGGTGCAAGTCGCCATGGATGCGCTGCACCGGAACGGGCACACTGCGGTCGATGCGTTCATAGGCAGCACGTGCGCCGTCCGCGTATTCGGCGACCTCCGGATGCGCGACCACCACCTCGTCGAGCCGCCCGTTCAGACGTGCCACCAGCGCATCGAGTTCGTCTTCGCCCCAGACCGCGACCGGCAGCAGCTCGCGCATCAGTGCGTGCACGGCGTGGGTCGCGGCGCCCAGCCGCTCGGCTTCTCCCGCGAAGTCGCCTCCGGCTTCGCGCGCACGCACCGCGTCGTCGCGAAGTGCGCGCACGCTTGCCCTCGCGGTATCCCACCCGTCGGTCGCCGAACGCTGGAACAGCCCGACCATCGCGAGGTCGAGATCGCCGCTGCGGATCCAGCCGAGCAAGGGGGGAATCTGGTCGCACCCGGCCAGCGTCAGAGCCTGCTGCACCTCGACATCCGGATTCTGGCCAGGGCTCAGCCTGCGGAAGAACTTGACGAGTGCGTCTCCTGCAACCACCGAGGTGTTGCTCTGCTCCGCCCCGAGCAGCACGTTGTCGACGTTCGCTTCGAGTGCAAACCCGGGCAGGCGACCGAAGTGAATGTCGGGCGGCGCCACGGCACCGTCGACAAAACCGTTCAGGATCACGGCGCGCGCGTCGGGATCGTGCAGAGCGTCGTACACGTAGAAGGTGTGATCGTCGAGGTTCGTTGCTCCGATGAAGCCGTACGACAGGTCTTCTCGCGGCTCGTGTCGGTACGACAAGGGAACGTTGTAGATGCCCGGCACTGCCTCGCTGACCACCGAGACGATCTCGAACCGCACGCCGGGATTCGACGAGAGATCGCTCAACCACTCGAGCGGGCGCACCTCGGTCACCGCGACCTGCTGAGCACCCGCGAACCAGCGCTGCCGACTCAGGTAGGCCGCAAGTTCTGGCCGTTCTGTCCAGGTGCTCATTCGCTCGATCCTTTCGTCGGCCCGGCCCCGAGGATCCGGAACCAATAGAAGCCGTACCCCGCCAGCGTCAGCAGATAGGGGAGGTCGCCAATGGGCGGAAACTCCACACCCCCGAGCATCTCGACAGGACGCTGACCGCTGAACTGGTGCAGATCGAGTTCGACCGGCTGGGGGAAGCGCGAGAGGTTGTTGACGCAAAGCATCACGTCGTCGCCGTCCTGCCGCAGGTACGAGAGCACTGAGGGGTTGCTGCCGCCCAGGTCGAGAAAGCTGCCGCGGCCGAACGCCGTGTGCTGCTTGCGGACCGAGATCATCCTGCGCGTCCACTGCAGCAGCGACGACGAGCTCGCCTGCTGGGACTCGACGTTGATGGCTTGAAAGCCGAAGACAGGATCCATGATCACCGGAAGCGCCAGTCTGCCCGGGGTTGCTGCCGAGAATCCGGCATTGCGATCGGGCGTCCACTGCATCGGGGTGCGCACGCCATCACGGTCGCCTAGCCAGATGTTGTCGCCCATCCCGATCTCGTCGCCGTAGTAGAGCACCGGCGAGCCGGGCAGGCTGAGCAGTAGCGCAGTGAACAGTTCCATCTGGTTGGTGTCGTTGTCCAGCAGCGGAGCAAGGCGACGTCGGATGCCGATGTTCGCCTTCATCCGAGGGTCGGTCGCGTACTCGTTCCACATGTAGTCGCGGTCTTCGTCGGTCACCATCTCGAGGGTGAGCTCGTCGTGGTTGCGCAAGAAGATCCCCCACTGGCAGTGCTCGGGAACGGCCGGCGTCTGGTCGAGGATCTCGCTGATCGGATACCTCGACTCCCGCCGCACCGACATGAAGATGCGAGGCATCACCGGAAAGTGGAAGCACATGTGGCACTCGTCGCCACCCACCGAGGGATCCCCGAAATAGTCGACGACGTCGGCCGGCCATTGGTTCGCCTCGGCCAGCAGCACGCGGCCCGGGTACGCGGAATCCACGTGTGCTCGCACCTTCTTGAGGAACTGGTGCGTGCGGGCGAGGTTCTCGCTGCTGGTGCCCTCCTCTTCGTAGAGGTAGGGAACGGCATCCAGTCGGAAGCCGTCGACCCCGCGCTCCAGCCAGAAGTCGAGAACCTCGAGCATCGCCTGATGCACAGCAGGATTCTCGAAGTTCAGATCGGGCTGGTGTCCGTAGAAACGGTGCCAGAAGTACTGCTGGCGCACCGGATCCCAGGTCCAATTGGAGGTTTCGGTGTCGACGAAGATGATCCGGGCGTCTGAGTACGGCTCATCGCTGTCCGACCAGACGTAGAAGTCGCCGAACGGGCCGTCGGGATCGGACCGCGATGCCTGGAACCACGGATGCTGGTCAGAGGTGTGGTTCATCACCACGTCGATGATCACGCGGATGCCGCGTGAGTGCGCAGCATCGAGGAACTCCTGGAAGTCTTCAATGGTCCCGATGTCGGCGGCCACCGCGGTGTAGTCGGCGACGTCGTACCCGCCGTCCTTCAGCGGTGACGGGAAGAACGGGGGCAGCCACACGCAGTCCACGCCGAGCCACTCGAGGTAGTCGAGCTTCTCGGTCAATCCTTTGAGGTCGCCAACCCCGTCGCCAGACGAGTCGCGGAACGACCGAATCAGGACCTCGTAGAACACGGCGGATTTGAACCAGTCGGGGTCGCTGCGGTCGAGACCGGACTCAGTGATCGCCATGCTTCGAAGCTAGCCCGCCCTGGCGGACTCCGCAGCATTCAGGGTGTGCTTCCCAGCTGCTCTGCGAAGAGCTTCGAGTAAACGCCGTCGTTCTTCAGCAGTTGCTGGTGCGTTCCGTGCTCCACAATGCGCCCGGCCTCCACGACGAAGATCGCGTCGGCCGCGACCACCGTCGACAGCCGGTGCGCGATCGCGATGGTCGTGCGGCCGCGCGCCGCCTGATCGAGCGCGCTCTGCACCACCCGCTCCGACACGGTGTCGAGGGCGCTGGTCGCCTCGTCGAGGATGAGCACGGCAGGGTCTTTCAGCAGCACCCTGGCGATCGCGACGCGCTGCTTCTCGCCGCCGCTCAGCCGGTAGCCGCGCTCGCCCACCACGGTGTCGTACCCATCGGGGAACGACACGATCGTGTCGTGGATGTTGGCCGCCTTGGCCGCGGCCACGAGCTCGTCGTCGCTCGCGCCAGGCTTCGCGTATCGCAGGTTCTCGGCGATCGTGGCGTGAAAGAGGTAGGTCTCTTGGCTGACGATGCCGATCGCGCCGATGAGCGACTCCTGCTGCAGTTCGCGCACGTCGTCGCCCGCGAACAGCACGGCTCCACCCGTCACGTCGTGCAGCCGCGGTACCAGGTACGACACGGTCGTCTTGCCGGCTCCCGACGGTCCGACGAAGGCGGCGTACTGGCCCGGCTGGATGTCGAAGCTGACCTCTTTGAGCGTTGCGGGCGAGTCGACCGGCGCGTCCGGGTACCGGAACACCACCTTGTCGAACTGCACATGGCCGAGCCTGCTCGCGGTGACGAGGCGGGCATCCGGAGCATCGGAGATCATCGGGACCAGGTCGAGGTACTCGAAGATGCGCGCGAACAGCGCCTGCGAGGTCTGCAGGTCGAGGGCGACGCGCAGCAGCCCCATCAGCGGGAACAGCAGACGGGCCTGCACGGTCGTGAACGCGACGATCGTTCCCGGCGTGACCTTCACGCCGTGGAAAAGCAGCCAGGCGGCGACCAGGTAGATCACTGCCGGAATCACTGAGAGAAACACACTGACGATCGCGAAGAACCACTGGCCGCTCATCTGCTGCTTGATCTGCAGCATGATCTGGTTCTTGTTCTCGGCCTCATAGCGGCCGATCTCGGCGCCCTGCTGGTTGAAGCTCTTGGCGAGCAGAATGCCCGAGACACTCAGCGTCTCTTGGGTGATCGCCGTCATTTCTGACAGCGACTCCTGCGTCTTGGTGGCGATCCTCGCGCGCACCTGGCCGACCCGGCGTTGCGCGATCACGAGTACGGGCAGCAGGATCACCGCGACGATCGTCATCTGCCAGCTGAGCACCAGCATCGCCACGAAGGCCGCGATCACCGTCACCGTGTTGCCGACGACGCTCGAAATCGTGTTGCTGAGTACGCCGGCCACGCCGCCCACATCGTTCTGCAAGCGCGACTGGATGATGCCAGTCTTGGTGCGGGTGAAGAACGCCAGTTCCATGGCTTGCAGGTGCGAGAACAGTCGGACGCGCAGCGCGCCCATCACGTTGTTGCCGACCCGCGCGGTCAGGTAGGTCTGCCCAACTCCGATCCCTGCCGACGCGAGCCAGAGCCCGATCATCGCCCCGACCAGCCCGAGCAGCACCGGCACATTGGGATGGCCGCCCGGCGGAAAGAGGCCGCGATCGAATGCCTGCTGCGTCAACAGCGGTGGAATCACGCTCAAGCTGGCACTGACCAGCACCAGGGCGATCGTGACGATCAGCTGAGGGCGATAGGGACGAAAGAGTTCGCCGATCCGACCCAAGAGGTTCGCCACCCGCGGCGCCTCGGCGTTTGCGGCCTTCTGAGCTGCGACGTCTCCCCTGCTGATGCGGCTGGCTGCTCCGCGACCCCCGCCGCCGCCACCGCCCCGCATGCTCATTGGGCGAGCCTATCCGCGTGCGCCGACGCTCCGAATCATCGAAAAGAGGCGTGCGTGACGCGGCTCACCCCCGTTCTGGGTGACAACCCTGTCCTCCTTTGTGTGGACAGAACGCTCGGTACCTCGATAAAATAGACGCAAGATCGTTGCAAGGCCTCGGCATCTGGGAATCGATCGCCGCAACGAGGGCATTTCGACACCCAACCACCGCATCATCGCGGCCGGAGCACTCGTCGCCATGCGGTGAAGCCCGGTCGTACCCAGGAGATCAGGCACACCGTGCAGCCACCATCGGATTTCGAGTCGTTCAAACAGTTGGTCTCCGACGCCGTCGAAGGCGGAGACGCCAACTCGGTGCGCTCGATCATTCACCCAGCGGCTCGAACCATTGCGGTCGAGCACGGCTCGGCCTTCCGCGAGTTGGTCAGCGGCCTTCCTGTCGAGATCTGGCACAACGACCCGCGCATCGCCGCAGCCATGGGAGGCAGCTTTCGCGCGAACGGTTCACACCGGGGCAAGTCGGCGCTCGGCTACTTCCGCGCAGCCGAAGACGCCATCGCCACGACCGAGCATGTACCAGCCCATTGCCTGGTCTCGGTGCTCATCGGTCATGCCGCAGCACTGCGCACGCTCGGAATTCTCGCTCAGTCTCGAGCGAAGCTCGCCGAGAGCCAGACCATCATGGAGACCGAACTCGGTGCTCGGCTGCCCATGCGCATCGAGTGCAGCGCTCGCTGGAATCTCGAGTCGGGGATGGTCGATCTGAACGAGGGTCGCCTCGATTCGGCACGATCCCACCTCGAAGACGCTCACGGCCACGCCGAGGAGCACCTGACGCGCGCCGAGCACATCGAGTGCCTGGGCGCGATCGCCCTGCTCGACGTCATCGACGGCGAGTTCGAGAGAGCACTGGCCCTGGTCGGCGAGAGCCGCCAACTGGCAAGCGGAACGGATCTGAGCCACACCGGCCACGCGGCTCCCGGCATCGCAGCGGAATTCCTGGTCGCCATCGAACGAAACGACCTGGCGCGCGCCGCAGACCTCGAGGCGGCCATGCACGCGGCATCGCTGCACAACGAATGGGACCCGTTTGCCCGCCTTCTTACCGCACTTCTGCGCGGGCTCGAAGGGCACCCGATCGTCGCCCTCGACCTCTTGAGCAAGGCCGCGCATGGTTACGCGGGATGGGACACCCGAGGCATCGGAGTGGACTTCGCCCGGTTGCTGCAGGGCATCATGCTTCTCGAGGTCGACCACAGTGAAGACGCCTGGGCGATTCTGCAAACCCTCATCCCCTACGAGCACCACCCGCTCTGCCCCGCCCGCGTCGTCGGGCGGCTCCGCCTGCTTCACGGCGACCTGGTCGGAGCAGACGAAGCCATCCGCGACTGCGAAGCTCTCGGCGACGAGCACTGCAAGCGGACTCTGGTCGACATCCAGCTGCTCAGAGCCGCCATCGAGCTAGAGCGCGGGAATGTCGTGGTGTCGGATGTCAGCGCCGATCGCGCATTCGTCACGATGGCTCGCACCGGAGCCCGGCTTGCTCTGCGCGGCATCCCGGTTGCATCGCTCTCGGCCATCGCGGCTCGCGCCACCGGTCGTCGCCACGGCCGCGAGGTGTCGGGGATGCTCGAACTCATCGTTGAGCAGACCGCTGGCTCCCATCGGCAGGTGCAGAGCCTGAGCCCCCGCGAGCGCCTCGTGCTCGCGCAGGTCCAACGCGGACTCACCGTCGCAGCGATCGCTGCCGAGCTCTACATCTCGCCGAACACGGTCAAGACGCATCTGCGTCGGCTGTACAGCAAACTTGGGGTGAGCACTCGCGACGAAGCGATCCGCGCCGCCCGTGCTTTGGGGCTCGAGCACGAGATCACCCGCGAATCACCCGGTTCTCACCGCGACTCTTCGGAGCGAGCGGTGCTTTGATCGTGTCGTTGCATGCGAGCGACGGTTCCTGATCCCCGTCGCTCGGTTCGACACTGGGTGGGGCTTCCCGGCTGGTTACCGGGGGCCCCACCCTCCTTCTTTTTGGCGCGCCGCCGCTCCTGCGGCGCGCGTGCCCGAAGAGGCGCCGTACACGCCGCCGCCTCTTCGGGGGTTGCACCAACCAGCGCCGCGCTACACCAAGGATTCGCGCCAGGCGGCGTGCAACCTGGCGAAGCGGCCCGTTCCGGCGATGAGTTCGGCGGGAGTTCCGTCTTCGACGATGCGACCGTGCTCCATCACCAGCACCCGATCGGCGATCGCCACGGTCGAAAGGCGGTGCGCGATGATGACGGCCGTGCGATCCGCGAGCAGGGTGGTGAGGCCTTCCTGCACGAGGCGCTCGCTCGGGATGTCGAGCGACGCAGTTGCCTCGTCGAGAATCAGCACAGCCGGGTCGGCCAGAAACGCGCGTGCGAACGACAGCAGTTGCCGCTGGCCGGCCGACACACGACCGCCGCGCTTGTTCACGTCGGTGTCATAGCCATCGGGCAGGGCCTGGATGAACGACTCGGCTCCCACCGCGCGTGCCGCGGCGCGAATCTCGTCGAAGGTCGCATCCGGCTTGCCGAGCGCGATGTTCTCGGCGACCGAGCCGCTGAACAGGTACGCCTCCTGCGTGACCATCACAATCGCCCGCCGCAGGTCTTTGGGATGCAGCCGCCGCAGGTCGATTCCGTCGAGCTGGACGGCGCCAACGGTCGGGTCGTAGAAGCGCGCCATCAGCTTGGCCAGTGTGGACTTGCCTGCTCCCGTCGATCCCACCAGCGCAACGGTCTGGCCGGCCGGGATGTGCAGTTCGAAGTCGGGCAACACGACTCGGTCTGCGTGGTAGGCGAACGTGACCCCCTCGAAGTCAACATCGCCGCGTGCCTTCCACAGATCGATGGGCTGAGTCGGATCGGCAACGCTCGGTTGCTCTTCGAGCACGCCAGAGATCTTCTCCAGCGCCGCCGCGGCCGACTGGTACGAGTTGTAGAACTGGGCCATCTCTTCCATGGGGTCGAAGAAGCGCCGCGTGTAGAGGACCACCGCGAGAAGGGCGCCGATCTCGAGACCGCCACCGAGCACGCGGAATCCGCCGACCAGCAGCACGACGGCGACCGTCACGTTGCCGATCAGGATCAGCCCAGGATCGAAGATCCCGAACAGCTGGATGACCTTGGCATTCGCGTACCGGTAGTCCTCGACGATGTGCGCGAACTCTTCTTCGTTTCGCCGCTCCTTGCGGAACGCCTTCACCGCGCGGATGCCCGTCATGGTCTCGACGAACTGCACGATCAGGCGCGCCGAGAACACCCGCGTCGCCCGGAAGCGCCGCTGAGAACGCGACTGGAACCACCTGGTCAGCAGAAACAGCGGAACCAGCGATCCCGCGAGCACGACGGCGCTCCACGGGTCGAGCAGCACCAGCGCGATCGCGATGAACGCCATGTAGAGGATGCCGCGCACCAGCCCGGTGATCCCCGAGTCGAGCAGCTCGCGGAACGACTCGAGGTCACTGGTCTGCCGCGCGATCAGGCGCCCGGACGTGTAGCTCTCGTGGAACTCCAGGCTGAGGCGCTGCGCGTGCAGATACACCCGCTTGCGCAGATCGATCAGGATCGCCTGCGAGATCCGCGCTGAGAGCACGGTGAACTGCGAGATCAGGATCGCGCCGAAGATTCCCGCGATCAGGTAACCGCCAACGGCCAAGCTGATCGGCATCCAGTCGTGCTGCTTCATCAGCGCAGGCAGCCCCTGGTCGATGCCGACCGCAATGAGCGCAGGGCCGGCGACTTGCAGCGCCGTGCTCAGCACGATCACCAGTGTTGCCAGCACGACCCGGGCGCGCAGCGGCAGCAGCAAAGACCCGAGCAGCCGCAGCGAGCGGTCGCGGATGGCGCGGCTCTCGTCGCGCGTGTACTCGGAGCGCTCTTCGCCCTCGACGCCCGTCACACTGCTCATGCGTCCACCTCGATCTTGTCTCCCGCGTTGTCGTCGTCGAGCGACGAGATGACGAATCGGTAGTGCTCATTGCTCGCGAGCAACTCCGAGTGCCGCCCGACCGCCGTCACGCGCCCGTTCTCGAGCAGTGCAACACGGTCGGCGAGCATCACCGTTGAGGGGCGATGCGCCACGATCAGCGCCGTCGTACTGCTCAGCACGCGGCGCAGTCCGGCCTCGACGCGCGCCTCGGTGTCGACATCCAGAGCCGAGAGCGGGTCGTCGAGCACGAGCACAGCAGGGCGAGCGGCGACCGCACGCGCAAGCGCGAGGCGCTGCCGCTGGCCGCCCGACAGGCTGAGACCCTCCTCGCCTACCCGGGTGTCTATGCCATCCGGAAGATCAGCGACGAAGTCGGCCTGGGCGATCTCGAGGGCTTCGGCCAGCACCTCGTCGGCGCGATCGCCCCCCGCCGACAGCTCAGGGCGGCCGAGCAGCACGTTGTCGCGCACCGACGCCGAGAACAGCGTCGCGTCTTCGAACGCCATGCTTACGTGACGCCTCAGCTCTTCGCGGGTGAGGTCACGGATGTCGACCCCGTCGAGCTTTACGGCGCCACCGGTGACGTCGTACAGCCGAGTCGCGAGCGCGGTGAGCGTCGTCTTGCCCGAGCCGGTGAGTCCGACCAGGGCCATGGTCTCGCCGGGCTCGAGCACCAGGTCGATGCCATCCAGGATGTCGGGGACCGTCTCGGGCGAATCCTGATACCTGAAGTGAGCGGCATCGAATGCCAGGCGACCCAGCGGATGCGCAATGGTCTTCGGGTTCTCGGGATCTTGGATGGTGTTCGGCTCATCAAGCACCTCGAAGAGGCGGTCGATGGCTGTTCGGGTGTCGAGGGTCATCGACAGCAGAAAGCCGATCGACTCGATCGGAAAGCGCAGCACGGTTGCGGTCGCGAAGAACGCGAACAGCTGTCCAACGGTCAGCGACCCGGTCGAGGCCAGCCAGACGCCACCGAACAGGCACAGGGCGAACGCGACATCCGGAACCAGAAGCAGCCACAACCAGATGCCGGCGATCGCCTGGGCCTTCTCGATCTCGGTGCCGCGCAGATCTTCTGCCTGCCGCGCGAACTTCTCGAGCGAGTACTTGCCGCGACCGAACGCCTTGAGCACCCGGATGCCGTGCACCGACTCCTCGACGGCCGTCGCCAGGTCGCCCTGCTGGTCCTGTGAGCGGCGCGCGACGATCGAGTACTTCTGCTCGAAGACGTAGCCGTAGATCCAGAGCGGGATCGAGCAGACCAGGAAGACGATCCCGAGCTGCCAGCTCCAGAAGAACAGCACGGCGAAGCCGACCAGGATCGTGACCACGTTGACGACCAGCAGCACGATGCCGAAGGCGAGCCAGCGACGGATCAGCCCGAGGTCGCTCATCGCGCGCGAGAGCAGCTGACCGCTCTGCCAGCGGTCGTGGAAGGCGACTGGCAGATCTTGCAGCTTGGCGTACAGGGTGTTCCGTATCGAGGCCTCGACGTGGGTGCCAGGGGTCAGCACCAGCCAACGACGCGCGGCGATGAAAGCCGCCTCGAGAACGCCGAGCACCAGAACGATGAGCGCGGCCGGCCAGATCTGCGCGCCGTCGCCGCTCGACAAAGGACCGTCGACCAGGCTCTGGAGCACGATCGGGATGCCGAGCGACACCAGGCCGGCGGCCAGGGCGGCCGCCATGCCCAGGATGATGCGGCGCAGCGCAGGACGCACCCACGGCAGGATGCGCAGCAGCGTTCGCACGGTGCCGCGCACCTGGGGCGCGGCATGGCTCGAGGCGGATGGGGTGGAGGGCGTGTTCGACATGACTCTTCCGGAGTCGAGCGGACGCGCGCGCGAACGCGCGATCCGGAATGGTGATGCTGTGGTGGTGGTGGTGGTGCTGCGATCCGGCTCAGAGGCCGAGGATCGCCGAGTGGGGCGAGCGGGCGCTGTCCGCTACGGCCGACCGACAAGGAGGCGGGCGGTGCCGACGCGCGGCCGCGGGCTGAACTTCCGCGCCAGTGCCATCCCAACAGTCAGTCCGTTGGTCTTCATGGTCGCCTCCTCGTGTGCTTCGTCGTGCTTCCGGCGGGCGCCGGGCAGCCACCCAGACTATGCCCGGGTCAGACGCGAAGGCAAGTGGATGTCACCGAACCGTGATGAGGGGCCGGTCAGCTGCCCGGCGGAATGTAGTTGCTGCTCACCGTGAGCAGCCCGATGTCATCGTTCTGACAGGCCTGCGTTGGGGGGATCGGCACGTGGCGGTACTGGCTCAGCCCCGGAGGGGTCACGAGGAGTGCGATCGCGGTGACGATCGTGCAGCCTTCGACGAACCCAGCATTGGTGATCGTGAGATCGGCGGTCGAGAAGCCCTCTATGGAGGCGACAGCCGGGCCGGTCGGTTCGGACGGGTCATGGGTGGCCGGCTGACCCATCGGCTGCTGCGCCTCGGGGTTGTCGAAGACGACCGTGGCGTAGCCGGTGAGCGAGCAGTTCTGTTGGCTCGTGTTGGCGAAGGTCAGCACGCCGTGCGCGTGTCCCGCGGTGTTGTCGGTCGGCGAATACACGATATTGAGCTGATCGAGGGTGCACGTCGGCACGCCGCCCGCGGCCGTCGCCGTCGGCGTTGGGGTGGGGGTCGCCGACGGAGTCGCGCTCGAGCTCGAGCCGGTGGTCGAAGACGGTGAGCCGGAGTGGCCGGATGGCCCGTGACATCCACTGAGCATGGCCACGACGGCTACGACGACGGCAATCGCGGGAAGGGTGCGCTGAGGCCTCATGGCGCCCATCATGGCGCAGAAACCGCTGGGCACGACGGATCTCAGTGAAAGAAGTGCCGCTCGCCCGTGACGTACATGGTGACGCCGAGTTCCTGGGCTGCGGCGATCACCTCGTCGTCGCGGATCGAGCCTCCCGGCTGCACGATCGCGGTGACCCCGGCATCCATCAGGATGCGCGCGCCATCGGCGAACGGGAAGAACGCGTCAGACGCGGCGACACTGCCGGCAGCGCGATCGCCCGCCCGTTCGACGGCGAGCTTGCAGGAGTCCACGCGGTTCACCTGCCCCATTCCGACGCCAACGCTCGCGCCGTCCTTGGCGAGCAGGATCGCGTTGGACTTCACGGCGCGGCAGGCGATCCACGCGAAGCTCAGGTCGGCGAGAGTTGCGGCGTCGGCCGGCTCGCCGGCGACGAGCTTCCATTGCAGCGCTCGCTCGAAATGCGTGTCGGCCTCCTGCGCCAGGATGCCGCCCGAGATCTGCCGCAACTCGAAGTCCCCCCGCGCGTAGCCGATCGGCAGTTCGAGCAAGCGCAGGTTCTTCTTCGCCTGCAGGATGGCGAGCGCCTCCGGTTCGAATCCCGGCGCGACGACGACCTCGGTGAAGATCGGCGCGATCGACTCGGCCGCTTCTTTCGTGATCGGGCGATTGGCGGCGATCACGCCGCCGTATGCCGAAACCGGGTCGCAGGCGTGGGCCTTCTCGTGCGCGGCGACGATCGTGTCGGCCGTCGCGATGCCGCACGGGTTGGCGTGCTTGATGACCGCCACGGTCGGAGTCGGGTGGTCGTATGCGGCGCGCAGGGCGGCATCCGCGTCGACGTAGTTGTTGTACGACATCTCTTTGCCGCCGAGCTGGGTTGCTTGCGCGATTCCTGCTGCGCCGGGCGTGCCGTACAGGGCCGCCCGCTGGTGCGAGTTCTCGCCGTAGCGGAGCGACGCGATGCGATCCCAGGTGGCGCCGAGCCAGCCGGGGAATCCGGACCCCTCGTCGTCGGGCGCGAGCACCGCGCCGAGCCAGGAGGCCACCGCGACGTCGTAGCCCGCCGTGTGCCGGAACGCCTGACGTGCGAGTTCGCGCCGCTGCAGCAGGGTGGTGCCTCCTGCTGCGAGCGCGTCGATGATGTCGCCGTAACCAGCCGGGCTGGTGACTACTGCGACGTTGGCGTGGTTCTTGGCGGCCGCGCGCACCATCGCCGGGCCGCCGATGTCGATCTGCTCGACCACGGCATCCGGCTCGGCGCCCGAGGCGACCGTCGCGGCGAAGGGGTAGAGGTTGCTGACCAGCAACTCGAAGGGCGCGATGCCCTGAGCTTCGAGCTCTGTTTCGTGCGATTCGAGTCGGAGATCGGCGAGCAACCCGGAGTGCACGAGCGGATGCAGCGTGCGCACGCGCCCGTCGAGCGACTCCGGGTACCCGGTCAGTTCGCTGACCTGGGTGACGGGGTGGCCGGCGTCGGCGATGGTCTTCGCCGTGGAGCCGGTGGAGACGATCTCGACCCCGGCGTTCGTCAGGGCTGCTGCCAACTCGAGCAGCCCGGTCTTGTCGCTCACTGAGACGAGCGCGCGACGGATGGGCACGAGATCGCGCGGGCGATAGGCGGCGGGATCGATGGATGGACCGGACATGGGCGGCTCCTTCTGGGTACCGGACAGGATGACATGGTCCGGTTCAGCCCAGGCGAACGGCCGAAACGAGAAGAGTCGCTCCCCGATGGTCACCCATCTCAACGCCAGTCGCGACAGGAGTCAGTTTACCGCGCTGGGCTGGGCCACCCGAGCCCTTCCTGTCGAAATGAAGGAGATCTCGGTGGGGAAAGCCGCTTGCGCGAAGATCTGGCGCGCCGCATCCGGATATCTCCTTCATTTGGACGCGGCGGTGAGATCGCGGCGCCCAACCGCAGTTCAGTGGGAGAGCCCCGCAAGGTCGACCGCACCGTTCGCGACATCGAGCACGACCTCGACCAGCAACTGCCGCTCGACCAGCTTGATGCGGTCGTGCAACCGCCCCTCGGTGTCGCCCGGCAGCACGGGCACGCGCCGCTGCGCCACCACCGGCCCGGTGTCCACGCCGTTGTCGACGACGATCACGCTGGCGCCGGTCTCGGTCACGCCAGCGGCCACGGCATCCCGCACCGCATGCGCGCCGGGGAACTCGGGCAGATACGCCGGATGGGTGTTCAGCAGCGCCGGGCTCAGCGCCTCGACGACGCGTGGCGGCAGCAGCCGCATGAATCCCGACAGGATGACGAGGTCGGCCTCCCACTGCCGCAGCTGGTCGAGCAACTCGTCGCCCCAGGCCTCCCGGCTGTCGAACGCGCCGAACGGCACGACGAAGCTGGGGATGCCGAACTCCTCGGCGTGCGCGAGCCCCTCGGCGTCGCGGTCGGCGCCGATCGCGACGACCCGGGCGGGAAACTCGGCGTCGTCCGAGGCCTCGAGCAGGGCCCGCAGATTCGAGCCGCCGCCCGAGATCAAGACGACGAGTCTCAGCACAGGTCGAGCCTACCGATCCGGTTCGCGCCGCTTGCGCCGGGGCAATCGACCGGATGCTGCGAGCCCGATGCCGATCGCGACGGCGAACTCGAGCGCCGCCGCGAGCCCGACCGCGAGGGCATCCGGACCGACCTGCTGGAATCGCCCGGGCCCGGCCGCCCCGCCCGACGCCGCCGCCAGCAGCCCGAGCAGCAGCCCGCCGAACACGCCGCCACCGAGGGCGGTGACCACGAGACCCAGGAGGTGCGACCCGCCCGCGGCGTCCAGGGCTCGGACGAGGATCGGGCGCACGGCAGCGCCGGCCAGGAATCCGGCCACCACGGGCACCAGGAGGCCCGCGAATCCGAAGGCGAGGTCACCGGTGGGCAGCGCTCCGAGCAACGGAATCGTCGGGACGGGGCCGAGAGCCGTGCCGAGCGGGGAGACGTGCGATCCGGCGCCGATCGCGAAGCCGGGACCGACGAACCACGACGCGGCCCAGATCACCAGGTTCGGCAAGAAAGCCAGCTCGCCCGCGGTGAGCGCGACGCCTCCGATGGCACCGGTGTGCAGCGCCTCGTACAGCCGGATGATCTGGGCATAGTGGAACGCGATCAGCAGGGCAACCGCGACCCCGCTCACCAGCGTGGTGATCGCGACAGCAGCGGCTCCGGCGCGGAGGGCTCCGCCCACGGCCGCGCGCACCTGAGGGCGCCAGTCGTCGATCCAGTCGCGCAGGGAACGGCCCGCGGCATCCGGACCCCGCTCGCGCCCCTCACGCAGCACACCCAAGAACAGCCCAACCCCGAACACGACAGTGGGCAGCAGCGCGCCCTGCCAGATCGACGGGCGTGCCGCACCGTTGACCGCGGTCAGCGTGACGACAGTCGACGCAATCGCGAAGACCGCGAGCGCTGTGACCTCGCCGAGTGCGCGGTGGCCGGTTTCGGCGACCCGCTCCCCCGCTCGCACGCCGAGCAACAGGGTCAGCAGGGCGAACCCGAGCAGTGCAACCGTGACCTTCACCGGAGCACCCGCACCGGCCACCCCCAGCGCGGCGACCGTTGCCGGGTCGAGGGTGAACGTCACGTCGACACCGTGACCCATCAGCCAGATGTCTGCCGCACCGCGCCAGAAGATCGCCCAGTCGGGGCCGAACCCGAACTGGGCAGCCCACAGGATCGTGAGCGGGACCAGCGGAATCGCCACCCCGATCGCCACAACGAGCAGCGCCTCGAGAGCCGAGAACAGCAGGGTCAGGCGCCGGGTCATAACGGGACGACCCTAGCCGGGCAGGGTCCGCCGAACGCGGCGGCGTTCCGATCGAACGCGAATCGGCCGTCGGCGACTAGGCGCGTCGGCGCCGCACCTGGGCGCCGCGCACCGACAGCCACACGGCGAGCCCGACGATCACGAAAGCGAGAGGAACGTGGACGCCGATCCAGCCGTCGGCCTCGGCGTCGGTGACCAGGTGGCCGAGCATGGTCTGCACGAGCAAGAGGACGAACAGGATGAGCCCCCACCAGGCCAGCACACGGTCGGTCGCCCGCACGGCCGCGAGACCCACGATGGCAGCCACCAGTGCGACGACGATCGTGACGTCGGCGACGATGTCGTGCACGGCGATCCAGCCCTCTCGATGCTCCTGCGAGACGAACTCGCCGGCGGTGATCGCCTGGACGAAGATCCCGAGAGTGGTCACCCCGATCAAGGCGTTGAAGAGACGGATGCCCTTGGGCGCGGTCGAAGAGGCGGGGGTCTGAGCGGCGGCGGTCATGGCATCCATTCTGGCGGATCGTCTCGACGGGACCAAGGTCCCTGGACGGCGGCGCAACTTGCGGTCACGGTGAACCTTAGCGGGTGGTACCCGCGTTGCGGCGGGCGCCGCGGATGCCCCTGATCGCCCCGGCGCCCGCTGTTCTTCTGGTTGGGGTGGAGCGCTCAGTCGCACATCGGGTCGGAGCTCGGTACCGTGCCGTTGATCAGGTAGGCGTCGACCGTCGAGTCGACGCATTGATCGCCCTGCGCGTAGACCGTGTGCCCCTCGCCCTTGTGGGTCACCAGCACGCCGCTCGAGAGCTGCTTTGACAGCGAGACACCGCCGGCGTACGGCGTGGCCGGGTCGTTCGTCGTGGCGACGAC
The DNA here is from genome assembly GCA_039928695.1 of Pseudolysinimonas sp. Taxonomy (GTDB): domain Bacteria; phylum Actinomycetota; class Actinomycetes; order Actinomycetales; family Microbacteriaceae; genus Lysinimonas. The sequence goes on along the minus strand of JBDSSQ010000038.1, from coordinate 21,268 downwards.
CATGATCGGCGGGGCGCCCGCCGCGTCGAACTTCGTGGGCAGCTTGGCGACCGGCTCCGGCCAGTTCGAGCACGCGGTGTCGAGCACGGCGTAGTCATCTTCGGCGAAGTACTTGCCCAGAATCGGAGCGGCAGCATCGATCTTGGCCAGGCCCTCGAGTGGCGTCACGCCGTCGGTGCCGATGTCGCTCTCGGCGCAGGTCACGGCTGCATAGACGTCGGTCTCGTTGTTATAGGTTCCGTCGGGGCTGCGGTTGTTATAGCCGTCGGCGTTGTCGAGGGTGGAGTCTGCGTTGTTCTTGGCCAGGTCCTTGAACATCTGAGTCAGGTCTGGCCAGCTGTCTTTCGAATAGAGCGTGTACGAGATGCCGGTGCCAACGGTGGCCGAGTCGACTGCACGGCCGTCAGAGCCCTTGAGGTGACGGGCGTCGACGCCGTCGAGAATGGCACGCACCTGCTGCAGGCCACTCTGGACGGAGCCGGTGAACGGGCATCCCTTCTGGCTCTGGCAGTCGGCCATGTAGGCCTTGAGGGCGCTGTCGAAGCCGGCCATCTGTGTGGCCAAGGAATCGAGCTGCCCGACCAGCGGGTCGATCGGCCCGTCGAGCACCATGCGGCCGACCTTCTTCGGGAACAGCTCGGCGTACATTGTGCCCAGATAGGTGCCGTACGAGTAGCCGAGGTAATGCATCTTGGTGTCGCCGAGCACCGCCCGGATGACGTCCATGTCGCGCGCATTGCTCTCGGCATCGATGTGGCCGAGCAGCGGTCCGGTGTTCTTGAGGCAGGCGGCAGACCAGTCCTTCTCGACCGCGGTCAGCTCATCGATCCAGCCCTGCGTGCCGTACGGGCTCGCGTAGGTGCCATACAGCAGCTTGTCGTCTTGCTTCGGATCGGTGTAACAGGTGATCGCCGGCCGTGACCTGCCGACCCCGCGCGGGTCGAACCCGATGATGTCGTACTTCTTCAGCACAGCCGAGGTGACAACGTAATTCGAGTACTGGTCGACGAAGTCGTAGCCGGAGCCGCCGGGGCCGCCCGGGTTGATCAGCAGGGAGCCCAGCTTGCCGCTGCCGGCCCGGTGTCGTGCCACCGCGATCTTGATGGTCGCGCCGCTCGGGTCGTCCCAGCTGAGCGGAACGGTCACGAAAGTCGAGTCGATGGCGCCGCTGCGCTTGGTCCAGGTGAGGCTCTGACCATAGAACTTCTTGAGGCCGGATGGCACAGCCTCGTCGGTGTGCGTCGTCACCGTGGTCGTGCTCCCGCTGGGTTTCGGGATGAACTGGCACCCCGACAGCAGCAGGGCGGCAGCCGCGATGGTGGCGGCAAGAACGAGACGGCGAGCGCGCATGCCCGAATCCTAAGGGACGAGCAGCTCGGCCGACTCGCGGCCGGCCTGCGCCGCGCTCGCCAGGAAGCTTCGGATGGTGGCGAGCTGCGCGTCGTCGTACTCGGCGCAGACGGCATCCATCGCGTGATTCATCCCGGCGAACAATCTCAGCATGTCTCCGGCCTTCGCCGGGTTCGCCGCCACGGCGATGGCGCGCCGGTCGGCAGCATCGCGGGTCCGCGAGATCCACCCTCCAGACTCGAGGCGGTCGAGCACGCCCGTCATGGTGGCCGGATGCAGCCCCGCGAGCCGCGCGAGAGCGCTCGGGTTGATCGGCCCGTGCCTGGCAACGAGGTCGAAGGTGTCGAGATCTGCGTCGCGCAGCGACGCCTCGGATCCGACGCGATGGTTCAGCGCGGCGAGTTGCGTGCGCAGCTCGCGCAGACCCTCTTTCACGGCGTTGACGGCCTGGCGGCGTTCGCGTGGGCTCATCACGTCATTCACTATCTGATCCATATGATACGGTTTTCATATTATATGACTCCTTGACAACAGAGTAGAGGAACCCATGAAGATCGCGCTCTTCGGCGCCAATGGCGGAACGGGTCGCGTGCTCGCAGCGCAGGCCCTCGAGGCCGGCCATCAGGTCACCGCGGTGACGCGCCACCCCGAGACCTACGGTCTCACCCATGACAGGCTCCGGATCGTTGCCGGTGACGCTCGGGATGCCGCATCGGTGTCCGCCGCGATCGCCGGTCAGGATGCGGTGCTTTCGACCCTCGGCGTCCCGTTCGGCAAAGACCCGATCACGCTCTACTCCGAGGGCACGGCCAACATCGTCTCCGGCATGACCGAACACGGCGTGCGCCGCTTCGCGTGCGTCAGCTCGAGCGCCGTCGACCCGCACGACGATCCCGCCGAGGGTTGGGTCTTCAACCACGTGCTGCAGCCCTACGTGGTGAACGGGATCGGCAAGACCACCTACGGCGACATGCGCACCATGGAAGCGATCGTGATCGCAAGCGAACTCGACTGGACAATCGTGCGCCCCTCTGGGCTGTTCGGCTCGACGACGGTCAGCGACTACCGCGTCTCGACCACCGACCACCTCAGCGGGCGCTACACCTCCCGCGCCGACCTCGCGAACTTCTTGCTGCGCCTCGCCACCGGCTCGGACTTCGTGCGCGAGACGCCCGAGGTGCGCACCACGGAGGGCACCCCGAACTTCTTCGCCTTCATATGGCGCGAGACGATCAAGAAGAAGTGATCCGACGCCCGAGACGGGCGTCGGCGCTGGCGTCGCGGCGGCGGTCAGAAATGACCGCCGCTCTAAGCTCCAGCGCGCTGGATGATCTCGCGCATCAGCTCGGCTGTCTCGCTCGGCGTCTTGCCGACCTTGACGCCGGCGGCCTCGAGGGCTTCCTTCTTGCCCTGCGCCGTACCCGCGCCTGCCGAGACGATTGCGCCGGCGTGGCCCATTGTCTTGCCCTCGGGAGCCGTGAAGCCCGCGACGTAGCCGACGACCGGCTTGGTGACATTCGCCTTGATGAAGTCGGCGGCCCGCTCTTCGGCGTCACCACCGATCTCGCCGATCATGACGATCGCTTTGGTGTCGGGGTCGGCCTCGAAGGCCGCGAGCGCGTCGATGTGGGTGGTCCCGATGATCGGGTCGCCGCCGATGCCGATTGCGGTCGAGAAGCCCAGATCGCGCAGCTCGAACATCATCTGGTAGGTCAACGTGCCCGACTTGCTGACCAGTCCGATCGGGCCGGTGCCGGTAATCGTGGCCGGGGTGATGCCGACAAGCGACTCGCCTGGCGTGATGATTCCCGGGCAGTTGGGCCCGATGATCCGCGTGGTGCCCTTCGCCTTGGCGTGCGCCCAAGCCTCCGCGGTGTCTTGCACCGGGATGCCCTCGGTGATCACCACAAGCAACGGGATGCCGGCGTCGATGGCCTCAATCATCGCGTCTTTGGCGAAGGCCGGCGGCACGAAGATGATCGAAGTGTCTGCGCCCGTCTCACTCATGGCCTCGGCGACCGTGCCGAACACGGGCAGGCTGAGCGCCGACCCGTCAGCGGCCTCGTGCTCGACGGTGGTTCCCGCCTTGCGCGCGTTCACACCGCCCACGACGTTGGTGCCCGACTTGAGCATCAGCGCGGTGTGCTTGGTGCCCTCACCGCCCGTGATGCCCTGGACGATGACCTTGTTGCTCTTGTTGAGGAAGATCGACATGTGCTTCGGGAGTCCTTTACGCGTTCGCCAGTTGGGCAGCCTTGTCGGCGCCGTCGTCCATGGTCGTGGCCAGCGTGACCAGGGGGTTGTTCGCGGCGGCGAGGATCGCGCGCCCCTCCTCAACCTGGTTGCCGTCGAGGCGCACCACGAGCGGCTTGCTCGCGGCGGTGCCCAGGATCTCGAGTGCCTGCACGATACCGGTGGCGACCGCGACGCAGGAGGTGATGCCGCCGAAGACGTTGACGAACACGCTCTTGACCTGCGGATCGCCGAGGATCACGTCGAGTCCGTTCGCCATCACCTCGGCGGATGCCCCGCCCCCGATGTCGAGAAAGTTGGCAGGCTTCACCTTGCCGTGGTTCTCGCCGGCGTAGCTGACGACATCCAGGGTGCTCATGACGAGTCCCGCGCCGTTGCCGATGATGCCGACCTGACCGTCGAGCTTCACGTAGTTGAGGCCGAGGGCCTTCGCCTTCGCCTCGAGCGGGTCGGCAGCGTCCTTGTCTTCGAGTGCTTCGTGGTCTGGATGCCGGAAGTCGGCGTTCTCATCGAGCGAGACCTTGCCATCCAGTGCCACGATCTCGCCAGCGCCGGTGAGCACCAGCGGATTGACCTCGACCAGGGTGGCGTCTTCGCCCGTGTAGACCTCATAGAGCTTGACGAAGACCGGGGCGAGCTTGTCGATCAGGTCGGCCGGAAAGTGCGCGGCGACCGCGATCGCCTTCGCCTTCTCGAGGTCAAGACCCTCCTCTGGGTTGACCTCGACGCGGGCCAGGGCCTCGGGGCGCTCGACGGCGAGCTCTTCGATCTCTATGCCGCCCTCGTAGCTGCTGAGGCTCAGGTAGCTGCGGTTTGCTCGGTCGAGCAGCACCGAGAAGTAGTACTCCTGCTTGATGTCGGCGCCGGCCGCGACCATCACGCGCTTGACGATGTGGCCCTTGATGTCGAGGCCGAAGATGGCCTTGCTGAGTTCTTCGGCATCCTCAGGGGTCTTGGCGACCTTGACGCCGCCGGCTTTGCCGCGACCTCCGGCCTTGACCTGCGCCTTGACGACGGTGACCCCGTCGAGCTTCTCGGCCGCCGCGCGCACTTGCTCTGGCGTATCGGCGACGATGCCTCGCAGCACGGGAACGCCGTACTTCTCGAAGAGATCACGGGCCTGGTACTCGAAAAGATCCACGCTGCTTGCTTCTTCCGTTCGCGTCTGCGCTGGCCGGTTCGAAGGCCTCGAGAAGAGGGACTGTCTCGATGCACTGTCTCGAGACCGAGATAGTTCGACGTCAAGAGACTTTCGAGCCGTAGAAGACTCTACCCGCTGCGACTCTGACCGTTGTTCGAGAGCCGGCTGAGCGAGGTGAAACTTCGGCCGTTCTTCTCGGATGCGGCGGCTCGCGGCTCGCGACGCGCGACGATAGGGACGTGAGGTCGCCCACGAGCTTCGAGGAGTATGCCGCCGACGGCGTGCTCGTGCTCGGGGGCGCGGCCGCGATCCTGCTGCAGGTCGGCGACCCGGTCGTAGCTCGTGGAGTGGCCGTGCACAGCGACTTCGCCGGCAATCCGATGGGCAGGCTGCGCAACACGCTCAGCTACGTCTATGCGGTCAGCCTCGGCTCGCAGCAGCAGTCGCGGCTCGCGGCTCGCGCGGTGAACCGGGCGCACCTGCCCGTGACGGCCGCGACGGACGTTCATCGCCAACTCTGGGTGGCCGCGACCCTGCACCAGGTCGGGGTGTCGGCGCACGAGCAACTCGTCGGACCGCTCGCGCCCGACGTTGCGGACCAGATCTACGTCGCGAGCGCGCGACTCGGCACGATGCTGCAGCTGCCGCCTGACGCCTGGCCCGCAGATCGGGCCGCGTTCGCCGACTATTGGACGGATGCCGTGGCCGGCCTCGAGATCGGCGACGACGCGCGCGGCATCGCCCGTGACCTGCTGCGCAACCGCGCGATCCCGTGGTGGACGCGTCCGGCGATGCCGCTGGTCCGCGTGGTGACGAGCGGGCTTCTGCCGCAGAGCGTGCGCGAGGCGTACGGGCTGCCGTGGCATCCGCGGCGTTATCGGGCGGCGATCGGGTTCGTCCGCGTGCTCAGACGCGTGACGCCTCGACGGCTGCGTGAGCTGCCGTCGAGGCGTCTGCTGGCGCGGCTGGTGCCGCGCGATGGGGCCGACGGCTAGTCGGCCAGGATCTTGTAGAGCTCACGACGGAGCTCATCGATCTTGGCGGTTGCGGCCGCTCGCTGGTCGGCCGTTGCCGAGCGGGGGAACTGCTTGACCGCGTCGAAGAGCCGGCCGATGCTGGCCATGAACTCCTGGTCGACGCCGCCGCGCTGCTGGCCCGAGGCCTGCCACGTGGCATCCAGCTTTTCCTTGTTGGCCGTCACGTAGGCGGTGCCCTCGTCGGTCAATTCGTAGTCGGTGCGACCGCCATTGACATCCTTGTTGCCTTGCTGGCGCACCAGGCCCTCGTCGACGAGCTGCTGCAACGTCGGGTAGACCGAGCCGGGGCTCGGCCGCCAGGCCTGGTCAGTGCGCTCGGCGATGCCCTTGATCAGCGCGTAGCCGGTGGCTGGCGCCTCACTCAGGAGGGACAGGATGGCGGTGCGAACGTCGCCCTTGCGGGCGCGGCCGTTACCGCCCCACGCCTGCGCGAAGTCGCGCATCATTTCGGGGCCGAAGCCGCCAGGGAAGCCGGCGCCGAAGCCGTGGCCGAATCCCGGACCGAAGCCGCGCGCCCCACGCCCGCGACCCGGGTGCTGGTGACCGTGGTCATCGTGCTCGCCGGAATCTCCGTGGTGGAAACGGGCGGCAGCCAGTGCTGCCATTCGAGGATCGAAGTTGTTGTTTCTCATGAAAATCTCCTTGTGCCGGTCACGCCGCGAAGATTGAGTCCGCGAGACATCGTGACCGATACCGACACTGTAGCGATATATTGGAATAGATTGCAATGATGAACCGGGGAAATACTCCCCGGGGAGTAGCCCGACCTTGCTGGGTAGGCTTGAATCTCGAGATCACGATCGGGAGATCCGCATGAGCAATCAATCTCAGCCGCCTCATTCGTCGGATTCTTACCCTGCCGCTATGTCGGGCCCCGCCCCGACAGGCCGCACGTCGTGGGCGCTTGGCTTTCTGGCGTGGATTCCTGTCCCGTTCCTCGGGATGATCGTCGCGGCCGTAGCGATGGTCGCCGTCTATCCGTCGGTGAAGCGCAAGCAGGTGCCGGCGGCGGCAGAGAACGCGCGCCGTGCGGCGAATTGGGGCCTCACGCTGCTGACGGTGCTGGTCGCTTGCGGGATCTATGTGCTTGTGCTCGCCCTGGCGTTCCCTGAGACGCACCAGGGCTTCTTCCCGATCGGACTAGCGGTAATTGTCTTTGCTGCCCTGAGCGTCGTTCATGCGGTTGTGACGATCGCGGGAACGGTGATCGCGGGCAAGCGGGTGTTCCGCAACCGTCTTGCGATCCCGTACCTCAGGTAACCACTGCGCCTCTCGTGGGAAATTCTCACTGTAGGCGACGGTTGCCGCCGCTACTCACCCTGCCGGATAGAAGGGAGCAGCGTTTGCGCTCATCCACTCGGTGAAGTCGTTGCGATCGTGGGTGAAAACGACATCGACCGCGAAGTTGCTCTGAACGCTGCGGTGCGCGGTGCCGACCGCCGAGACAGCGATCTCCCGCACGTCGGGGTTGTCGGGGTCGATGTCCAGTCCGACGACGAGCCCAGGAGCTCTCTCGCCGACCTGCGCCCAGACTCGTCGTGCCGCCCGGACCGCGGGAACAGTGCCGAGACCAGCGCCGATTGCAGCCAGGAGCTCAGTCGGCTCGACCGCCGGCTCGCCCAGACGCACCCGGGTACCCGCCGAGATCGTGGTGGCACGATGCAGTTGGTGTTGGACCGCCTCTGCGTAGATCGGCAGCCCCAGGGTTCCCGATGGGTTCACCGCCAGGCCGAGGTGGGTGGGGACGCCCTTCATGAACTCACGCACCGGAGCCTCGACGAACGCCGAGCCCGGCATGACGGCATCGGCTTCGCCCTGCGAGGTGAAGACCGCGACGAAGTCGGTCTGGTCGATCGCGACCAGAGTCAGCGATGCGCCGCCCTCCTCGCCCTCCGTCATCGGGAAGAACGCGGTGGAGCGGAACAGCAAGTCCACAAACGACAGAGCCGTGGTCTCGTTGAGTGAGGCGGCGACCAGCACTGTCTCAAGCTCGTTGCCGGGGAATGTCATGCGAAAACCATCCGTCGTCTCGTGGCCAAGCTCGCCACGTGGTCAATCGTCCGTCGCATGATCGAGGAATCCCGCGTCGTGGGATGCACGTTGAACTCGAACCAGCTTTCCGGAATGGTCAAGGCGAACACGATCGGGATGCTACGTGGATCAGCGGTTCCTGTGGGGATGTTCTCGGTCACAGCGGCCACTTCATTTCGACGTGGCCCAGCAACTGAGGCAGCGCCGAGCAGCTATTCCTCGCGGACGAGAGCGAGGGTCGCCGTGATCGTGTCGAACAGCTCGAGCAACGGCTCGGCGAGGTCGATTGCGGGAGAGGCGGCCACCACCAGCAGAAGGCGGTCAGCATCAACCGGAACGAAGGTCCTCCTCTGCACTGGGTCTGGGGCTTTGACTCGGTGGCCTATCTCGAGACTGGCAACCCGCTACTCACCGTCGTGGGCGCTGGCCCAAATCGCGGTTTCGAAAGTGGATGGTGCGGTGACCATTCTCACGGGCGCGTTTCGCGTGGAAGACCAGGTCTAGCGCTAGTCACCGACGCACCTGACCGGGTCCGCGATCGCTCTAGGCTTGCGAGGATGAGATTCGCCGCCCTTCGCGCCCCCTGGTACAAGGGATACCTCGTCGGCAGCGTGCTCATGATGGGCGGCGACAACCTCGAGCACGCGATCACCTACTGGGTGATGTGGCAGATGTTCCATTCGCCGGTGCTCGCCGGGCTCGCGGTGCTGACCCACTGGCTGCCGCACCTGTTCTTCTCGATCCCGCTCGGCGGTCTCGCGGATCGTTTCGACTGCCGACGCCTCATCCAGCTCTCGGGGTTGCTCTTCATCGCGGTGTCGATCGGCTGGGGCATCCTGTTCGCGACCAAGAGCCTGCAGCCGTGGGAGTGCGTTGCCCTGCTGCTCGTCCACGGCTTCGCCAGCGCGATCTGGAAGGCCCCGGATCAGCTCATGCTCTACGACATGGTGGGGCCGAAAGACCTGCCCAGTGCTGTGCGCTTGACTGCGACGGGGATCACGCTCGGCCAACTGGTCGGGTCGGCACTCGGGGCCCTGCTGCTGTTCACGGTCGGGCCCACCATCGGGATGTTCCTGAATGTCGCGATGTATCTGCCGTTCTTGACCTACCTGTTCATCGTGCCGATCACCGGGCACCTGCGCGACGCTGCTCGCCGGGCCGCACCGCACCTGCGTGACATCGTCAGTGTGCTTCGCGATGTGCCGAAGTACCCGTCGATCCTGGTCGTGATGATCCTGCAGGGTGCCGTCGCGCTGTTCATCGGGGTCGCACTGCTGCCTCTGCTGCCCGAGTTCGGAAGCCTGCTCGGTCAAGCATCGAACGGCCTCGGATACGCGGTGCTCGTCTCAGCGATGGCGGGCGGGGCCGTGGTGTCGGGCATCACACTCGAAGCGATCGGCCGAGTGCGCGCCAGCACACGCCTGGCGATCGTGGCCGGAATCGCCTTCTCGGCGAGCATCCTGGTCTTCGCGCTGTCACGCAGCTATGGGCTCTCGATCGTCGCGTTGTTCATCGCCGGCGCGAGCAACCTGATCACCGCGTCGACCTCGCAGACGATCGTGCAGCTCGAGGCTCCGCCTGACCGCCGAGGACGCTTCGTCGGCGCGGCCGGGATGACGGGGCAGGGCTTTCAGGCCGGCAGCGGCATCCTGATCGGCCTGCTGGCCGGCGGACTGGGTGTCGCGGGCGGAGTCGCGGTCGCGGCCACCGCCCTGTTCGTCGTCACGATCGCTCTGCTGATCGTCGTGCTGGCGCGGCGCCGGGCTGCGCCGTCGATCGACCCTGACGAAACCAGTCCTATCGCCAATATAATTCGTAGCTAGTAGGCCTCAGTCTTCGAATTTGCGCATGATGTGCCACCGGTTGAGGCTGCCGTCTCGGTCGTAGCTGAGCTCGTCGACCAGCGCCTGAATCAAGGGAATGCCGCGCCCAGACTCCGAAAGATCGTCGGGCATTTCCCGCTCGGCGAGTTGCACATTGCCGGGTTCGCCGCTGTCACTCAATGTCGCCTCGATCCGGTCGGGGAACGTTTCGATCATCAGCGTGCAGGTGACCCCGGAGCCGCCATCTGCGTGGCGAATGACGTTGGATGCGAGTTCGATGAGAGCTGTCTCGAAACGAAGGCGATCCCCGGCGGGGATGCTCGGCGCATCCGTCCAGACGTCTTCCAGCAGATCGTGCACAGTGTCGACACTGTCGGGAGGCGTGTACATCCGGATCGTGTGCTGCGTAGAGTCAGTCATTCGAGAACGCCGTCTCTGCGCTGTCGAATGCCGTGAGCACTCGTTCCATGTTGGTGAGCTGCAGGACGAGTTTGACCTGATCGGTGGGAGCCGCGATCCTCAAATCGCCGCCCGCCTGACGCGCAGTCTTCAGCCCGCTGATGAGCGCACCGAGACCCGACGAGTCGATGAAGTCGACGCCCGCGAGGTCGACCGCGATCCGGGTTCGACCACCCGCGACGACCTCGGCGATCACCTCGCGCAAGCGGCCGGCGCTCACCATGTTGAGACGGCCGGAGGGTTGGATGATTGCGACATCCGCACCCCGATCGATGACGGTGAACTCCATCAGCTGAACTCCTTTTTAGCGAACAACCTGGCCATCAGAGTGCGCGCCGGATTGCAAGAACTGTGACATCATCCGGGGCGCCATCGCGGCGAGCCAGCCGCTCGATCTCGTCAACAATCTGCTTGGCGCTCGACGCCCCGCGCGCGATTTCGGCGACACGATCGACCGAATCGAGAGTGCCGTCGTAGAGATCGAGCACACCGTCGCTGAAGGTCACCATGGTGGAACCGGGCTTCAGGATGACGCGCTGACGCCTCCAGCCGTCGTCCAGAGCCGTGCCCAGCGGAAAGTCGGTCGTCGCAAGCCGTTCGGTCGTCCCGTCGGCGTTGACGATGACGGTGAGTCCGTGCCCTGCGTCGACGAACGAGATCCGGCCGTCCGACGCTCTCAGCCGCGCATGAAACAGCGTCACGAATGCCCCCGCAGCACTCAGTTCGCCGACGAGGCAGTCTTCAGCGCGTTCCACCGCAGCGACCACGCTCTTGTTGCGCCGTGCGCTGCGCAGTACCGCTCGCACCGTCGCAGCGATGATCGCTGCACCGACACCTTTACCCATCACGTCACCCAGCGTGAAAGCGATTCCGCCGTCGATCGGGTACCAGTCGAAGAAGTCACCGCCGACCGCCTTGGTCGGCACACACATCCCCGCGAGCTCGTAGCCGTCGACGGGCAGCGAGTCTGTCGGATGCAGTGCACGTTGCACTTCGGCAGCACGGTCGTATTCTTCACCCGCTGCCAGCTGTTGATCGATCCACTCTGCCATCCCCGCCATACTCGAGCGGGCATGCTCGTCGAACTTTAGCGGCGCTGCCTGGAACACAAAGAACAGCCCGATCCGTCTTCCGTCCTGAGCCGCAAAAACATGGCTCGCAAAAAAGCGCACGCCAACGTCACCGATCACCAGGGGATGAGCTGCGAACCGGGAATCGGACTGCAGGTCGTCCACCACGAAGGTGCCGTGCGTTTCCATGGCCACATCCCATATTGGATGTTCGCGAGGTACGTTCCCGATCGTGACGCCATTGGAGGAACGGAACCAGATGCTCTGATCATTGACGAGAGCGACGCAGGAGTTCGCAACCGACAGCATCCCCGCGGTCTTGACGCAGAGTTCTGAGAAGCGGTCTTCGCCCAGGCGCGCAAACAACTCGACGCCGAGCGCGCGTGCACCCACCGATGATTCGGATATCACCTTTTCGGACATTGCCACCCCCGCAGCCCGTCACCGCGTGACTATCGCGGGTACGAGAAGCTTAGGTTGTCTACCCCCCGAGCGCGCAGACCCCGTTGGGGCGCCACCCAACGGAGCGGCGAACCTATGCGATCGACCCGCTACAGCTTCTCGATCGGCGCGATCTTGACGAGCAGGCGCTTGCGGCCCGCGTTCTCGAACTGCACCTCGGCGATACTCTTGGTGCCCTCGCCGGTGACCGCGCTCACCCGTCCTTCGCCGAAATCGGCATGCCGGATGCGGTCCCCCACCGCCAGCGTTAGGTCGCCGTTGTCGCGCACCTTGTTGGTGACCGCGTTGGTCCACTCGGTTTTCACCCGCGCGGTGGAGCTGGGGGCGAAGCCGCTTTCGCGGCTTCGCTGCGACCCCAGCGCCGACCGGTCTCCGGCCGGTCGGTACCCGTTGAGCGCGCGGCTACGCGAGCCACCGCGCGAGGTCGCCATGCCGGGGCTCTGCCGCCACTCGATCAACTCGGCCGGAATCTCTTGCAGGTACCGGCTCGGCATCGCGACGGCGGTATCGCCGAAGCTGGAACGCGTCATCGCGAGCGAGAGGTACAGGCGTTTCTTCGCGCGCGTGATCCCCACGTAGAACAGCCGCCGCTCTTCGGCCAGCCCTCCGGGCTCGCCGGTCGACATGCGATGCGGCATGAGGTCCTCTTCGATACCGGTGAGGAACACCGACTCATACTCGAGGCCCTTCGCGGTGTGCAGGGTCATGAGCGAGACGGTGCCGCTCGAGTCGTCCAACTCGTCGGCCGCCGCGACCAGGGCGACCTCGGTGAGAAAGTCGACCAGCGTGCCTTCGGGATTGTTGCGCGCGAATTCCTTGGTGACGGCGACCAGCTCTTCAACGTTCTCGATGCGCGCCTCGTCTTGTGGGTCGCGGGTGGCGCGCAGCGCGTCGACATAGCCCGTGCGGGTGAGGATCGTGGTCAGGATGTCGGCGGGCTTGGCGGTCGCGGCCGTCTCGGTCGCCTCATCCATGATCGCGGCGAAGTCGAGGATCGCGGTCGTGACCTTAGGCCCGAGGCCGAGTTGGGCGGCATCCGGCAGCGCGTCGCGTAGCAGCATCCCGACCCGGTCGGCGTGCGCCTGCAACGCCGCCTCGGTTGCCGGGCCGATGCCGCGCTTGGGCGTGTTCATGATGCGGCGCAGAGCCAGATCGTCTGCGGGGTTCGCGACCTGGATGAGGTAGGCCATCGCATCCTTGATTTCGGCCCGCTCGTAGAACTTGGTGCCACCGAGCACTCGGTACGGGATCGCCGAGCGGATGAAGATTTCTTCGAGCGCACGGGTCTGCGAGTTGGTGCGGTAGAAGACCGCGATGTCGCTGTAGCGCTCGCCGCCATCGCGCAGGGTCGAGATCTCGTCGGCCACGAACTGCGCCTCGTCGTGACCGGTGTAGCCGGTGTAGCCGACGATCTTGTCGCCGGAGCCGACCGTGGTGAACAGGTTCTTCGCGATGCGGTCGAAGTTGTTACCGATGACCGCGTTGGCCGCGTCGAGGATGTTCTGAGTCGAGCGATAGTTCTGCTCGAGCAGGATCGTCTTCGAGTTCGGAAAGTCGCGCTCGAACTCGACGATGTTGCGAATGTCGGCGCCGCGGAACGCGTAGATCGACTGATCGGAGTCGCCGACCACGGTCAGCGATGCTCCGGGGATGCCGCCATCGGCATCCACTCGCATGCGGGTGTCTTCTGGAACGTGCTCGGGCTTGATCGCGCGCACCAACTCGCGGATCAGCGCGTATTGCGCGTGATTCGTGTCTTGGTACTCGTCGACGAGCACGTGTCGGAAGCGACGCTGGTAGAGCGCGGCCACCTCAGGAAACGCGCGGAACAAGTGCACGGTTTCGGCGATCAGATCATCGAAGTCGAGGGCGTTGGCCCGCCGGAGCCCCGCGGTGTAGCGGCGGAAGATCTCGAGAAAGGCGACGTCATTCGGATCGTCGGTGTTGACATTGCGCGAGTAGCTCTCGGCGTCGGTCAGCTCGTTCTTGAGCTTCGAGATCTTGGCGCTCACGTTGCCGGGGGTGAAGCCGAGGGTGTCGGCGTCCAGCTCTTTGAGGATGCGCTTGATCAGCGCCCTGGAGTCGGCCGAGTCATAGATGCTGAAGGCCTGCTTCAGCCCCATCACCTCGGCTTGCCGCCGCAGGATGCGGACGCACGCGGAGTGGAAGGTCGAGATCCACATCCCCTCGGCCGCCCCACCGACCAGCGCCTGCACGCGTTCGCGCATCTCGGCGGCCGCCTTGTTGGTGAACGTGATGGCCAGGATCTGGCTCGGCCACGCCTCTCGCGTCTGGATCAGCCCTGCGATGCGTCGGGTCAGCACGCTGGTCTTGCCAGACCCGGCGCCGGCGACGATCAGCAGGCTCGGCCCTCGGTAGAGCACCGCCTCGCGCTGCTGCGGATTGAGGCCATCGAGCAGCGCGTCGTCTGGCTGCGGATGCGAGCCCGGCACCGTGCCGGGATCCGCATCGAATCCATCCAGCACGAAGGTCATAGTGCCTAGATTCTACCGGCGGCCTGTGACGCCGGCCCGGCGCGCTGGAGCCGTTGCCCTGCGCGCCCCCTGTCCAAATGAAGGAGATTTCGCTGAGAATTCCGGATGACGGCGGCGGGCGTATGGTCGAGCGCGACTTCTCCTTCATTTGGACGAGGTTGGGCGGTTGTTCACCTCCGCGAGTCCTCACGACCTGACGACCTTGGCGCTCTGGGCACCATCGTCGGATGCCGTCAGCCCTCCTGTCTTCGATTCGCCGGCGCGCCGGACTCGCGGCGACCCACGAGCTCGCCGACGACGGCTTCGCGCGATACGAGCTGAATCGCGAGTTGCGATCCGGAAGCATTGTCCGAGTTCGCCAGGGCTGGTACGCAGCGAGGACTATCGACCCAACCGTGTTGCGCGCCGCGCGGGTCGGCGGATTGCTCACGTGCGCCTCCCTTCTCGACCTTCTCGGGATCTGGGTGGAGCCGGATCGGCATCTTCACGTCGCCGTCGATCCGCACAGTTGTCGGCTCCGATCGCCGTCGGACAGTCGGCGTCGACTTCGCTCCAGCGAGGCAACCGTCGTGCATTGGAGACACCACCTCGGTGGCTCACGACTAGTCGCCGACCCGCTCTCGGCTCTCGAGGATGCCTGCCAGTGCCTGACCGCAGAGATGGTCACGGCCAGCCTGGATTCGCTCCTGCGGAAATATCCGAGTTCTCGCCGGCGGCTCGAGGCGAGGATGCCGTTCATCCCGCTCGTGCATCACGCGGCCCTGCTGCGCGCGGATGGCGTGTGCGAATCGGGCACGGAGACGCTCTTCTGGCTGCGGATGCGCCATCCGTCGCCCCGTCGTCAGATCCAGATCGCAGGAGTCGGACGAGTTGATTTCCTCTTCGGCACGCGGCTGGTGATCGAAATCGACGGGGCCGAGTTCCACGCGGACGTCGACCATTTCGAGGCGGATCGACGTCGAGACGCACTTCTGAGCACTCTGGGATTCCGGGTTCTGCGCTTCAGCTATCGCCAAGTGATGTTCGACTGGCCGGCGGTCGAGCGCGCGGTGCGCGCCGCTCTCGAGCGCGGAGATCACTACTGACGTGCCCCGCGCCGGCCGGCCGGCTTGCCAGCATCAGCGCCCGAATGAAGGAAGAACTCCTTCGCGATGACGAGAACGTCAGGAGATTCCGAACGTCACTGCAATATCTCCTTCATTTGGACAGCGCGGTGGTGCCTCAGAGGCCGTCGCGCGCCGCCACCGCGAGGTCGGCGTGGTCGGCGAACACGCCATCCACCCCGGTGCGCAGGATGAGCTGGTACTCGCGGAGCCAGTCGCCCCACTCTGCCGCGCCCGCGTCCCCTTCTGAGCCCGCCGCCGAACCGGAGCGGTGCCCGGGCGCGAGAAACTTGTTCTCGGGCCGCAGCGTCCAGGTGAAGATCGAGAGGCCGTGCTCGTGGGCGCGAGCTACCAGGTCAGTGGTTCCGACCTTGCCGCCTGCGGCATCGGATGTCAGCAACAGCGACTTGTCGACGCTGATTCCGTCGACGTCGCGCGCGAGCCGGGCGAGGCCGGCATCCGTCAGCTGCTCGGCGTACGGAGTCGCGGCTGAACCGTCGCGTGCGACCAGATCTGCCGCGGCGCCTGTCGACTCGACCAGGTAGACGTAGTCGGCACGCACTCCCCGCTCCGCGACCTGGGTGAGCACGGTCTGCTCGAAGCACTCGACCGTCAGCCGATCGCGCGAGCCCCACGGCTTCAGCTGGTCCGCCACGAGTTCGTCGAGTGGCATCCCGATCGAGGCGAAGTAGTTGGCGTGCTTGATCTCGCTGACCATGCGCAACGGGCGCCGCAGCCGCTCACTCGCCTCGTCGATGATCTCGAGAACGTCGCTGAGCCGCAGCATCGGCTGAGTGCCGTCGAAGGTGGCGTTGTGCGGCCTGATCTTGGGCAGCCGCTCGATCGCGCGCAGGGTCGCGAGTTCTTTCCAGGTGAAGTCTTCGGTGAACCAGCCCGTCAGCGAAACGTCGTCGATGACCTTGGTCGTGCGACGGTCTGCGAACTCGGGACGCTTGCCCACATCGGTCGTCCCCGAGATCTCGTTCTCGTGCCGCACCACGAGCACCCCATCGCGGGTGGACACCAGGTCGGGCTCCACAGCGTCGGCACCCAGCGCGAATGCCAGCTCGAACGACGACCGGGTGTGCTCCGGGCGGTATCCAGGAGCCCCGCGGTGCCCGATCACGAAAGGGGGGTGCAAGGCTCTCATGCGCTCACGATAATGTGGCGGAACCATGGCCGTCTGCGCGAACTGCTCCCGCGCGCTGCAGCCGGAGTGGAAATACTGCATCTATTGCGGCACTCCGACCGGCGTCGGCACTGCCGCGACGGCGCCCGTCACGACGGCTGCGGCCGAGGCTCTCGTCGAGCCCGCGGCCGAGCCCGCACCCGAAGCAGCGGTCGAGCCCGCGAGCTCCGTGCTTCGCGCAGAAGACATCCCCGCGGACGAACCCGAGCCCACCCCTGCCGCGATCCGGCCCGAGGCCACTGTGGTGCCGCGCGTCAACATTTTGGCCGTGCTCGCGCTGATTCTCGGGTGCCTGGTCAGCCCGCTCGCCGCGCTGTTCGGGCATCTCGCGCTGAACCAGATCAGCCACTCCGGTGAACGCGGAACGGCCATCGCCTGGGTCGCGATCGTGCTCGGCTACCTCTCGTTGGCCGCCGTGCTCGTGCTCGGAATCAGCTACCTCGTTCTCAACGCCTGAGCGGGCCGCACGTGAGCACGACCGCCATACCGCTGCGCTGGGGAACCGCGCCGGCCAGAACGGTCGGCGGCGGCACCCTGATCGTCAGCGGTGCCGTCGCGGTCGCCGGTTGGGACAACTTCGTCCCGCTCCTGATGCTCGCCGGGCTGATCGCACACGTCATCGGCTGGTCAGTCATGCCGACCGACGGGTGGCGTCGAGTCGTAGCGATCGTGATCTCGACTCCTGCCGCATTGGCCCTGCTCACCGGCCCGCGCTTTGTCGGCGTGCTGGTGCTTCCGTACATCGGCTGGCTGCTGGTGCGCGATCGGCCGGTGCGGAGCTACCCGACCGTCACCTTTGTTCTCGCCGGCGCTGTGGTCGTTGCCCGACTGTTCCCCGATTACAGCGGGATGCTGCCAGCCCTGGGCATCGAGTTCGCGGTGGTCGTGGCGTCGGCCTGGGCCGCGTGGGCGGTCGCGGGGACCAAGAGTTAGCTCGAGTTCGGCTTGCCCGTTGCGCCGAGACGGCGCAGCGAGTGAGGCTGAAAGAGGCCAGAAATGGCCTCGATCTATATCCGGTTCACTCCCACTCGATGGTGCCCGGCGGCTTCGAGGTGACATCGAGCACGACCCGGTTCACTCCGGCGACCTCGTTGGTGATGCGGGTCGAAATCTTCGCAAGCACGTCGTAGGGAAGCCGCGTCCAGTCAGCGGTCATGGCATCCTCGGATGACACCGGCCGCAGCACGATCGGGTGTCCGTAGCTGCGTCCGTCGCCCTGCACTCCCACCGATCGAACATCAGCAAGCAGCACGACGGGGCACTGCCAGATCTCGCCGTCGAGCCCCGCGGCCGACAGCTCGAAGCGCGCGATGGCATCCGCCTTGCGCAGCAACTCGAGACGCTCGAAGGTGACCTCACCGACGATCCGGATGCCAAGCCCGGGCCCCGGGAACGGCTGGCGCCCCACGATCACCTCGGGCAGCCCGAGCTCGCGACCGATGGCCCGCACCTCGTCTTTGAAGAGAGTGCGCAACGGCTCCACCAGCTCGAACTGCAGGTCTTCTGGCAGGCCGCCCACATTGTGGTGGCTCTTGATGTTCGCGGTGCCGGTGCCGCCGCCGCTCTCCACGACATCCGGATAGAGGGTGCCCTGCACCAAGAATTGGATCGGGTCGCCGTCAGCGGTCGACTCGGCGACGAGCTCGGCCTGCGCCTGCTCGAAGGTGCGGATGAACTCGCGCCCGATGATCTTTCGCTTCTGCTCAGGGTCGCTGACGCCGGCGAGCGCCGCGAGAAACCGGTCGGCGGCGTCGATGGTGACGAGACGCACACCGGTGGCCGCCACGTAGTCCTGCTCCACCTGCCGACGCTCCTCGGCGCGCAACAGCCCGTGGTCCACGAACACGCAGACCAGCTGATCGCCGACTGCCTTGTGCACCAGCGCGGCGGCGACCGCGGAATCCACGCCGCCCGAGAGACCGCAGATCACCCGACCGCTGCCGACCTGCGCGCGAATCTTCTCGACCTGCTCGGCGATGACGTTCCCGCTGTTCCAGTCGGCCGGAATACCCGCAGCGTCATGCAAGAAGTTCTCAAGCACGCGTTGCCCGAACGGCGAGTGCTTGACCTCTGGATGCCACTGCACGCCGTAGAGCTTGCGGGCGTCGCTAGCGAACGCGGCGACCGGGGTCGCATCGCTCGACGCCAGCACCTCGAACCCCAGCGGCGCCTTGACGACGGAGTCGCCGTGGCTCATCCACGCGGTCTGCTCGGCCGGCTGCCCGGCCAGGAAGGTTCCACCCGGACCGGTGAGGCGCACGGCGGTCGACCCGTACTCGCGCACGCCCGTTGGCGCGACTTCGCCGCCGAGCTGCTGAGCCATGACCTGGAATCCGTAGCAGATGCCGAGCGTCGGTACACCGAGTTCGAGCACGCCGCGGTCGAGGTCGGGCGAGCCCGGCTCGTAGACGCTCGATGGCCCGCCGCTGAGCACGATGCCCGCCGGATTCTTAGCGGCGACTTGGGCGGCCGTGATGGTGTGCGGCACGATCTCGCTGTAGACGCCGGCCTCGCGCACCCGCCGCGCGATCAGTTGCGCGTACTGAGCACCGAAGTCGACGACGAGAACCGGATGCGCCTCGCTGTTGTGCGCTGACGCAGCGGCATCGCTCACGCGGCGGCACCCACGGGGCTGGGGGTTTCAACCTGCGCAAGTCGAGCGGTCACGTATGCCGGAATGCGGAACTCGAAGTAGAACGACAGGAAGGGGACGATACCGCCGAGGGCGAAGAAGAGGAACCGACCGAACGAGAAGCGCACGAAGCGCCACAGCAGAAAATCGCATCCCAGATAGACGACATAGAGCCAGCCGTGCACGATCAGGATCGCGGTGGAGAGGTCGACACCGGTGATCTGATTGCGCGGTGTCAGAGCCAAGAACCCGAATGGTCCGTTCAACTCGATATCGACGAGCAGGCCGTAACGGAGCACCATCATCGCGCACAGCAGGAGCAGGAAGACCCCGGTGACGATCGCCGAAACCCGGAACACCCTCAAGACATTGCGCACCCGCTCAACGTCGGCAGGGCGGGGGGCTGTCATGGCTCCAGTCTACGGTTGGCTTCGACCACGTCCTTGACCAGCCGGTACCAGAGGTAGATCGCGAACCCGGCGAAGATGGCCCATTCCGCTGCGTAGAACACGTTGAGCCAGTTGAGCGACACCTCCTGGCTCGGAGCGGGTGAATCGATGGTCGTGAGTCCGGCGGTGGGCGTGCTGGCCACGACGTAGCCTCCGTACACCGAGCCGCCGAAGTGCGACCACTGATTGATGAACGCGGGAATGGATGCTGCGCTCTGCACGCCCTTGTCGACATCCGGTTGGTCGGGCGGTTCGCTGGGCAGGTAGCGCCCGACCAGCGGGCTCTCGATCGTCGCGGAGGCCTCGGCCGCCTCGGCCTGAGCGCGCGTCGGCGCCCAGCCGATGGCGACCGCGAGTTCTGCGCCCCCTGCGGTGGTCACGTGTCCGACCAGCCAGAACCCGGTCGCGCCGGCATTGATCCGCTTGCTGAGCACCACGAAGTCGTCGTCGGCCAACGTGCCAGTCACGGTCACCATTCGACCAAGTTGAGTGCTCGTGACGGCCTTGCCCGGCCGCGCCAACGAGCTCAGCGCGAGAGGTGTCTCGGTGTCGGCATGATTGACCGGCGCCGAGGCGACGCTGCGCGCCAACTGCCATTGCCCGAGCGCCGAGAACCCGGCAGCGATCGCGAGGGCGAGCAGCAGCGCGCCGATCCAGCGCGGCCGACGCGCGACGGCCCAGAAACCCCGGCTGGCGGATTCAGTCACTAGTACTCCGGATCGCGTTCGCGGGCGGTGGAACTCGGCGCAGCGTCGTGGTCGCTCTGCTCGTCGGCCTGTCGCGCGATGAGCGACTCCGTGTCGTCGGGCTCGGCATCGTCATCCAGGTCCTCCCCGACCCCGAGCAGCTCGCCCGTCTGCTCGCCCGTCTGCTCGCCCGTCTGCTCGCCGGCGTGCGCACCGACTTCGGCCCCGGCAGCCATCCCCTCGGATGCCGCCACGTCCAGCGCGGCCAACTCGTCATCTGCCGCACCGGCCATCGCCGCCTCGGCCAATGCGAAGTCGCGGTCGCGGCGCGATTCGCCGGTGTCGACCCGCTCGGCGGTCCTGCGCCGCCCCAGCCTTCGTGAGAACAGCCAGCCGCCCGCACGCTCCGAGTTGACCGCGAGCACGGGTCCGACGATCGCCATGATCAGAACGTACAGTCCGGCAAAGGGAGTCAGCCGAGAGTCCAAGTGCGCTGCCGCCGCCAGGGTGGCCAGAATCAGCGCGAACTCACCGCGGTTCTGCAGCATCGCGCTGACGTTGAACCCTTCGGCGGGCGTCAACTTGTTCAACCAGGCGATGAGTTGGCCGCCCGCCGTGTTCAACACCAGGGTCATCACCACCCCCACGATCACCGGCACGAGCACCCCGCCGAAGGTTGACGGGTCGAGGGCGAGACCGAAATTGAGAAAGAAGAAGGCGCCGAAGACGTCGCGCAATGGCAGCGAGAGTTGCTCGATGCGGCCCTTGAATCGGGTGGCGCCCAGCACGAGTCCGATGAGGAAGGCGCCGATGGCATCCGACACGCCGAGCAGCTCGCCGATACCGCCGAACGCGACGGCGAGGCCGAAGAACAGGATGGTGAACAGCTCGTCGTCACGGGCGCCGACCAGCCGCGACACCACGCGGCCGCCCCACCGCGCCAACGCGAACATGACGACGAGGAACCCGAACGAGATGGTGAGCTGGAGCACGATCGCCCAGACGCTCTTCTGGTCCCCGATGATCACCGTGACGATGGCCAGGTAGATCGCGATGAAGACGTCTTCGACCACGACGATGCCCAAGAT
>JBDSSQ010000037.1:0-9006 GCA_039928695.1 Pseudolysinimonas sp. | reverse complement strand
CTCGGTCAGAATGAAGCGCTTCATCTTCGGGTTCCAGCGGCGGGTCTGGTGTCCGAAGTGGACGCCGCTGTCGAGCAGCTGGCGGATGGTGACGACGGCCATGGTCGTGTCCTCTTTCTGGGCAGGCGTGCGCGCCTACCGATTCTCAGTTGTCTGCCGCTCACCGGATGGTGGCGATCCCTGGTGCCCGGGCGCATACCCACTGTCACGGGATCTTGCGAAGCCGCGATGACTGAGGGGTGTGGAGGCCGGTGCCGCGAACCTGCCGATTTCTCGGTGGACCCGCGTGAGCACGCGTAGTCACTCCGCCGAAGCGAAGTGCGGTGATCAGTGTAGCAGGAGGGCGGGGTTCCTTCCCGGGGCGGTGTGTGCGGGGGTTGTGCACCGAACGCAAACCCTCGTCGCTTCGGACGCCCACCCCAGTCGACGCTGTTGCCATGTGGTTCCGGATGCTGGCACTCGCCCTGCTCGTGTGCGCCGCAGTAAGCGGCTCGCCCGCGTCTGCGGCGGCCGGGCCGCCGGTGGCCGAACTCGGAACGTGGAGCTGGCCGGTCTCCGGAGCTCACGCCCTTGCGCGACCCTATGTCGCCCCGGCTGGACCGTACGGCGCTGGTCACCGTGGCATCGACATCCGGGCGCCCGCTGGTGCGTCGGTGCTTGCGCCCGCAGACGGTGTTGTGCATTTCGCCGGATTCGTCGTCGACCGCCCTGTGCTCTCGCTCGAGCACTCCGGCGGGGTGCTCTCGAGCTTCGAGCCGGTGCAGACCACGCTCGTGGCCGGAGACCGTGTGAGCCGCGGTCAGGTGATCGGCACCCTCTTGGTCGGCCACTGTGCCTCGGCGTGCCTGCATTTCGGCGTGCGGGTCGACGGGGAGTACGTCAATCCGCTGCTGTTCTTGGGTGGGGTGGGGTGGTCGGTGTTGTATCCCAACCCGTGAGCGGGGACGTCACGTGGTTGTCGGCGCCGTCGATTCGTAGAAATCCCAGCTGCTCACGCCGTGAAAACCGCGAAGATCGCTGGTCGCGATCTTCCCCGAGCGAGTTTTCACGCTCTAGGGTGCGCCGCAGCGTAGCTCTGCTTCAGCCGTTCCGCCGAGACGTGGGTGTAGATCTGGGTGGTCGACAGGCTCGCGTGCCCGAGGATCTCTTGCACAGCGCGCAGATCGGCTCCCCCGTCGAGCAGATGGGTGGCCGCGGTGTGGCGCAGGGCGTGGGGGCCCGAAGGGCCGCTGCCCGGCAGCTCGTTCAGCAACCCGGCGACCAACTCGTAGACCGAGCGCGTGTTCATCACGGCCCCGCGCGAGTTGAGAAACAGGATGCCGGAGTCGGGCCGGTCGGAGCACAGCACCGGTCGGGCCTCCGCCAGGTAGCGGTCGAGCGCACGCGCCGCCGGTACCCCGAATGGGACGACTCGCTCCTTGCCGCCCTTGCCCAGAACCCGCGCGGTCAGTCGCGAGCGATCGACGTCGCCCACCCGCAAGCCGGTGAGCTCGCTGACGCGCATCGCCGACGCGTAGAGCAGTTCGACGATGGCATGATCGCGGAGTGCCGAGGCATCACCGCCCTCCGACCGGGCCGCGAGGCCCTCGAAGATGCCGGTCATCTGCCCGCGGGTGAGAACGCGCGGAAGGTGCTGCTCGGGGCGTGGCGCCTTCAGTCGCGTCGCGGCATCCGCCGAGACCTCTCCGGTCGTCACCAGCCAGCGGGTGAATCCGCGAACGGCAGCCGAGTGTCGCGACAGGCTGGACTTGGCCAATCCCGCGTTGCTGCCTTGCCAGAGCCAGTCGCGCAGGGTCTCGAGATCGAGTTCGCGCACGTCGACGGCATCCAGGGCATCGATATTCAGAGCGTCGGGCGCCGCGAGCGACCGCTGCTCTACAAAATCGGCGAGATCGCTCAGGTCGCCGCGGTATGCCCGCACGGTGTGCTCGCTGAAGCCGCGTTCGACCGTCAGGTGACGGGCGAACGCCTCAATGGCGGCGCGCAACTCCATGGGGCAATGGTCGACCGCTACGACGAACTCTCGGCCTCCGCCACGCTGAAGGTCGAGGTCTTGCTCGAAAACGCCGCACGGCGCTCTTCGGGCGTCATTGCCGCCAGCTTGTCGAGAAACACGCCTGAGAACCCGGCGACCTGGGTGAAGTCGCCGATCGGCACGATCGAGTGCACCACGGTGTCGACGTAGAGGTTCACCAGGTTGATCGACTGGCCACCGTCCACGCCGAGCAGAGTGTCGGCAGGGGCGCTGGTGTCGATCGTGTAGCAGGTGGCCGAGGCGACCGACACGGGAACGCCCGCGAAGGTGCCGTGCGTGGAGTAGTGCAGATGGCCCGCCAGGATGCCGCGCACATCCGTTCCGCGGATCACGTCGGCCAGCTTCTGCTGTTCCTGCAGTTCGATGATGGCCATGATCTCGATCGGCGACGGCAGCGGAGGATGATGCAGCGCGAGTAGCGTGCCGTGCGCCGCGGGAACCGCGAGCACCTCTTCGAGCCACGAGAGCTGCTCGTCGGTCAGCTCGCCATGGTGGTAGCCGGGCACCGAGCTGTCGAGCGCGATGATGCGCAGGCCATCGACGTCGTAGACGCGGTCTTGCGGGGCGTCTGCTGCCGGCCCGTCGGGCTCGTCGCCGAACAGCGCAGCTGAGAACGGCCCGCGCTCGTCGTGATTGCCCATCACCCAGATGATCTTCGAGCCCATGCGGTCGGCCACCGGCTGCAGCTCGGCGCGCAGGCGCTGGTAGGCATCCGGCTCGCCCAGGTCGGCCAGGTCACCGGTGATCACGATGGCGCTCGGGTTGGTGCCCGAGCGCTCGAGCTGTTGAAGAGCACCGGCCAGGGTGCGATCGGTGTCGACTCTCCCGTACAGCGGACGCATGCCGCCCAGGTAGTGCGTGTCGCTGAGATGCGCGATGGTGTGGGTCGGCGGTGCGTGCTGCCCGAGCTGGATCATGCTGCGCACTCTAGCCGCGACGGGCCTCCAACTGCTTAACGGTGAACTTCTGCCACCCGGCCGGCAACTCGTGCACGATTCCCTCAAGTTCGAGCAGCCCGAGTTCGGCGCGCACCCGATCGGCAGCGAGCCCCGAGATCTGGGCGATCTTGTCCACTGTCCGCCCGGAACGATCGCTGAGTGCATCGAGCAGACGAACTCTCGTGCCGGTGGGATCGATCGCCGATGAGATCGGAATCGGCAGCCTGCTCGGCGCTGTTTCGATCATCGGCGGCGGATCGTCGAGCGCGACCAGTTCTGCCATCTCGTCGGCGTTCGTCACGCAGACGGCCGGTGTCTCGCGAAGCAACTTGTGGCATCCGGCCGATGCCGAGCTGGTTACCGGACCAGGCACTGCACCGACCGGCCTCCCGAGGGTTTGGGCATGACTGGCGGTGTTCAGCGAGCCGGAACGCCAGCCCGCCTCGACCACGACCGTCGCGCGGCTCGCTGCGGCGATCAACCTGTTGCGCTGGAGAAACCGCCATCGAGTCGGCGCCGTCCCGGGCGGCACTTCCGAGACGACGACGCCACGCTCGACGATCCGCGTGAGCAGAGCCTCGTGCCCAGCGGGATAGAACCGGTCGACACCACCCGCCAAGAAGGCGACCGTCGAGCCCGAGCTGGCGAGCGCCGCGCGATGGGCGATCCCGTCAATGCCATACGCCGCTCCTGAGACGATCGTGTAGCCCCTGTCGACCAGCCCGCTGGATGCCTCGACCGTGACGTGTTCGCCGTACCCGGTCGCCGCTCGCGCCCCCACGATCGCGACCGAGCGTTCGAGCCGCCCGAGGAGCGTTCGGTCGCCGCGCGCCCAGAGGGCGAGCGGCGCGTGCTCTCCCTGCTCGTCGACGCCGGTTGGCCAGTCGTCATCGGTGGGTACCAGCAGCGCGGCCCCGAACCGCGCTGCCTGACGCAGGGCGAGCAGAACGGTGGGCGCCGAGACCCGGGAGCGCCAGCGCTTGACGGCATCGACCAGGTCGCCGTGAGCCAGATCGTCATCACCGGCCGCCGCGAGAGCCTTCGCGAGCGGAGCGACGTCGATGTGCTCCGGATCGGGCTGCGGCCAGGGCACCGCAGTGAGAGCGGCTACCGAGGCCTCTGCGCCCAGCACCGCGACCAGGTGGCCCGCATCCCGGTCGCCGGGCTCAGCGATGGCGCTCCACGCGGCGCGCGCGAAGCGTTCGGCGATGGCGTCGCGATCGAGTTCGGTTTCATCCGGATACAGGGCACGGATCAACGGGGCGACCGTCGATTCGGCGAGGCCGAGAATCGTCATCGTGCTGCCTTTCGCAGGTAGAGCGCCCGGCCGACATGGTCGGCGTCGGGGCGCGAGGTGCCGTCGAGGTCGCTCAGCGTCCACGCCAGGCGGAGAACGCGGTCGTAGCCGCGCATGGTGATGCCGCCGCGTTCCAGGGCCCGGTCGAGTCCGGCCGTCGCACCGCGGATCGGTGCTCCGATCGGCGAGCGCAGCCACGCTCCCTCCACGTGCGCATTCAGGCGCCAGGGCGTCGCACGGAGGCGGTCGGCCGCCGTTGCCCGCGCCGCGAGGATGCGCAGACGGGCTGCCGCGGTGTCCAGCCGCGGTGCCTCGTTGGCCAACCTCAGCTGCGCGGCGGTGATCCGATGCACGTCCATGCGGATGTCGACCCGATCCAGCAGCGGTCCACTGAGTCGCCCGAGATACCGCCGCACCGCGAGGGCCGAGCACCGGCAGTCGCCGTCTCGGGTGCCCGAGTTGCCGCACGGGCAGGGATTGGCCGCGAGCACCAGCTGAAATCGCCCCGGAAACCGCGCCGTCGCCGTCGCTCGCGAGATCGTGATGACCCCGGACTCCAGCGGCTGGCGCAGGGCGTCGAGCGCGGCAGGAGCGAACTCTGGCGCCTCGTCGAGGAACAGCACCCCGTGCGCCGCACGGGCGGCGGCTCCGGGCCGGATCACGCCGCTGCCTCCGCCCACGATCGCCGCAGCACTCGCGGTGTGATGCGGTGCCTCGAGCGGCGGACGAGTCGACAGGCCACCTCTCACCGGGATGCCGGCGAGCGAACGGATCGACGCGACCTCGAGCGCCTCCTCCGGGGTGAGATCGGGCAGCAGGCCCGGCAGGCGCGCGGCCAGCATCGTCTTGCCGGCTCCGGGCGGTCCGAGCAGGTAGACGTGGTGGCCACCTGCCGCGGCGACCTGCATGGCCTCGACCGCATCCGGATTGCCGATGACGTCGGCAAGATCGCCCGAGTCATCAAGCGCCGGCTTCGGCACAGTGGGCAGCAGCGCCTCGAGCGGGATGGGCTCGAGTTCTGCCCCGTGCCAGATGGCCGCGTCGCGCAGTGAGATCACCGGAATGACCCGCGCGCCGGGCACCAGTGCGGCTTCATCGGCGTTGCCGGCCGGAACCAGCACCGTGTCGAATCCCGCTCGCACGGCCGCGAGCACTGCAGGAAGGATGCCGGCGAGCGGCCGCAACCGGCCGTCCAACCCGAGCTCGCCCAGGTGCACGACCCGCGCGACCGAGTCGGCAGAAACCTGACCGTCGGCCGCGAGAGCAGCCATTGCAATTCCGAGATCGAATCCCGATCCGTGCTTGGGAAGTGCCGCCGGTGACAGGTTGACGGTCAGCTTGCGCGACGGCAACGGCACGCCAGAGTTGCCCGCTGCGGCGCGGACCCGGTCTCGCGCTTCGCCGAGAGCCGCGTCCGGCAAACCGATAAGCACGAACGATGGCAAGTTGCTCGAGATATCGGCCTCGATCTCGACAACGGCGCCGTCGAGGCCGAGGAGCGAGATCGCGTGCGCGCGCCCGATCGGCACTCAGAACACCCGCTCGAGATGCTCGATGACGGCAGGCAGATCGCGCGGGGCAATGACCGCGACCGCATCGATCCGGATGCGGCCCGCGCCCGGGTGCGCATCGCACCAAGCCGCCGCCAACCGTCGCAATCGCGCGAGCTTGCTCGCCGTGATCGCCTCAAGCGGATGCCCGAACGCGACGCTGGAGCGCGTCTTGACCTCGACGAACACCACCTCGTCGCCGTCGCGCAGCACCAGGTCGATCTCGCCCTGCTGACACCGCCAGTTGCGATCGAGCAGGGTCAGCCCGCGCCGCACCAGGTGGCGCTCGGCGAGGCGTTCGCCCCGCGCGCCCAGTTCGTCTTTTGCGGCCATGGGTCGAGAGTCGCGCGCCGCGGCTCACCGCACTGGGGCGGTCGGGTCATCCGGCGAATCGAGTCCGCCGCGATGGGCTGTGAGCGACGGGACGAGAGCGCACCCGGACCCCCGCATTGTCGGCGGTCGCTGCGATCGTGTGCCCCATGCCCAACCACGTGGATTACTTCGAAATCGGTACCCCGAATCCCGATGCCAGCCGTGCCTTCTACGGCGGCCTGTTCGGCTGGACCTTCGGCCAGCCGTCGCCCCAGGCCTACGCGATGATCAACGAGGGCGCAGGCGGCCACTGGGACACCAGCGGCACCGACAAGGCGAACTGGGCGATCTTCTACGTGCACGTGGATGACGTGGCCACGTCGCTCGCGAAGGCCCAGGAGCTCGGCGCCACAGTCGCCGTCCCGCTGGTCGACAACGGCAACATCACGTTCGCCCACCTAGTCGACCCCGACGGAAACCGGTTCGCGATCTGGCGTCCGAACGCCGAGTCGATGTGACTCAACCGCAGCCGATCACTCGTCGAGCGCGAGTTCCTTCGGCAACTCGAGGTCTTTGTCGCCGCGCACCTCGACGTTCACGTCTTTGAAGGTCAGCACGCGCACGCTCTTGACGAAGCGGTCTGAGCGGTAGACATCCCACACCCAGACGTCGTTCATGGTGAGCTCGAAATAGAAGTCGCTGTCGGTGTCACGGCGCTCGACGTTGACCTCGTTGGCGAGGTAGAACCGGCGCTCGGTTTCGACCACGTACTTGAACTGACCCACCACATCGCGGTATTCGCGGTAGAGAGCCAGTTCGACCTCACGGTCGTAGTCTTCGAACTCGTCCTCGTCCATCGAAGCGAGTCTAGACGGCTCGCCGAATGCCCGCCGAGCGGGCGTCAGACAGCAATGTCGAGACCCGGTTGCCTGAGCCAGCTCCACCGGTGCAGCGGGCTCGGCCCGAGCTCGTCGATGGCGGCGTAGTGGTCGGCGCTCGCGTAGCCCTTGTTACCTGTCCAGTGGTAACCGGGGTGCACGGGATCGGCCTCGATCATCAGCCGGTCTCTGTGGACCTTGGCGAGCACGGATGCCGCAGCCACGACCGCGCAGTCTCTGTCGGCCTTCACCCGGGTGGTCACGACCGGTCGTGGCGCGCCATCCGGAATCGCTCCGCCGCGCGCGATCGCCGGAGTCAGCCAGTCGTGCGAGCCATCGAGCAGCACGACCGCGCCGCTCATGCTCACACCGAGATCGTGCAGTTCGGCCAGCGCGCGAACGGCTGCCAGCCCGAGTGCGGCGATGATGCCGATGCGCTCGACCTCTTCGTTCGAAGCCAGGCCGACGGCCGAGTGGACGCTCCACTGGGCGACCACGGGATACAGCTGTTCGCGCTTGGGCTCGCTCAGCATCTTCGAGTCGCGGAGCCCCTTCGGTGCAGCGCCGGGACGACCGGCGAAGACGCTGAGTCCGACCGCGACCGGGCCGGCGATGGCTCCCCTTCCGACCTCGTCGCAGCCGATCACCAGCTCGGCGCCGTCGCGCAGCATCGCCCGCTCCATCCGGAGCGTCGGGTCAGTGACCCCGGTTTTCGCGCCGGCGCCGATCATCAGCCGCCGCTCGTGGTGGGCGATGGAGTCGGCGACGGCGTCTGGTTGGTGTTGTCCTGGCCAGAGCCGTCGCCAGACTCAACTCCCGAGAAGGTGACCGGGTAGTTGTCGAGGAGGGTCCAGCGGTCGATGGGCCAGCTGATGAGCACCGCTCTGCCGACCACGTCGTCGTATGGCACGAAGCCGTTGCCCGGCTTATCGCGGTTGTACCGGGAGTCTGCCGAGTTGTAGCGGTTGTCGCCCATCACCCAGAGCGAGTTCTTGGGCACCGTGATCGAGAAATCGTCTTTCGAGACCTTGGTGACTCCTGCGGGCAGCTTGAGATACTTCGTCTCGTCTAGCGGCACCCCGTTGACCGTCATCTGGCCGTAGGCGTTGCAGCACGCCACCACGTCGCCCGGCAACCCGATGACACGCTTGATGAGGTGGTCGTTGCTGTCGGGGGCGGTGAGGCCCACGATCGACAGAGCCCAATCCACGAACGAAGCGACCCCGTTCTGCTGGGGGTTCGCGGTGCCCGGAGGCAGCCAGCCGCCCGGATCCTTGAAGACGACGATGTCGCCGCGCTGGATCGGCACCAGCTTGGGCTCGAGCTCGTTGACGATGATCCGGTCGTTGACCTGCAGGGTGTCCTGCATCGACTCGGACGGGATGTAGAACGACCGGATCAGGAACGTCTTGATCAGGAATGAGATCACGATCGCCGCGAGCAGGATCAACAGGATGTCGCGCAAAAAACGCCACGCCGACCTACCGCGGCTCGGCCTGTCTTTGGTGTCCGCCTCGGGCGTCGTGGCCGTCGTCGTCAAGGCGCTCAGCGACTCGGCGGTCAGCGGTTCACGCGCCGACGGCGCATCGTTCTGTGTCATCTCACCCCTGCGGTCCTCGCAAGCATAAGCGAGGCATCCCAAGGTTCAGCCCCCGCGACTCGCGGCGTTTAACGAACGAACCCGGTCTGCCGTCGAGGGCGAACCGGGTTCGTTGCGAGTCAGGCGTTGCGCACGCTTTACGCGTCGCGCTTCTCCTTGATCTTGGCCTTCTTGCCGCGCAGGTTGCGCAGGTAGTAGAGCTTGGCGCGGCGCACGTCACCGCGGCTGACGACCTCGATCATCTCGAAGATGGGCGAGTGGATCGGGAAGGTGCGCTCGACGCCCACGCCGAACGAGATCTTGCGGACCGTGAAGGTCCGACCGATTCCCGCACCGTGGATGCGGATCACGACGCCCTGGAAGACCTGGACACGCGAGCGGCTGCCCTCGATGACC
>JBDSSQ010000036.1:0-84420 GCA_039928695.1 Pseudolysinimonas sp. | reverse complement strand
TGACAATCCATCAATCCAAAGGAATCTCTACGTCTGACCGAAGTCAGGCGTCGAGGTTATTTGGCATTTGACATAGTGCACGCTGTTGAGTTCTCAAGGATCGGGCGCGCCAGAATCGCAACTTTTTTCGGGTTGGATTCAGGGCAACTGCTCAAACCTAGCACCAAGTGGGCCTGTCTGTGACATCGAGGGGAACATTGTTCCCGCCCATTTGGAGGCTCCATCCCAGGCTCGCCGCTCGTCCGTCTTCAAGGATCGAAATCCGTGAAGCATCGAAGGGTGTTGCCGTGGATGGTTGTCCCGCTTGAGGCCGGGGAGCACTTCGACTCTCCCGCACCTTTGGGGTGACGAGGGATTACATTACGTGGCGAACGGCATCCCGCCAAATCACAGGCGAATCCCGGGCGTGTCGCGCTATCCGCAGTACTCGGAGTGCCACGCCGGGATGCCGGATGCGGCCACGATCGAGGACATCGCCGAGACGTTGGATGCATCGTCGATGGTGCGTGACGTGGTGACGGAATCGATGATCTTCTTCGCGGCGACCGCAACCTTGGTCGCGTCGGCCTTGATGCCGGCGGGCGAGACCTGGGCGATTTTGGTCCACCGATCTTCGTATGCCTGCATTGCCTTCAGGGAGTCGGGGATCGTGGCAGCGACAGCCGGCCATCCGAAGGTGGGCGGCTGATACAGGCTCGGATCTGCCTTGAGCGCCGCACAGAATGCCGCACTCGCTGCCACCGTCTGATCGTGCTCCTGCTGCTTCTTGATCTGGGTGTACTCGAAATAGCCACCGATCGCGATCACCACCGTGAGCACCGCCGCGATGCCGATGGACGCCCGAACGATGCCAACCACCCAGCCGCGTCGATGAGCGCTGCGCACTGCGGCCACGATCCCGACGATCAGCCCGATCGGGGCGACCAGCACTGCCAGGGCAAGTCCGATCCTCTCTGCTGCCGTCGATCGGCCGAGGTCAGATTCGTCGTCGTCGGGTGCCGCTGAACCGATACTCAGTGGCGCGCCCGCCGACCGTTGGTCACTGTCAGCGCCGACGGGAGTCGCGAGCAACGAGGAGAAGTCGAGCGGTGCGCGGCCGGTGGTCGAGGCGGCCGCGGCGCCCGATGTAGCAGCGGCGGGAGCAGGCGAGACCTGGGACGGCGACGCCGAGGCTGGTGCCGACGGGGCTGGTGCCGACGGCATCGGCGTGAAGGGCATGGAAGCAGAGGGCGCCAGGCCAGATGCCAATGGCGCTGACGGCTCGGGCTCCGGGGCGTAGACCTGCGGAGGCGCATAGCTGCCCTGCGGGTCGAAGACCGGGTCTGCGTCGGGCGCGGAGCCGAGCTCAGGCGGATCGACGAGCGGCGGCACAGGGTCGTGTAACGGCGGGAATGACCGCGGCGGAGCTGCCAGTTCGTCGGCACCCATCATCTCGGGCGCGCGCGGCAGGGGTGGCGCGACCGGTGCGGTGGGAGCCGAAAGCGGGGCGACGACCGGGAAGGCAATCGAGGGCGGTACACCGGCAGGAGCATCGGGAGCCGCCGTCGGCAGCGGGGCAAGAGTCGGATACGGGGCGGACACGCCGAAGGCGGGCGCGAGAGGGGTTTGAGCGGCCGGAGCCGGCATCGCCGGGGCTTGCATCGCCGGAGCCGGCATCGCCGGGGTCGGCATCGCCGGGGTCGGCATCGCCGGGGCTGGCATCACGGGCGCAGGTGGCGGCGTGAACACCGGCGCAGGCTGCTCTGCGGCCGGCGCTGGCGCGGCATCGGCCGGCTCGGGGGTTGGAGTCCCGTGCAACTGCGCGAGCAATCGCGCGAGATCGTCCGGCTCAGCGGTATCGATGTCATCCATTAGGCGCCTCCCCGCGGGCGAGCATAAGACACGTGGGTCTCGGGTCGAGACTCACCTTGTGTGTTGATGGCTGTGTCGCTCAGGATGTCACGACTCCCGCGAGAGTCCGCTTACCGCGCCGCAGCACGGCGATGCCCCCGGCGAGTACGGCGGTGCCGAGCAACGCCGCGGCATCGTCGACCCGCTCGTTGTTGAGGTACACGCCGCCCTGCTCGATGGCTCGTCGCGACTCGGCAAGGCTCGAGGTGAGCCCGGAGTCCACGAGGAGCTGCGCAACAGGCGACGCGGCGGTGGCCGTTGCGCTCGGCAGCTCGGCGATGGCTGAACGGAGGGTCGCAGCATCCAGTTCCGAGAGGTCACCCTGACCGAACAGGGCCTCGGATGCCGCGATCACGGCGTCGGTCGCGGCCCGTCCGTGAACCAGTTCACTGACTTCATCTGCGAGGGCGCGCTGTGCCTCCCGACGGAACGGCTCGGATGCCACAACGCCCTCGAGCCGCTCGATCTCGGCTCGACTCAGAAAGGTGAAGATCTTGAGCCGCTCGACCACATCGGCGTCGTCGGTGTTGAGCCAGAACTGGTAGAAGGCGTATGGGCTGGTCATCGCTTCATCCAGCCAGATGGCGTTGCCTTCGCTCTTGCCGAACTTCGAGCCGTCGGAGTTGGTGATCAGCGGCGTGCCGATGGCATGCACCGAGACGCCCTCGGCTCGGTGGATGAGGTCTGTGCCGCTGGTCAGGTTGCCCCACTGATCGCTGCCGCCGGTCTGCAGCACGCAGCCATACTGCCGGTAGAGCTCGAGGTAGTCGTAGCCCTGCAATATCTGGTAGCTGAACTCGGTATAGCTGATGCCCGCGTCGCTGTTGAGGCGGGCGCTGACCGCATCCTTCTTGAGCATCGTGCCGACCCGAAAGTGCTTGCCGACATCGCGCAAGAAGTCGATGGCGCTGAGGCCGACGGTCCAGTCGAGGTTGTTGACCATCCTGGCGGCGTTCTCGCCCCCGAAACTCAGGTAGCGCTCGACTTGGGCACGAAGGTATCCGACCCACTCGGCGACGGTGTCTTTGGTGTTCAAGGTGCGCTCGGCGGTGGGGCGCGGATCGCCGATCAGTCCGGTCGAGCCGCCGATCAGGCCGAGGGGCTTGTGGCCGGCGAGTTGAATACGGCGCATCGTCTGCAGCTGCACCAGGTTGCCCAGATGCAAGCTTGGGGCGGTCGGATCGAATCCGCAGTAGTAGGTGATGGGCGGCCCGCTCAGCAGGGTCTTCAGCTCGCCGGCGTCGGTCGAGACGTGAACGAGGCCGCGCCAGACGAGCTCGTCCCAGACGTCTGCGAACGTGGAATCGTTGCGCTGCCGATCGACGGCGCTCGGGGATGCTGGCACCGCCACAGATTATCAGCGCGGCGAGGTCATCCCTGGCCGTCGGGCCCGCCTGGCAGGATGGGCGCATGGAGTGGATCGTGGGAGGCCTCCTGATCGCCACGGCGATTGTGGGCGGAGCGGTAGCCATCTGGAGACGCGGGTCGAATGCGATCGGCTGGGCAATCGCGCAGTTGGCGCTGGTCGCGGCTGCTGGCCTCATCGTGCTGGTCTGGCCGCCTGCGCACACGTCGTGGACCGTCCCGCTCGCGATCTGCGCGGTGCTCGCGGCCACCTTCGGGGGCGGAATTGTGGTGAGGGTGGTGCTGCGGTTGGCCGGTCATCCGGGAGCCATCGTCGACGAGCTGCCCGCATCGGCATGGATCGGCCTGGTCGAACGGTTCGCGATGACTTTCGCTCTGGTGCTCGGCCGGGCCGAGATCGCCGCCGTGATCATCGCGGTGAAGGCACTCGGAACGTATTCGGCCGGCGGGGGCACCGGAAGCAGCGGCGATCGCAATCGGGTGGCATCCGTACGCGTGCTCGGAACCCTCACCAGCGTCACGTGGGCGCTGCTGTGCTACGCGGTGTTCGCCATCGCGCGAGCGAAAATGGTGCCCTAGATGTTCGTCATCACGGCCGATCAGGTGAACAGCACCGGGCGTCCCGATCTCGTCGATGTGACGATGGAGGGGCTCAACCACCGCTATGGCAGCCGTCTTCTGCTCGAGTTCGATCGCAATTCGGGCGATGAGATCCAGGCCCTGACTGACGACGCGCTCGTCGCGTTGGAGATCGTGCTCGAGCTGACCAGGTCGAGCGAGTGGAGCGTCGGGCTCGGCGTGGGCTCGGTGCGCGAGCCGCTGCCCGACAACGTGCGTTCAGCGAGCGGAAAGGCGTTCCTCGCCGCACGAGTCGCCGTCGCCGCCGCCAAGAAGCGGCCGCTCCGGTTCAAGATCGAGACACGCGGGACGATGGAGCACATCGATCCGGGGCCCTTCGTCGACATGCTCCTCACGCTTCGGGCGCGCAGAACGGTCGAGGGATGGCAGTTGTACGACCTGCTGCAGGCCAGACTCACGCAGCGCGAAGCCGCGGATCGGCTGGGCGTAACGCCCCAGGCGGTCAGCCTGCGGGCGCAGTCCGCGCAGTTGCGGCTCGAGGCCGCGAATATCGCGCCGCTGGTGCAGGCGCTCGAAGCGCTGGACGCGGCGGCGGAGTAGGGCCGACATGTCTCGCGCGGTCAAGGTGGCTGAACTCGCCGATCGGGCCGAGACGTCGACCGACGCGACGGTCCTCCGCGACCTCTCGCGACACACCTCGAAGACCGTACGTGTTCTGGTCGCCAGAAACCCGGCGGCCGACGACGAGACCATTGGGAGAATGAGTCAGGACGCCGAGGAGGTGGTTCGTCTGGCGTGCGCGGGAAACCTCGCTGGTCGTCCAAGCCTTCAGCGCGCGGCCGCGGAGTCGCCCGAGAAGTGGGTGCGCGCCGCGTTGGCCAGCACCTTTGCACGAGATGACGAAGGGTCGCTCCCCTATGACCTGCAGGCGCGACTTGCTCGGGATGAGTTCCGAGAGGCCCGCGGGTGGGTTGCGGAGACGACCAACTACGAAGACCTTTTCGCCATTCTGATCGCGGATCCGGACCCCAGGGTTCGAGCTCGGTGCGCGGCGAATCCCCGCATATCGCGAGCTCAGATGGAAGTACTGGTCACGGACCGGCAATGGGGGGTCAGGGCCTACACCGCGAGCGCGGGCCTCCGGTATCCGGATGACGAACAAGCCATGCGGCTCGCACGCGATCGTTCGGCTGAGGTTCGATGGGCGGTCTTGTTCCGCGTCGATCGGCCTCGAGCGGCGATCGAGCTGATCGCCCAGGATACGGATGAGATGAATCGCCGACACGCCCAGTCGGAACTCGATTTCGGGTCCAATACGTTGCCCGACGCTGAGGCGAGCGTCAGGGCCAACCGCGAGCGTGCCAGACGCGGACTCGAGTTCGAGAGCCCGCCCGGCTAGACCCGCCCTCGCTTATACGCCGAGACCGTCGGATCGCCCGGGATCCAGAAGCGCCAGGGGTACTCGTCGGTGCCGCCCGCGCCCGAGACGCCGGTGCGGGGACCTTGGGCGTACGCGACAGGGGCGGCTGCGGCATCCGGCAGCTCGAGCCGGATGGCGCCGGTCTCGAGATCGTCGCCGTTGTCGGCGAGGGTGATGCCCAGGGCGACGCAGAGTCTGGCCGGGCCGCGGGCCAGGTCGGCATCCTTCTTGCTGGTCGGGCGGCGCGAGCGTGCGAGCTCGAGTCCGTCGACCACCTCGCCGGCGCGCATCAGGATGGCGGAGGCCTCGCCGAACGGCGAGGTCACGATGTTGGCGCAGACGTGCATCCCGTAGGAGAAATAGACATAGAGGGTGCCGGGACGGTCGAACATGAGGCGCGTGCGTGGGGTCGGCCCGCGGAATGCGTGCGAACCGGGGTCGGTCTCGCCGCGATAGGCCTCGACCTCGGTAAGGCGAATGGTCACACCGCGACCGTGCAGCAGCCCGCCGAGCAGTCGCGGCGCGATCTCGACGGAAGAACCGCTGAGCAGAGGCAGCAGTGGCTGCAACGGGTTAGAACAGCTTTCCGAGCGCGGCCGCGATGATGAGCCCGGTCACCACGACGATGACGGCGAGAACCACGATCGCCGGCATCAGCCACGGGAAGCGCTTCGCCTGACGGTCTTGCCGGTCGAGGCGGTCTTGCTTGAACACCTTGCCGCGTTCGCTGCGCGGTTTGTCGCTGAACAGGGTCATGGGGTCTCCTTGGGTGGGCAGAACAGGTCAGGTGGTCAGGGTTGCACGAACGGCCACGGTCAAAGCTGTGAGCTGCTCGGCCACCCGGGTCGGGGCGGTTCCGCCCGTGCCATCGCGGCTGGCGATCGAGCCCGCGACGGTCAGCACCGACCGCACCTCGCCGGTCAGGCGAGGGTCGATCGCGGTGTAGTCGACGTCCGTCGGCTGGTCGAGTTCGAGGGCGTTTGCCTCGCAGAACTGCACGAGCCGACCCGCAATGTCATGTGCCTCGCGGAATGGCACGTTCTGCCGCACAAGCCAGTCAGCGACATCGGTGGCGAGCGAGAAGCCCTGCGGTGCGAGTTCCTCCATGCGCGCCGCATCGAACTCGAGGGTCGCGACCATGCCAGCGAACGCGGGCAGCAGAACCTCGAGAGTCCCGACCGAGTCGAAGACCGGTTCCTTGTCTTCTTGCAGATCGCGGTTGTACGCAAGAGGAAGGCCCTTGAGGGTCGCCAGCAGGCCGGTGAGGTTGCCGATCAGGCGGCCGGCTTTGCCCCGCGCCAGTTCGGCGATATCGGGGTTCTTCTTCTGCGGCATGATCGACGACCCGGTCGAGTACGCATCGGCGAGACGCACGAAGCCGAACTCGCGGGTGTTCCAGATGATCAGGTCCTCTGCGAAGCGCGAGATGTCGATGCCGAGTTGCGCGGCGATGAACGCGAACTCCGCGACGACATCGCGGCTCGCGGTCGCATCGATCGAGTTGGGCATCGGGGCGCCCAGGCCGAGCTCGGATGCCACGGCGTCCGGGTCGAGGCCCAGCGATCCGCCTGCCAGAGCCCCCGCCCCGTAGGGCGACGCCGTCGCCCGGACGCGCCAGTCGCGCAGGCGCTCCAGGTCGCGCACGAGCGGCCAGGCGTGCGCAAGCAGATGGTGCGCCAGCAGGATCGGCTGCGCGTGCTGCAGGTGTGTGCGGCCGGGCATGACGGCATCCGGATGCGCGCTCGCCTGCCCAGCAATCGCATCGATGAGCGTGACGACCTGGCCGGCGATGGTCGCGCCGTGGTCGAGCAGATACAGCCGGATCAACGTGGCGATCTGGTCGTTCCGGCTGCGGCCGGCGCGCAACTTCCCGCCCAACTCGGGCCCGACCGCACTCACGAGCTCGCGCTCGAGCGCGAAATGCACGTCTTCATCGCTGTCACGGGGCACGATCGATCCGTCGCGCACCCCGGCGTCGATGGTGTCGAGCCCGGCGATCATTCGGGCCAGTTCGTCGGCATCGAGGAATCCTGCGGCCGAGAGGGCTCGGGCGTGCGCCCGCGAACCCGCGAGGTCGTACGGCGCCAGCTGCCAGTCGAAGTGCGTCGAACGGCTCAGCGCGACCAGTTCGGGGGCAGGCCCGTCGGCGAACCGGGCACCCCACAATGCTCCCGTTCCGGTGCCGGGCGAGCCGTCACCGCGAGACCCTGGCTTGTCGTCAGCCATGGTCTCGATGCGCCGCGTTAGTCAACTGGCATCCCGTTTCGCGGCGATCTTCGAGGGCAGAGACCAGATCTCGATGAAGCCCTTGGCCTGCGACTGGTCGAACGTGTCGCCCGTGTCATAGGTGGCCAGGTCGAAGTCGTAGAGGCTCTTCGGGCTCTTGCGGCCTGTGACGGTCGCGCGGCCACCCTGCAGGGTCATCCGGATCTCGCCGGTCACCATCTCTTGCGTGTGATCGATGAAAACATCCAGGCTGCGCTTCAGGCCGGAGTACCAGAGTCCCTCGTAGACCAGCGTTGCCCACTCCGTCTCGACGCCGCGCTTGAAGCGGTTGACGTCGCGCTCCAGGGTGAGGTTCTCGAGCTCCTCGTGTGCCGCGATGAGGGCCAGGGCCGCGGGAGCCTCGTAGACCTCGCGGCTCTTGATGCCGACCAGGCGATCCTCGACGATGTCGATCCGGCCCACCCCGTGCTTGCCTGCGAGAGCGTTGAGCTGCTCGATGGCCTGCAGCGGGGTAACCGCCACTCCGTCGATGGCGGTCGGGATCCCCGCGGTGAACGTGATGGTGACCTCGTCGGCCGGGCCGTCGTTGTCGGGGTCTTGGGTGTACTCGTAGAGATCTTCGATGGGCGCGTTCCACGGGTCTTCGAGGAAGCCGGTCTCGACCGCGCGGCCCCACACGTTCTTGTCGATGGAATAGGGGTTCTTCTTGGACTGCTTGATCGGCAGGCCGTGCTCTTCTGCGTAGGCGATCGCCTTGTCGCGGGTGAGCGCGAGGTCGCGGATCGGCGCGATGCTCGTCAACTCGGGGGCGAGCGCGGCGACTGCCGCCTCGAAGCGCACCTGATCGTTGCCCTTTCCCGTGCAACCGTGCGCCACCGAATCGGCTCCCAACTCACGTGCGACCCTGGCCAGGTGGCGTGCGATGACCGGACGGCTCAGCGCCGAGACCAGCGGATAGCGCTTCTGATAGAGCGCGTTCGCCTTGAGTGCCGGCATCAGGAAGTCGTTGGCGAACTCGTCTTTGGCGTCGACCACGATCGCCTCGACGGCGCCGCAGTCGAGGGCGCGCTGACGGATGTCATCCATGTCTTCGCCGCCCTGGCCGACGTCGACGGCGAGGGCCACCACGTCTTTGCCCGTTGCATCGTGCAGCCAGCCGATGCCGACCGAGGTGTCGAGTCCGCCCGAGTAGGCGAGGACGACGCGTTCTGTCATGAGGAATGTCTCCTTGAGTCGGTGTTCAGTCTAGGTTTGCTTTCATGTCGGACCAGAACTCAGACCCGTCCCGTCCGTTCGATCCGCCGGCCCCGCCGACGGCTCCCCCTGCGCCACCGCCGGCCCCGCCCGCTCCCCCGGCTGCCCCCGAGCCCCAGCGACCCGATGTACCGCAGTACGGCGAGTACGCGCCCGCCAGCGCGCCGAGCAACCCGTACGGGATGCCCGGGTATCCCGCGGCGGGCGCACCCACGCCACCCGCGCCGCCGACCGCCCCGGGACCGTACGGTGCCACTCCCACGTACGGCGCTCCCCTGTACGGCGCTCCTGCGTACGCGCCGCTCGGACGCCAACGCAAGACCTGGGATCTGGTGCTGACCATCGTGCTGCTCGCAATGGGCGCGATCGGCGCCTTCGTCGGCGCGAGCTCGGGGCTCGGACTCGACCGTGGCGTCCAGCAGCAGTACACCGAGCACGGACTCGGCACGTACACGGGCCACAACGGTGCGGCGATTGCCATCCTGGCCATCAGCCACCTCGTTCTGTACGTCATCGCGGTCGGACTCTCGATCCTGTCTCTCACCAAGAAGCGGACGACCTTCTGGATTCCGCTGGTCATCGGCGTGATCGCCGCCATCATCTTCTGGTCGGTTCTATTCGGGGTGATCTTCGGCGACTCGACCTTGCTGAACGCGCTCACCACCCCCTGAACCCGGCGCCTAGCCGGCCCGCTCGAGCAGCCAGACCAGCAGCGCTTTCTGGGCGTGCAGCCGGTTCTCGGCCTCGTCCCAAACCACGCTCTGCGGTCCGTCGATGACCTCGGCAGTGACCTCGTACCCGCGGTCGGCAGGCAAGCAGTGCAGAAACAGCGCGTCGGGTTTCGCCAGCGCCATCAACTCGGCGGTCACCTGGTAGCTGCCGAAGGTGGCGACGCGGTGAGCCTTCTCTTCTTCTTTTCCCATCGAGACCCAGGTGTCGGTGACGACCACATCCGCTCCGGCGACCGCCTCATTCGGATCGGTGTAGAGCGCGATCGAACCGCCGGTCTCTGCGGCGCGCGCGTCGGCATCCGCGACCACATCGTCGGCGGCGCTGAACTCCTCGGGTGCCGCCACCCGCACGTGCATACCGGCGGTCGCGCCGGCCAGCAGGTAGCTCTGAGCCATATTGCTCGCGCCATCACCGAGAAAGGTGATCGTGAGCCCGGCAAGCGTTCCCTTGTGCTCGCGGATCGTCAGCAGGTCGGCCAGCAACTGGCAGGGGTGAAAGTCGTCGCTGAGCGCGTTGACCACCGGCACCGTCGTGCCGAGCGCCATCTGCTCGAGGCCCGACTGCGCGTAGGTGCGCCACACGATGGCCGCGACCTGCCGCTCCAACACGCGCGCGGTGTCGGTCGGGCTCTCTTTGCCGCCGAGCTGGCTGCTCGCGGTCGAGATGATCAGCGGACTGCCGCCCAGATCGGCGATGCCCACAGCGAAGCTCACCCGGGTGCGGGTCGACGACTTGTCGAAGATGACCGCCACCGTCTGCGGGCCGGCCAGGGGCTTCTTGGCCCAGCGGTCGGCCTTGATGGTCTCGGCGAGATCCAGGATGTCGCTCTGCTCGCTCTGGCTGATGTCGTCATCGCGCAAGAAGTGGCGGGTCATGAGGTGGCTCCGTCGTTCGGGGTGGCGTAGGACCGAAGTGCCTCGG
The DNA here is from genome assembly GCA_039928695.1 of Pseudolysinimonas sp. Lineage (GTDB taxonomy): Bacteria > Actinomycetota > Actinomycetes > Actinomycetales > Microbacteriaceae > Lysinimonas. The sequence continues at coordinate 74,033 of JBDSSQ010000036.1, read as the reverse complement.
TGAAGAGGCGCGTGAATTCGGCGATCTCGGTGTCACCGATGATCAGAGGCGGTGCGATCCGGATGCGGGTGTCGCTCGCCGCGTTGACGATCAGACCCAGCGCTAACGCCCGTGCCGCGACGGCACCGGCGACTGGCTCTGCCAGCCCGATGCCGAGCAGCAGCCCCCTGCCCTGGATGTCGGTGATGAGTGGCGACCTGATCCCGAGGATGGCGGCGCGCAACTGCTCGCCGCGCACACGCGCGTTCTCGACAAGGCCCGCGCGCTCGATCTCGCCGAGCACCGCGTTCGCTGTCGCCGTGGCCAGCGCATTGCCGCCGAAGGTTGAGCCGTGCTGGCCGGGCTGAAGCAGCTCCGCTGCCGACCCGAACGCGACAAGCGCCCCGATCGGGAAGCCACCGCCGATGCCCTTGGCGAGGGTGACGGCATCCGGAAATGTTCCAGCCGGAAGGTCGCGCTGGAAGGCGAACCAGTCGCCGGTGCGGGCGGCGCCGGTCTGGATCTCGTCCAAGATCAGCAATGCCCCGAATCGCTGCGTCAGGTGCCTGGCCGCCTCGAGGTAGCCGGAGGGCAGATCGAGAACCCCTGCCTCGCCCTGGATCGGCTCGACGAAGAGCGCGGCCACGTCATCGTCCATCGCGGCGGAAAGCGCCTCGATGGTCGGCTCGATGTGCTCGACGCCGGGCAGCAGCGGCAGAAAGGGCTCGCGCATCGATGCCTTGCCGGTGAGTGCTGCTGCTCCCGTCGTACGGCCGTGGAATGCACCCTCGAGGGCCAGGATGCGGGGGCGCCCGGTGCGGCGAGCCAGCTTGATCGCCGCCTCGATCGCCTCGGTGCCGGAGTTGCCGAAGAAGACCCGTTGCCCGCCGGTCAGACGCAGCAGGCGCTCGGCCAGCTCGATCTCGGGCTCGCTGGCGTAGTAGTTGGAGACGTGGGCGAGGGTGGCAGCCTGGGTCGACACCGCCTCGACGAACACCGGATGCGCATGGCCGAGCGCGTTGACGGCGATGCCAGCGAGAAAGTCGAGGTACTCGGTTCCGTCGACGTCCCAGACGCGGGCGCCCTTGCCGTGGGCGAGAACGGCGAGCGGACGGGGAATTGTCTTCATCCCCACGGTGGCAAGCCGATCGGCCCAGTCTGCGTTCGCGGTCATGCGGGCACCACCTCGGTGCCGATCCCGGCGTCCGTGAAGATCTCGAGGAGGATCGAGTGCGGGCGGCGGCCGTCGATGATGGCGGCCTTCGGCACTCCCCCACTGACCGCCTCGAGGCACGCGGTCATCTTGGGGATCATCCCGCTCTCGAGGTGCGGCAGCAGCCCGATCAACTCGGTGGTGTCGATGACCGACACCAGCGATTCACGCTTCGGCCAGTCGCGATAGAGGCCCTCGACGTCGGTGAGCACGACGAGCTTCGCGGCTCCGAGCGCGACGGCGAGCGCCGCTGCAGCCGAGTCGGCGTTCACGTTGAGCGACTGGCCCGGCACCTCGATGTCGGGCGCGATCGACGAGACCACGGGGATGCGACCGGCGTCCACTTCGGCGAGAACGGCGGCCGGATTGACTTCGACCACGTCGCCAACCAGACCGATGTCGACCATGTCGCCGTTGACGAGCACTCCGCGCCGGGCGCCGCGGAACAGCCCGGCATCCTCTCCCGAGATCGCCGAGGCCAACGGGCCGTGCTCGTTGATCATGCTGACCAACTCGCGGCTGACCTGGCCGGTCAGCACCATGCGTACGACCTCCATGGTTTCCTGCGTCGTGACCCGGTAGCCGCCGACGAACTGGCTGGGGATGCCGAGGCGCTCGAGCATGGCCGTGATCTGCGGTCCCCCGCCGTGCACGACCACCGGCTTCAGGCCGACGTGCCGCAGATAGACCATGTCTTCGGCGAACGCGCGTTGCAGCGACTCGTCGACCATCGCGTTGCCGCCGAACTTGACCACGACGATCTGCCCCGCGAACTTCTTGAGCCAGGGCAGGCTCTCAATCAGCGCGGCCGCCTTGGTCTCGGCGTCGGTGAGACGAGGGTCGCCCGTCAGCTTCTTCTCGGCGCTCATGAGGCGTACGCCGAGTTCTCGTGCACGTAGTCGTGGGTGAGGTCGTTGGTGAGGATGGTCGCGGTTGCGTCGCCGGCTTTGAGGTCGATCAGCACATGCACGGCGCGCGGTGTGAGATCCACCTCGTCGCGCGGGCGGTCGGGAGCGCCAGCCGAGCAGACGCGCACCCCATTCATGCTCACGTCGACCGCGTAGGGATTGAACAGCGCCTGCGTGGTTCCGATCGCGGCGAGCACCCGGCCCCAGTTGGGATCGTTGCCGAATACCGCGGCCTTGAACAGATTGTTTCGCGCGACCGAGCGGCCGACCTCGACGGCGTCATCTTCGGTGACCGCATTCACGACCTCGATCGCGATGTCGTGGCTCGCGCCCTCGGCATCGGACTGCAGTTGGCGAGCCAGGTCGAGCGTCAGCTCGGTCAGGTCCTCGGTGAACTCCTCGAGGGACGGCGCGATTCCGGATGCCCCACTCGCCATCAGAGTGACCTGGTCGTTGGTCGACATGCACCCGTCCGAGTCGAGCCGGTCGAAGCTGACCCGGGTCGCGTCGCGCAACGCGGAGTCGAGCGCGGCCGAGTCGAGCACCGCGTCTGTTGTGAGCACCACGAGCATGGTGGCAAGTCCCGGAGCCAGCATCCCGGCTCCCTTGGCCATGCCGCCGATGCTCCAGCCATCGCGCGACACGACGGCGGTCTTCGCGTGGCTGTCGGTCGTGATGATGGCGGTGGCGGCATCCATGCCACCGTCGGCGCTGAGGGCCGCGGCCGCTTCCGCGACGCCGGCCGTGAGCTTGTCGACGGGCAACTGCTCGCCGATCAGCCCGGTCGAGCACACCAGCACGTCGCCCGCGCTGACGTCGAGTGCCGCGGCGACGGCTTCTGCCGTCGCGTGGGTGGTCTGGAAACCCTGCGCGCCGGTGAAACAGTTCGCCCCGCCGGAGTTGAGCACGATCGCGCTGACCTGGCCGTCGGCGATGACCTGCTTCGACCAGATGATCGGATTCGCCTGCGCGCGGTTGCTGGTGAAGACCACGGCGGCGCTGTTCAGCGGTCCGCGATTGACGACCAGAGCGAGGTCGAGGTTGCCGGAGGCCTTGAGACCGGCGCGCACGCCTGCCGCCTCGAATCCGGCGGGAATCGTCGCGCTCACGGCGCCACTCCATTCACGGGAAGACCCGTACTCTCTGGCAGCCCGAGTGCGATATTGGTCGACTGGATCGCGGCGCCCGCCGTGCCCTTCACGAGGTTGTCGATGGCGCTGATCACGACGACGCGACCCGCCCGTTCGTCGACGGCAAGGCCGATGAGCGCCGTGTTCGCACCCGTGGTGTCTCCGGATCTGGGGAACTGACCGGCGGGCAGCACGTGCACGAACGCCTCGTCCGCGTACGCGGCCTCCCAGGTCTCCCGTACCTCGCGCTCGGTGACGCCGGCGGCGAGCTTGGCGGTCGACGTGGCGAGGATCCCGCGCGACATCGGGACGAGCACCGGCGTGAACGAGATGCTCACGCCCACTCCCCCTGCGGCCGTCAGGTTCTGCACGATCTCGGGGTTGTGACGGTGCGTTCCACCCACTTGATAGGCGGATGCCGAACCGACAACCTCGCTCGCCAGCAACTCGGTCTTCGGGCTCTTGCCCGCGCCCGAGGTGCCAACGGCGAGCACCGAGACCAAATCGTCGGACTCGATGACACCGGCCGCGATTCCGGGCGCCAGCCCCAAAGTGATGGCGGTGACATTGCAGCCGGGGACGGCGATCCGGGTCACTCCGACCAGGTTGTCGCGCTGACGCTCGCCGTGCGAACCCACGATCAACTCGGGCAGCCCGTAGGTCCACGCGCCGAAGTAGTCGCCGCCGTAGAACTCGGCCCACGCTGCGGGGTCGGTGAGCCGGTGATCAGCGCCGCAGTCGACGATGAGCACGTCATCCGGAAGCTGCGCCGTCAGCTCGCCCGACTTGCCGTGCGGCAGAGCGAGGAAGACGATGTCGGCGCCCGAGAGCACCTCGGCAGTGGTCTCTTGCAGCGTGAGGTGCGCGAGTGAGCGCAGGTGGGGCTGGGAGGCGGCGAGCGGTTGCCCCGCGTTCTGAAACGCGGTGACTGTGGTGATTTCGACATCCGGGTGCTGAGAGAGCAGCCGAAGCAGCTCGCCCCCGGCGTATCCGCTCGCGCCAGCAACGGCGACGGACAGCGACATGGTTCAACCTTAGGGTTCGACGGGACGTGGTCTGAGCGGCGACGTCACGCGAAGAAAGCTGAACGAGTCAGCGGCGCGGCGTCGCCCCGAGTCGGCGCGCACGACGGACTCGACGGAGCGCTGCGCCCCGGAGTTGAATCGTCGTGTTCTGCACGGAATGACCATACTGCTGCCCGGCCTGGGAGCGCTAATCTGATGCCATGACCGATCTCTCTGCAGTTCTGAATCAAGTCCCCGTCGACGACATTGCCAAGCAGTTGGGCATCCCGTCCGACGTCGCAGAAGCCGCCGTCAAGCAGGTGCTTCCGGGCTTGATCGGGGGCCTGGCGGCCAACGCGTCGACCTCTGGTGGGTCTGCCGCCCTCGAGAAGGCGCTCACCAAGCACACGAAGACCCCGAAGAGCGTCTCGGAGATCGACACCAACGACGGCGCGAAGATTGTCAAGCACGTCTTCGGCGGCAACACCGACCAAGTCGCGTCGAAGCTGGCCTCCAACGACCCCGCCCCCAACGTCACCGCAGACATCATCAAGCAGATCCTGCCGATCGTCGCGCCGATCGTGCTCTCGTTCATCGCGAGCCAACTGCTGTCGCCCAAGACGGCGCCCTCGACCACCACCAAGACCACGACCAAGTCGGCGACGCCGACGTCGACCGGCGGCGACCTCGGCTCGATCCTCGGCGGCCTGATCAGCGACCCGAGCACGCAGTCGATGATCGGCGGCCTGCTGGGCGGTCTGCTGGGAGGCGGCACGAAGTAAAGCGCGAAGCCGAGAGCCGAGACGGCCCTCGGAGCTGGGGTCGCGGCGAAGGCCAGAAATGGCCTTCGCTTACAGCTCCACCGCTCTAACTTTCGCGCCGAACAGCTCGCCCGCACGCGCGGCACCGGCCAGCTTGGCCTCGCTGGCCTCGGCAGCGGTGAGCGTGCGGTCTGCGGCGCGGAAGCGCAGCGCGAAGGTCAGTGACTTGCGACCGTCGGGGAGCCCGGCGCCGCGGTAGTCGTCGACGAGTCGCGCATCTTCGAGCAACGCACCCGCCCCGGCAATCACGGCGGCGAGCACCTCACCGGCCGGGGCATCGATCGGCACCACCAGCGAGAGATCTTGCGTCGCGGCCGGCAGGGTGCCGAGCTGGGTCGGCGAGGCCTGACGTGCGCCGAGGGCGATGAGTGCGTCGAGGTCGAGTTCCACGACGGCCACAACGCGCGGCAGGTCGAGCTCGTGCGCGACGGAGGGCAGCAGTTCGCCCGCGACGCCGACGGGGGTGTCGCCGACCGAGAGGGAGGCGGTCCGGCCCGGGTGCAGCGCCGGGTGCGAGCCCGCCGCGATCGTGATGTCGACGGCGAGAGCGAGCGAGAGCTGTCGCACCACGTCGAGCGCGTCCGCCAGGCCGGTCGGCACGGCTGCGGCGCCCGGTCGCTTGGCGAGCGCGTCGCCGAGGAACAGCCCTCCGACGTGCCAGCTCTGCGGCGGGATGCTCGCATTCAGCTTCTCGAGCGTGGCCTCGTCCGGCCGAGCGTCGCCGGCCGGGATGAAGTCGGTGCCATAGACGAGCCCCGCCTGCGGAAGGAAGACCGTGCCGATCTCGAACAGGGCGAGGTCGGTCATCCCGCGCGACAGGTTGCGGCGCGCGATCTCGATCAACCCCGGCAGCATCGATCTGCGGAGCAACCCGGCCTGCGGGTCGAGCGGGTTCGCGAGTTGGATCGCGGGAGCCTCCGGATCGAACAGCGACACCATGGCGGACGAACTGAACGGGTAGGCGAGAACCTCGGTCGCCCCGGCGGCTGCAAGAGTTGCCGCGGCTCGGCGACGAGCCGACTGCGCGCGGGTGAGGCCACGGCCGGGCGGAGCGATCGGCAGCACCGACGGGATGCGGTCGTAGCCGACGAGGCGGGCGACCTCCTCCACCAGGGTGAGCTGGTCGGTTAGGTCGGGACGCCAGGCCGGCGGCGTGACCGTCCAACGGGCGCCGGTGGCACGCTCGACGGTCGCCCCGACCGTCACCAGCGAGTCGTGCACCTCGGCCTCGCTGTAGTCGACCCCGATGACCGAGGCCGGCTTCGCGGGATCGAACTCGATCGACGCCGGCGCCGGGTAGTCGCTGTACACCGAGCCGAGCGGATCGGCGGTACCGCCCGCCAGCGACACCAACAGGTCGACGACACGTTGCGCCGCAATCGGACCGAGCGTCGGATCCACGCCGCGTTCGAAGCGGCGAGAGGCTTCGCTCGGTAGCTTGTGGCGGCGTGCCGTGCGGGCGATCGAGATCGGGTCGAAGTTGGCCGCCTCGACCAGGATGTCGGTGGTGGCATCTGAGATCTCGGTCGTCGCGCCACCCATCACGCCGGCCAGGCCGATCGGGCCGGAGCCGTCGGTGATCAGCAGGTCTTCTGCCGACAGGGTGCGCACGACACCGTCGAGGGTCGTGAGCTTCTCGCCAGCCTCAGCCCGGCGCACGACAAAACCGCCGGTCAGCTTGCCCAGGTCGTAGCCGTGGGTCGGCTGTCCGAGCTCGAGCATCACGTAGTTGGTGATGTCGACCGGCAGCGAGATGGATCGCATCCCGGCCAGGGTCAGGCGCGCCACCATCCAGGGCGGCGTCGGCAGCATCACGTCGACTCCGCGCACAACGCGCGTCGCGAACGCCCGCGAGCCGATCGCGCCGCGGATCGGCGCGGCGTCGTCGATCGTCACGTCGAAGCCGTTGCCGGGCGTGACGGTCACCGCGAGCGCGGGGTCGCGGAACGCCGCTCCGGTCGAGTGGCTGTACTCGCGCGCCACCCCGCGGATCGAGAAGGCGTAGCCGCGGTCGGGCGTCACGTTGATCTCGACCGCCGCGTCATCCAGTCCCAGAAGGTGGATCGCGTCGGCACCCACCGGGGCATCGTCGAGACCCAGCGCGGCGAGCCGCAGAATCCCGTCGTGCTCCTCGCCCAGGCCGAGCTCGCGTGCCGAGGCGATCATGCCGTCTGAGGTATGACCGTAGGTCTTGCGCGCGGCGATCGGGAACGGTCCGGGCAGCACGGCACCGGGCAACGTCACCACGACCTTGTCGCCGGCGGCGAAGTTGTGCGCTCCGCAGACGATGCCGCGCGGCTCGGCCTCGCCGACATCCACCTGGCACCAGTTGATGGTCTTGCCGTTGCTCTGCGCCTCGGGCTCGACCGAGAGCACCTGACCGACGACCACCGGACCGGTCACGTCGAAGGTGTGCACGTCTTCTTCTTCGAATCCGACCGTCACCAGTGCTTCGTGCACGCTCTCGAGCGACACGTCATCGGGCAGGTCGACCCACTCCCCCAGCCAGCTCAGCGGGATGCGCATCAGACCACCATCCCGAACTGCTGCGAGAATCGCACATCGCCCTCGACGATGTCGTGCATGTCGTTGAGGTCGTTGCGGAACATCAGGGTGCGCTCGATGCCCATGCCGAACGCGAAGCCCTGGTACTCATCCGGGTCGATGCCGGCCGCGCGCAGCACGTTCGCATTGACCATGCCGCAGCCGCCCCACTCGATCCAGCGCGCGCCGCCCTTAGCGTTCGGCGACCAGACGTCCATCTCGGCACTCGGCTCGGTGAACGGGAAGAAGTTCGGGCGCAGCCGGATCTGCGCGCCCTCGCCGAACAGCGAGCGCGCCATGTGCTCGAGCGTTCCGCGCAGGTTAGCCATCGTGAGGCCCTTGTCGATCGCGATGCCCTCGATCTGATGGAAGACCGGGGTGTGCGTGGCATCCACCTCGTCGGTGCGATACGTCGACCCGACGGCGGCGACGTAGACCGGCAGCTGCCGAGACAGCAGCGAGCGGATCTGCACAGGGCTGGTGTGGGTGCGCAGCACCAGGTGGCGCTCGACCGGCTCGACGAAGAAGGTGTCTTGCAGGGCGCGGGCCGGGTGATCCTCATCGAAGTTGAGCGCGTCGAAGTTGAACCACTCGTGCTCGAGCTCTGGCCCCTCGCCGATCTCCCAGCCCATCGAGATGAACAGGTCGCTCATCTGCTCCATCAACAAGCTGAGGGGATGCCGGGCTCCGGCCCGCCAGCGCGAGGGAACGGCGGTCACGTCCAAGGCTTCGGCCGCGAGCTGGGCCGTCTCTTCGGCGGCCAGGATGACGGACTCCTGCGCCGCGAACGCCTCGTTCACGCGAGTACGGGCTCCCCCGACGAGCTGGCCGGCTGCCGCCTTCTGGTCGCCCGGTAGATCGCGGATCGCGGCGTTGAAGTTGGCGAGTGGTGATCCCTCGGCGGAGTGCGCGGCGCGCGCGGCCTTCAGAGCGGCGGAATCACCCGCGGACGCGATGGCCGCGAGCGCCGCCACGACAGCAGCATCGACCGCTTTCTCGGTGATCTGGGGAGCGTCGGACACGAGTCACAAGCTTAGTTGCGGGGCGAGGAGAGCTCAGACGCGTTGTGCGAACGCGCTCTCGTACAGGCACACGCTTGCGGCCGTCGCCAGGTTCAGCGACTCCGCGTGCCCGTAGATCGGCACCTTCACGACGGCATCCGCGAGCCTCAGCGACTCGTCGGTCAGCCCGTGGGCCTCGTTGCCGAAGAGCCACGCGGTCGGCTCCGCGAGTCGGTCGCGCAGGGTTGGCAGGTCGTCGCCCGCGATGTCGGCGGCGAGCACTCTCATGCCGGCGTGCTTCACGGCCTTGACCGCGGCATCCAGGTCCCCGCCCTGCGCGATCGCCACGTGGAAGAGCGATCCGGTCGTCGAGCGGACAACCTTGGGGTTGTAGGCGTCGACGCTCTTGCCGGTGAGGATCACGCCATCGGCCCCCGCGGCATCCGCCGCCCGGATGATGGTGCCCGCGTTGCCGGGGTCGCGCACCTCGTCGAGGATCGCCACCAGCTTCGAGCCTCCGGCCAGCAGCTCTTTCACCGTCACCGGGAACTGCCGCGCGACGGCGACCACCCCCTGAGGCGTGACAGTGTCTGCCATCGTCTCGAGCACGTGATCGCTGACCGTCTCGGCCTCGATTCCGGATGCCGCTGCCGCCCGCCCGATGTCGGCGTAGCGATCCATCGCAGCCCGGGTCATGAACAGGTCGACGAGCAACGCAGCGCGGAACTCGAGCGCCTCGGACACCGCCTGCGGCCCCTCGACGAGGAACAGGCCGGTCTCTTCGCGGGCGCTGCGCTTGGCCAGCTTGGCCACGGCGCGCACGCGCGGAGAACGCGGGTTGTCAATCACGCTGTCAGGCTATGGCGCACAGGTGAACGTTCGGCGCTGAAACGGCGACGACGCGGATGCCGAGGGTTATTCGGCATCCGCGTCGTGTGCGGTTTGATGCGTTCCGCCTAGCTTGCCGCCGGTGCGTTGACGTCACTGGGCAGCGCGGCTTTCGCAGCGGCAACCAGGCCGGCGAAGGTCGCGGGCTCGCTGATCGCCAGGTCGGCCAGGATGCGGCGGTCCACCTCGATGCCGGCAAGGCCGAGACCCTGGATGAGACGGTTGTACGTCATGCCGTTCGCGCGGGCAGCAGCGTTGATGCGCTGGATCCACAGGCGGCGGAACTCGCCCTTCTTGGCGCGACGGTCGCGGTACGAGTAGACCAGGGAGTGAGTGACCTGCTCCTTGGCCTTGCGGTACAGGCGCGACCGCTGACCGCGGTAGCCCTCTGCGCGCTCGAGGATGGTGCGGCGCTTCTTGGCGGCGTTGACCGCTCTCTTGACACGTGCCATTTCTTCGTTCCTTCTGGATGTTGGTTCTGGCTACTTGCCGAGAAGCTTCTTGATGACCTTGGCGTCTTGCGGGGCGAGAACGACGCCCTTGTTGAGACGACGCGTCACACGCGACGGCTTGACCTCGAGGTGGTGGCGCATGCCGGCCCCCTGCTTGACGACCTTGCCGGTCCCGGTGATCTTGAAACGCTTCTTCGCACCTGAGTGCGTCTTCTGCTTGGGCATTACTCGTCCTCTGTTTTGGTCGCCGCGGCTTTAGTGGCCGCGGTTTTGGTCGCGGTTGGTTTCGCCGCGGTCGGCTTGGTCGCTGTCGGCTTGGCAGCCGCAGTCTTGGTGGCTGTTGGCTTCACTGCCGCGGGCTTGGTTGCCGCAGCGGATGCGGGTGCTGCTTCGGCGACCACGGGGGCGGCCTTGACCGTCGGGGCCGCTGTTGCTGCCGGGGCTTCGGCTTCTGGCGCGTTGCGGGCCCTTGCCTGTGCGCGCTTGGCGTTGGCTTCGGCCTTGGCGTCCGACTTGTTCTTGTGCGGCCCGATCACCATCACCATGTTGCGGCCGTCGATCATCGGGGTCGACTCGACGCTGCCGAACTCGGCGACATCCTCTGCAAACTTCTGCAGAAGGCGAACACCCTGCTCGGGGCGGGACTGCTCGCGGCCGCGGAATAGGATCATGGCCTTCACCTTGTCGCCCGCCTGCAGGAAGCCCTCGGCCCGCTTGCGCTTGGTCTCGTAGTCGTGCACGTCGATCTTGAGGCGGAAACGCACCTCTTTGAGGATGGTGTTCGCCTGGTTGCGACGCGCCTCTTTGAGCTTCTGAGCCTGTTCGTACTTGAACTTGCCGTAGTCCATGATCTTGACGACTGGCGGCTTGGACTCGGGAGCGACCTCGACCAAGTCCAAGTCGGCTTCCTGCGCCAGGCGCAGAGCATCTTCAATGCGGACGACGCCGACCTGTTCTCCGTTGGGTCCAACGAGGCGGACCTCGGGAACGCGGATCCGGTCGTTCGTTCTGGGATCGCTGATGCGATGTTCCTTTCGTTGTTAGTGAGCACGAAAGGAGAAGATTCCGCGGCAATGCCGCCACACACCCTGGCTACCGGATGCTACCTGTCTCTCATCGACACAGGCGGCGTTCGGCGGGGTGTAACTGACCCGGCTAACCTTGAGATGCGGTCAGCGGGTGGGATTTCTCCACTTCGTTTCCGGGGATCTGGCCCCGGAGCCCGCATAAGACTAGCAGAGGATGCGTTCGTGGTCGAAGAGCATGTCGATGTCGACTCGAGCTTTGACTCTGCCGACGAGGCTCGTGACATCGCGGACGTGCCGGCGGTCGAGATCATCAACACGGTCGCCGTGCACCTGCTCAGCGCCGCGGCCGTGAAGGTCGGACTCGCCGATGACCCCGCGACGCAGCTCGACCTCGACGAGGCGCGCAAGCTGATCGATGCCCTCGCCGGTCTGGTGACGGCGGCTGCGCCGAACGTGGGCGATCACCACGCGCGCGCGCTGCGCGACGGGCTGCGCACTGTGCAACTCGCGTTTCGCGAGGCGTCGCCGATCCCCGACCCGATCGGCAAGGGGCCCGGCGAGAAGTGGACTGGCGCTGTCACGTAAGTGACTGCGCATCGCTGTGCCGAGCAAGTCGGCGTGCTCGAGTGCGACGGCGCGAGTGTGACGCTAGACCCGCACTCCAGTTCTCACGGACTGTCCGTGAGAACTGGAACGTTTCTACCCGACGCGGTCGACCCGCACGCCGATCGAGTCGACACGCGCCGCAATCACGGGATCCGCCGCCCACGAGACCTGCAGCCGGGCGAGCATCGCGTCGAGTTCGTGCTTCTCGAGACCCGCGCGCACCGAGAGCTGGACCAGCAACTCGGGGCCGGCCAGCCGAGCATCCGGATCCCCAGGCGCCAACTGAATCGCTCGCAGCGCCTCCTCCTGCGCGCCCGCGGCCAAGAACGCGTCGAGAACACCCTCGTCGGCAAAACACGGCGTCCACGCGGATCCGGTCGCGACAGCCTCAAAAGCGGGAGCACGAATCGCGAACTCGGTCGGCGATCCCGGGTCGAGAACGATCAACGGGGTCCCCTCCGACGCGGCAGCCAGCACCACGCGGGTCGCGTCGATCGGGATCGGGCGCGCCGCGGCATCCCAGTTCGACAGCGCGGCGACAGAGGTGAAGGCGGGCAGCACGTTGCGCCCGTCGGGGCCGGCCACCGTCACGATCGACAACTCCTGGGTCTTGTCGACCAGCTGCCCGTGCGCTCCGACCCCCTCATCACCCCGCACCGCCACGAGCGGGATGAGTAGCCGCGAACCGTGCAGAGCTGCCACCACCTCGGCCTCCGCGACCTCGTGCGCGCGGAACCGTCTGAGAGCCTCCAACAACCGAGGAGGCGCAGAGCCGTCGTCGCCTGCGCCCGGGTTCTCGTGAAAGGAACGCCCCTCGAACGGCACGCCCGCCGAGTCGGCCGGGAAGCTCACCGGTTGGCGACTTCCAGCGCCTCAACCAGCGTGAACGCCCCGGCATACAGGGCCTTGCCGACGATCGCGCCCTCCACGCCGAGCGGCACCAGCTCGCGCAGCGCCGCGATGTCGTCGAGGCTCGAGATTCCGCCCGAGGCGACCACCGGCCGTGACGTGCGCGCCGTCATCTCGCGCAGCAGCTCGAGATTCGGCCCCTGAAGCGTGCCGTCTTTCGTGACGTCGGTGACGACGTACCGGGCGCAGTCGGCATCCTCGAGCCGGGCGAGCACCTCCCAGATGTCACCGCCCTCCTGGGTCCAGCCACGCGCAGCCAGGGTCGTGCCCCGCACGTCGAGCCCGACGGCGATCGAGGCACCGTGTTGGGCGATCACCTCGGCGGCCCAGTCCGGGTTCTCTAGGGCTGCCGTGCCCAGGTTGATGCGCGCGGCACCGGTCGCCAACGCCGCATCCAGACTCGCATCGTCGCGGATGCCTCCTGACAGCTCGATCTTCACCGTAGACGGAGTCGCCCGGATGACCTCCGCGATCACGCGCCGATTGTCACCCCGGCCGAACGCCGCGTCGAGGTCGACCAGATGGATCCACTCGGCGCCCTGCGCGATCCACGCTTCGGCAGCGTCGAGCGGATCGCCGTAGCTCGTCTCGCTGCCGGCGGCGCCCTGCGTGAGGCGCACCGCCTGGCCGTCGGCGACATCCACGGCGGGAAGCAGAATAAGCGGCGGGTTCTCGGTCATGATCTACAGACTCCTGAGCCAGTTGCCGAGCAGCCGGATGCCCGGCTCACCCGACTTCTCGGGGTGGAATTGGGTGGCAGAGAGCGCTCCGTTCTCGGCGGCAGCGACGAAACGGTCGCCATGGACGGCCCAGGTCACTTTCGGGCGGGCGAGGGCCCCGATCGGATCCAGCTCCCAGCTGCGGGCTGCGTAGGAGTGCACGAAGTAGAACCGCTCGTCGGCGATCCCGTCGAACAACGTCGAGTCGGAGGGAGCCTCCACCGTGTTCCACCCCATGTGGGGCAGCACGGGGGCTTCGAGCTCGTCGACCAGCCCCGGCCACTCCCCCAACCCTTCGGTGTCGGATCCGCGCTCGATGCCGCGGTCGAACAGCACCTGCATCCCGACGCAGATGCCGAGCACCGCCCGCCCGCCCGCCAGGCGTCGTCCGATAAGCTCGCCGCCGCGCACCTCGTTGAGCTGCTGCATCACCGCGGCGAACGCGCCGACGCCGGGCACCACGAGTCCGTCGGCGGCCAGGACGGCGGAACGGTCTCGGGTCAGCTCGACGCGCGCTCCCGCCGCTTCGAGCGCCTTGGCCGCCGAGTGCACATTGCCGGAGCCGTAGTCGAGAACGACCACTCGCGGCGCCGCGGCGCCGGTGGGACCGGCGCCGGGGTGAGCTGCCGACACGGCTACAGCGCGCCCTTCGTCGACGGCACGCCGAGCACGCGCGGGTCGAGCGCGACGGCCTGCCGGAAGGCGCGCGCGAATGCCTTGAACTCGGCCTCGGCGATGTGGTGCGGATCGCGGCCCGAGAGCAGCAGCAGGTGCACGGTCAGCCCGGCGTTGAAGGTCAACGCCTCGAACACGTGACGCACCATCGATCCGGTGAAGTGCCCGCCGATCAGGTGGTACTCGAAGCCTGCCGGCTCGCCGGAGTGCACCAGGTACGGGCGGCCAGAGACATCCACGACGGCCTGCGCCAGGGCGTCGTCGAGCGGGACGATCGCATCGCCGAACCGCGCGATTCCCTTCTTGTCTCCGAGCGCCTGCTTGATGGCAGTGCCGAGCACGATGGCGGTGTCTTCAACGGTGTGGTGCACATCGATCTCGGTGTCACCCTTCGCCTTCACGGTCAGATCGACCAGCGAGTGCTTGGCGAACGCGGTCAGGAGGTGGTCGAAGAAGGGAACGGTGGTGTGGACGCTCGACGCGCCCGTTCCGTCGAGATCGATCGACAGGCTGATGCTCGACTCGCTCGTCTCGCGAGTCAGGGTCGCTGTCCTCCCATTACTCATGCTCAAGAGACTACCGATGCCCGAGACGGGCATCGGCGCTGGGGTCGCGCCGAAGGCCAGAAATGGCCTTCGCTCTAAGCTCCACCGCGGGGGCCGATTTCTTCCAGGGATCGCAGGAAGAACGACGTCTCTTCTGTGGTGCCGGCGGTCACGCGCAGCGCGCCCGGGATCCCGACATCCCGAATGAGGATGTCGCGCGCGAGCAGTGCACGGAAGGTCGCGCCCGGATCGTCGAGCCCGTCGAACAGCACGAAGTTGGCCTGGCTCTCGAAGACGCCGAACCCGAGCTTCGGCAACTCCGCGAGCATGCGGTCGCGCTGGCTCGCGATGTCATCGACCATGGCCAGCATCTCGGGCGCGTGGTGCAGCGCTGCGATCGAGGCTGCTTGCGTGAAAGCCGACAGGTGGTAAGGCAGGCGCACGAGCCGCAGGGCGTCGGCGACCGCCGGATCCGCAGCCAGATAGCCGAGCCGCGCCCCGGCGAAGGCGAATGCCTTGCTCATCGTCCGCGAAACCAGCAGGCGCTCGCGCCCGGGCAACAACGTGAGCACGCTCGGGGCGTCGTGCGGCATGAACTCTGCGTATGCCTCATCCACGAAGACGATGCCGTCGGTGGCGTCGTATGCCGCTTCGATCGTGGCGAGCGGCAGGGGTGTGCCGGTGGGGTTGTTCGGCGCGCAGAAGAACAGGAGATCAGGATGCTGCGCCTCGATGGCCGCTACGGCGGTCTCGGGCGAGATCCGGTAGTCGGCGTCGCGCGCGGCGGTCAACCACGTCGTGCCGGTGCCTGCAGCGATGATGGGATGCATCGAGTAGGTGGGTGGGAAACCCAGCACGCTGCGTCCCGGCCCGCCGAACGCCTGGAGCGTCTGCTGAATGATCTCGTTGGAGCCGTTGGCCGCCCAGACCTGCTCGGGGGTGGTCCCGTGGCCAAGATAGGCGGCGAGATTCTCGCGCAACTCGGTGAACTCGCGGTCGGGGTAGCGGTTGACCGTCAGCACAGCACGGGCGAGGGATTCCACGATGTCGCGGGCGACCAACTCCGGGATCGGGTGGGTGTTCTCGTTGACGTTCAGCGCGTAGCGCACCGGGATCATCGGCGCCCCGTAGGGATGCTGACCCCTGAGGTCATCGCGGATCGGAAGGTCGGAGAGCGAGGCCACCGGCCGATTCTACCGGCGGCTTCCCGCCAGACCCGGCGTCAGAAAGGCCGCCCGGCGCCGGCACCAAGGGGGGTTGGTGCCGCGCCGGGCGGCGGGGGGAAGAGAAAGATCAGTGCCCGGTGGCCGAGCGGGTCGCGACGGAATACTGAACCGGAATCGCCAGGCGCTGACCGGGCTGCACCTCGCCAGAGTTCAAGTCGTTGAGGCTGAGGATGTTGGCGACAACGTCGCGCGGGTCTGCCGTCGGTGCGACCGCCTGCGCCACCTGCCACAGCGACTCGCCCGACTCGACCGTGACGTACTGGAAGGTCGTGGTGCCGGCGTGCGTGCCTGCGGCGGCGCCAATCGCGCCGATACCGGTGACCGCGGCCCCAATGGCGAGCGGAATGGCAATGAGAAGCGTCAGCACGGCGCGCCCACGACGGGTGATGCGCAGGTGCGGCTGCTGGAAGGCAATCGTGCTCATCGTGACTCCCCTGGGCTAATGGATCTGGGCTAATGGATCTGGGCTAGCGGATCTGGACTAGTGCTGACTGAAGCTGGACAGGTTGCGCATCCGGACCTCGGCCGGAGGCTCAGATGCGAACCTGTGTTCCGAACATACATTCGATCGAACATATGTTCAAGTCCTTCACAACGATCTTCGGAAAAATGTTGCGACACACTCGAACACATGTTTGCTGCAACCGCACCAAACGGATACAGTTTCGATCGATGGAGTTGATTCGATCAGCGACCACCGACATTCGACCCATCTCGGGTCGTGCGAGGAGCAGACATGAGCGACGCAGAGGCATTCGGCAACCCGGAACGCACCGGCACCCGTCGACGCACCAGCCTGAGCGACAAGCAGCAGGCGATCCTCGAGATGATCCAGCGCTCGGTCGCATCGCGGGGCTACCCGCCGAGCATGCGTGAGATCGGTGACGCGGTGGGCCTGGCGTCACTCTCGAGCGTCACCCATCAGCTCAATCAGCTCGAGCTGAGCGGCTACCTGCGCCGCGACCCGAACCGGCCACGCGCCCTCGAGGTGCTGATCGAGCTGGAGCCGACAGACGCCGACAACTCCGGCCCATCAGTGGCAGACGCCGCCATGGTGCCGCTCGTGGGGCGCATCGCGGCCGGCATCCCGATCACCGCGGAGCAGCAGATCGACGAAGTCTTCCCCCTGCCCCGCCAGCTGGTCGGCAAGGGTGACCTCTTCATGCTCAAGGTGGTAGGCGAGTCGATGATCGACGCCGCGATCTGCGATGGCGACTGGGTGGTCATTCGACAGCAGGGGTCGGCCGAGAACGGCGAAATCGTTGCCGCCATGCTCGACGGCGAGGCGACCGTGAAGGTGCTGCGTCAACGCGACGGCCACACCTGGCTGCTCCCCCGCAACTCGGCCTTCGAGCCGATCATGGGCGACCAGGCTGAGGTGCTGGGCAAGGTCGTCGCCGTGCTGCGGTCGGTCTGAGCCGACTCGTCGAGTTAGCCCGCCGCGGCGGGCGCGACCGTCGCCAGCCAACGATCGACGACCGCCATGAAGCGGGCGTGCTCGTCTCGGAACACGGTGTGCCCTGTGCCAGCGACCGTTTCGACGGTCATGCCCAGGCGCTGAAGGCGAGCGGCGACGGCACTCGTGATCAGCAGGCTCTTCTCGGCCAACACCACCAGAGAAGGAGCAACGAGCCGGGTCGGCGGAACGAGCGCACGGGTGCTGGCCAAACCGAAGATCGTGCGCTTGTCCCAGTCGCGTAGGGTGGCGAGCTCGATTTCGATGTCGGCAGCGCTCCACTTGGGGTTCCAGTGGACCAGGGTGGCGCGGCGCGGGCGGGGCGCCATCGCGAAGATCAACTTCATCACGACCCCGCGCACACCGCGCGGGAAGCCGAAGGCTGGATCCACGTAGACCGCAGCTCGAGGCGCGAGCCGGTCGGCCACCATGCTGGCGACCAGCGCTCCTAGCGAATGGCCCATGATCAGATCCGGACGCCCGCTCAGAATGGGCTGCAGCGTTTCCACCACGTCATCCGCCCACGCGTTCACCGAATACCGGCGCGACCGCGGACTGCCTCCGTGCCCAGCCAGGTCGACGGCGATGATCCGAAATCCCTGCTCGACCAACTCCTGCCCGACCCGGTGCCAGGCACGATGGTCTGACATGATCCCGTGCACGAGCACGGCGGTGCGCGGTCCCGTCCCGGTCTCGTACACGGCCAGCTTCACACCAAAACGCTAGGTCAGGAGGCTGGACGTGACCTCCGCGCTCGCCCCACAGTGAGCCAGAGGATCACGCGTTACGAGGCCGCCACCCTCGCACGGACCGCACGGGTCGCCGCCAGCACATTCTCGAGCGACGCAACGGTCTCAGCGTACCCGCGGGTCTTCAGGCCGCAATCCGGGTTGACCCAGACCTGGCGCTCCGGGATCGAGGCGAGGGCGATCTCGAGCAACTCCGTGACCTCTTCAACGCTCGGAACGCGCGGGGAGTGGATGTCGTAAACGCCCGGTCCGATGCCGCGGCCGAAGTGGCTGCGCTCCAGTTCGGGGACGACGTCCATCTTCGACCTCGCGGATTCGATCGAGGTCACGTCGGCGTCCAATCCGTCGATCGCCTCGAGCACGACACCGAACTCCGAGTAACACAGGTGCGTGTGGATCTGGGTCTTGTCGTCGACGCCGGAGGTCGCGAGCCGGAACGACTTGACCGACCAGTCGAGATACCCGGCCTGGTCGCGGGTCTTGAGCGGAAGAAGTTCGCGCAGCGCGGGCTCGTCGACCTGGATGATGCCGATGCCTGCCGCCTCGAGATCGCGAATCTCGTCGCGCAGGGCCAACGCCACCTGGTTCGCCGTCTCGCCCAGCGGCTGATCGTCCCGAACGAACGACCAGGCCAGAATCGTCACCGGGCCGGTCAGCATCCCCTTGACCGGCTTTTCGGTCAGGCTCTGCGTGAACGTCGACCAACGGACGGTGATCGGCACCGGCCGTGAGACGTCGCCCCACAGGATGGAGGGACGCGTCGCTCGCGACCCGTAGGACTGCACCCACCCGTTCTGCGTCACTGCGAAGCCGTCGAGGTTCTCGGCGAAGTACTGCACCATGTCGTTGCGTTCCGGCTCGCCGTGCACCAGCACGTCGAGACCGATCCGCTCCTGCAGCTCGATGACGCTGCGGATCTCATCTTCGAGGAAACCCTCGTATGCGGACTGATCGATTTCGCCCTTCGCGTAGCGAGCCCGGGCCGCGCGGATCTCGCCGGTCTGCGGGAACGACCCGATCGTGGTGGTGGTCAGCGCGGGAAGGCCCAGCGCGGCGTCCTGCGCATCACGGCGGGCGGCGTACGCACCGCGGTGAAACTCGGCGTCGGTCAGTGCGGCGGCGCGCGCGCGCACGGACCCGTCCCGCACCCCGCGAGCGGTGCGCCGGTCGTCGAGCGCCTCGGTGGCGGCATCCAACTCGCTTTGAATGGCTGCGCGTCCCTCGCGCAGACCCCTCGCGAGCACGGCAACCTGTGCAACTTTCTCGTCGGCGAAGGCGAGCCAGCTCTTCAACTGAGCGGGAAGCCCGGGCTCATCGGCGATCGTGTGCGGGGTGTGGAACAGGCTGGTCGACGTTCCGACCGACACGTTCGGGCTCACCGCGCGCAGGGCTTCGAGCTTGTCGAACGCCGCCGCGACGTCGCCGCGCCAGATGTTGTGCCCGTCGATGACACCGCCGACCATGACCATGTCTGTTGTCGATCCGATCGGCACTGCGCCCTTGACCAGATCGAGGGCGATGGCGTCGATGGGCGCCTTCACGAGCACCGGCAATGCGTCGTCAAGAGAGCCGTATGGAGCGGCGACCAGGATGCCGAGGGGGCGTCCCGAGCCGAGGGCACCGTAGGCAGACGCCGCAGCTGCCAGCAGCTCTTCCCTCACCACGGGAATCGACTCGCTGACCAGGGCGGGCTCATCCAGCTGCACCCATTGGGCTCCTGCGGCCGCGAGCTTCGCGAGCAACTCGACATAGACCGGTAGCAACTCGTCGAGTTTCGACAGCGGCGAGAAGCCGGCAGGCGCGCCCTCGGCCGGCTTGCTCAGCGCCAGGAGGGTGACGGGGCCGACAATGACCGGACGCGTCACGAAACCGGCCGCCCTCGCCTCGGCTACCTCACGCACCAGCCGATCGCTCGCCAGGTGGAAGGCGGTGTCCGGCCCGATCTCGGGCACGAGGTAGTGGTAGTTGGAGTCGAACCACTTGGTCATCTCGAGCGGTGCGCGGTCGCCCTCACCCCTGGCTAGGGTGAACACTCCCGCGAGGTCAAGAGATCCGTCGGCGCCGACCAACTCGGCAAATCGCGTCGGCACGGCGCCGACCGTGACGGCCGCGTCGAGCACCTGGTCGTAGTACGAGAACGCCTCGGGAATCGACGAATCCGTCGCGCCCAGCCCGAGGGCGACCAGGCGGCCGCGTGTCTCGGCGCGAAGGGCCGCCGCCGTCGACTCGAGCTCTGCCGCGTCGATCTTGCCCGCCCAGAAGGCTTCGACGGCGCGCTTGAGCTCCCGGCGTGGTCCGATGCGCGGGTAACCGAGGATGGTGCCGGTCGGGAATGGAGCGTTGGTGGTCATGCGTTGGTCCTTGCTCGATCGAGCAGCCCCACAGCGCCGAGAACGGCGAGCGGGGCCTCATGGCGGTTGAAGGTGTACAAGTGAAGTCCGGATGCGCCGCCCTCGAGCAGGCGCGATGCGAGCCGAGTGGCGTGCTCGATCCCGACCGCGGCAGGGTCGTCTGCTGTTTCCAGATCGTGCAGCAGTTGAGCGGGAAGTGTCTCGCCGCTGAGTTCGACAATACGGTGCAGGCGCGCGGCACCGAGTACCGGCATGACTCCGGGCAGGATGCGCATGGTCACACCGGCAGCGCGCGCGCGGTCCACAAAACCCAGATACTGATCGGCCTCGAAGAACAGCTGCGAGATGGCGAGGTTCGCGCCCGCCGCCTGTTTCGCCAGGAGGGTGTCCAGATCTTGCTCGATCGAGCGAGAACGCGGGTGCCCGTTCGGAAAGGCGGCCACCGCGATAGTCACCTTCTGGCCGCTCGCCAGGCGACGGGCGCCCGGGAATCCCGGGACGGGAATCTGCACGAAGGGCACGCGTTCGGCCTGCACCCGGTGGATAAGCTGCACGAGCTCTCCTGCGCTGCCCAGGTCGCCGAGGAACCCCTCGCCCTCGGCGGCACCGGCAGGAGGGTCACCGCGCAGGGCGAGAAAGCTGGTGACGCCGGCATCCAGAAACTCGCGGATCAACTGCGACGCCTCTGCGTACGACGACCCGACACAGGTGAGGTGCGCCATGGGCAGCACATCGGTTTTCTGCAGCAGGTGCCGGAGCACCTCGAGCGAGACTCCACGGGATGACCCGCTGGCGCCGTACGTGACGGAGACGAACTCCGGTCCGGCCGCCACGAGGCGGGTCAACGAGTGCTGCAACGCCTCGGCTGCCGCATCGTTGCGTGGTGGATAGAGCTCGAACGAGAAGGTGGGACTGTCGTGATTCGGCACGGTCTGGCGCGCCGAATCGTCAAGGCTGTCGCCCTCGATCACGAATGCCGCCACGAGCTTTCTCCGCCTTAACCGTCCGTCTGAGCCGCGCGGGGCGCGGCTACGTCTGGAGCGGGTGCCGGGCTCGGCTTTCGCACCGCGCCCCAAGCAAGCGGCGCCTCGTCTAGCGTACCCGCCATCGGCAGCCCTATTGCGGCGTGTTACACCGCGGCCGGGGCCGTGACGGCGGATGTGAGCTGGTCGGCCACGCGCTGAGTGGCCATCACGGTCAGCCAGGTGCCGCGCTCGTCGTAGCGCGTCGCGGTCACGCGAGCGCGGGCGTGAGCGAGCGAGACCAGCTCTCCTCTGTCGTAGGGAATCAGCAGTTCGAGCTCGACGTCGGGATGCGGCAATGCCTCCGCGATCCGGGCGAGCAGTTCTTCGATCCCCTCGCCGGTTCGGGCGCTTACGAAGACGGCATCCGGCTCGAGGCCGCGGAGCAGCAGCCGCTGATCGCCATCCACCAGATCGCTCTTGTTGAAGGCAACGATCTCGGGCAGGTCCCGAGCGCCGACCTCACCGATCACGTCGCGCACTGTTGCGAGCTGCGCAGCCGGGTCGGGGTGCGCGGCGTCGACGACGTGCACGATGACGTCGGAGTTGCCCACTTCTTCGAGGGTCGACCTGAACGCCTCGACCAGCTGGTGCGGCAGATTGCGCACGAATCCCACCGTGTCCGAGAGGGTGAACAGCTGTCCGTCTGGCGTCTCGGTGCGACGAACGGTCGGGTCGAGCGTCGCGAACAGCTGGTTCTGCACCAGGACTCCGGCGCGCGTCATCCGGTTCAGCAGGCTCGATTTGCCGGCGTTGGTATAGCCGACGATGGCCGCGCTGGGCACCTCGAATCGGTCGCGGTTGGCGCGCTTCGCCTCGCGGGCCGGCGCGAATCCCTTGATCTGCTTGCGCAGCCGGGCCATGCGGGTGTGGATGCGGCGGCGGTCGAGTTCGATCTTCGTCTCACCAGGACCGCGGCTTCCCATGCCGGACCCCGAGCCGCCGACCTGGCCACCGGCCTGACGCGACATCGACTCGCCCCAGCCGCGCAGGCGGGGCAGCAGGTACTCGAGTTGGGCGAGCTCGACCTGGGCCTTGCCCTCACGGCTCTTGGCGTGCTGGCTGAAGATGTCGAGAATCACGGCCGTTCGGTCGATGACCTTCACCTTGACCGCGTCTTCGAGGGCACGCCGCTGGCTGGGGGCGAGTTCTGCGTCGGCCACAACGGTGTCGGCCCCGAGCGACTGCACCACAGCCGCCAGCTCCTCGACCTTGCCGCGCCCGAGGTAGGTGGCGGGATCCGGATGCGGCCGCCGCTGCAGCAGTCCGTCGAGCACCACGGCGCCAGCGGTCTCGGCCAGCGCGGCCAACTCGCGGAGCGAGTTCTCGGCATCCTCGAGCCCCTGCCCCGAGTACACGCCGATCAGCACGACGTTCTCGAGACGCAGCTGGCGGTATTCGACCTCCGTAACGTCTTCGAGTTCTGTGCTCAGTCCACCGACCCGGCGCAACGAAGCTCGGGCGTCACGATCGAACTGTTCGCCGTCGACGTCGGCGGCGACTCCGGTGTCGTCGAGGTGGAGTTGCAGCGCCTGCGCCTGGCCGCGCGCGCCATCCACGCCGAACCGGCTCACCCCGCTGGCCTTCGCCTCGTCGCTGGCGAGCACGCGGTCGAGCATCTGATCGTCGTTCGCGCTCATGATCGGTTAACCCTAGTTCCTCGTTTTCGATAGGTTCTGTGCATGGCGCCCCCGGAGCACTACTTCTCTGCCACTCCGGGAGGTGAGATGGTGCCCCGCACCATCTCGGTGCAGCTGGCCGGCCAGCGTCTCGAAGTCACCACTTCAAACGGGATCTTCAGTCCGGAGCGAGTGGATGCCGGCACCCAGGTGTTGCTCGCGAACGTCCCAGCGCCGCCGCCGGGCGGTCAGCTGCTCGACCTGGGCTGCGGGTGGGGGCCGATCGCGCTCAGCCTCGCGTTGGAATCCCCTCGCGCCAGCGTCTGGGCCGTCGACGTGAATCAGCGAGCCCTCGACCTGGTGCGCCGCAATGCCGACGCACTTGGCCTGCAGAACATCAACGCCGTCACGCCCGACGATGTTCCCCCAGACACCCAGTTCATGACCATCTGGTCGAACCCGCCGATCCGAGTCGGCAAGAACGAACTGCACGCGATGATGCTGAAGTGGCTGCCGCGGCTCGAGCCGGGAACGGATGCCTGGCTCGTCGTGCAGCGCAACCTCGGCTCCGACTCATTGCACCGCTGGCTCCAGGCCGAACTGCCTCAGGACTTCGCGGTCACCCGGGCGGCGACCAACAAGGGCTACCGGGTGCTGCGCGCTCGGCGGCGCAGCGGGTTCACCGAGGCCATCCCCATCGTGCAGCAGTGACGCGTCGCTGACCCACCATGGCACGACGATGATGCACCACGACCAGCTGCCGGTCGATGCGGAGCTGGTGCGACGGCTGGTGGCTGAGCAGTTCCCGCAGTGGGCAGAGTTGCCGGTCGCGCCCGTGCAGAGTGGCGCGACCGTCAACGCGATCTTCCGTCTCGGCACGGGGCTCGCCGCTCGGCTGCCCCTGCGGTCAACCGACCCCGTCGTTGCGGCCGAACTCGAGCGAGAAGCAGACGCTCTCGACGAACTCGCAGGCATCATCTCGGTGCCAGTTCCCCGCTCAGTCGCCATCGGGCGCCCCGCACACGGATATCCCGGGGCCTGGGCGGTCCACACCTGGCTGCCCGGCGCAACCACCACGTCGGCGGCTCTCGCCGGATCCGCCGGTTTTGCCGATCACCTCGCAACCATGCTTGCCGCTCTACGCGCAGCCCCCACGCGCGGCCGCGTCTTCACCGGCGGCGGTCGGGGCGGCTCGCTGCCCGACCACGATGAATGGATGTCGACCTGCTTTCGCGAGAGCGGGGGCCTGCTCGACGTGCCCGCGCTCCGTCGCCGGTGGCAGATCTACCGAGACCTGCCGACCGCCGGCCCCGACGTCATGGCGCACCGGGATCTGCATCCCGGCAACCTGCTCGTGGCAGGCGAACGCCTGGTCGGCGTGCTCGACGGCGGAGGGTTCGGCGCCGCCGATCCGGCCCTGGACCTGGTTGTCGTGTGGCACATGCTCGACGCGCCCGCGCGGGCACGCGTGCGGCGTGCGCTGGGCTCGGGTGAGGTCGAATGGGCTCGCGGTGCCGCCTGGGCGTTCCAGCAGTCGATGGGACTCGTCTGGTACTACCGCACGAGCAATCCCGTGATGAGCGCACTCGGTCGCACGACCCTGGCCCGGATCATGTCTGAACCGGTCTCCTCGACCGGCTAGGCCTCAGATCGTCAGATCGTCAGATCACCCGAGTAGACCAGCTCGGCCGGACCGCTCAGGGCGACGTGCTCGCCGTCGCCCGATGTGAACATCCGCACGCCAACGACGCCGCCGGGCACTTCCACTTGCCAAGTGTCGGGGGCGCCCGCTCCCGCCCAGTGCCGGATGGCAAGTGCCGCCGCGGCGGCTCCTGTGCCGCATGACAACGTCTCGCCGCTGCCTCGCTCGTGCACGCGCATCCTGATGTGTCCGACTCCCTCGACCACCATCGGGTCGGCGAGCACCACGAATTCGACGTTCGCGCCGTCGGGCGGCGCCGGCGACACGACCGGCGCCTCGCTCAGATCGAGCGCGTCGAGTTCGGCATCGTCGGCCAGCGCCACGACGACGTGCGGATTGCCGACTCCGACCGGCAGGCCCGGGCGGTCGACAACGAGGTTCTTGGCCGACACAGTGGCCTCGGCGTCGAGCACGACGAACCGGCCGAGATCGCTCTCGAAGCCATCCCGGGTGCGGGTCAGGTCGCGCACTCCCCCACGGGTGCCAACGGCGATCGTCTCGCCATCGGCCAGCTCGACGAGCCCATTCTCGATCAGGAAGCTGCCGAACACGCGAATGCCGTTGCCGCACATCTCGGCGGGGCTTCCGTCGGCGTTGTGGTAGTCCATGAACCACTCGGCGCGCGGATTCTCGGCCAGCGCCTCGGCTCCATCGGCGAGTTTCGACGACCTCACCGCACGGATGACACCATCGGCCCCCACGCCGAAGTGCCGGTCGGCGATGCCGGCGAGTGCATCGGCATCCAACTCGATCCGGCCATCGGGATCGGCGAACAGCACGAAGTCGTTGCCGGTGCCGTGACCCTTGGTGAAGTGGATTGCCGTGCTCACTGGCTCAGGCTATCGCCGCGCGCCGGCGATGCGCTGCCGAGCGATGCCCTGGCGAGCGCAACCCGCTCGGGATCGTCGGAGTCGATCCAGCGGGTCGAGCCGTACCGCCCGAACCATCCGACCTGTCGCCGCGCATAGCGCCGGGTGAGCACAGCGGCCTGCTCGATCGCCTCCGTTTCGGTCTGGAGGCCGTCGAGCTGCGCGATCGCCTGCGCATAGCCGATCGCGCGCGCCGCCGTGATGCCGAGGCCGGCGGGACGCAGAGCCGCGACCTCGTCGACCAGCCCGGCGCGCCACATCACCGCGACCCGCGCTTCGAGCCGCTCGATCAGGACGGAGCGTTCCGCTCGCAGTCCGATCGTCACCGCGGGTCGCCACAAGTCGTCCTCGGTGGGAAGTCCGGCACCGAATGGCCCGCCGGTGATGGTGACGACCTCCAGTGCCCGGACGAGCCGCCGTCCATTGTGCGGACCGATGGCCCGCGCGGCGACCGGGTCGACCGCGTGCAGCCTGTTGTGCAGCGTGCCGGGCCCGTGTGCGGTCAGCTCGCCTTCGAGCCGCGCGCGGACCGCGGGATCCGTCCCGGGAAACCGGAAGTTGTAGAGCACGCTCGACACGTACAGCCCGCTGCCGCCGACCAGGATCGGCGTCGCCCCGCGATTCAGGATGGCCTCGATGACCGCGCGCGCCTGCTGCTGATACGCCGCCACGCTTGCCTCTTCGCGGGGCTCGAGAACGTCGAGAAGGTGGTGGGGAACGCCGCGGCGCTCGGCGAGGCTCAACTTGGCGGTGCCGATGTCCATGCCGCGGTACAGCTGCATTGCGTCGGCATTGACGATCTCGGCGACCTGGCCATCGGCGAGCAGGGATTCGGCAAGGTCGAGGGCGAGCGCGGACTTGCCCGTCCCGGTCGCGCCCACGATCGCGACGAGCGGAGTCGACGACTCCATCGCGCTGCTCAGCTCGTCGGGCGAAGGATCGGTAGCCCGATATTCACCGCGCCGCGCCCGCCGGCCGCGCCGCCGGCCGGTGCGTGCGCCGGGATTGCACACGACTCGGCCTCCGCGCGATCGAACGCATCGCCCGCGCGCGTCCGTCGCACCCGCAGGGTGCCGTCGGCGGGCGCCGCGATCAGAAAGTGCGGTGCGGTGCGCGTCACGACGACGCTCACCACATCGCCCGGGCGCGGGATATCGCTGCCGGCGGGAACATCGAAATGTACGAGGCGGGCGTCTTCTGACCGACCGGACATCCGGGAGTTCGCCCCATCCCGGCGCCCCTCGCCTGCGGCGACGAGCACCTCGACCCGGGTGCCGACGAGCTTCGCGTTCTCTTCGCCCGAAATGCGCTCCTGCAGTTCGGTCAGGCGCTCATAGCGCTCCTGAACGACCTCTTTCGGCACCTGATCGGGCAGTGTCGCCGCGGGAGTGCCCGGGCGGATGGAGTACTGGAACGTGTAGGCCGAAACGAACCGAGCCTGCTCGACGACGCGTAGCGTCTCGGCGAAGTCCTCTTCGGTCTCGCCGGGGAAACCGACGATGATGTCGGTCGTGATCGCCGCGTTCGGGATGCGCGCGCGCACCCGATCCAGAATCCCGAGGAACTTCTCGGAGCGGTACGAACGGCGCATGAGCCGGAGGATGCGATCCGAGCCGGACTGCAGCGGCATGTGCAACTGCGGCATGACGTTCGGCGTCTCGGCCATGGCGTCGATCACGTCGTCGGTGAACGCGGCCGGGTGCGGGCTGGTGAAGCGGACTCTCTCGAGCCCCTCGATCTCGCCGGCGGCTCGCAGAAGCTTGCCGAACGCGAGTCGGTCGCCGAACTCGACGCCGTAGGAGTTCACGTTCTGACCCAGCAGGGTGACCTCGATGGCCCCATCGTCGACGAGCAGTTCAATCTCGCTGAGGATGTCGCCGGGGCGTCGGTCTTTCTCTTTGCCGCGCAACGACGGCACGATGCAGAAGGTGCAGGTGTTGTTGCACCCCACCGAAATGGAGACCCAGCCGCTGTACGTCGACTCGCGGCGTGCGGGCAGGGTGGACGGGAAGACGTCGAGCGATTCGAGGATCTCGAGCTGCGCCTCGCCGTTGTGCCGGGCCCGCTCGAGCAGGGTCGGAAGGGATCCCATGTTGTGGGTGCCGAACACCACGTCGACCCAAGGCGCCTTGTCGAGAATGACGGATTTGTCTTTCTGGGCGAGGCACCCCCCGACGGCGATCTGCATCCCGTCGTGCTCGCGCTTGATGCTGGCGAGGTGCCCGAGGGTGCCGTAGAGCTTGTTGTCGGCGTTCTCGCGCACCGCGCAGGTGTTGATGACGACGACGTCGGCAGGAGCTCCGTCTGCACGGATGTAGCCGGCCGCCTCGAGCGAGCCGCTGAGCCGCTCGGAGTCGTGCACGTTCATCTGACAGCCGAAGGTGCGCACCTCGTAGGTCCGCGGCCGGTCGAGGGCCCCGGGCGCTGAGGAGGAATCCAGCAGAGTCATGGTGAGAACAGCCTACGTCTCAGTCACCCTGAGTTATTGCCTGCGCCGTTGTGCTGACGAGTTCATAGACGTCGACGGTCTCGCCGGCCTCCACTCGCTTCGAGATCATGGTGAGGGGGAACAGCAGATTGCCGACGCCACCGAAGTCGAGCGCCGGATCACGGCCGTACTCGTCGTCCACGACCACCCACGGCAGACTCATCAGCCGGGACATCACGTCACCGAGGACGACACCCAACGACTGCAGCTTCCAGGTCTCGTCAGGCCGGATTCCGTCATTGAGGAGAGCCGTGATCACCGAGAGAGCTGTGCCGGGGTCTTCGCGATCAATCGGCCGGTCGGTGCTCACCGAGTCCCAGACCCAGTCGCGATGGGTGCTCAACCGCTGCGACATCTCCTCGTCGAGCGGGAAGATCCTCTGTCCCACGATCGCCTCCCCCCATGCATGTCCACGCTCTCTCGGCGCGCCATTCGAGCGAGGCTATCAGCGGAATCGAACGCTCGACCCCGCGCTCGGCCTCGCCGGCAGGGCATGCTCGACGGCCGCCCGCACCGTGCTGCCCGAGTAGCCCCGACGCATCAGGAACGCGCTGAGCCGTCGCACGGCGGTCTCGCGGTCGTACGACCGCAACTGCGACGCCCGCTTGACCGCGATCTCGCGGGCGCGGCCCAGTTCGTCGCCGGTATCGACGAGCTCGAGTGCGTACTCGATCGCGGCCGGCGTCAGAAGACGCCGAGTGAGCTCGGCGGCGATCGAGGAGCGGCCGAGACCCTTGCGCTCCTGCAGGATGCCGACCAGGTTCTGCGCAAGCGCCATGTCGTCGATCAGTCCAACACCCTCGAGTCTGTCCAACTCGGACGCGACGGTCTCGTCATCGAGTTCACGCGCCAACAGGCTGCGCTCGACCTCGCGTTTGGACATGCCGCGCCGGGTCAGCGCATTCATGCTGACCCGTTCCGCCTTGGCGGCGGCACGTGCATCGGCACGGCCGTCGGCCGTCGCCGCCTGTTCGTCGGCCGCGCGTTGCTCGGCGAGTTGCGCCTCGATCTGCGACTCCAGCTGGCCGAACACCGATGCCAAGGTGGGAAGGTCCGACGGGGTTTCTGCCGGCTTCACCTGACCCGACAGCACGCCGGGCAGATAGGTCACCGTCGCGAGGCCGTCGCTGCGCGATGGGGTGACGCGGCTGGGGCGTTGCGCCCCGTCGGACCGTTCCACGATGGTTCCTACTCGCCTGAAGCCATGCGCGAGACGAGCTCGTCGTCGATCGACTCCGGGAACGCCTCCTCAACGGATCCGGGGGGCACTGCCACCTCGGCCTTGGCGGAACGCTTGGCAGCAGCATCGGGGGCCGGAGCGATGTCGATCGCCGGCACGGCTGCCGCCGCGGCGGCAGCAGCCGCCCTACCGATCTCGCCGATGCCGAGCTTGACCAGGATCTTGTTCTCGATCTCGAGCGCAGTCTCGGGGTTCTCAAGCAGGAAGTTGCGGGCGTTCTCTTTGCCCTGACCGAGCTGGTCGCCGTCGTAGGTGTACCAGGCGCCCGACTTGCGCACGATCTCGTGCTCAACGCCGTAGTCGATCAGGCTGCCCTCGCGGGAGATGCCGGTCCCGTAGAGGATGTCAAACTCTGCCTGCTTGAAGGGCGGCGCCATCTTGTTCTTGACGACCTTGACGCGGGTGCGGTTGCCCACGGCATCCGTTCCGTCTTTCAGGGTCTCGATGCGGCGGATGTCGAGCCGCACCGAGGCGTAGAACTTGAGCGCCTTGCCGCCGGAGGTGGTCTCGGGCGAGCCGAAGAACACGCCGATCTTCTCGCGGAGCTGGTTGATGAAGATCATCGTGGTGCCGGTCTGGCTGAGCCCACCGGTGAGCTTGCGGAGCGCCTGGGACATCAGGCGAGCCTGCAGGCCGACGTGGCTGTCACCCATCTCGCCCTCGATCTCGGCGCGGGGCACGAGTGCGGCGACGGAGTCGATGACGATCAGGTCGATCGAGCCGGAGCGGACGAGCATGTCGGCGATCTCGAGCGCCTGCTCTCCCGTGTCGGGCTGCGAAACGAGCAGCGAGTCGATATCAACGCCGAGCTTCTTGGCGTATTCGGGGTCGAGCGCGTGCTCCGCGTCGATGAAGGCCGCGATGCCGCCGCCCTTCTGAGCGTTGGCGATGGCGTGCAGCGTGAGCGTGGTCTTGCCCGATGACTCTGGGCCGTAGATCTCGACGATGCGGCCGCGGGGAAGACCCCCGATGCCGAGCGCGACATCCAGCGCGATGGAGCCGGTCGGAATGACAGCAACCGGCGCGCGCTCGTCACTGCCGAGGCGCATGACGGAACCCTTGCCGAACTGGCGGTCGATCTGTGCGAGAGCCGTTTCGAGTGCTTTCTCGCGGTCTGCTGGTGAGGGCATGGCCCGTCTCCTTCTGCTTGTGGCCCGTCGCTCGATATCTCGGTCGACGATGCCTGTCTATGCGCCCATAGGCTGCCGCTCGTGCTCCGACCGATGTGGCAAGGTCGGGGCATTCGTGACAGGGCTGGTGTTGCTTGGTAGTTGCGACGCTATGCCCGAGGCCCGACATTTCTCGGGACCGACGGGCATCTCGTGCACAACTCGTCTTCGAAAGACGTTGGTGAGGAGACTACGCGACATCCGAATGGATGTTCGAGCGATTTCGACTCGGCGTGTCGCCTCAATACTCGGCAGGCGAAGCCGTTCGACGAAAGGAATCAGCCGCGAGCTGGCTTCGGTCGACCTGCGCCGTGCCAGCGGTCCGGCGGCACATCCTGGGCGGCGCACAGCGCGAACCAGACCTCGCGAGCCGGGGCGCCGGCGGCGAGCGCCTCATCCGGCGTGCGGTTGCCGAGCGCGACCACGACCGTGTCGCGGCGGAGTACGCGGCCGAACGCGCCGAACTCCTCGGCGATCGCCACGTCGAACTCCGACAACTTCACAGTGCCATTCTGGTGCGCCGCCGCTCCTGCGGCGCACACGCTCCGCCATACGAGCGCGGTCGCATCGCTTCGCTGGTCAACCTAACGGGAGCAACTGGCCCGCGCCGCAGGAGTGGCGGCGCGGAATGGGCAGGCTGATCGCTTCGACGAAAAAGGCCCCGGCGAATGCCGAGGCCCTTTTTCGTTGAACGATCAGCGGATCGCGAGGTCCGCGTCGAACTCCGCGACCAGTTCGTCGGGGAGCGTGTCAGGAACCTGCGAGACACCCTCGATCAGCGCCAGGCGGTCGCCCACTTCGCGCATGATCACCGAGATGGGCGTGTCGAGAGCGTCCGCGACCGACGCGAGAATCTCCGAGCTGGCCTCTTTCTGGCCGCGCTCCACCTCGCTCAGGTAGCCGAGGGCCACGCTTGCGCGCCCCGCAACCTGACGCAAGGTCATCGCCTTCTGCAGACGGAAGTCACGGAGAACGTCGCCGATTTCTTGACGTACCAGAACCATGGTGTCCTCCTTTTCACTCCGACCCGATTCGGTCGGTGGTTCCGACCGGGGCGCTAACCCTATCTCGGTCGATATGCAAACTCTAAATCGTGCCGCCTCGATCTTGGCTGTGACGACACCACATGTAACGAGATCGAAACTCCCGCTATTCCGTTTCGCGATCCAGCAGGTACTCGAGCACGTACTTCACTGATTCGGCGACAGTATCCGTTCTGATGGATGCGCGGTCACCCCCCAAGGTGAGGCCGCGCGCCTCGGCCCGGCCGTCAACCGCGAGCCCGAGCCAGACTTCGCCGACAGGATGACCGTCTTGCCGATCGGGACCGGCCACGCCCGTTGTGGCCAATCCGATGTCGGCGGGCTTCCCGTCGTGCCCCAAAAGCTGGCGCACGCCCTCTGCCATCTGGCGCGCGACCTCGGGATCGATGGGACTCCTTGCGGCCAGCAGTTCGGCGTCGACACCCAGCAGGTTCGACTTGAGTTCGGTGGCGTACGCCACGACTCCGCCGCGCACCACGGCTGACGCGCCCGGCACGCTCACCAGCTCGGCGACCACGAGACCGCCGGTCAGCGACTCGGCGACCGCGATCGTCATCCCGAGCCTGGTCAGTTCGGCGATCAGGCGGGATGCCGCGCCACCTGAGCCGGACGCCGCCGAGTCGCCCGCCACCTGGCTACTCCGGCAGCTCGATGCGCTTGGCGCGCCCGACCCTGTATGCCTGGTAGAGATACTCGATGCCGCTGAACACCGTAAGCGCGAGCGCCAGCAGGATCAGAACGGCGTTGACCCAGTTGATCCAGTGGCCGACGAACTGCCAGAACGGGAACAACGCGAACGAAATCGCGACCGCCTGCACAACCGTCTTGAGCTTGCCGAGCCAGGATGCCGCAACCACCCGGTCGCGCAACGCCAGGAAGCGGTACACGGTGATGCCGACCTCGCGCACCAGGATCACGATGGTGATCCACCACGGAATCTCGCCGAGAAGCGACAGCCCGACCAGCGCGCCGCCGGTGAGCACCTTGTCGGCGATCGGGTCGATCAGCTTGCCGAGGTCGGTGACGAGGTTGCGCTGGCGGGCAAGCAAGCCGTCGACGGAGTCTGTGGTGATCGCGAGCACGAACAGCACGGCGGCGATGTAGCGGATGTAGCCGTCGTGGCGGGCATCGGTGAGCAGCAAGACGATGAACACCGGTGCCAGCAGGATCCGGATCACCGTCACGATGTTGGCGATGTTGCCCCAACTGGCGGGCGTGTCGCCGATCGCGACGACGCGGCCCTTCATCGGATTGACGTTCTTGGGATGCTCGGGAACGTGGCCGGGATCGGACGGGTTCACGCCAGCACGGTTCTCATCGGCAGGTTTCTCACCAGCAGAGGCGGCCATGCGCTACTCCCTGCCGGTCAGCTTCCAGGCGTCCTCGTCTGAGGGGCCGTCATCCTCAGGATATCCGTTGCCGCCGAGCGCCGGTCCATCCCCGCGCAACGAGGCGAGCACCTCGGGCAACTGCTCGGGCGTGACGAGAACGTCGCGCGCCTTCGACCCCTCAGACGGGCCGACGATCTCGCGCGACTCGAGCAGATCCATGAGGCGCCCCGCCTTGGCGAAGCCGACGCGCAGTTTGCGCTGCAGCATCGAGGTCGATCCGAACTGGGTGTTGATGACGAGTTCTGCGGCCTGCAGAAGCACCTCGAGGTCGTCGCCGATGTCGCCGTCGACCTCGCGCTTCTCGGCGACGACCGCGACGTCTTCGCGATACTCGGGTCTGGCCTGCTCTGTCACGTGCTTGACGACCGCGGCGATCTCGTCTTCTGTCACCCAGGCACCCTGCACGCGGATCGCTTTGGATGCCCCCATCGGCAGGAACAGCCCGTCGCCCTGGCCGATCAGCTTGTCGGCGCCCGGCTGGTCGAGGATCACGCGCGAGTCGGTCATGCTCGACACCGCGAAAGCCAGCCGCGACGGCACGTTCGCCTTGATCAGACCGGTGACGACATCCACAGATGGCCGCTGCGTGGCCAGCACGAGGTGGATGCCGCTGGCGCGCGCCAGCTGGGTGATGCGCACGATCGAGTCCTCGACGTCGCGTGGAGCAATCATCATCAGGTCGGCGAGCTCGTCGACAACCACGAGCAGATACGGATACGGCTGCAGCAGCCGCTCAGAGCCCGGCGGCAGCACGATCTCGTTGGCCAGCACTGCGCGGTTGAAGTCGTCGATGTGGCGGAAGCCGAACGACGCGAGGTCGTCGTACCGCATGTCCATCTCTTTCACGACCCACTGCAGCGCCTCTGCGGCCTTCTTGGGGTTCGTGATGATGGGGGTGATCAAGTGCGGAACGCCCTGGTACGCGGCCAGCTCGACGCGCTTCGGGTCGATCAGCACCATCCGCACTTCGGCCGGCTTGGCGCGCATCAGCACGCTGCAGATCATCGAGTTGATGAAGCTCGACTTTCCGGATCCGGTCGCGCCGGCGACCAGCAGATGGGGCATCTTGGCCAGGTTGGCGACGACGAAGCCGCCCTCGACGTCTTTGCCGAGTCCGATGGTCATCGGGTGCACGCTCTTCGCCGCCGCGCCCGAGCGCAGCACATCGCCGAGCGACACGATCTCGCGATCCTTGTTGGGGATCTCGATGCCGATCGCGCTCTTGCCCGGAATAGGCGACAGGATGTTGACCTCGTTCGACGCCACCGCGTACGACAAGTTCTTGGCGAGTGCGGTCACGCGCTCCACCTTCACGCCGTGACCAAGCTCGACCTCGTAGCGCGTGACGCTCGGACCGCGGCTGAATCCGGTGACCCTGGCATCCACCTGGAACTGGCTCAGCACACTCGTGATCGCCGCGATCACCTCGTCGTTCGCGGGGGTCTTCGCCTTGGGCGGCGTCCCAGCGCTGAGGATGGATGCCGCTGGCAAGCGGTACGGCCGGCGGGCCGGGCTGCTCGGCTTGGCTGTCGGGATCGCGGGCGCTGCGGCGTCGTCGAACTGGCCGGCCGCGCCGCGCTCCGCCGCGCTGCCGAACCCCGGAAGAGCGGCACCACCGTCGTCGCGCAAGCCGGTCGCGCTGCTGTCGACCTCGCCGGTGAAACGCTTGACGGCATCCTCTGCACGCACCAGTTCTTCGAGCAGGTCGATGTCGAACTGGTCGTCGCCCTTGGTGTGGTCGATGATCTCCGTCTCGGCGACGACGGGGCTGTCGAACGCCGGCTCGGTGGTCTTGGCTTTGCCGCGGCGCCACCAGGGCATCGACGACGGGTCGTCGAGTTCGAGGCCGAGGTCGCTGAGAGAGCCGAACTCGGGCGCTCCGGTCTCGCCGGCCGCGGCCTTCTCACGCGGTTCGGGCGCTTGGGCACCGAACAGGTAGGCGTAGAGCTCGCGCAGGCGCCATCCGATCTTGTTCGGAGGCGTCTTGGTCATGATGAAGATCGACAGCAGTGCGAAGCCGCCGAAGATGACGACCGCAAGCCAACCCGCATTGACCGACACGAACGGCTGGCCGACGATCCAGCCGACGATGCCACCACCGTGCGCGAGTGCGACAGCGCCGTCTTTGGGCTGGGGGTGACCACCGAAGACGTGGCTGAGCCCGCTGATGCTGAGGAGCATCAGCGCGAGCCCGATGCCGAGGCGGGTGTTGTCATGCACGGTCGCCGGATGCCGGAACAGCCAGACCGCGAACACCAGCATGATCACCGGCAGCGCGAAGGCGACACGGCCTAACAGCCCGCCGAAGGTGTAGGCGTCGAGCGAGATCGCGACGTCATTCGATGGATTGAACCATTCGACGATCGCCCCCACGACCGCGAGCACCACGAACAAGAAGGGAACGCCGTCGCGACGCTCCTCTTTGGCAAGGGTCTCGCGGCCGAACAACCGGGCAGCGCCTCCGACGATGTGAGCAAGCCCGAGCCACGCGCTGCTCAGCAGGCCGGGCTCGTCGACCGGATTCGCCTTCTTGGCCGGGTACCGCTTGGTCGGTTGCGGACGGCGCGCGTTCGAACCGCGCGTTGTGCTCGTGCGGGCGCGCGGGGTCGACGACCGTGTGCTCGTGGCCATGGGGTCACGGTAACCGCGGGAGACGTCTGCGCCGCGGAGGCGCGCGCGCGCCCGCGAATCAGGACATCAATCGGGACAGAGTCCACTGTTGGTGGTGCCGTAGTTCGGCAGGATCGGGTCCGAACGGGGCACGAAGACATTCATCGCGATGACTCGATGCAGTTGGTCTGCGGTCCAGCCGTTCGGATCCGAGGGATACGGAGCCGAGACGTCGTAGGCGATGACGCCGTCCGCGTCGCCCGCCACGTACACGTCGGCCCCGTTCTGCCCTTTCGCGGACTGGAAGAAGCCGCCAGGGTATGCCGCCTTCAGAGCATCCAGGGTGTCCCCGACGTGAATGCCCGCGTCCGACCGGATCGCACTGGGAACGCGGATCGCGACGTAACTGACCACCGCATCCTTGGTTCCGTCGTCGGTGACGAGGGCGAAGACGCTTTCGCCCGTGCCGTCGACGGGCGGGTACGCGGCGGTCCAGAGTCCTGAGTACGGTTCGCCGACCGACAAGCCGCCATCGCTGACGCAGGCCTTCTCATCCCAGGTGACGACGGAAACGGCTGGCGCATCGGCCGGCACCGGCTTGCCGAGCCGGATATCGCCGATTCCGGACGGGGTGACCACAAGTTCGCTGAGTGCGGGGCGTGTCGTCGGCGCGGGGCTCGCGGTCGGGGTCGCCGACCTGGATGGGCCGTGCGAGCTCACCGCGCCCGGCGTCGCCGTACAGCCGCTCAAAACCAGCAGCAGCGCCGCGATGAGGGCAATCCTCTGAGACATGGCCCCATGCTGCCAGAGAAGGGAGGCGCTGGCTCAGAATCCGAAACGGTCGCCGATGCGGTCGGAGGTGTCCTCGATCTCGATCGCGGCGGCGAACCGGTCGAGCAGGATGGGGAACGCGGTGTCGCGCCAGAACAGCAGCGACACCTGTCCGTCGCTCATCCCGGTGCCGGTTGCGAACTTCTTGAGGTAGATGCTCGCCGGGTCGGGCGTGGTGCTCGGGCTCGGCAGTTCGACGCCCACTATCTTCGTGAAAGTCTTCACCAGCAGGGCGTTCGCCGCCCCGATGTTGTCGGGCAGCGGCTTGCCGCGCAGTGCGGCGCGCATCTCGTTCCACAGGCGAGGGTCGCCGCGAAGAGCCCACCGGGGTGGATTGCGCAAAAAGAGGTCGTCGATGGTCACGTCGCGTCAGCCCGAGCAGGGCGCTCCGCCGTCGCCGCCAGCCAGGGTGAACGGCGCCTCCGACACGCGAATCGTTGACAACGCGGCAACGGTGTCAGTTCCCTGAGATGACGTGCCGTCCGCGAACGGCACCTCGATCTGCAGGCGGCCCGCCGATCCGGTCAGCGAGTAGCTGACGCTCTGGGGTCCCGTCGTCGGCGTGAGACTGGGTAAGTAGGCAGCCAGCACCTGGTCGCGAGTCGAGCCGACCCGGATGCCTTTCTCCGTTCCGACACCGGGGGCGGTGACCAGGATGAAGGTGATCGGTGCCAGCCGGGCCCGCCCGTCCGTGTTAATGCCGAATGGCCACGGCCCGCCCCACGGTCCGGGCGTGACTTTAGGGTACGCAGCCACCCAGGCGGCGGGAGCTGAACCGCCATCGCATGCGTTCTCATCCCATCGAACGATGGCCAGAGACGGATCGCCGGCCGGAACCTGCTGCCCGATCACCAGGTCGCCGAGACCCTCGGTGCCGATCGTCAACGACGAGAGCGTTGGACGCGTCGGGGCGGGCGACGGGGTCGGAGCGCCCGAGGAAGAAGGAGACGAGGCGCTCGGAGTTCCGCCCGCAATCGGGCCGGTCGCGCAGCCGCACAGGATCACCAGGAGCGAGGCTCCGATGACGAGGACGAGTGGTTGCCGTGTCATGGGCCCTACGCCTCGATGACCACGGGGATGATCATCGGTCGGCGCCGGTGCTGCGTGTTGACCCAGCGCCCGACGGTGCGCCGGATGACCTGGCTGAACCCGTAGGTGTCGCGCGTGCCGTTCTGGGCGGCCTCCTGCAGCGCCTTGATCAGTTGCGGTTTGACGCCGTCGAAGACGGATTCGTCTTCGGCAAAGCCGCGGGCCTGGATCTCGGGGCCGACGATCACGCGACCGGTCTGGCTGTCGATCGCGACGAAGATCGAGATGAAGCCTTCCTCGGCGAGGATGCGGCGGTCTTTGAGGTCGGCATCCGTGATCTCGCCGACCGTCGAGCCGTCGACGTAGACCATGCCGACGTCGAGCTGGCCGACGACCCGCGCCACCCCGTCTTTGAGGTCGACCACGATGCCGTTCTCGCCGATGATCGTGTTCTGCGCCGGCACCCCGGTCTCGATCGCGAGGGCGGCATTAGCGGTCAGGTGGCGGTATTCGCCGTGCACCGGCAGCACGTTCTTGGGCTTGATGATGTTGAAGCAGTAGAGCAACTCGCCGGCCGCCGCGTGGCCCGAGACGTGCACCTTCGCATTGCCCTTGTGCACGACGAGCGCGCCGAGCTTGGTGAGTCCATTGATCACGCGGTAGACCGCGTTCTCGTTTCCGGGAATGAGACTGGATGCCAGAATCACCGTGTCGCCCTCGGCGATCTCGATCTGGTGCTCCTGATTGGCCATGCGCGCCAGCACCGCCATCGGCTCGCCCTGGGATCCGGTGCTCATGTAGACGATCCGGTCGTCCGGCAGCTCGAGCGCCTTCTTGAGCTCGACCAGCACGCCATCCGGCACCTTGAGGTAGCCGAGGTCGGCGGCGATTCCCATGTTGCGCACCATCGAGCGGCCGACCAGGGCGACCTGGCGGCCGTTGGCGGCTGCGGCATCCAGAACCTGCTGCACCCGGTGCACGTGGCTCGAGAAGCTGGCGACGATCACGCGCCGCTTCGCTTTGGCGATGACGCTCTCGAGCACCGGGCCGATGTCGCGCTCGAGCGCCGTGAAGCCGGGGACGTCTGCGTTGGTCGAATCGGGCAGGAACAGGTCGACGCCCTCTTCGCCCAGCCGGGCGAACGCGCGCAGGTCGGTGATTCGGCCATCGAGCGGCAGCTGGTCCATCTTGAAGTCGCCGGTGTGCAGCACGAGGCCCGCCGGAGTGCGGATCGCGACGGCCAGCGCGTCAGGGATCGAGTGGTTGACCGCGACGAACTCGAGGTCGAACGGGCCGAGCTTCTCGTGCTGACCGGCCTTCACGGTGAGCGAGTACGGCGTGATTCTGTGCTCTTTGAGCTTGGCCTCGACCAGGGCGAGGGTGAGCTGCGATCCGAGCAGCGGGATGTCTTGCCGCAGCCTGAGCAGGTAG
Organism: Pseudolysinimonas sp.; assembly: GCA_039928695.1. Classification (GTDB taxonomy): domain Bacteria; phylum Actinomycetota; class Actinomycetes; order Actinomycetales; family Microbacteriaceae; genus Lysinimonas. The sequence continues at coordinate 35,385 of JBDSSQ010000036.1, read as the reverse complement.
GGCACCGCGCCGATGTGGTCTTCGTGGCCGTGCGTGAGCACCACCCCGAGGATGTCGTCGAGACGCTCACGGATCGGCGTGAAGTCCGGGAGGATCAGGTCGACCCCCGGCTGGTTCTCTTCTGGGAACAGCACGCCGGCGTCGACGATCAACAGCTTGCCGTCGAATTCGTAGACCGTCATATTGCGGCCGATCTCGGCGAGACCGCCGAGAGGGGTCACGCGGAGGGTTCCTGCGGCGAGGGTGGGCGGGTCGAAGAGGTCGGTGCCTGGCATGGGGTCCTTGCGGTTGTGCGACTAGCGCGTGGTGCCCGCGACCTTCGGCAATGCGCCACCGGCGGCGGCGTTGCGGTCGGGGCGGAAGTTGGAGAAGTCGACACCGGGGATGTCACCGACGAGCGCGATCTCGTCTTCGATGAGCGCGGCCTCGGATTCTTCGGGGCCGACCAACGGAAGCCGCACGCGCGGGCTCGAGATGCGGCCGAGTCCGTGCAGGATGTATTTGGCCGCGACGGTTCCGGGCACGTGCGTCATGACGGCGCGCACGAGCGGCTCCAGCGCCTTGTGCTCTGCCGTGGCGCTTGCCAGGTCGTTGGCGTTGACGGCGTCGATGATGAGGCGATACGGGGCAGGGGCGATGTTGGCGGTAACGCCGATGACCCCTGTGCCTCCGATCGCCAGAGTCGGAAGCGCCATGGCGTCGTCTCCGGCGAAATAGATCAGGTCGGTTTGGTTGAGCACGCGGCTGACCTCGGCGAGGTCACCTTTCGCGTCTTTGACCGCGCGGATGTTGGGATGCTTGGCCGCGCGCAGGATCGTCTCGTACTTGATCGGGATGCCGGTGCGCCCCGGAATGTCGTACAGGATCACCGGCAGATCGGTCGCGTCGGCGATCATGCGGAAGTGCGTGAGCACACCGGCCTGCGTCGGCTTGTTGTAGTAGGGCGTGACGATCATGACGCCGTCGGCGCCCGCCGCCTCGCTGTGCTTGTAGAGCTCGATGGCGTGCGCGGTCTCGTTCGACCCGCCGCCTGTGATCACTTTCGCCCGCCCGTTGGCGACCGACTTGGCGACCTCGACCAGCTTGATCTTCTCCGGGTCGGTCAACGTGCTGGTCTCGCCGGTCGTGCCGGTGACGACGATGCCGTCCGCACCGTCGTTGATCACATCGTCGATGTGCTTCTCGACGTCGGCCCACAGCACCTCTCCGTCGGCCGTGAACGGCGTCACGAGCGCGACGAGCACCTGTCCGAAGGGATTCTCTGGCGTCGACACGCGCTCAAGGCTAGCGGGCCGCGCGGCGGGCGTGCACCGCGCCGCCTGCCGCTCTGCCTCTTCGCGCGACACGGCCGGGCAGCGCCTGCCAAGCGGTGTGCGAGTCCAGTGCACGACGACGTCACCGCCGACCTGTGGCCGCTGGCCGGAGGTGACTGCGACGTGAAGACGACCATCCCCGTGGCTGACCCCGTAGTGTTCCAAGGCGCTCCGGCAGGCGAGTGTCCCTCCGACTCGCACCGCTGCGGCAACATCGGCGTCCAGATCGGGCAGCGCGTACCAGCCTCGCCGCAGTCGCCGGATGCGCCCCTTCTCGACGGCGAGTTCGATGAACATGGGGTCGATGCCCACCGCTTCCAACTCCCATGTGCGAGCGAGCCCACCCCGCTTACGTACCGCTTCCTCCACGAAGTACACCCGGGGATCGTCGTCCAGCCCGTCGCGACGGCACGGCCGGACGGGCGTCAAGGTCGCGCCCCGGGCAAGGTCTACGGCTGGGAAGGAAGGGTGGTGGCTGCAGGGCGGCGCCTACAGTGCGCCCGCGCTCCACCAGTTGCGTGGCGTCCCGCGGTCGTAGACCGCCACGCGGCTCGCGACGCAAGTTGCGGAGTGTCGCGGAGGTGAGGCATAGCACCCAGGCGGATAACTAGATTCGCGCGTAGGTGAGGAAGCGGTAGCGGAGGCCGGTGCGCGAGGTGAGCCAGGGAGCGGCGTCGGTGAGGGGGGTCAGCATCCACACGGAGGGGTCGATCGCGGGCGCGTACGTGTCACCGTCGAAGGCGCCGTCGATTTCGGTGACCTCCAGGCGGGCCGCGCGTTCGAGGGTGGCGGCGAAGAGCTGGGCGCCGCCGATTATCCACGGGCTCGAATCGAGTGAAAGCGCGTCAGGGAGCGAGTGGACGACCTCGGCACCCTCCGCTGACCAGGATGGATCGCGCGTCAGCACGATGTTGCGGCGGCCCGGAAGCGGCCGGAAGCGCTCGGGAAAGGAATCCCAGGTGCGGCGTCCCATGATGACCGCCGAGCCCATCGTGAGCTCCTTGAAGTGCGCGAGGTCTTCGGGAACGTGCCACGGCATGGTCCCGTCGGCGCCGATCACGCCGTTCGAGACCTGAGCCCAGATCAGGGTCAGACTCACTCTGCCGGCCTCATACCGCGACCGCGCCGCGGATGGCGGGGTGGTGCTGGTAGTCGTGCAGTTCGAAATCCTCGAAGGTGTAGTCGAAGATGCTGTCTCGAGGAGCGGTGATCGACAGGGTCGGCAGTGGGAACGGAGCCCGTGTCAACTGCTCCCGCACCTGGTCGACGTGGTTGTCATAGATGTGGCAGTCACCGCCGGTCCAGATGAAGTCGCCAACCCCGAGACCGGTCTGTGCCGCCACCAGGTGAGTCAGCAAGGCGTAGCTCGCGATGTTGAACGGCACGCCCAGAAAGAGGTCGGCACTGCGCTGATACAGCTGGCACGACAGCTTGCCGTCGGCCACGTAGAACTGGAACAGCGCGTGACAGGGGGCGAGCGCCATCGAGGGGATGTCTGCGGGGTTCCACGCCGAGACGATCAGCCGCCGGGAGTCTGGATTGACGCGGATCTGTTCGATGACATCCGAGATCTGGTCGATCTGCTCACCCGACGGGGTCGGCCATGAGCGCCACTGCACGCCATAGACGGGACCGAGCTCGCCAGCAGCATCCGCCCATTCGTCCCAGATAGTCACGCCGTGTTCGCGCAGCCACGCCACGTTGCTCTCGCCGCGCAAGAACCAGAGCAGTTCGTAGGCGATCGACTTGAAGTGCACCCGCTTCGTCGTGATCAGCGGAAAGCCCTTCGACAGGTCGTAGCGCAGCTGGCGGCCGAACACGCTTCGGGTGCCGGTACCGGTGCGGTCCGTCTTGTGCGCGCCATTCTCGAAGGTGTCGCGCAGCAGGTCTTCATAGGGATGGGCGGTCATCGGCTCGATGCTATCTCGGCGGCATTGCGTAACCTTCCGCAACACTGGCCCGTCAGCGGATCGGCGCGAATATCGTCCTCTCATGCAGGTAGCCGCCACTCTGATCGGGCTCGTCGCTGTCGCGACCGTGCTCGGACTGCTGTGGCGCGCCTCGCAGGGTCGCGTGACGACATCGCACGGCAGCGTGAGCGGCGTCGAGCTCGGCGGCCACGCGACGCTGCTGCAGTTGTCGTCCGAGGTGTGCGCTCCGTGCCGGGCGACGGCCAAAGTCCTGGGTGCCATCAAGGCCGACGGGGTGCGACACGTCGAGATCGACATCGCCCACCGGCCAGATCTCGCTGCGCAGTTCAACGTGCTGCAGACGCCGACGACCCTGATCCTCGACTCGGCGGGCGCCGTTCGCGCGCGCATCGGGGGAGCCGTTCGCCGCGACGTCGTCGAGGCCGAGCTGCTCAGGGTGTTGGCCGCGTGAGTTCCGCAACCGGGATCGACCCGCGGGGTCCGCGCTTCGGCGCCGGCATCACCGCTGTGCTCCTGCTCGTCGTCATCGGGCTCTCGCTCGGCGGCCTGACCGTGCCGGCGCTCATCATCTTCACGGCACAGACGCTGCTGTTCGCCTGGGGCGTGTTCGCCGGCATCGGCCGCCACCCCTACGGGCTGTTGTTCAAGAAGCTGGTGCGACCTCGGCTGAAGCCGCCCGCCGAGCTCGAAGACCCCACCCCACCGACCTTCGCGCAGGGAGTCGGCTTCGCCATCACGGCTATTGGCGTCATCCTGACCCTGCTCGGTCTGACCCTTGCGCTGCCCATAGCGGCGGCTCTGGCCTTCGTGGCCGCATTCCTCAACTCGGTGTTCGGGTACTGCCTGGGATGCCAGATCTACCTCTTCCTGGTACGTGCCCGAGTGCTCGGCCGCACCCCAGCCCCCTCCGCCTAGCCCGCGTAGGGTGGGGCCATGGCCCACACGAGTGAAGCAACCACCCTCTGGTTCGGCGATCTGATGACGGGATCGGGCACGACATCCCTCGATTCGAGTGACGCCGCCGAGCTTCCCGTCAGCTGGCAGGCGCGCGCAGAGGGTGTCGCGGGAATGACCACCCCCGAAGAACTGCTCGGCGCGGCGCACTCGGCCTGCTACTCGATGGCGCTGTCGAACGGGCTGGCGAAGGCCGGGCACGCGCCCGATAGCCTGCAGGTCACAGCGGCCGTCACCTTCCAGCCCGGCGAGGGAATCACCGGCAGTCACCTGCTGGTGAGCGCGAAGGTGGCCGGAATCACCGAAGACGAGTTCCACACTTTCGCTGAGGATGCCAAAGCCAACTGCCCGGTCTCGAAAGCGCTCGCGGGAATCCCGATCACCCTCGAGGCGAGCCTGGCCTGACCGTGGCAGCCCGCGGCGCCCTGCGCGTCTTGATTGCCGGAGCATCCGGACTCATCGGTACCGAGCTCACGGCCCAACTGCGCGCTGACGGTCACGAGGTGCTCAAGCTTGTGCGGCGTCGCCCGGCCGCTGACGACGAGGTGAACTGGGCCCCGAGCGCCCGCACCGTCGACTCCCGGGTGCTCGGCGAGGTCGACGCGGTGGTCAATCTGTCTGGCGCCAGCGTTGGCCGCATCCCCTGGACACCCGGCTATCGCCGCACCTTGCGCGATTCACGCGTGCAGCCGACCCAGACGCTTGCCGAGGCGATGAATCAGGTGGCCACTCCCCCGGCCGTTTTCCTCAGTGGATCAGCGGTCGGCTTCTACGGCGATCGTCCAGGCGAGCGCCTCACCGAGAGCTCGGGGGCGGGCGAAGGATTCTTCCCAGAGCTGGTCACCGCATGGGAAGCCGCGGCCGCCCTGGCGCCCAAGAAAACCCGGGTGGTGAACCTTCGCTCCGCGGTCGTGGTCGCACATGACGGCGGTCTCGCACCGGTGCGTGTGCTGACCGGGCTGGGCCTCGGATCGCGCTTCGCGACCGGCGGTCAGTACTGGCCGTGGATCAGCCTGCACGACGAGGCTGCTGCGATCCGGCACTTGCTGAGGTCGAAAATCAGCGGTCCCGTGAACCTGGTCGGTCCGATTCCCGCTACCAGCGACCGGATCACGCACGCCTACGCGCGCCGGATGCATCGCCCGTACCTCCTTCGCGTGCCCGAGCGTGCCGTGAAGCTATTGGGTGACGCCGGGGAGCGGCTGCTGCTGGACAGCACGAAGGCCTTTCCGACCCGGCTCGAGGCCGACGGCTTCGAGTGGCAGCACCGAAGGGTCGAGCAGGCGATCGACGCGATCTTCAGCTAGGCGGCGCGGGCCAGCCGGATCGCCGTGCGGGTCGCCCAGCGCGCCCGGCGGCGGTCTCCACTCGCGTCGTAGGCGAGCCCGAGCCGGAACCAGGCGCGCCAACTCTCGGGCGCAGCATCCACGGCGGCTCGGTAGCTCGGGAACAGCGCGTCGGCCGCTGCCCGATCGACCCGCCCGCTCGCGCTCACGGGAACGGGTTCGCTCGGCATCCCGCCCTCGTCTTCGAGGCGCTTGGCCAGCCGGTCTGCGCGCACCGCGAACAGCAGCTCGCTCACCATCGCCCACGCGCCGACCAGCGGCAGCACGAGCAACGCAACGCCGATCGCAATGGGCACGGGCTGACCGAGGCCGATCAGGATCAGGCCGTACCGTACGGCGAAGACTAGATACAGGGCGAGAAGTGCCGCCATGAGGATGACGGCGATGCGAACGCGCACTAGCTGGGGCGGGATGCCAGAGGCAGACCGAGCAGCTTGTCGAGCCCGACGATCACACCGCGCGCGGTGGGAGCGGCACGCAAGCCGAGCAGCAGTCCCGCCGCGTACGACTCGTCGCTGAAGGTCTCGTGGCTGATCCGGATGGCCTCGCCGACGCCGCCGAAGATCACGTCTTGCTGGGCGAGCAGTCCGTTCATGCGCAGGCTGTGGATCGGCACGCTCGCGACCTGCTGGCCGCGCGCCCGCTGGTCGGCGTGCGGGGCATCGACAGGGCCGGCATCCGCTCGCGCAGCGCCGATCAGCTCGGCTGTTCGGATCGCGGTGCCAGACGGCGAGTCGACCTTGCCCTCGTGGTGCGCCTCGACGATCTCGATCGAGTCGAAGTACGGCGCCAGCATGGTCGTGGCCATGGTCGCCAGCACCGAGCCGAGCGAGAAGTTCGGGACGATGATGACGCCGAGTTCTGGCAGTTGCGCAACGCGGTGCGTCAGCGTGGCGATGCGCTCAGCGGTCCATCCCGAAGTGCCGACCAGCACCGGGATGCCGCGATCCAGCGCCGCGCCGACGACCTCGGGCGACACGGCCGGAACGGTGAGGTCGAGCACGAGGTCGGCGCCCTCGATCCGCTCGATCGGGTCGGACGAGCCGAGCCCGGCATGCACGCGCAGGTCGTCGCTGCTCTCGATCAGCCGGGTGGCGAGCTGCCCCATCCGCCCGCTCGCGCCGACGATCGCCACGGATGTCGTCGTCGGGCTCACCATGGCTCCAGCGTAGCCTGGGCAATATGCCGATCTACCGTCCCGCCTCCCCCGCAGACGACGACGCGCACGAGCTGTTGAGCGACTACTTCGGCATGCGCACCGAGACCTTTCCCGAGGGGCTGGGCGCCTACCGCACGACGTTTCCCGACCCGGCCCAGTTCGTGCCGCCGGCCGGAGTGTTCCTAGTGATCGACGACGACTTCGGCCCGGTGGGCTGCGGCGGTGTCCGGATGCTCGACTCGCGCCGCGCCGAGATCAAGCACCTCTACCTGCGAGACCGCGCACGCGGCAAAGGATGGGGCCGAGAACTACTGGCGGAGCTCGAAGCCCGCGCCGTCGGACTCGGCGCTCGCGAGCTCGTGCTCGACACCAACGCGAGCCTCGAGGCCGCCCAGGGCCTGTACCGCTCGTCGGGCTACGAGGATGTCGAGCCGTACAACGACAACCCGAACGCGACGAACTGGTTCGCAAAGCGGCTGTTCGGGGCCGACCCGGATCCGGTGCTCTAGTACGGCTGCTCGACCGGCAACCCGGTACGCAACTCGGGCGGCAGGTGCCCCAGATCGTTGTGCGATACCAGCACGGGCGGCTTGGCCGACCGCACCCGGATGATGGTGAGGCCGCAGTTGGCCTGGTTGATCCCGAGCCAGCGCCAGTCGGCAGCACCGAACGACTCGCGCACGAACCAGCCGATCACGAAGTTGTGGGTGATCAGCAGCTCGTGGCGATCCTCACGGGACGGCGTCATCCATTCCGCGGTTGCATCGGCCATCTGGGCGCGGCCGGCCTCGATCTCGTCCTCGGTCACGCTCCCGAAGAACGGCTCGAAGGCGTGCGGCATGTCGATCCCGGGGCCGGACGGCACGCAGTCCATGAGCAGCGCGGATGGTTGCGGTTCGAGCGCCGGCAGCCGCTCGGTCATGATTCGTGCGGTCTCTTGCGCGCGGGTCAGTGGCGACGTCCACGCGCCGGTGAACGGGACGCCGCCCAGACGCTCGGCGATCGCCTGGGCTTGCCGAACCCCGCGCGGGCTGAGCGGACCGTCCGGCAGGCCGTACTGGGCGTCTTGCTGTTCACCGTGGCGCACGAGATAGAGGTAACGCGACATTGCGAAGCTTTCTGAGAGGGGGATCAGGCCGCGGCGGGGGCGTCAGCGCTGACGAGCCCGTCGAAGGTGGATTTCTTGAGGGCGCCGACGGCGGCGACCGACAGGGGACGGGCGACGAGCTCTTCGGCGAGCTGGCGCACCTGCGCCGTGGTCACGCCGTCCAGGCGTCTGAGTGTCTCATCGAGATCCGAGAACTCGCCGAACGTCAGTTCGCTTCGTCCGAGCCGGGTCATGCGCGAGTCCGAGTCCTCGAGGGCGAGAGCCGCGCCCCCGCCGAGCTGGCCCTGCGCGCGCGACAGCTCTTCGTCGGTGATCCCGTCGGCCGCGAGCCGGCGGAACTCGCTGAGCATCAGCTCGGCCACATCCGCCGACTTCTTGGGCGAGCATCCCGCGTACAGGCCCATCAGGCCCGCATCCGAGTAGCCGGCCGCGAAGGAGTAGACCGAGTAGGCCAGGCCGCGCTTCTCGCGCACCTCCTGAAAGAGCCGCGACGACATCCCCCCACCCAGCACCGAGTTGAGCACCGAGACAGCAGCCCTGCGGTCATCGGATGCCGCGAGCCCCTGCACGCCGAGCAGCAGGTTCGCCTGCTCGGTCGGCCGGTTGACGATGGTGAGCGCGCTGCCTCGCACCACTTCGGCGGAGCCGGCGTGGCGGCGATCGACAGGCGAGCCCTCGATGCCGAGGTCCCAGCCTGCGGCCTCGAGCGCCGTGGAGATCCAGGCGACCAGCACGTCATGGTCGACCGCACCCGCGACGGTCACCACCAGGTCTTGCGGACGGTAGTTCGCGCGATAGTGCTCCCAGACCGCCTCGCGGCCGACAGCGCCGATCGCGACGGGACTGCCACCGATCGGACGTCCGAGCGGATGCGATCCGAAAACCGCCTCGAAGAACCGCTCGCTCACCACGTCAGAGGGATCGTCGTCGGCCATCGCCAGCTCTTCGAGGATGACCCCGCGCTCGCTCTCGAACTCGTCGGAGTCGATCAGTGACGACGTGAACATGTCGGCGAGCACGGCAACGGCCATCGGAAGGTCCTGGTCGCGCACCTTCGCGTAGTAGCAGGTGTATTCCTTGGCGGTCATGGCGTTGTGCTCGCCGCCCACCGCGTCGAACGACACCGCGATGTCGAGCGCCGTGCGCGACCGCGTGCCCTTGAACAGCAGGTGCTCGAGAAAGTGAGTGGACCCGTAGGTCACCGGCTGCTCGTCGCGCGAACCCACCGCGACCCAGAAGCCCACGGTCGCGCTCTGCGCGCCGGGCATGTGCTCGCTCAGGATCCTGACGCCGCTTGGCAGCACGCTCCTGCGCACCAGCGAGCCTCCGGATGCGGCGATGCGAAGCTCGCTCAGGTCGAGAGGAAGTGCCACCGCGCCGTTCATCCGTGTCTTTCTGTTCTGCCCTTGGGCCGGCATCGAGCCTACGTCATCCGTCTCGGCCAGAGGCCGGGAGCGCGACACCCGGATTGGGGTACAGAATTTCAGGATGCGACAGACAAGTCTGTCTGTCCTCACATGTTATGCTCAACCAACGGGAAAGCGATTCCGGACCTAGCCGGAGCAGATTCCCAGGCGGGGCGTCCCAAACGCCCCGTGGCGCTGTCAGCGAGGCGGATGCTCACATCCGGCTTCGAACGGCGTCGCTGTTTCGAGCGATACCCGAACCCGCACCCGTGCAGCTGTGGCCGTTCCCCCCGACGGCCACGGCGCGCAGCACCGAGACCTACAAGAGGACCCGATGACCACCATGATCGACATCGAGCGCCCCGCGCCGGCTCCGACCCTCGCGCCCGCGAAGCAACGGATCCTCGACACAGCAGACGTGCTCTTCTATGACGAAGGGATTCGGGCCGTCGGCGTCGACCGGCTGATCAGCGCCTCCAGTGTGACGAAGGCCACCTTCTACAAGCACTACCGCTCCAAAGACCGGTTGATCGCCGACTATGTCAACCACCGCCACCGTCAAGACGCCGTGGAACTCGCCGACTTGGCCGAGCATCATCCCTCCGCCGAGGCCGTGCTGCGCGCCCTGCAGCAGACCATCTCGACCTGGATCTCGTCGGCCGAGTTTCGGGGCTGCCCCTTCATCAACGCCGCAGCAGAGTTCTCAGACCCGACACATCCGGTGCGCCGTTCGGTCGTCGCGCACCGCGAGTGGCTCGTTGGCGCGCTGGAGCAGTTGCTCCGCCAACTCGGGCACCCGCTCGCCGGTGAAGCCGCTGACGACCTCGTGCTGGCGCGCGATGGCGCGATGACCGGCGGATATGCCGGCGACCCCATCGCGGCGAGCAGCGCCCTGGCGCGGGCATTCGATCGCGTGATTGGCGACTCCCGGGCGTAGCCCCTTGGCTCGATCGGCTCCGGCGTGCTGGATGCTGCCTGGGTGCTGGCTCATCGATTGCTCCACGCGTGGACCGGCACTACTAAGGTAAGGGCCGTGCCGCGTTGGGCGGCGCACACCGAAGGGAATGAGCACTATGACATTCACGATCCCCGTCTTGAGCCTGCTTCTCATCATCGCCCTGGTGGGCGGTATTCTCGCGCTGATCGACGGCATTGCTCAGGTGCGCGGGCATGCCGCGATCCTCGGCATCGTCCAGATCATCGTTGCGGCGCTCTTCATCTTGTCGCTGTTCTTCGCCGGCATCCCGTTTGGGGCCATTTTGCTGGCCTTCGTCCTGGTGTTGCTGCTGATCCTTGGGCTCGCCTTCCGGTCAACAGCACGCGGTTCGGTGTGGCTGCCGCTGATCGCTCTGATCCTGCTGATCGTCTGGCTCGTGCTGGGGCCGCACAACATCGTCATCCCCGGCATCAACGCCTAGTCCGTATCACCGAACACACAGCGAACGCCCGGCATCCACCCCTAGCCGACGGGGGATGCTGGGCCTAGCGTTGGCCTCGTGCGGATGCCTCGAGCATTCGGCGGCGTCGTCCACAGCGCACGGAGTTGCCATTGCACAGTCGCCCCCTGGGCGGCATGAAAGAAGGGCCCGGCCCCGTGGAGTGATCCACGGGGCGGGCCCTTCGCCCATTTAACGCGCTACGCGTCGACCGGCTGGCCCTCTGACGAGGAGTCGACGTGAGTGTCGTCGGCCGGGCGGCCTTCGGTGTCGCCACCGTCGACGTCGCCGCCCTCTTCGCCCTCGACCACCGGAGCGAGCGACAGCTTTCCGCGGTCGTCGATCTTGGTGATCTCGACCTGGATCTTCTGGCCGACCACGAGCACGTCTTCGACGTTCTCGACGCGCTTGCCACCGGCGAGCTTGCGCACCTCGCTGATGTGCAGCAGGCCGTCTTTGCCCGGCATGAGCGAAACGAACGCGCCGAACGCGGCGAGCTTGACTACGGTTCCGAGGAACCGCTCGCCGACCTCCGGGTTCAGCGGGTTGCCGATCGCCAGCACCTGCGCGCGAGCCGCCTCGGCCGAGGGGCCGTCGACCGCACCGATGTAGACGGTGCCGTCCTCCTCGATGGAGATGTCGGCTCCCGTCTCATCCTGGATCGCGTTGATCGTCTTGCCCTTCGGGCCGATCAGCTCGCCGATCTTGTCGGTCGGGATCTGCACGCTGATGACGCGAGGAGCCGTCGGCGCCATCTCATCCGGTCCGTCGATCGCCTGGTTGATGACCGCGAGGATCGCCGTGCGAGCCTCCTTGGCCTGCTTCAGGGCACCGTCGAGCACCGACGACGGCAGACCCGCCAGCTTGGTGTCGAGCTGGATCGCGGTGACGAACTCGCTGGTACCTGCGACCTTGAAGTCCATGTCGCCGAGCGCGTCCTCGGCACCCAGGATGTCGGTGAGGGCCGCGTAGCGGGTCTCACCATCCACCTCGTCAGAGATGAGGCCCATGGCGATGCCGGCGACCGGGGCGCGCAGCGGCACACCGGCGTTCAGCAGCGAGAGGGTGGAGGCGCAGACCGAACCCATCGACGTCGAGCCGTTGGAGCCGAGGGCCTCGGACACCTGACGGATCGCATAGGGGAACTCCTCGCGCGGCGGCAGAACCGGCACGAGCGCGCGCTCGGCCAGGAAGCCGTGCCCGATCTCGCGACGCTTCGGCGACCCGACGCGACCGGTCTCACCGGTCGAGTACGGCGGGAAGTTGTAGTGGTGCAGGTAACGCTTCTTCTTCACCGGGGCGAGAGAGTCGATCTGCTGCTCCATCTTGAGCATGTTCAGCGTGGTGACACCCAGAATCTGGGTCTCGCCGCGCTGGAAGATCGCCGAACCGTGAACGCGCGGGATGACCTGCACCTCGGCGTCGAGCGCCCGGATGTCGGTCAGGCCGCGGCCGTCGATGCGGATCCCTTCGGTCAGCACGCGGGTGCGCATGATCTTCTTCGAGACCGACTTGTACGCGGCGCTGACCTCGGCGTTGGCGGAAGCCGGAAGGCGCTCCGCCTCGACCTCGGCGGCGATGTGACCCTTGACGCGGTCCTTGAGCTCGTCGTCGGCGTTCTGACGCTCGATCTTGTCGGCGATCTGGTAGACGCCCTTGAGGTCGTCGTACGCGAGACCGGCAACGGCGTCGTACGTGGCCTGCTGGTACGGCGGGAACAGCGGGAACTCCTGGATGGCCTTGCCGGCCTGGTCGGCGATCTGCTGCTGTGCCTTGATGAGCTGCTTGAGGAACGGCTTGGCGGCCTCGAGGCCCTGGGCGACAACGGACTCATCGGGCTTGGTGGCTCCCCCGCGGATCAGCTCCCAACTGCCCTCGGTCGCCTCGGCCTCGACCATCATGATGGCGACGTCTTCTTTGCCATCCTTGTCGGTGACGAGGCGGCCGGCGACGGTGAGGTCGAACACGGCCTCGGCGAGCTGCGAGAACTTGGGGAACGCGACCCACTGGTCGCCAATGAGTGCAAGGCGGATGCCGCCAACCGGGCCGTAGAACGGCAGCCCTGAGATCTGCGTCGACAGGCTGGCCGCGTTGATGGCCAGGGCGTCGTAGAACTCGTCGGGCGCGATGGCCAGCACGGTGATGACGATCTGGACCTCGTTGCGCAGACCCTCGACGAAGGTCGGGCGCAGCGGGCGGTCGATCAGACGGCAGACCAGGATCGCTTCGGTCGAAGGGCGGCCCTCGCGACGGAAGAACGAGCCGGGGATCTTGCCTGCTGCGTACGAGCGTTCTTCGACATCCACCGTCAGCGGGAAGAAGTCGAAGCCGTCGCGCGGGTGCTTGCCCGCGCTGGTGGCGCTCAGGATCATGGTTTCTTCGTCCAGGTACGCGGCGACCGCGCCCTGTGCTTGCTGCGCCAGACGGCCGGTTTCGAACCGGACGGTGCGCTTGCCGAACTTGCCGTTATCCAAAACGGCTTCGGCGAATTTGATTTCGGGACCCTCCACGAGGTGTCTCTCCTTTTGTTTGCTGCTGTGCATACGGCACAGCGATATGCGTCAAGGAGCAGGAGCGGGCAGGAAGATTCGGCCATCGGAATGATGTCCAGCTGCTCTGGTCAACAGTAGAAGTGCGCCGATTCAGCCCCTGCGCTGTTCGGAAGACCACCACCGGTGACCAGCTTCGTGCCGGCCTGCTCCGGATGCCGCGGAATCGCGACGTTCAGATGTTACCAGTACGGCGTGTCGTGCGGCAGGAGTGGCGCGCTACGGCGTGCTGAGGTCGGCGGCGATGCCGACCGGAAGTGCCGGACACGCGTCGGAGAGTGCGTACCAGGCGACGCGATCGCGCACTCGCACCTGGTCGTAGGGACTCCATGGCTGGCCCCCTCGCAGCAGGTGCTCGTAGCTGGGCCGGTCGGGGGCGGACGGGACGGCCTGTCCGTGCTCGATCAAGCACCGGCGCAGCACCGTGACGTCGTAGGAGTACAGGCCGGCCCAATCACGCCTCGGAACGAGCAGGCGACGCGCGTCGATAGGCGCCGAGGCCACGCAGCCGGCAACAAGCTCGGCCGCGGTGGCTGGCGGAGTGAACGGGTTGTCGCGGATCGAGAAGTTGCCGACGATCCCGTACTCGATGTCGACAGCGGTCGCGCCCTGAAGCGGGCCGATGCGAACCGCAAGAAATCCGCCGCTCTCCCGATCAACACAGTGCTCGATGACGCCACCCGCCTGATTTGTCGTCCACAGCTGGGTCCAGGCGCCCGACCGCGTCGGGAGCGGCGACGACGCCGGTTGCGCGACGGCGACGGCTGATCGTTCGACGGAGTTCGGCTCGGTGCGCTCGGGGGCCGACACAGGCGCCGAGCAGCTCAGCAACGCGGCGGCGAGCGCGACGGCGAGCACCGAACCGGCCGACACTCGCATTCTCATCCCGCGAGCGTGTCACAGCTAGGGGTAGCTCGGCTGCTCAGAGGCGATATCGCCTGCGACGGCCAACGGCAGGACGGGACACGCGTCGGCGAGCGCGTACCACGCTGCACGATCCTTGACGACGACGAGGTCGTAGGCGTTCCAGGGGGCGCTCGCCCGCATGAGGTTCTCGAACCGAACGCGACTGGGCACCCTGGGCACCTGTTGACCGTGGGCGACAAGGCAGCGGCGCAGCACCGTCGCATCGTAGGAGTACAGCGCGCCACGATCGTGCTCAGGAACGAGCCACAGTCGCCGGTCCACCGGATACAGGGCGATACAGCTGTCGACGAGCCGCTGAACCGCGCGGTCGTCGTTGAAATCGCCGATCACGCCGAGCGAGACGTTGGTTTCCGTGGCGACGTCGTACGACATTCCGTTTGATTGCTGGGCGAGGGGAGCCGCCCGAAACTCGAGGACTCCCCCGCTGCCCCGGGAGACGCAGGATTGCACCTGCGAAGCCGCCTGGATCGGGGTCCAGAGCTGGGTCCAAACGTCAAGGGCGATCGGGATTCCGTCGCGCATCGCGGGGAGCTGGGCCTCGGCGAGCGCGGCTCGCTCCACCCCATCCGGTGCCGAGCGCGAGGTGGTCTGGGCGGCACTGCACCCCGACACCAGGGCGAGCACGAGCGTCGTCGACAACGCAATGGCGAGCCGCCGCATCCTCGACGTCATGAGGCGGGCGACACAGCCGACTCGAGCGCGGGAGGGAGGGTCGGGCAGGCGTCCGAGAGCGCGTACCACTCGGCGCGGGTCCGCACGAACACCTGGTCGTAAGGGCTCCAGGTGACTCCATTGCGCCTGTCGCGGAGGAATGTGCTTCGGCTGGGCGCCGGATCGATCGGCTGACCGTGCGCGACCAGGCAGCGCCGCAGCACGGTCTGGTCGTATGAGTAGAGCGCATCGCCGCGCGAGGCGGGCACTCGCGCCGTCCTCAGGTCGATCGGTGTCTCGGCCCGGCACGCGTCGATCACCCGCGTAGCCGCCGAGGCGCTGGCGTAACGCTGGATGGCCGTCGCGTCCGTCAAGTCGAGATCGAACGTGAAGGTGTAGGCGAAGTCACCGGTGGGCGAGAATCCGACGTCGGCCTTGACCACACCGCCGCTGCGGAAGCCGACGCACGATTCGACGGCGGGCGCGGCCTGGGCGAGGGTCCACAGCTGCACCCAGTCGACCGGGTCTGCGGAGGGTGGAGATGAGCCGGTCGCCTCGGCAAGAGACTGGAGCTCGACCGCGTTGGGCGTCATTCGAGGGGCTGGCGACGCGGCGCACGACGTCAGCGCGGCAACGAGGGCGACGGCGACGATGCCGGCGACGCCCGCACGCGGGGTCCTCACCGGACGAGCGTGTCACACCGGGTCAGTCGGGCGAAACAGCCGAGTTGATGGTTGCGGGGATCGCGGGGCAGGCATCCGAGAGGGCGTACCAAGCGAACCGGGTCGGCACCGTCACCGTGTCGTACGGGCTCCACGGCTGCTGAGCGCGCAGCCTCTGCTCGAAGTCGGAGCGCGACGGCATTCGGCTCACCGCGTAGCCGTGCGCGAGCAGGCACGGCCGAAGTGTCGTCAACTCGTAGGAGTAGAGCGCGTCCCACACCCGATCGTCGCCGGGCAAGCGCAACACCCGGTCGTCGAGCGGGGTCGCCCCCGCGCAGCGCTCGATGATGCGCGCGGCCTCTACTTCGACCGGTTCAGACCCGCTGCCGATGATGTGATAGCTCAGTTCGGTGAGGGCCGGCCGCCCGATCGTCACGTCGAGCTGCCCGTGGCTCTCGATCCCCGCACAGTTCTGCATCTGCGTCGGGAACTGCGCGCTCGTCCATAACTGGACCCACGGCAGACGGGTGTCGCCCGTTTCGGCGATGAAGGCATCCGAGGTGCGATGAACTGCCGCTTGCTCTGTGGCGTTCGGAAAGGTGCGCGGAGCAGGAACGGGGGCGGATGCCGGGGCGCAGCCGGCGAGCAGAGCGACCGCAGCCAGAGCCAGCAGCCCCTGCGCGACGCGGAGGCAACGCAGCGCCCCCCGCCCCATCAGGATGCCGGTGTCAAGTACGCAGGCAGCGCGGGGCAATCCAGGCGCAACTGCGCCAACCGCACCGCCGACAGCTGCGAGTGCAGCTGGGCGTATGGATCGATCAGGAGCGGGTCTCCGCTCAGCACGTCGGCTCGCGATGGCGGAGCGCCGAGAGCGATGTCGTGCTCGGTGATGCACGGCCAGAGCACCGTTGTTGAGTATTTCCACAGCAGCAGCAGGCTGGCCGAGTCGCTCGGGTACTGCTGCAGCGGTCCGGTGGCAACCGTGAGGCACGACAGCAGAGCGGACTCGGTGTTCGACAAGCCGCCTCCGCTGCCCACCCCAATCCCGTGCCGTCTGCTGTGGCCGATCCGCATGTGCACGCCCTGGCTGTCACGCCAGTACGTCGGTGCGACGCTCGAGTCGCCCAGCCCGACACTGCGCTCGCACTGCAGCACAACGCTCGCTGGAAGCCCGATCGGCAGGCGCAGCGGGTGCGAGTCTCCGCGAGTGTGCGTGGGGGTCGGGTAGCCCGCAAGCAGCAGGAGCGCCACGGCACCCGCAACGCCCGCGCTCATGACCGCCGTAATCCGCTTCCGCACGGGACCATCTGAGCACATGGATGCCGCCGCGGCGCGACTTCTCGTGAGTGTTAGCCCAGATAGGCCGGCCGAAGAGGGCACGCTCGGAGCGCGGGCACCAGCCGGAGCAGCATCTTTCTCGACATGGGCGTGGCCGAGAGAGGGTTTGTCGTCACGCCCGACGACGCAGTGACGAACTGGTCGCGCGAGGGCGGATTGCCCACGTCGAGCCCGTGCGACTTCAGGCACGGCCAGAGTACGACTGCGTCGTAGCGGTACAACTGCAGAAGTTGAGCGCGCGAGCTCAGTGTCTCGGCCGGGTAGTCATCGAATCGATATGGCGCCATGCACTTGTACAGCGACTGAGCCGCAGGGACAGCCTGATCTGTGACGGAGTCCAGTTGCGACTGGTCGGCGCTCGGCCGCCGATTCTGCACGGTGGCCCCGTCGTGCGTCACGGTGACCGCCCAGTCGCCCGGCGCCTCGATTCCTACGGACAGAGCGTCCGGCGATCCGCCGACGGTGAAGCGCAAGCCCTGGTCGGCGACCAGGGCGCCCGTTGCCGGTCCGACGCTGACTCGGGTCGAACTCCCGCTGTCCGAGAACAGGCCGGGGAGGCACGCCTCGAAGACGAGTTCCTGGAGTTCTGCCGGAAGCGCGACGGCCTTCGGAGTCGTTGCCGTCTGTGGCTTCGGGAATGCCAGCGTCGCCGACACGGCGAGGGCCAGCGCCACGACGAGCGCCCCACCCACCGCGATCATTCGCCGCCGCATGGCTCGATCTTAGGGGCGCCGCCCACTCCCTGAGGGGCGACAATGGACGCATCCGATTCGAGGAGGAACCGATGTCCACCAGCGTCGCACGTGTCACCACGATCACCGCCAGAAGTGAAAAGAGCTTCGACGACGCCGTCGCGGCAGGTATCAGCCGGTCAAACGCCACCCTGCGCAACATCACAGGCGCCTGGGTGAAGGATCAGAAAGTCGAGGTCGCCGGCGGCGCGATCACCGCATGGCAGGTCACCCTCGAGGTGACCTTCGTGCTCGAGGACTGACCCCGCTTCCAGCACGGGCGCACCCGTCGTCTTAGGCTGGGGGCATGGCAACTGTCGACCTCACCGACCACACCTTCGAGCGCGCCGTGCTTGACGGGGGCATCGTTCTCGTAGATTTCTGGGCCGACTGGTGCGGACCGTGCAAGGCGTTCGCCCCGATCTACGACTCCACGTCGACCGCGAACGACGACATCGTCTTCGCCAAGGTCGACACGGATGCCAACCAGGCGCTCTCGTCGGCCATGGGCATCCAGGCGATCCCCACGCTGATGGCGTTCCGCGACGGCATCGGCGTCTTCTCACGCGCCGGTGCGCTCCCCCGCCCAGCCCTCGAGGATCTCATCACCCAAGTGCGCGCCCTTGACATGGATGTCATCCGCGCCGAGATCGCCGCGCAGGCGAACGGCGCCCCCGCCGAATCACAGTCGGCCGAGGCTACCGCCCAGGCGTAACAGCAGTTTCAGCTACAGTCGTGCCATGTCTGGCACTGACGACCTCTTTCCCGACGCCACGCAGCATCCCGGCGCGGCCGTGCCTCCCCCGCCGCCGGCAACTCCCGATCTCGCCGTCACGGCACCGGGATCCGCCCCAGCCGTCGCGCCGCGTCGTCGCGGACTCGGTGCGGCGGCGTTCGTTCTCGGACTGCTGGCGGTTCTAGGAGACGTGATCGGCTTCGTGGTCGCGCTGTTCACCTTGCTCGGTGCGGTCACCAACCTGGGCGAGACCCTGAACAACGTCGACAACAGCCTCGGCGCATTTCTCGGGGTGATCATTCTGGAGTTCGTCGTGTTCTTCGGCGGCATCCTGTTTGCCCTGCTCGCCGTGATCCTCGGTATCGTCGCGGCGGCCCGCAACCGCGGCCGCGTGCTCGGCGTGTTCGGCGTGATCTTCGGGCTGGTGGTGCTGGCGATCCATGTCGGGCTCGCGATCACGGTCGCCACCTCGGGCAACGTGCCGGGCGTGACCAGCTAGCGCACTGCGCCCATCAGCAACTCGACGCGGTACTTGCCGCCCTTCTGCACGATCCTGGCCGGAATCCGGGCCTTGCCGAGCGTGTCGTCGAGTCGACGCAAGTTCTCGTCGACCACTGCCTCGAGCCCGCGCGGAACGGACCCGACCGCGCCGCTCACCCGACGCCCGGTGAACAGCCGCACCACGATGACCGCGTCGACGCGCTCCTGCTCCTGACTGCGAGGCGAAATCGCGGTCTCGACCTCGCCACCGGCTTCGACGACCGCGCGCAACTCGTCTTGGCACGGGTCGCTATCGGCCAGCATGATCGTGACCCGCTTGTTGCGCGCGCGCAGGCCGTAGTTGTAGTCGTTGAAGCTGCCAGCACCACGATCGTTTCGCGGCAGCGATTCGTCAACGCCGCGCTTGGCGAAGAGTGCCATCAGAACCCGCTCGCGGCGCGCGGCGTGTAATGCTCCTCGAGTCGCGCGAGTTCCGCGTCACTGAGTTCGAGGTCCACTGCGGCGATCGCATCTGCGAGATGTTGCGGCTTCGTGGCTCCGACGATGGGTGCGGTCACGGCGGGCTGGTGCATCAGCCATGCCAGCGCCACTTGGGCAAGCGACACGTCGCGTTCGGCGGCGACAGCGGCGACGGCATCCACGATCTGGCTGTTCGGTTGATCGCCGTAAAGCGTGGCACCAAAAGCGTCGCCCTCGGTGCGCGCGGTCGCGGTTCCCCACGGCCGCGTGAGCCGGCCTCGGGCGAGTGGGCTCCACGGGATGACCCCGACGCCCTGGTCGAGGCAGAAGGGATGCATTTCGCGCTCTTCTTCGCGCTGCAGCAGGTTGTACTGGTCTTGCATCGAGACGAAACGGGTCCAGCCGCCCCGGTCGGCGGTGTACTGCGCCTGTGCGAACTGCCAAGCCCACATGGACGAGGCGCCGATGTAGCGTGCCTTGCCTGCGCGCACGATGTCGTGCAGCGCCTCCATCGTTTCCTCGATGGGCACCGCGGCATCCCAGCGGTGGATCTGGTACAGGTCGATGTAGTCGGTGCCCAGTCGGCGCAGGCTGTCGTCGACCGCTGTCAGGATCGCCGCGCGGCTCAGGCCGCCGCCCTTCGGCCCGGCGAACATGCGACCGTGCACCTTGGTCGCGATGACCACCTCGTCGCGCTTGGCGAACTCGCCGAGCAACTGCCCGGTGATCTCTTCGCTCGAGCCGAGTGAATACACGTTCGCCGTGTCGAAGGTGGTGATGCCCGCCTCGATCGCCTGATTGAAGAACGGCCGACTCTCGTCGAGCCCGAGGCTCCAGTTGTGATTGCCCAGCGACGGCTCGCCGTAGCTCATGCAGCCGAGGATGATGCGCGAGACCTCGAGGCCGCTCGTACCGAGTCGCAGGGTTTCCACTCTTCGACACTAACGCGCCGGGCCCGCCCGCAGAATCGCGATTGAATGGAGGCGTGCAGCCCACCAATCCGGCCCAGTTCGATGACGCCATGGCCGACCGGGTTCCCCCCGCCGACGAGGTCCGCCCCGGCATCTGGTCGATCCCGCTGCCGATGCAGCAGCCGGGCAACCCCTTCTCGCTCTGCTACCTGATCGCCGGAGACGACGGCTCGCTCCACCTCATCGACACCGGCTACGACGGCGACGAGAACTGGCGGCTGTTCCGCGCAGCCATCGATGGATTCGGGCTCTCGATCGACGACATCGCCTCGGTGTTCGTCACCCATCTGCACCCAGATCACCTGGGCATGACCGAACGATTGCGCGCGGCGACCGGCGCAAGCATCGGGATGCTGCGCCGCGAGCAACTCGGACTGGCCGCCGTCGCGGCCGGCAGCCTCGTTCCGCCCGATGGGTTGCTCGAGGGCTGGGGCGTTCCGCCCGAACGCCAGCCGGAGCTCAGCATCCCGCTGGGTGCCGACCTGGTGGCCCGCGGCATCCCGACCATCGACGCAAGCTACGAGCCCGGTGACCTGCTCGCCGTGCCTGGCCGCGAGATCAAGGTGCTGTGGACACCGGGGCACACGGCCGGGTCGGCCAGCCTGGTGGATGCGGCCGCCAGGCTCGTCTACACCGGCGACACGGTGCTGCCGAAGATCTTCTCGGGGCTGGGACTTGGCGACCGCGGCGTGCCCGGGTCGGCAGGGATGAACCCGACAAACCCGATCGCCGACTACCTCGACTCGCTCACCTCACTGGCGCGCTATGACGACTTCGAGGTGGCGCCGGGCCACGGGTATCGCTTTCGTGGACTGATCGAGCGCAACGCCCAACTTGCCGAGCACCACCTGCACCGTTCGAGAGCGGCAGCCGCCGTCATTCGCGACGACCCGGATGCCACGGTCTGGCAGGTCGCGAGCCGGTTGCGCTGGACAGCGGGCTGGGCCAACCTGCGCAGCTTCTACCTGCTCTCGGCCCTGTCGCAGACGGTGCTGCACCTCGACTTCGCGCGATCAGCAGCGTTTCCGGGCTAGGTGTGCCGCGCCTTACTCCTCCGCGAGAACGATGATCCGGTCGCCGGCAGTGAAGGTCAGCCGCTCCGACTTCAGCGGGTTGAGGTGCACCCCGTAGTTCTGCTCGGCGTGGTGCGCGTTCTTGTCGACGCGGTAGCCGATCGCGGTCTCGCCGACGCGGCGGGCGGCCTCGAGCACCGTATAGAAGTCCACCTCGGTGCCGGGCTTGATGTAGAGCTCGGCCGGGCGCAGGTAAATCTCGCTGCCGGTGCTGTCGAACAGGATGCCGAAGACATCCGTCAACTGCTCGTTCTCGCTCACCTGCGAGAGCATCAGGCTCACCAGCTTCTCGCTGACGATGAAGTCGTCTGCGTTGGTGACCTCCGCCAGTTCACGGTTGCGGTCGTCGAGCATCTCGCTGACCACGTTGAGCTCGACGCCGAGCTTCTCGGCCATGTCGCGCAGGTGCAGCAGGGTGATGAGCGTCTTGGCGTCTGCGCGCTGAGCGGGCAGATGCTCTTTGGCGGCCAGCACGATGATGTGGTCTGAGGCATCGACGCCCAGGGTGTCGAGCACCGCTCGGTGCGAGGGGTCTGCCCGACGGAATGTCACAGGCATGTTCGGGAAGGTCGGCAAGCCCGGGTCGTCGATGTCGGCGACGACCACGACAGACGATCCCTTCGTCACGTAGGAGTTGAGCTCTTCGAGCATCATGCGAAGCCCGGAGTGGTAT
The DNA here is from genome assembly GCA_039928695.1 of Pseudolysinimonas sp. Classification (GTDB taxonomy): domain Bacteria; phylum Actinomycetota; class Actinomycetes; order Actinomycetales; family Microbacteriaceae; genus Lysinimonas. The sequence goes on along the minus strand of JBDSSQ010000036.1, from coordinate 13,461 downwards.
CCGAGCACCAGCGTGCTCTCGGGGGTCGGCTTGAACGGCTTGGGCGAAAGCACGGCACTCGCGTCGAACGGCAGGGCATCGGTCAGCTTGATCGTGCTGTCGTCTTCGGCGACCACGATCAGCTGCTCCCCCGCCGCGTACACCCGGTCGGCCGGCGGATTGATCAGGATGCCATCGGCGGTCGAGATGCCCATGACCGTCGAGTCCGAGAACGCCGACTGGGTCTGGAAGTAGCTCTGCCCGACCAGGGTCGGCTGCTCGGTGAAGTAGATCTCGGCGCCCTCGAAGTCGAGCAGATCGGTGTAGACGACGCTCAGCCCGCTCTGCCGGCAGCTCTGGACTGTGACGCGGCTGATCAGGTCTGCGGCGAGCACCCAGTGCGCCTCGTCGCGGCCGACCAGGTGCGCGGCTTCGAGGTTGCCGGCATCCTGCAGCTCGCCAACGATGTGGTACTCGCCCTGCTTGCGATTCTTGTTGTTCGTCAGGGCGAGGCAGGTCTTGATGACGGTCGAATCCGGATCGACGTCGTCGTCGCCACCGAGAAGCACGATGCTGCGGGCGCCGTTCGGGTTGCCCAGCTCGAGGTCGACCAGGTTCATCGGGTCGCCGGTGCGGCAGATGATCTTCGTCTTACCGGTGTCTGGCACCTGTGACCGGATGGCATCCTCCATCTCGACCTTGTCGAGATTGGCCAGGATGACGATGGCGGCTTTGCCCCGCGACTCGTTCGCGACCGACAACTCGTTGACGAGCGAGAAGATCTTGCGGCTCCAGCCGAGCACCAGGGTGTGGTCGGTTTCGAGGACCCGCGATCGACCCTTGCGCAGTTCTTCGACCTTCGCGTCGAAGGCGCCAGAGATGATCGAGATCAGGCTCGCCACGATCACGATGCCCGCGATCGTGATGAGCATCATCATGCCGCGATAGCCCCAGTCGACGTCGCCCGAGACCGTGCCGGAGTCGAGCGCACGAACGAGCGTTCCCCAGAGCAGGTCGGGAAAATCGTGCGGCTGGCCCTTCGGCAGGGCGTTCAGGGCGATCGCGACGGCGGTGACGACGAGGATCAGCAAAGCCGTGACGATGGCCAGCAGGGCGATCAGCGATCCGGTGCCCTTCGACATCCAACCGTCGAACCAATAGCGGAATCGCTCGCCGAACCCGGGCTTCTTCATAGTCGCTCCCTGACGTCAGTGAGACGACACTAGCGAAAGGCGTCATCCGCGCAGAACAGCGCGGGTCTACCGCCGGGATGCCGAGACCACTACGTTTCACGTAACCCCTGAACCATCGTCAGCTACTGGAAGCCACGAATGAGCGTTCAAGAAGTCTTCACGCCTGTCGCACCTGTCGCGGCGCCCGCGTCGTACCTTCTCTACTCCGACCCGAAGCGGCCGAGGCGATCCGGAAAGATCACGATGGTCCAGCCCGGATCCGAGCCGGCCTTCGGGCGCGCGCTGTCGGTGGCGCTCGCCATGAAAGGAGGAGTAAGCCTCGCCGTCTGGATCGGGGCGTCGTCTGCGAACTCGACGTCATTCGGCGCATCAGGATCGAGAAGAAGGGCGGGCAGGTGCAGGCCCGCTTCGTCCCGGATCTCTTCGTAGACACCGATCGGAAGTTCACGACCCCGACCGACGATCCGGAGCTGCTCTACGTTCTTCGGCGTGCCGATCTCTACGCGCAGCTGCTGGTCTCGCGGCAGTACGACAGCGTTCAGTTAGATGTCCTTGCCGGGGCGAGCGCGGGAGGACTCAACGCCGTGCTGTACGGCGTCGCCCAGCGTGCGGGGGTCGCGGTCGATGGGCTCATGGATGTCTGGGCCGACTCGGGAAGCGCGTGGAACCTGTTGGAGCGCAGGCCGGTCGCGACCCTCGCGTCGATCCTCAGGGCCGACTACTTCTGGGATCAGGTGACGACCGCGATCGAAACCTTCTACAGCAGACAGGGAACGACCGAGCACGTCACCCCCGAGGTGACGGTCGACCTCTCCGCCACGATCACCGACACCGAGTACAAAACCATGCCGGGGAGCAAAGATCCCCACGGGCACTTTCACTTCCTCGGCACCGATGTCCCGCCGGCCGAGAACGCCATCGCGACGGCCGGTGTCACCGGCTTTGGGGATCCGACCGGGCGCGATATCCCTTCGTCTGCTCAGGTCGCTGAGCGCGAGCAGTCTGAGTCCGAAATCAGCATCCGGCGTCTGGCCTATTCGGCGCGGACGACCTCCTCGTTCCCGGGCGCTTTCGAGCAGGCTCGGATCTGGTCATCCACGACGGCCGCCGATGGCACGCTGGCGACGGTAAAGGATCTGCCGGGCCAGCAACCCCCCGTCGACATGACCTTCGCCTTCAGCACGCACCGCAAGCAGACCTCCGTGACAGCAATGCCGATCCGGGTCATGGACGGCGGAGTGCTCGACAACATCCCGATCGATCGCCTCACCCGAGCGGTGCGTGACAGGACGCCGCGTCAACATTCCGACCGGATCGCGGTCTATCTCGACCCGAGCCCCGACGATCTGCCGGTGGCGCAACTGCGTCCCGAGAAGTCCGATCCTCCGCGGCCCGGCGAGTACCGGGACGACAGGGGCAAGCAGTCGTTCCTAGCTACCGTCGCCAATGGCTTGTTCATGCGCGGCATCCGCGAATCGGAGAATGACGAAACCGATCAGTTGGAGGATCTGCTCGCCACCTCGCTCGTCGCTCGCAACCGTGCCATCGCCTACGCCGACCTCCTGGCGCAGAGGGCGCCCGATGAGACCGACGCGGCGGCCCTCTCGTTCGGGTACGCGACCTACCGGGCCGAGACCGACGCACTCCTCGTCCAGCGCTCGTTGAGCAACCCCGACCTCTGGCAATTGACCACGGATCTGCCGACGCGATCGTGGTGGGAATCGATCGATCCCGCGCAGTCGCGCCGGTTGAACGAAGCCTTCATCGCGGCGTACGACCCGAGCGTCGCCGCCGTGACAACTCTTGCCACGATCGCCAGTGGAAGCCAGGCGCTGCGCGACGCGAGCCTGTGCGCGCTCGACTGGATGCGAGCCATCGAACAACGCGCCTTCGGATCGGATCGGGCCGGGGTCATTGCTGACGCGGATCTCCGGGCAGATTTGCGCCGCGACATCCACCGCGCTGCCATCACCGCACGCCAGTTGCGTGACCGGCACATCCGCACGTTGCTGAATGTCTCCCGCCCCAGCGATGGCAACCTTCCCCCGTTCGACCCCGCGACGGTGGTCGCCCTGTGGCTGACCATCGAGTCTCAGGTCGAGCCAGAGCGGGCGGCACTCTGGGCGACCCTGCGCAACCTGCGCACCCGACTCCAGACCCGGTGGAACAAGGTCGCCGAACTGCAGGGGCATCCGGTTATCTGGGCGTTCTTCCCGGAAAGCTGGGGTGTCGAGTCGTTCGCTCCCTTTGCGACGCCGTCTGGGGTGCCAGACCCCTTCGATCTGGAGCAGTACGGCAAGATCACGGCCGCTCAGGAGTCCGGTCTGGACTCCGATTTCGGCCCGCTGGTCGTCGCCCAGCGGGCTTCGGTTGTCGAGCGCTGGCTCAGCCTTCCCCGGGGGCGATTCGGTCAGGAGGCGAAACAGCGCAACCTCCCCCAGCGCCTTGACCCGGGAGCCAAGCTGGCGGGCTCGACTCTCGGCAACTTCGGCGCCTTCTTCTCTCGCGCCTGGCGCAACAACGACTGGTGGTGGGGTCGCCTCGACGCCTCGGCCGGGATCGTCGACACCCTCGCGCTGCTTCCGGCCAGCAGCCCCGTGAGCACTGGTCCGCTGCGCAACGCCGCTCAGCGGCTCGCCCTGCTCCAGATGAACGTCTCGGGTGATAAGCGTCGGCCCTACCCCGAGGGGGTGGCGGTGCCCGCCCCGCCATCCGGGGCGACCTCGCGCTTGACCGAGCCAGAGATCGCGGCCGCAGCCACCATCGCTGCTCGCCATTCGGCTGGCGCGCACACCTTGGCACAGCTACGGCCGTCCTACCTGGTGTCCGTGGCGTCGCGAGCCTCTCGACTCGCCGTGCGCGCCGTGCGAAGCGGTCAGTCCGTTCCGGTTTGGATCGCGACCACGCTGCTGCTGCCTCCGATTCTCATCTTCGCTCCCCTGGCGTTCGCCACGGTCCGGGTCGGGTTCGTGGTGACCGCTCTGTTCGCCCTGCTCCGGTTCGTCGGCGATCCGACCGCCACGTCTGAACTCCATGCCAGCTGGGGCGAGTGGATTCTCACCGCGCTCGCGGCACTGCTGGTCGTGCTGGGCACCTGGAGCACGGCAAGGATCTGGCTGCGAATTCTGCGACTGCGAGCACGGAGCGATCAGCTTCGCAGCGTGCTGGGGGCTCGAGCCGTGAGGGCGTTCCTGAAGTCGCTTCTCCTGCTGGCAATAAGTGGCACGGCACTGGGCTTCGCCATCCACCACGATTGCAAGGGATTGCCGGTGGATGCGGTGCTGGTCTACCTGTGCCTCGCCGCTGCCGTCTGCTCGCTCGCCGCCTCGAAGGTCGCGGGCCGGCTCGAGGGAGCGAGCTTCCTCGCATCGACCGTCGTCTGGACCATCCTCACGGGTCTGGCCGCGTTCGTCCTGTTCGATCCACAGTGGTGGATCGACCGCGTGAGCGCTCTGCCCGCGGGCTTGCTCCACGCGGCATCGTGGCTGCACGTTCCCGTCCACGAAGCGGGCCTCGCCGCCGCCGTGGTGTTCGCCACCCTGACCTGGGGGTGGATTGGTGGAATCACCGTCGACTGGAAACGCATCCTTGGACTGGTGGCCTGGGCAATTCTCAGCGTCGTGGTGGGGGTCGCGGGAATCGGCGCCGCCACCTTCGTCCTCTGGTTGGTCGCGACGAGCCACGGCCACGCCCTGGTCGCCGAACCACCCGGGTTCGGCGCCGGCCTGGCCGCAGGACTCGCGGTCTGGTTCGTCGCGGGCCACGTCGGATGGTGGCTCAGTGACGTCCTGCCGACCTGGTGGCTCAAAGACATCGACGACCCGAAGTTCGCCAGGGTGCACTAGGACGGGATCGAGAGCTAGGCGCTCGGTCGCGAGAAGACCGCACGCAGCGCGAAGAACACGATCACGGCGACCACTGCCACGATCACCAGTTTCGCAATGAGCCACACGAGGGTCAGAAGCGCGTTCACCAGGAACCAGGCGATGACGACCGCCGCGATGACTCCGAGAACTGTCCAGATCGTTCCGCCGCGCATGCTTCGACTTTACGCCTGCGAGATGCGCACCATGTTGCCAGAGGGGTCGCGGAAGGCGCAGTCTTTCGTGCCGTAGCCGGGATCCATCGGCTCTTGCAGCACCTCGGCGCCGGTGGCGCGCACGCGCTCGAACGCGGCATCCACGTCGTCGCTGGCGAACACGATGTTCGGCAGCACGCCCTTGGCGAGCAGCTCTTGCAGGGCGTCACCATCGGCCTTGCTGCGTCCGGCGTGCGGATCGCTCAACACGATGCCGAGACCCGGCTGGCTCTCGGTGCCGAACGTCAGCCAGCGGTGGCCGCCGTTGCTGACATCCATGAGCACGTCGAGGCCGAGCGCGTCGCGGTAGAACGCGACCGACTCGTCGACGTCGTTGACGGTGATGTGCGTGTACTGCAGTGAAAGCGTCATGACGACAAGGCTAGAGACCGGATGCAGCGCGAGGCTTCTCGAATCCTGCTCAGTAGCCTCGCTCAGTGCTGAGCGGGGCGACGACGACGCAGCGCGAGCAGCAGGGCGCCCGCCGCGACCATCGCGGCGGAGATGCCGGGAACGGTCCAGGAGACCGCGGAGCCCGTTGCGGCAAGAGTAGGTGCAGCCGCGAACCGGAAGATGACGAGACCGTCGGAGCCAGGTGCCGCGAGCGTATCGCTGACCGATCCGCCGCTGCCCCGGACCGGGTTGACCAGGCCGGGATCGGTCGCACCCGCGGGGCCCCCGTTGCCGTACACGTCTGTGCCATCCAACGAGCCAGGGAAGAGGGTGGTGTCGACCCCGCTCAACTGGGAAAGCGTAAAGCCGACGCCGGGAAGGCACGAAGCGCTGTCACCGCCCGTGTTTGCGCCGTTGCCGAACCAATAGTCCCAGTTCGCGGTGACGCAGTTCGCCTGACCGTTATTTGCGGCGAATCCGCCAGCCGCGGGAGTGGCTCCCACTAGCGTGGGGCCTCCGTCTGAGGGGGCGCCATTAGCCACGGAGGTGTTCTGAGAGGCCGCGCCGCCCGCACCGACGGTTCCGGCTAGCGGGCCGCCGAGAGGAAGGCTGTCGATATAGACCACATGTCCGCCGTTGCCTGCGTAGGAGGAGCTTGCAGACACATCGAGTCCCGCCCCACCCCCGCCACCGACCAGAACGGCCGCGAGCTTGGTGATCCCGCTCGGAGGCGTGAAGCCGAAGGGGCCGGTCGCGGCAATTCGGACTTCGCACACGCCATCGGCGATCAAGGTCGCAGCGGGCACCGACGTGCCGCACGACCCGGTGAAGGCCTGGGCGGGCGCTGCAGCGCCGCCCGCGGCGAGCCCAACGGCTCCCGCGCCGACCATGCCAAAGGCCGCAACGGCACCAGCCACACGACGAGCGCTCACGAGGCACTCCTTCACAAAGTCTCAGCCCATTTGAGGATGGGTTACAGGTCAGAGGGTATCAGCCGTCGAGGTTTCTACAACTCCCACCCGCGACCGAGCCGCTCGCGCAGTTGCGCCGCGACCTCGGCACGCCGCACCTTGCCATTCTCGGTGCGCGGCACGACATCGATGCGCTCCAGAACCCGCGGGGCGGCGTCGCCGAGGTCGGCCCGCAAAGCAGCTCGCAGCTCGCCGAGATCGACCGACTGATCGGCCACCACCTCAAGAGCCACCGCGGCTACTCCCCTGGCATCCTCGACACCGACGGCGACCGCGTCGATGACCCCGGGATGCCGCAACGCACGCTGTTCGATCCGTTCCGGGTCGACCTTGATGCCGGCAGCATTGATGAGGTCGTCGCGCCTGCCGCGAAGCACAAGTCGACCCGCGACGACCCGCCCGATGTCCCCGGGCATGAACCACCCGTCGCGGAACGCCTCCTGCTCCCCTGCCCCGCCGCGGAACGCCTGATTCGCCTGATTCGGACGCCGGATGCGGATCAGTCCCTCAGCACCATCGGTGCGCGGCCGGCCCGCGTCATCCAGCACCTCAACGGTCGCGAACGGCTGAATCTCGCCGACGTCGCCCGGTACGAGCGCCGGACCGCGCCGGATCGTGATCCCACCCACCTCGGTTGAGCCGTAGATGATCTCGACCTGCGCGCCGAAGTACTCGCCGAGCGTGCGGGCCAGTTCATCGGGAAGCGGGCTACCCGCAGACTGGATGAACTGCAGCTGCGGCAGCGATTCGCGCCGCTGCCGCGCCGTCGTCAGCAACTCGGACAGCTGAACCGGCGACGCGTGAATTGCCCCGGCACCGGTCGCGGCAAGCAGCCGCACGTTCTCATCGGCGGTGCCGGGGACCAGGTGGGGCGATCCCTCATCCAGGTCGGAGAAGAAGGTCGCGGACCCACTCACCGTGCCCAGGCCGAGGATGGAGAGGAATGGACGCGGATGCATCCAGAAACCGCGCCCGCGCTCGACGCGTTCGCGGATCTCGTCGACGGTGAACGGGATCGCCTTCGGTGCCCCGGTCGTGCCGCTCGAGAAGACCAGCCGCACGATCTCGTCGCGGGCACGGGCAGCCGGGATGAACTCCGCGGCAGGCAGCGCGCCGGCCCGGGCGAGCCACCCGGCGTCCACGATGGTCTGCCGCTCGGCCGGGAATCCGGGCCGCGCCGACCCCGTCACCAGCCGGTTCAGAACGGGCGCCAGCTCGTCGCCCGCTGCCGCCGGAGCAACCGCACCGATCGCACCGAGAATCCAGATGGCTAGCGCGAACACCGGCTGAAGCACGGGCGGAACCGCGACCGCGACCGCCACGCCCTGCCCGATCCCCTCCTCCCGGAGAAGTTGGGCGAACCGAACCGCCGAGTCCCAGAACTCGGCGACCGTCAAGCTCGCGTCGGCGCCGATCAAGGCGTCGGCGTCAGGATCTCGCGACAGCCACTCGAGAAGCCCCGCTATCGGATCGAAGTCGCGCACGGATCCATCATGCCGGTGCCGGTGCCGATGCCGATGCCGATGCCTCAGGCGGCCGGCGGCTCGTACCCGATCAGCCAGGTCACGCCGAAGCGATCTCGCACCTGCCCGTCTGACGCTCCCCACTCGCGCATCTGGAGCGGGTCGAGCACCGTGCCTCCTTCGCTCAACGCGTCGAACCAGCGGTGCGAGGTCTCGGCATCCCCTCCGCCGAGCACCGAGAGGAAGAACCCGGTGCTGGTGAACGAGTCTTCGCCCTCGGCGGCGTCTGCTCCGTAGACCGAGATCGGGCCGTCGAGAGTGCCGTGGGCGATCGCGTCGGCCGGGCCGTCTGTGCGGCCGAAATCCGCATAGGTCCAGGTCTTCAGTTCACCGCCGAAAAGCTCGTGGTAGCGACTGAGGGCCTCCCGTGCGGTACCGGGAAACTGGAAATACGGGGTGGCGCCACTCATGCGAGTTGTTCCCTTCTGACGAGGAGCGGCTGCGGCCGCCCCAGGATCTTCGCGATGCAAGCCGGCATCGCCTCCAGCGCGTCGTGCTCACGCGAGCGGTACGAGCTCGGCGACTCCCCCACCAGCTCGCTGAACCGCGAGCTGAACGAGCCAAGCGACGTACAGCCGACCGCCATGCAGGCGTCGGTCACCGACATCCCGTTGCGCAGCAGGGTCATGGCCCGCTCGATCCGCCGGGTCATCAGGTAGCCGTATGGCGTCTCGCCGTACGCCGCCTTGAACTGGCGCGAGAAGTGGGCGGCCGACATCAGAGCAGTGGATGCCATGGCCGGCACGTCGAGCGGCTGCGCGTAGTCGCGGTCCATGCGATCGCGGGCGCGGCGCAGCAGGGCGAGAGTCTGCAGCCGCTCCGGAGTCACGATTCGAGGCTAACCGCTTCGCGTGTGCGTGTGCGTGTGCGGATCGAGAATCGAGGCGGGTCTCCTTGGGCAGCTGAGGCCGCCGCGGCGCCCCACGGTCCACGGCGGCTCTCAACCCCGGTTCCGAGCCCCCCGACTCGGATGTGGAGAACGCCGTCCGGTCTCAGCTCCGGGCCGCCATGTCCACCTGACGTTGAATCCAACTGCGCACATCATGGGCGCAGACAGACCGGTCTGACAGGGTCGAAGGTCCCGGCGTCACGAGACCTACGAGACAACGAAGCTCGAACTGACTCCGGAGGTGAGAGACGACGAACTCGCCGTCACCGTATAGGTGCCCGCACGATCGATTCGACAACCCGAGAAGGTTCCGACGCCGGCGCTGGTGAGCACCGGGTTCAGCGTGCACGTCAGAACCGCCCCGCCCGTCGGCGCGGTGATGGTCAGAGTGACGAACACCGACGTCGACACGACGTTGCCTGCCGCGTCCTGGATCGCGACGACGGGTTGTTTCGGGAACGCCACCTGGTGCACCGACGCACCCGGCGAGGTGGTGAACACCACTCGCGCGGCGGCGCCCGCCGAAATGGTGAAGGTGGAGCTGGCCGCCGAGGTCAAGCCCGAAGCGCTCGCCGTGAGGGTGTACGAACCGGCCCGATCGATGCGGCATCCCGCGAAGGTCGCAACGCCCGCGACCGCGGCTTTCGGGTTGCTCGTGCAGGTCAGCGTGGCACCGCCCGGCGTGGTGATCGCCAGCGTGACCGACGCGGTGCTGGTCGTGACGTTTCCGAAGGTGTCAAGCACCTTGACCACCGGCTGGGTGGCGAACGCCGTCGAGCTGACCGAATTGGACGGCGAGGCCGTGAAACTCAGGCGCGAGGGTGCGCCCACGCTGATCGTGAAGCTGACGCTTGTTGCCGAGGTGAGGCTGCTCGCGCTCGCCCTGAGGGTGTACGTACCCGCCTTGTCGATGGCGCATCCGCTGAATGCCGCCGTTCCGTTGACCGCCGACACGGGATTCGCGCCGCAGGTCAAGGTCGCACCGGCCGCGGTCGTGATCGTCAGCGTGATCGAGTTCGTCCCCGACGTGGTGTCGCCGGTTCCGTCCTGAATGGCAACGACCGGTTGGACCCCGAACGCGGTGCTGCTCGTCGATGACGACGGTGAACTGATGAAGGTCAGCTTGCTGGCGATCGAGAAGATGAAGAAGGTGGGGCTGACTCCGCTCAAGGATCCCGAGGTCGCGGTAAACGCATAGTTGCCCACCTGGTTGATGCGACAGCCCGAGAAGGTGGCGACGCCTGCTACTGCCGTCTTCGGGTTGGCGGTGCAGACCAACGAGCCACTGACGATCGAGAGGGTGATCGAAATCGCGCTACTGGTGACGGTGTTGCCGCCGGCATCCTGCACAACCACCACCGGCTGCTTGGTGAAGACCGTGTTGCGGGCGGTGTTGCCGGGGATCGATGTGAAGACCAGTTTGTTCGCCGGGCCGACGGTCACGGTGAAGGTGGCGCTGGTCGCCGAAGCAAGGCTGGGCGACGTCGCCGTCAGGCTGTAAGTACCCGCCTTGTCGATCTCGCAGCCGGCGAACTGTGCGGTCCCGGCGACGGCGGTGACCGGGTTGGCTGTGCAGTCGAGCGTTGCACCCCCGGGCGACGTGATCGCGAGGGTCACGGCAGCGGTGCTGGTGGTCGATCCGCCGGTGGAGGTCTGGATGGCGACCCTCGGCTGACCAGCGAACGCAACACCTCCGGTCGAGTTGGAGGGGTTCGTCGTGAACGCGAGCCGCGACGCAACGGCCGGAATCGCGGCAACCCAGTTGCTCGCGGCGTTGACGGTGGTCGCCGTGAACGCCGAGCTGACCGTCGGCGTGATCGGCGCCAGGGCGACCATGATCGCGCAGAGAATGAGCGCCACGATCGACAGCGCGCTCTCGGCTCCGATGCTCCGCACCCAGACCGGAAGGTGCCTGCGCGAGCGGCCGACCGGCACCGGGCGGGTCTCGCGGCGTTCCTTGGTCTCCGTTCTCGACGCCAGGAACTCGATGATCAGCGCCAGCAGGGTGACAGCAAGCCACCCGAGCAACGGAAGAAGAAGTCCGTGCTGCAGCCAGAAGGTCGGCAACCCGATCCAGGGGACGAGAAGGCATCCCACCGCAATGATGTCGGCACGGGCCAGGGGCGCGGAGTCCGCGTCGCGGTTGGCGTCACCCGCCGTGATCAGACTGCCGTCGGAATTCGTTCCGATGATGCGATGCAGACGAATGCCCGGCGCCGCCGAACCCGTCGGCGCCGGAAAGGTCACCACCCGCCCGAGCGGGGTCGCCGCGTTCGCGGGCAGAGGTCGAGAGAGCACGACATCTCCGACGCCGATGTGCGGCATCATCGACCCGCTCTGCACCACGGTCGCCGTGAGGCCGAACGCCATCGGAACTGTTGCGCAGGCTGCGAGGGCCACCAGAAAGACCAGATACCCGCGTGCCAGAAGGCGCACGACCAAGAGCCCCCAGCTCGCCGCGACTGCGCGACGAGTCTGGAGGTCCTGAGTCGGGGCCTCTGTCATCGGTCTGATCTCTCATGCCGCTGCGGCTAGAAGGACTGCAGCTCCCAGACCACGTCGGCGCTGGCCGACTTGCCTTGCAGGGCGTCAATTTGGGTCTGCGTCAGACCTGTGACGTCGAAGGTCCAGGTCGCCCTGTATGACTTCGTCTCACCCGCGGTTCCCGTGGTGACCCACGGCAGAACACCGGTCGCGTAGTCGTTGATCCCGGCGTCGATCGTGGCCAGCGACAGGGCCGGCAATGTGGTGGTCGGCACGAATCCGGTGCAATCCGCGAAGCTGCCCCCGGTACCGATCTGGAGTGAGACGGTGATGTTGTTCTCGAGACCTTCAGCTCCGAGCGTGTCCAGGAAGACCCGGACCTCTCCGGGAACCGTCGACTCAGACGTCACGACCAGGCACTTCGAACCGGTCTGTCCCGGGGTGACCCCCGCGACGCGGAACGCCGCGGCGCCGAGGTCGTCGTCCGAGAGCAGCACCGAGCCGGTCTCCCAGTTGTTGCCGGTGTTGCGAGTGGATGCCGTGAACGCGGCGCTGGATCCTTGCCAGACAAGCAATCCCGCCATCAGAATCGCGGTCGGTCCGACGATCAGTGTGGCAAGTCGCCGGGTACGGGCTGTTGGCTTACGCATGAGAGGTTCCCCCTTGGGTAATCGGGCTGCACCGGCGCCGAGCTTGGTGACGATGCCTGAACGGCTGCCGCCCCCCAGGGCATTCGCCATCCATACCCCGAGTATCGAGCGGGCGAGAAAGCCGGGGCAGTGCCGAACGTCCTGCCGCGTTTGTCGGTGCGCCGAACTCGAAAGCGCGTCAGACCGAGCGAGGCCGCCGCCCGGCGAGCCCGAGCGCGAGCATCACGAAGCCGGCCTGCGCCAGAGGCACGGTGAAGTAGATCGCATGCAGCACGCTGAACGGCACCCACACCAGTTCGACCGCGATCCAGATCAGTCCGTCGAAGGCGGCGATCGCACTGGCGAACACGGCGAATGGATGCCGCCGCAGCAGCAGCACGAACGCCCAGACGTTCACCCCGCCGAGCACGACCGCAAGAATCACGCCGGGCACCAGGTAGGAACTGAATGGCGAGCCCTCCAGATACGACACCGGGATGCCGAGAGCGAGCGACGGAGAGACCGAGCCGACAACCAGGGCGACTCCGCCAGCGAGGGCACTCGCCGCCATGAAGGCGGCGAGCACGAGCAGCACGATGCGTGACGTGCGGTGTTCGTTCATGGCCCCACCCTGACCCGAGTGGTGGGCGAGCCCCAGAGCCCAAGGTCCCGGCGGGGCGCCCGAATCCATCGAGGTGCGGTCATCTGCCTGCTGAGGGGCCCGAATTTCTTGGCGTTCGACGACCTGACCCTCGGCACGGCACCACTGCCGCCGCCCTGCAGGCGCAAGCCGTGACTGCTCTCGAGCGGATGCCGTGTTAGTTGCGTTTCTTCCTTCAAAAAGAACGGGCCGCCACCCCGAAGGATGACGGCCCGTTCTCAAGAGTTCGCGTTGTCAGCGGGACTCAGTGCCGGCGGTGCCCGAAGGCACTGTCCGGCATCCTGAGATCGCCTACCGGCGCAGCCCCAGGCGTTCGATCAGCGTGCGGTAGCGCGCGATATCGATGTCCTGGAGGTAGCCCAGCAGACGACGACGCTGCCCGACGAGGAGCAGCAGACCACGACGTGAGTGGTGGTCGTGCTTGTGCTCCTTCAGGTGCTCGGTGAGGTCCTTGATGCGGCGGGTCAGCATTGCGACCTGCACTTCAGGGGAACCCGTGTCACCGGGATGGGTAGCGTACTCGTCGATGATCGCCTTCTTGACGTCTTGTTCGAGTGCCATAGATGGGATCCCCTCTCTTCTTGCTGCGCGGCGCCGGCTCCCGAATGGAGCGGCTCTCTTTATCCGCGGCCGTTGGACGGCAACCTTGAGATGTTAGCAG